>JBGUPL010000027.1:0-1912 GCA_045130275.1 Bacteroidales bacterium
ACGAGCGGAACAACGTTTTTTCGCAAAAGACATTTTTTTGTTTTCTGGATTTAAGTAAATTTGCCGCGCCGAGAAACGGGCAGCTCAAGGAGATGCACTTCCCCGACCTGCAGCACAAATGGGGATACATTCTGAAGAACATGGGGCAAATGGCCGAGCAGGACCTGGCCCGGGAGGATGACGTGTTCCGGGGGCTGTTCGAAGACGGCAGGCATTCAAAACTCACCGTTATGGAAAAGAAAGCGTACAGAAAAAGCGTGCTCGAATACGCCGACGTACAGGACGCCATCCGCTGCGCCCGCGAGATATCCCTCAAGGAGGGCATCGAGCAAGGCATCGAGCAGGGCATCGAAAAAGGGCGCGAAGAGGGCAAGGTGGAGGGGCAACGGCAACTCATCACGAGCCTGCTGGCAAACGGCTTCGATGTTTCCACCATTGCGCAAGCGACAGGGCTCAGCGAGACCGAGATCGAAAACCTGACACGGAAGCAGGAACCGGACAACAGGCGCCGCACGTAAGAATTGTCCCCGCCCCCGCTATGAAATGTCCCTGCCGAGCCCGGCAGACCTGACGGCCTGCCTACAACGCCGCTGTGCCATGCCGCGACACTGCACCCGCCCGTCGTCCATTCCCCCACCCCGCCGACGCCGCGCACACAACCCCGCCCCGCCATTTGCGGCGCCGCCGCCCGCGAACGCACCCCGTCAGGGGTGAAGAGCTCGGTAGGGAAAGGGCGTCCCCATCCCCCATTTCAGCCCGTAGGGCTGAAGGCAAAAATTCCCCTTCTCGTAGAAGGGGTGCCCGGAGGGCGGGGTAGTAACATAAAAGATTGGCCGACAGGCCATCATTAATAATAGAGGTAAAGGCCTGATGACTTGTGTGACACCCCTACCCCGGCCTGCGGCCACCCCTTCCCCAAGGAAGGGGAGTTCGCCTGCACCCCGTCAGGGGTGCGGGGCTCGGTAGGGAAAGGGCGTCCCCATCCCCCATTTCAGCCCGCTAGGGCTGAAGGGCTCGGTAGGGAAAAGCGGATTCATATGCGTATTTTTCGCAGACCGTCAGGTCTGCGGGCAAATCACGGCGTCTTCCTTGTTTTTGTATTGCCATATCCTTCAACATCATACAATTTATCTTTACAATTATTAGTTAAAATATTGAATATCAATATTTTATAATAATTTTTGTATTTTTGCACCCTGAAGTTCATCTCAAATTTAACAAAGTAATTATGAGCAACACCTACACCCAAATCCACATCCAGACTGTCTTCGCTGTCAAGTACAGAGAAGCTTTGATTTCACCGCAATGGAGTGAAAGATTATATCAATATATGGCGGCCATCGTCAATGACCAAGGGCATCGGACACTGGCCATTGGCGGAATCTCAAACCATGTGCATTTGTTATTCGGTTTTCGTCCGACGCAATCGTTGGCATCCTTGATGTTGAGGGTGAAACGAGAAACCTCGGAATGGATAAACAGGGAGAAACTCACCAATTTCCGATTCGAATGGCAAGAGGGTTACGGGGCGTTTTCTTATACCAAAACCCACGTCCCTATCATTATTCAATACATTCTGAACCAGGAATCGCATCATGCCAAAAGGTCGTTCCGGGAGGAATACCTTGATATGTTGAGGAAAAACGAAATCGAATTCGACGAACGGTACATATTCCATGATATCTGATTCAAAATGGCACTGACTTGATGATTGCCCGCAGGTCCACGGCCTGCGACACTCGTGTCTGGTCCCGACAATGCTACCAAGCCCGGCAGACCTGACGGCCTGCCCTCATCCGCCGCTGTGCCATGCCGAGGCATTGCGCCCGCCCGCCGGCCATTCCCCCACCCCATCGACGCCCACACGCACACCTGCACCGCCATATGTGGCACCCTCATTTGTAACGCCGTC
>JBGUPL010000028.1:0-3343 GCA_045130275.1 Bacteroidales bacterium
ACCGCCTGGGAACTACGGCCGCAAGGCTAAAACTCAAAGGAATTGACGGGGGCCCGCACAAGCGGTGGAGCATGTGGCTTAATTCGAGGCAACGCGAAGAACCTTACCTGGATTTGACATGGATTGGCTACCGGTAGAAATACCGGGTCCCGCAAGGGCCGATTCACAGGTGCTGCATGGCTGTCGTCAGCTCGTGCCGTGAGGTGTTCGGTTAAGTCCGGCAACGAGCGCAACCCACGTTAGTAGTTGCCAGCAGGTAAAGCTGGGCACTCTACTGATACTGCCCGTGTTAAGCGGGAGGAAGGAGTGGATGATGTCAAGTCCGTATGGCCTTTATATCCAGGGCTGCACACGTGCTACAATGGCTGCTACAGAGGGAAGCGAAATCGCGAGATGGAGCAGATCCGTAAAAACAGCCCTAGTTCGGATTGCAGGCTGCAACTCGCCTGCATGAAGCCGGAATCGCTAGTAAAGGCGTATCAGCCACGACGCCTTGAATACGTTCCCGGGCCTTGTACACACCGCCCGTCACATCATGGGAGTTGATTGCACCCGAAGCTGCTGACCGAACCTGCAAAGGACGGAGGCATCTAAGGTGTGGTTAATGACTGGGATGAAGTCGTAACAAGGTAGCCGTTGGGGAACCAGCGGCTGGATCACCTCCTTTCTAAGGAGCAGACAGGAAACCGATTCAACCAAATCACGGTTTAGCCTGTCGAGAGTAAAGCCCACGGAGAAGTGGGATTGGCATCCGGCAACGGATGCAAGGGTTCACCGCACTATTCAGCATTTTTTGAAGGACGCCCGAGATGGTGTTCATTACAAGACGTGAACGATTCACGGAATCGGGGCGACTTTCCTACGGGAAGGGAGTCCGGAAGACCAAGGGGCCTTAACTCAGTTGGCTAGAGTGTCTGCTTTGCAAGCAGGATGTCGAGGGTTCGAGTCCCTTAGGCTCCACCAAAACCGAGATGGGCGTGTAGCTCAGTTGGTTAGAGCGCGTCCCTGATAAGGACGAGGTCCTTGGTTCAACTCCAAGTACGCCCACCATTTTCGCGAATCAGAGTTGGCGTTTTACCGAAGGCGACTTCGGAGACGATACAGCGGAACGAAAGTTTCGCGGTGTTCATTGACATTAAAGATGTTAGTTAGATGTAGGGAAAGCCATTTTATATGGCAGGCAAAACAAATTCGCCCGATGTGCAAGCATCGGGATGCAATGCGTAGAGACAAGCAAACACAAACAGTGAATTTTGGTGGTCAAGCTACTAAGAGCACTAGATGGATGCCTTGGCATTGACAGGCGATGAAGGACGTGATAAGCTGCGATAAGCCGCGGGTAGCTGCAAACAAGCTTTGATCCGCGGATTTCCGAATGGAGCAATCCGGCAGAGGTAATGCTCTGTCACCTGAAACTGAATCCATAGGTTTCAGGGGCGATACTCAGGGAAGTGAAACATCTCAGTACCTGAAGGAGAAGAAATCAATCGAGATTCCGTAAGTAGTGGCGAACGAAAGCGGAAGAGGCCAAACCAGCCGGTTTACCGACTGGGGTTGCGGGACCCTAACACGACGAGCGGGAGTTAGCTGAACGGTCTGGAAAGTCCGATCATAGAAGGTGAAAATCCTGTAAGCGAAAACCGAAGCGAGTCCAGGGGTATCCCAAGTAGGACGTCACACGTGAAACGACGCCTGAATCCGGGGAGACCACTCTCCAAGCCTAAATACTAGTCAATGACCGATAGTGAACAAGTACCGCGAGGGAAAGGTGAAAAAGCACCCTTATGAAGGGAGTTAAAAGTACCTGAAATCCAGTGCTTACAAAGTGTGGGAGCGCCGCAAGGTGTGACCGCATGCCTTTTGCATAATGAGCTTGCGACTTACGTTCAGCAGCGAGGTTAAGCCAGTAGGCGAAGCCGAAGCGAAAGCGAGTGTGAACAGCGCGCTAAGTTGCTGGAAGTAGACCCGAAGCTGAGTGATCTATCCATGTCCAGGTTGAATCTTCGGTAACACGAAGTGGAGGACCGAACCGGTTCATGTTGAAAAATGTTCGGATGAGGTGTGGATAGGAGCGAAAGACCAATCAAACTCAGTGATAGCTGGTTCTCTTCGAAATATCTTGAGGGATAGCCTTGTGCATAACTACGTGCCGGGGGTAGAGCTCTGATTGTTCGAGGGTCCTTTACCTGGATACCAACAACTGTCAAACTCCAAATACCGGACACGCGTATCACAGGAGTCAGACTGCGGGGGATAAGCTTCGTAGTCGAGAGGGCAACAGCCCAGATCGCCGGCTAAGGTCCCTAATTCAAGCTAAGTGGATCGAAGGATGTGGAGTTGCGTAAACAGTCAGGATGTTGGCTCAGAGGCAGCCATCATTTAAAGATCGCGTAATAGCGCACTGATCGAGTGATTCCGCGCCGAAGATAATCGGGACTAAGCTTGAAACCGAAGCCGCGAATAGTACCTTTCGGTATTATGGTAGAAGAGCGTTGTATGAGGATCGAAGCCGAATCGTAAGATGAGGTGGACTTCATACAAGTGACCATGCAAGCATGAGTAGCGAAAAACCGGATGAGAATTCCGGTCACCGATAGACTAAGGTTTCCTGGGCCAGGTTCGTCCGCTCAGGGTTAGTCGGGCCTAAGGCGAGGCCGAAAGGCGTAGTCGATGGACAACTGGTTAATATTCCAGTACCGCCTTGTTATGTGATGGAATGACGCAGTATGCTATGTGCAGTTGGCTATATGCCAATCCAAAGCCGTAGGGCGAGCAGGGTTAAATGACTGCTCACATGCCTGAAAGCCGATGCGCGGTGGAGTCTTCGGATGAAGCCGTTGCGCAAATGCTTTGCTGACGAGAAAAGTTCCTAAACTTAGTAACAGGGTGTCCGTACCGCAAACCGACACAGGTAGTCAAGGCGAGAAGCCTGAGGTGCGCGAGTGAAACCACTTTAAGGAACTCGGCAAATTGACCCCGTAACTTCGGAAGAAGGGGTGCCTCGTAAGAGGTTGCAACAAAGAGGCCGCGGCGACTGTTTAACAAAAACACAGCACTCTGCCAACTCGCAAGAGGATGTATAGGGTGTGACACGTGACCAATGCCCAAAGCTCAAATGGATCTGTTAGCGCAAGCGAAGCAGTGATATGAAGGCCGGGTGAATGTCGGCCGTAACTATAACGGTCCTAAGGTAGCGAAATTCCTTGTCGGGCAAGTTCCGACCTGCACGAATCGTGTAACGCTGTGGGCGCTGTCTCAACGAGGATCTCGGTGAAGTTGTAGTGCCGGTGAAAATGCCGGATACCCGCAGAAGGACGGAAAGACCCCATGAACCTTTACTGTA
>JBGUPL010000029.1:0-113823 GCA_045130275.1 Bacteroidales bacterium
GATTAAAGAAGGGGATACTGTTAAAAAAGAGGTTAATGATTGTAATGTAGTGATAGGTTGTAAATAACCAAAACACAAACCAATATGGTATTAGATAATGCGTGTTTTCGCGGCGTAAAAACAAGATTGTATGGGCGAAGTATGGCAGTGGACTGAAAGAGAGAGGAGGAAATTTTGTTCCCGCGAGGGTGGGAAAATGAAATATTTTGTATTTTCGCGGCGTCTAAATTATTTTTCACAAAAAAAAGCCAAAATGAAGAAAGTATTTTCTATTGCCGTTATCGGCTGCATAGTTGCCTTGTCCGGCCTTTTCTCCTCCTGCAAGCCGCAAGAAGAGAGCGAATGGTTATACTGTATCAAACTGGATTCCAGTACAGACAACATGAATACGCAGGACCTTTTCTTTAGTATTATCGAGCCTTCTATGTTTAATGTCATGAAAAATGATGCTGACCGCTACACAGAATACGGCCAAATGTTATATTTCAACGGCGGAGAATCCGCTGCGCTCAACCGAGCCAAGAAATCTTTCAAAAAGGCTTACAAAGCACTTGAGAACAGTCCGGAAGGTGCTGCTAACGTTTCCGGCACTGGCATTAAGGTGAACCTCTACCGCTATCATGGAGGAGACTACGGGGGAGATGTGATGGACAGCCATACGTTCTAACAACAGTTTACCAACGAACAAATGTAAGAAGCCTTGTAAAGCCAATGCTTCTTTTATTATCTGGAGGAATAATAACAAAGGGTACATATTATTCATCTGACTTTCAACGCAATAAGGCGAAACTTCTTTTTAATGGAAGAAGTATTAGATAAAGCGTGTTTTCGCGGCGTAAAAACCTATATAACGTATCTTGTTGATATATAAACCGATACATCTAATTCCCTTCGGAAAAAATCAATTGATTCAGCCATTTTCAGTATTTCTTCAGCATTTTTTTCACGCCCCCCCCCAACTAGTGAAGACACTGGCGCGGATAAAGAACCCTCGCCGAGAATCGGCTCAAATCATTGCGAAAAAAAGTACTTTTGCCGCCATTATGAAAAAGACCATCATCATCACCGGTGCCACCTCTGGAATAGGGCTTGAAACCACCCGTCTTCTGGCGGGCAAGGGCTATTGCATTCTCGCCGTAGGCCACAGCACCGCCAATTGTGAAAAAGCCGACCGGGATATCCGGTTCGGCATACCTGATGCCGATATCTCTTGGTTCGCTGGAGACTTGATGCAGCAGCGGGAGGTCGTTCGCGTGGCCGGTGAGATAAAAAAACGGCTGAATGAGAACGGCACCGAATCGTTGTACGCACTCATCAATAATGCCGGATGCGCCCGAAGCCGGTATATGACCACCGAAGATGGCTATGAGCAGCAATTTGCCTTAAATCATCTTGCCGGATTCCGGCTCACCTATGAACTGCTGCCTTACCTTCTGAAGGAAGGAGGGCGCGTAATCATGACAAGCAGCGAATCCCACAAGAATATGAAAGTCCGTTGGAGTGATGTGATGATGAGAAAGCACTACAATCCGCTTCTCGCCTACAAACAGTCAAAACTTTGCAACATGCTTTTCGCCCTGGGACTGAGTGACCGCTACGGGGCCAAGGGGCTACATGCATATGGTGTGGATCCGGGCCTTGTGAACACGGACATCGGAAACAAAACAACAGGAATCGTGGATTTTGTGTGGAAATTCCGCAAACGCATCGGAGTGCATCCATCCGTCTCTGCACAGGACTATCTGTACCTGTGCGAGCAATGCGAACCGCCGGCCGGTTTGTATTTTCATCATGGCAAGTCAAAAAAGTACAATAAACAGGTGACGACGGAAAATGCCACACGGCTGTTTAAACTAAGCGAGCAGCTGTGCGGAATACGCTACGAATAAATTCTATCTTGCTGACGGCAGACATGCTGCGCGGCGGCGCTCGTTGAGAGTCTTCGGTTCGGCGGTACGGATATGCTTGTCGGTTGCGGCAAGGGTTCCGTACCAGTCTTTGCCATAAAGTCGATAGTAGGTATGGTCGTAGAGCGATGCGTAATCTTCGGCGTGGAGGTTGCCACGCTCCACTTCGCGCCAAAGAAGAGCAAAGAACTCCTCATAGTCGCCTTTGGTCAAATCGTCGGTCATCTTCTGCAACAAGGGATAGGCGTGGTTCCATGCGTCGAGTTCGTAGCCGCAGAGCACCATGCGCTCCAGCACCTCATAATGGCTGATGTAGCAGTATTGGTCCCCTACGCACTCGCTACGCAGAAGGCATTCCAGGTAGTGCTTCAGGTCGCGCACAAAGAGGTAGAGGTTCGAGAGTCGTGAGCAGAAGATGGGAACTGCAGCGCAGTAATCGCCTGTGGTCGCGTATGCCACAGCATCTGTCACTCCCTCCTGCTTATCTATAGGCTGAAGCGAATACTGGTCGCCGATGTAATAGTATCGCACATAGTTGTCCCCAATCTCTGTCAGTGGGGTGTCGCTGTCGAGCAGCCCCTGTTCGGTCTCGGTTTTTAGATAACCCTCGAGATACTCCTCCAGAGGCGACAGAAGCATTTGCTCACGACGGAGATTGATGTTCTTGATGTCGGCGGTGGGGCATTGCCACACCGTCCGGTTGTTCTCGCCTGTGGAAGTGAACTGTGTGCCATAAATCTGTGGCAGACCGCGCCCTGTGCGCAGACGGTCTTCAAGGTAGGCCAAATTTGACGGGTCGGCGTTGGTGTCCGCCACCGCTTGTCGCATCTGTTTGACGTAGCCGTACTGGAACCATGGGTGTGCATGCTGTGCGATGAGCCAGGCTGAGCGTGAACCGTAGGAACACACCCGATCCCATGAGGGGAATCCCAGAGTATCTATCAACCGTATTAGCTTGGCGAGGTTGACCGAATCCACTTCGTGCATTCGTCTCGAAAGCGAATCCTCGACGGCCTTCGTATGAGTGTGATCAGGGTCGTGGAAGGCACGTCGTACCGCTTGGTCTTCCAGTTCCATCTGATATAGCGTTTCGGCGTATTGGTAGTCCTTCTTGCTGTGGATGGCCTGCTGAATGGAGTCCAATACAGGCCAATAGTCGCAGTCTTTCAAGAACTTGTATTGGTCTTTGTAGTAGAATACAAGAGGATTCCACCCCTTCCACCTGACCACACGAAAGGCCATCTTTTTGAACGTCGCCGTGTCACCGCACTGCAGGGCTGCCTCCATGTAGTTCATTTCCACACGGCGCACAGGAATGTACCCATCAAACAGGGAATCTGTTCGCGCATATAGTGTCATCATCTCGCAGGGTGTCATGTCAGCACGGGACTGCTTGCAGATGTCCAAATAAGCCTTCCACTGCTCCGACTGGGCATTTGCGACAAGCGAAACCGCAATGCACACCGCCAGAAGGATAGTTCTCTTGATTGCTTTCATGTTGAATAAGGTTTTGATAATTACCGTGAAAAGATGTCCTATCGCTTCAATAATTTTATCGTATGCTGTTTTCCGTCATTGGTGATCAATGTCAACAGGTAGGTAGCCTGTGGGCGCGAGGTAAGGTCGAGACTGTAGCGGCCGGGGCCATCGGCTGTTAGGCGCACCTGCTCGCGGCGACCTGTGAGGTCGGTGAGCCAGGCGGTCTCTGTCAAGGTCTCGCTGCTCTCGATGGTGACATGCTGCCGGAAGGGATTCGGATAGGCTACGAAAGTCCCTTTGTCGCCCACTACGGTAATGCTCACACTGCCTGTGTCGCCCGTATGGACATAAGGAGACATGAATGCGGTATCGACATATTTGGCAATATACGCCACGCTGTTACCCGTGGGGGAAAGCTGGGTGTTGTTCAGCGTGAGGTCGAACCGCGAGCCACCCATGATGTACAGGATGCTGTCGTGCAATGACAGACACCCCGAAAGGAGAACGCTGGGAGCATCGATGCTGTAGTCTATGAAGTCTATGTAGTTGCCGTTATAGTCGCAGATATAGAGTCCAGCACCGAAGTGGTAGGGAGTAATCGAAATCGTGCTGTTGCCGGTTTGAATGTTTTCCTTGTATCCGACTTGTGTTATGATTCTGTTCTTCTGTGCAATAGACCGCATTATAGAATGATTCGTCAGGAATGTCGTCTGCGACGAGGAGGGGATGTATCCGTAGGATTGCAATGCTCCCGTTTGATTGTCAATCCTCACGAACCAGGCACAATTATCCTGAATATCCAATGTGTCCTGACCGAAGAACACAGGGTAGCCATAGTCCTGCGGGATGCGGCCTATCGATCCCAGAATTATTATGGAGTTGGAATCGGGTTCAACAATGCATTGGTTAAAAAGGTTGATGGTCATCGACAGGCCCGGTTCGCTACTGCCGATGGTTAGTTGCGTCACGCTTAAAGGCATCAACTCCTCATCAAACTTTATCACCATCCCTTCTGTGAAATTGTCGAGACGGACCGCCAGGGTTGTGTCGCCAGACAATGGCAGTCTTCCAATGTCGGACTCGATGTTGCAAAGGAGCAAAACATTGTTGTCGTTATCGGTAGTAAGTTCACGCGCACCATAATCCCAATAGCTCCAGCTGCTGTTGGATTCATCGAATATGTACCGGCAAGCCAACATGTCGTTGAAATGAGGAGAGAACTTGAACAATCTGTAATTGTAGGGACTAGGGTGAAAGACCGGCGCATCGAAAAAACGCTGACGACCGTTCACCATAACGACAACCTCACTTATCAACCCGTTTTCCAGGTCATAGCGCTGCGATTGGTATTCGCAAGTGTCGCAATAAAGCCACAACGCATCGGTGGCAAGGTGTCCGAAATAGATGTTGCCCTGGTTGTCCACATGGAAATCGCCCGGCTTGAACTGCTGGTTGTAAATATACACCGAGTCGAAACTGTTGTTGCTCTGTCTGTCAAGTGTTATCAGATTGCCCTTGCTGTCCTTATATGCCGTATGGAAAATGTAGTTCTCTGTCAGGTTCCCGTCAAGGTCGAAGACGGAAATCGCCGTCGATATGCCTGTGGAAGCGAGACTGTCCCTATACAAAAGATAATCTACATTGTCTTTCGTTATCAACGTATCGTAGAAATACAGGTATTCATTATTCTCTTTGGGCAGGGCGAAAAGGACATTCGCGAAGAGGGACGTGTCGCCGACCAGTTGCAGGCCGTAGATTTGCGACGGCTGCCCATAGTTTGCATGAAGTATCTTCCGCCAGACAACATCCCCTTGCGGGGTGATTTTCATGATGCACGAGTTGGCATTTTCGGTTTGCCCGCCGTGAGGAGAGAACGGCAGCAGGTCTTGCCCGTCGATGGAAGCCCCGTTGGCGAACTGTCCGGCGACATAAAGGTTTCCCTGCGAATCGGTGACAGAACTGACGATGTAGTTCCAGTACTTGCCCGACGGCTCCTGGCCGGAATAGGATTTCACCCAGTCGAAATGTTGGGCATGGGCGGCGAGGGACAACACGACGAACACCGCCAGCAGAAGGATTCTCTTGATTGCTTTCATTTTGAACTGTTTTAATTGTCTTGATTAATTGATTTATTAACCCACTTCAACCCTATTAGTCGCAAAAAAAATCGATTTCGTTACATTGAAAATGAATTTTTTACGATTGGCTTGTAAGTGGTTGATATTCGTGGAGTTTTGCAAGCGCATTCCGCACTCCGAAAGAGAGGTTTCGGGTCTGCGGAATTTTTTTTACTTTTGTCGCTTCAAAAGATGAAATAATAAATATGAGAAAAAATGTTTTGATAATCTTTGCCTTGATAATGCTTACAGCTTGTCGTGGCAGGCAAACGCAGGCGGAAAGTGCTGACGCAGCCATTGCGGATTCAACGGAAGTGATGGCACCGGAAGAGACGGACTCGATGGCAAGTCATCCCCAAAGCTACCGTCTGACGGGCACCATTGGAGAAGACAAAGCCAGCATGGTGCTGGATAAGAACGGCAACGATGTGACGGGTGTCGTCACGCGATGTGACTATTGCGTGCCTATCAACGTGGAAGGTACTTGGCAGGGTGACAACATCACAGTGGATGGCGTAAGCCAAGCCGGCTCACATATTGAATACAGATTTCCCGTCTCAAATAATCAACACTTACAGATTCCACTAAGCTCCCCTTGTTGATGAGGGAATAGTACAAGGCAATGCCCAAAGATATGAGATAAGCGAACGGCCTTTTAAAAAGAGAAAGCATCGAGCCCTTATCAAACAAAGAGACCAAGAAAAGGCCTACAAGAATGATGAAAGTAATAATGGCAAGACGGAGATACCATCTTGACACTATGGATAATTTGCGTTTGCTTCGGCGGATAGTCCGAACATAACGGGGATATTGTCTGGGCTGGACTTCTTCCATCTTCCTGTTTTTCAGTCCGCAAAAATAAGCATTTCTTTCAAACGTGCTGTTGTTGTATTAGATAATGCGTATTTTTACGGCATAAAAGCCCTGTTCCACGGCATCGTCAACCGCCACGCCTCCGACCCCCGCATCGGGTAGATGGACAGCACCGTGTCAGTGGAGGCATTGGTAAGAGGGGAGCATATCCCCGTAGGGGATGCATCTCTGTAGAAAAAAACGGATGCCCATGTGCGGTTTCAAATCTCCGTAGGAGATTCATTTTCAAAGGGTTGTCAGAATATCGTTGTGCCTGATGTGCAACCCCATACGGGGTTGTGGGGGATGTCGCATCGCCAACGGCTACAAATAGGGAACCCCTGACGGGGTTTGAGTTTTAAATAATGTGTATTTTTGCAGCATAAAAACCTATATAACGTATCTTATTGATATATAAACTGATACAACAAATTCCTTTCTGAAAAAATCAATTGATTTAGCCATTTTCAGTATTCTTCTGCATTTTTTTGCCCGGCACCCCAACTTGTAGAGATGCTAGCGCGGATAAAGAACCCTCGCCGGGAATCGACTCAAATCATTGCAAAAACAAGGATCACCGGCGAGTACATCTGCATCGACGGAGGAATGACCCGCCGATGATCTACCACAGGGAAAACGGTTGGAGGTTGCAATAAACGGCTAATTGGGCCAGATCGATGACTCGTCCCGTTTCATGATGTAGCGGAAGTCCCAGTCGACTCCACTGGAGAACGGTGCCAGCACCAGCTCGTCGTTGGTGAGCTTTTCCACTATAAACACCCCTCCATTATAGCAACCTCCTTGAATCTCCAGCCACCATTTGCCGGATTTTTTCGAGAGAGTATAACGATGCCACGCTGGGAGACAGTCCGTTCGTGAGTCGAGTATCCACACCTTGTCGTTTGTGAACTCCATACAGATACATCCTTCTGGGATGTATTCCTGTCCTGCGATGGTTATTTCGAACGTCTGCGCCGTGTTGACCCATTGGCCGATAAGAGCGTCTTTGTTCATGTTGTCTTTGCCGCAGGCTGCCATCAGGATGGTGACGAGGGCAAGGACGGTGATGTTTTTAATGCTTAGATGTTTCATATTTAATACTTTTGATGATTGTTCACTGGATTTGACACACATTTCCCTTTACACATTATTGTGTCGCAAAAAAAGCCGATTTTGTTACATTGAAAATGAATTTTTTACGATTGGGTTGTAAGTGGCTGGTATTCACAGGGTTCTGCAAGCGCATTTTGCAACTCCGAAAGAGAGGTTTCGGGCTTGCTGATTTTTTTTACCTTTGCCGTCTCAAAAGAAGATAGGAATATGAGAAAAAGTATCTTGATAATCTTTGCCTTGATAATGCTTACAGCATGTCGTGGCAGGCAAACGCAGGCAGAAAGTGCTGGCGCAGCCGTTGCGGATTCAACAGAAGCGATGGAACCGCAAGAAACGGACCCGACGGCAAGTTATCCCCAAAGCTACCGTCTGACGGGTACCATTGGTGAAGACAAAGCCAGCATGGTGCTTGATAAGAACGGCAACGATGTGACGGGTGTCGTCACGCGATGTGACTATTGTGTGCCTATCAATGTGGAAGGTACTTGGCAGGGTGACAACATCACAGTGGATGGAGTGAGTCAAGCAGGCTCACATATTGAATATAAATTGACTGTCACAGGCAACGCGGTTCAAGGTGCAGAGATGTTGTCTGCCGAAGGAGAAGTCGAAAAGCAAAACGTCAGGATGACGATAGAACACTGCCGCCAAGGGTGGCATCGCCGCGCTGAACCACGCGCTGGCGGTCAGTCTGGCGGGAAAGGTGCGCGTCAACTCCATCTCCCCGGGCTGGATTGACACTCAGTACACCGTCTATGAGGGTCCCGACGCCGTGCAGCAACCGGCGGGCCGTGTGGGCAATCCCTTGGACATCGCCAACATGGTGCTGTATCTTTGCTCTGACAAGGCCGGCTTCATCACCGGCGAGAACATCTGCATCGACGGCGGAATGACCCGCCAGATGATCTACCACGGGGACAATGGGTGGAGGTTGTCACCAATGGAATGATGATGGAAGAAAAGCGACAATGCCGTATTATGTGTGGCACCGAAACAAAGTGCTCAAACCTGACGTGAAAATATTTTTTTCGAACAACTGTCGCATAATCAAAATTTATTGTATTTTTGCAGCGCCGTTGCGGATATTCCTGAAAAATCCGCAACATCACTGCGGAAATTATGTTCGTTATGTACCATAGAATATTCGATATTGAGAACCGTTTGGACGAGGCTATGTTCTTGTTCGGAGGCCGTCAGGTGGGAAAGTCAACGCTGTTGAAAGAGCGTTTCCCGAAGGCTGTTTACTTCGACCTCCTGAACTCTGAGTTGAGAAATCGATTCCGTCAGCACCCTGAAGTTTTTCGTGAATCGTTGCTGCGTTATCCGCCAGAGACGTTAGTCATCGTGGATGAAATTCAAAAAGTACCCGACTTGTTGGATGAAGTCCATTGGCTGATGGTGAACAAGGGGCTTTTCTTTATTCTTAGCGGCTCCAGTGCCCGAAAGCTGAAAAAGAGCGGTGCCAACAATCTCGGCGGGCGGGCTATTCCTGAAACGCTATTCCCTTTGGTCAGTGCGGAGATTCCGGATTACAATCTCGAAAGAGCTGTACAAAACGGTATGATTCCGCGGCACTATATGGTCGCGAACGCCCGCAACCGCCTCAAATCCTATATCGAACTCTATCTGAAAGAGGAAATCATAGAAGAGGCCGTTGTACAAAATGTGGATGACTTTGTCCGTTTTCTGGAGGTGGCCGCTATCTCGGACGGCGAAATACTCAATTATGAGAACGTGGCCACGGATTGTGGCGTTTCCGCAAACACGGTCAAAGCTTATTACAAGATACTTTGTGACACGTTGTTAGGCTTTGAGGTGCCCGCATATACAAAAGTCATCAAACGAAAATTGACCAAGGCTTCGCGATTCTATTTCTTTGACGTGGGCATCGCCAACTATCTGACCGGTCGTCATCATCTCGCTCCCAAAACACCAGAATACGGTCATGCCTTCGAGCATCTTGTGATGCAGGAGATTGTGGCGTATCTCGGTTACAGCGATAGCGAGGAAAAGTTGGCGTATTGGCATACGTACGACAATCTGGAGGTGGACGCTGTCATCGGGGATGCGCGGGTGGCCATCGAAATCAAATCGACCGATTCGGTTCAAGCAAGTCACAAGAAAGGTCTTGCCGAATTTGCCAAGGAGCACCCCAACGTCAGGCAGATTATAGTTTCCCGCGACCGGGTCACCCGACGGAGCGGGGATGTCGATTTGTATTATGTGACGGACTTTTTCAAAGAATTGTGGGAAGGGATGATTATTTAAGTAGTCGTCAAACTGCAATCTTTCGTTTTTTTACATCATATAGGTGAAAGATAAACATCAGAGATTATGAATAAAACAATGAATAAAGACATCGTGTTCACTGCCAAAAAAGGCGCAGGGTTTATGATTGGTGTCTCGATCTTTGTTTTGACATTCATTGTTTGGGGTATTGTGGAAAGCATAACGGACAGCGTAAGTACAATTGGTGAAAAAGTGCTGACGTATGCAATACTTTTAACTCTTTTGGTCTATTTCAGCTGTCTTTTGGTTTATAGCATCAACATGCTTAAGGCAACAATAAATATAGGTCCAAAGTTCTTGGTATTGAACTGTGCAAGTAATAAAACGAAAAGGTGTTGGAATCCTTTCCGTCTCGACTATATCAAAAGCGACCTTATCGTTGAGATACCATGGCAGTCCATCCTTCAAATCAAATACATTGAAGGAAGGGGAGGAATTAATAGAGTTAGGATTGTGACAACAGACAATCAAATTTACGAAATGAATCTATGGTATTTTAGTACGGATGTCACTCAAAAAATGAACAAATACATACAAAAGTTTAATATCAATAGTATCACCACTTACAAATAATAAAATAACTCAAACAGAAAGCCGAAACGGTTGATCATTTCCTCGCCGTCGCGCACAGCCACCGCTTTTCCTCGTTTACCATAATGTTGAGGTCGCGGAAGCCGACATTCGTCAGATGGTGCCGTACTTCTTCCGAAGTGTAGGTGTGCATGCCCTCGATCATGCTCTCCCATTTGGCATCCATTTCGCCGCGGCCGTCTGACTCGTTTACGATGACGAATTGACCGCCGGGTTTCAGCACCCTTTTCACCTCGTTGAAGCAGTGCTCGATGTCGGGCCAAAAGTAGATGGTCTCGAAGGCAGTCACTAGATCGAACGTGCCTTCATTGAACGGGAGGTTGGCGACATTGCCTTCCAAAACCTCGCTGCGGCCTTCCTGTATGGCTTTGGCGTTCACTTTCGTTGATTTTCGTACGGATACCGGCGAGAAATCGATACCTGTGACGGTTCCCTGGAGGGTGCGTTGCAGCAGCCGGGCGATATTCGCGCCTCCGCCACACCCGATGTCGAGAATGTGGTCGTCGCGGCCAATCGTCACCATTGCCAACGCCCAATTCGCCATCTCAGCGTGACCGCCGCCGTTCATTCCATTCACCATTATTTTGCCTAAAAAGACCTCCGGCTTTCTGGCATTGCTGAAAAATTAGCTCAAGAGTCCCATAATTTGTGTGTTTATTTCTTTCCTTTTAAGATGGCCGACCCGATCAAGGTCATCCATTTGGCCTCCCACGGGGACATGAACATGCCGTTGGTGGTGTCAATAAGCTCCACCTCCTCATAGCCCATCTCTTTCAATCGTTGCACAAAGGCACGCATATCGCCGTACATCATGCGCGAGAAGACGTCGTGGATGGCGAAGGTGCCGCCTTTCTTCAGCACGCGCAGTGTTTCCAACAAAATGGCCTGCCGGTCGCGGCTGGGGATGTTGTGATAGACATAGTTGCTGGTCACCGCGTCGAAAGTCTCGTCCGGGAAATCCAGTTTCAGCGCATTGCCTTTGGCGAAAGAAGTGCGGTCGTCCACCTCTTCGGCCTTTGCGTTTTCCTCGCAAAGCGTCTGGCTGTAGGAGGCATATTCCGCGCCCCATCGGTCGATGCCGACCATTCTGGCTTGGGGGTTGCGCTTGGCGACGGCGATAGTCAACGCACCGCTGCCGCAACCCACATCGAGACCTTTACCGCCCTCGGGAAGGGTGACATGCTGCGAAAGACCCTCAATGATCTGTTTCGACATCTGTCGTTTCCCGTCGTATGAGAAAGCCCTGTGCAACAGCCACATCCACAATGCAATCAATGCCAATGCGATGGCGAGCACGAGGAAGACGATTTTCAGGATGGTCTTCAAAGTGCCGGCGGCAAGCAGGCCGCTCACGCCAAAGATAAGGAACAAAACGAGGCTGGCCACCGCCCCGCCCAAAGTCCCTAAAATCATACCTTTCGGAATCCAGTTTTTGTAATTCGGTTTCATAATCTGTCCTTTTGATATTTCCGACGGCAAAAATCCGATTTCCTGAACGTGGGAATATCCCAATAAGTGGGTATTTTCGGAAAGTATATTCATTGTAAATTGGAATCCCAAACTATACCAAGGCCTACTTCAAAACATCTCGCCCATTTTCGGTAAATATTGTATCTTTGCACTTCAAAACAATGAATGATGACGGAAATTGAAAAACTACATAAAGCCTTACTCGAAGCCGACGCCATCGTCGTCGGCGCCGGTGCGGGGCTCTCCACCTCGGCGGGCTTCACCTATTCCGGTGAGCGCTTCCAGCGGCACTTTGCCGACTTCATCCGCCAATACGGCTTCACCGACATGTACTCGGCGGGCTTCTATCCGTTTCCCTCCGAGGAGGAACATTGGGCCTATTGGAGCCGCCATATCTACTACAACCGCTACGTGCCCGCCCCGAAGCCCGTCTATGACAACCTGCTCAAACTGCTGAAAGACAAGGACTATTTCGTCATCACCACCAATGTCGATCACCAGTTCCAGAAGGTAGGATTTGACAAACAGCGGTTGTTCTACACGCAGGGCGACTACGGTCTGTTCCAATGCGCAACGCCATGTCACCAGAAGACGTACGATAACGAGGAGATTATTAAAAAGATGATTGCGCAACAAGAAAATATGCGTATCCCGACGGAATTGATTCCCCGTTGCCCCGTTTGTGGCGGCAAAATGACGGTAAACCTGCGTTCCGACGAGACCTTCGTGGAGGACGAGGGTTGGCACACCGCCTCGCAACGCTACACCGATTTCCTCACGCGCCATAAGGACGGTGGCTCTGTAGAGACGCAAAATTTTGCGTCTCTACTCTTCCTCGACCTCGGCAGCGGCAGCAATACCCCCATCATCTTCAAGATTCCCTTCATCAAGATGACCATGCAGAACCCCAACGCCATATACGCCACCGTCAACCTCGGCGAGGCGTTCACCGTGGACCCCATCGCGGATAGGTCGATTGTAATAGATGGGGATATAGCGGATGTGTTGGAGAAATTAAGAATGATGAATGATGAATGAAAGGGTACGGATGTGGTATTATTTTGTATTTTTGCAGATTCAAATTAGAGAAATAGAATATTAACGAATAATAATGCCTATGAGAAAAACCGCATAACCCGTTTATGCACACCATAGAATAGAAAAAAGCGAAGTAGCTTGTACACTGGATGCTTTGAAACTTGGACACTTTCAAAAATTCCTCTCAGAGTAAAGCGACAACGCTCCCGCCATATGGCGTGGGCTTTACTCGTTGTAATTGGGAGGAATCGGTAGTCCAAGACCGCAAAGCATCCAATGAAGGCGAAAAAGTGCCACGCTTTTTTTGTGTGCATAACATTACACCTTATCTTTCGGCACATTATTATTCAGCTTTTCAAAAACCGATGGTGCCGGATGGAATATAACACGGCGATAGTAGTATTAATGAAAAAAACTATATTTTTAGCAACAATTCTTTGTCTCATTGCCATTGTGGGGTGCAAGAAAGAACATTATTATTATATTGATGTTCGTTCCGATAACGCTGCATGTTCGGTGACGGGAAGTGGAACCTACAAAGAGGGTTCAAGCATAGTAATTTCTGCTCAACCGGCTAATGGTTATATTTTTAAGAAATGGAATGATGGAAACACTCAGGACTCAAGATATATTAGTGTTTGGGGTGATGCCACCTATATTGCATATTTTGAAGAACAAAATACAAATATATCCGCTCCGACTGGTGTTACAGCTTCTATTTACGAGGACGAAGACGGTGTTTTTGTTTATGTTAAATGGAACAGCGTTTCTAACGCAGTAAAATACAACATTTATTACTCCCAAACAAGCAGTGGCTCCTATTCCAACATAGGAAATGTAACGAGTAATTATTGTTATATTACGAACCCTAATACGCATAATTATGTTAAAGTAACTGCTGTTAATAGTAATGGAACAGAAAGCAACATGAGTAATTATGCTTACTGCTATTACAATGGTGGCGGCGGTGGCGGTGGAACGACCGTTCCCAATGCTCCTACTGGGGTTACAGCCACAAATGTGGGAACATCTTCATCACCACAAATCGAAATATCATGGAATTCGGTATCCAATGCAACAAGTTATAAAGTGTATAGAAGTTCTTCTGCCAGTGGTACATATTCGCTGTTGGGGTCAACATCAAGTACTTACCAGTATGATAACAATCCCATGTCTGGATACAATTATTACAAAGTGAAAGCTGTGAATAGCGCGGGTGAGAGTTCTTACAGCTCCTATGCCTATTATAACAACACTGGTGGTGGCGGCGGAACAACCGTTCCCAATGCTCCTACTGGGGTTACAGCCACAAATGTAGGGACATCTACATCGCCGCAAATTGAAATATCATGGAATTCGGTATCCAATGCAACAAGTTATAAGGTGTATAGAAGTTCTTCTGCCAGTGGTACATATTCGCTATTAGGTTCTACATCAAGCACCTACAAGTATGACAACAATCCCATGTCTGGATACAATTATTACAAAGTGAAAGCTGTAAATAGCGCGGGTGAGAGCTCATATAGTTCTTATGCTTATTATAACAATACTGGCGGCGGTGGAGGTGGCACATCGTATTCTCCTTGTCCACCTACTGTTTCTGTTAGCGGAACATCTACACAAACGGTTACATGGACAGTTCCTACAAGTTATGGGTGTGGGACACCAACTTCATTTGAAGTTTATAAATATGCACCATGTTCAAGTACTTGGGAATTGAAAACAACGACAACGTCTCATACATACAATTGTTCATCTTCCAATATTCACCCAGGATATAATAAATACATTGTAAAAGCTATAAATAGTCAAGGAAGTGCTCAAAGTACGATGGCGATCAGCACATTAGTGTCTTTGGCCAAACCTTCATCGTTTTCTGTACAAAAGCTTAGTGGTGGTTATATAAAATTCACTTGGACAGCGGTACCCAAAGCAACAGGTTATCAAATATTTGAACATTACTCTGCCACAGGTAATTATACAATCCTCGATCAAGTCAGCGATGGGAGTACAACAACGCTAACCCTATATTATCCGGCATCATCGGGTTCAACTCAATACTTTAAAATACGTGCATATTTTGATTGTGATGGAGTTGGAGGTCCTATTTATAGTGATTTAACTTCTTATCAGGTTGTCCATTTTTAAAACACAAACGCTCTTTCGTGTAAAAAAAGAGCTTGCTCGAATGTGATCAAGAATTCAGCCACAAAATGCCTCTAATAAACAGACTACGTAAATCTAAAAGAGATTCGTGCTTAAAACATGAATCTCTTTTTCTTTTTTTGTAAATGTTCCCTTGTCAAAGATTATCGTGACAGAAAACGTTTACCTGAACAAATCCGAATGCGAGCCCGTGCGGAAAGGGGAAACTCCGTGAAAGACTTATCGCTGTAATCCAATCACACGGAACATCATTCAGAGAATTTCGGTAAAAATCAGAATTGCATTTCGGAAATTGCCCAAAACACAACAGTGTAGAGACGTGAAATTTACGTCTTCACAATTTTTCACAGAAAAGGAAGATCTATTCAAGAAGGTATGCAAAATTTTACTATTTTTGCAGCCGGAAAGGAATCCAATAATGGCAAAGAATCTTTGGAAAGAGATAGGAAACACCCCGATTGACTTTGCAACTCTGGCTGCATTTTTTCCAGAGTATAAGTGCAAGTACAATAAAATCAGTGCTTTAGAGAAAGAAGAAACCCTTCTGCGACTAAAGCAAGGGCTTTATGTGCCCACATCGCAAGCATCGGGTCAGCTTCTGTCGGAAGGCTTAATAGCCAATCATCTATATGGTCCCTCATACGTGTCGTTGCAATATGCTTTGAGATATTATGGCTTGATTCCAGAACAAGTTTTTACAGTTTCATCCATAACAACGAAGCGTAGCCGCGTCTTCCACAATTCTTTGGCAAGATTTGAATACGTTCACACGAGTGACGATGCTTTTAGCATTGGTGTTAGAATAGAAAAAACGATAAACGGAACCTCGTTCCTGATTGCTTCGCCAGAAAAAGCCCTCTGCGACTTGATTGCGGACATTTCGTACCTCAATTTACGCTACAAGAATGAGATTTTGATTTGGCTGGAAGAGGACATTCGCTTCAACATGGACGAACTTTTCCGCTTCGACACGGGCATTTTGAGAGAGTATGCGAAGGTGGGAAAGAAAAAAAATATGATTAATCAACTCATTAAAATTATTGAATCATGAACACGATTTTCGAACAAATGTTGGCAGGTTATGGGAACTTGCCAGAAGGAGAACTGTGGAATGCAAAGTACGAAGTGGCTCAGCAAGACGAAACAGATGTTTATAATTTGTCTTTTAAGACGGAGAAAAGCATCAAAATCAAGATAGAAATTGACACGAAGCCGCCTTTAGAGTTTCAAACAGAATTTAAGCGATTGAATAATCCTTATAACATTATGGTAAATTGCTTGATATTGCCCTGCCTTTATGCGGGAAAGATGCACGCTTTGGCTTTCCGTAATTGGAAAACTCGTGTAAAGGGCCGTGATTGGTATGATTTCGAATGGTATGTGCGGAATAATACACCATTAGATTTCAAGCATTTACAAACTCGAATCAGAGAGTTCAACGGGCTGGATCTGAGCAAGGAAGACTTCCTTGAAATCCTTCGTGAAAGATTGTCAAAGACAAACATAAAACTTGTCAAAGACGATGTGTCTCGATTTGTCAATAATGCAGAAGACCTTGATATCTGGTCCAACGACTATTTCTTGCAACTTGCCGACAGGATTCGATTCGTGTAAAAACCTTGTCTTGATCAGAAGAATCGTTGTTAAAAAAAACTTCGTATATTAATCTTTTGATTATGAACCGTTTAGATTGTTTGATACAATATTTGATTGACGTAGACCCGCAATATTCGGAATTGCAGATTCCCGAAACCGAACAGGGCAAGCGCGACCTGTTCCGCGCCTTGCGCAACGTGCGCGAACCCAAACCCGTCAGCGAGGAATTCCTGCGTTTGCAGGATGAAGAATTGCAGGCGCAATTGCAGGAGAAGGGTGTGGTGGAATTGGATGCCGTCCAACAATTATCAATTATCAATTCTCAATTTTCAATTCTCTTATGGCAGGGCGACATCACCCGTCTCCGCGTGGACGCCATCGTCAACGCCGCCAATGCGCAGATGCTGGGCTGTTTCCATCCGTTGCACAGATGCATCGACAATGCCATCCATTCCGCGGCGGGCGTGCAGCTGCGCGAGGAGTGTCACCGGCTGATGCTGCAACAAGGACATCCGGAACCGACGGGGCGGGCCAAAATCACCAAGGCCTACAACCTGCCGTGCAAGTACGTCATCCACACCGTCGGTCCTATCATCCCCAACGGCATCCCGACGGAATCCCAGAAGGAGCAATTGGCCTCTTGTTACCGAAGCATTATGGCTTGTGCCGATGAAAACGGTCTCGAAGGCGTCGCCTTTTGCTGCATCTCCACGGGCGAGTTCCGCTTTCCGAACCAGCTGGCCGCGGAAATCGCCGTGCGAACCGTCAAAGACTACCTGAACGCACATCCCGATTGCAGCGTCAGACAGGTGGTTTTCAATGTGTTCAAGGATATGGACAGGGATATTTATCAGCGGATTCTGATATTGTAATTACAAATAACATTTTTCGTTTCTTGGTACACATCAAATAACTAATTCATCGGAATTTGTATGTTATAAAACGAGAGATATAAGCATAACTTCTTGAACGGCAATCACATAGAGACTATAAAAATCTTACAGCAATGAGAAAGAATCAGAAAAGAATTATCATCACAGCAATTGAGATTTTGGCTGTCTTGCTTCTTTTGGCACCAGCCTATCGCTTGGCGTGTGGCATAGGCCTGAAAAAAAACTATTCCCAAAACGGCATTACCATATATGCCGATGGTGTTGAGCATAAAGAGGAGGCCAAGCAGATGGCAGAAACGCTTCGAGCACAGTTGTTGAAGGTTGATCGCGATTATTCTCCAAAAATCTCTTTCTATTTTTGCCGAACAATGGCCGGCTTTCAAATAAAGGCAATTGCGATTGGCAAACCTTTTGCTTTGTCGCGAACCGGCCTGAAGGCAACTTTGATTCGTCCGTGCGACTGGACGAAAAATTCTATAGAACCACGAAAACCGGAACTTTTGCCACGCAGTCTTTCCTCGGTTTTGTTGCACGAAGCACTACATCATTATGAAAAGGAGAAACTTGGTGCCGTTCGTTTTTTCATCAAAATGCGTGCCGAGAATTGGAAGATTGAGGGGTTTTGTGAATACCATTCCGCCTCTTCTTCGTTTCCGACAGACAAAGGATTGCGTATATTCTATGGTGAAGACAGCTATGATTTTGTGACAAGCAATGAGATAAAACCGGAATACTTCTATTTCGTGTCGCGACTCAGAACCGACTACCTTCTCAATTTCAAAAAAGTCAGCGAAAGCGACTTTTGGTCAACAAAATACGATGAAGATCAATTGGATGATGAAATCCGACAGGCCTTAAAAGAAAAGAGATACGCTTTCACGGGGCGGTGATAGAACGAATCACCGAACAATGCCAACTCAACGGGCTGCAGGAAACCATCAAAGAACTTATTTAAGTTTCACAAGCTTTTTTTGTTGCATCTGTTGGCGTGTTTTCGTGATTTTCTGTTGGAGATTCCGCTCGCTCACTGTGTTCGCGGCGGAATGGTGCGCGCCTCCGTATGAGACCAAGGGGAAGAAGATGGGCGGCGGGGAAATAGCTGCCGTTGCCTGAAGTTTCACGACCGCCGCCCATCTTCTTCCCTCTTTTTCTTTGAATGTGACGCACCATTCCGCTAGTGACGATAGGAACTGGCGGAATCTCCTCCGTTCAAAGACAAATTTCCTCAAACAGTCTGAGGCATACTTGCGAAACTTGAGAAACTTACAATCAGACAAATGACTTTTTGGGCTGTCAAGTGTTGTGGATTTTTAGTGATTGTTATATGGAATGACTAGACAGCGGCGTAATAAAGGATATGTTGAAACAACGGCACATTCAAAATTCTGCACAGAAAAGGAAGAATACTTTCGATTTCCGTGTGAGATTTTGTATCTTTGCCAACTCATCAACCGGCCACGATGTCTGGATTGCCGGCAATGAATATTAAGGATTTGGAAAACGATACGATATGAAACAAGAAATCAACCCTCAAGACTCGCCGCGCGGATTTGCTTTCGAGCTGTGGAAAACAGCTGGGATGCCGAAGGTGACGATTTTCAAAACCTTCGATATCACCCGATTGATCAAGGTCGCCAAACGGAGCGGGATGAAGACCAACATGCTGATGTGCTGGTGCATCGGAAAGGCGGCAAGCCCTGTCGAGGAGTTCTATACGCTGCCTGCCGGTGGACATCTGTGGCAGTATGATCGTCTGGCGGTCAACACCGTTGTGAAGACCGTGAACGGTACCGTCCGCCTCTGCGATATTCCCTTTTCGGAGGATATTCATCAGTTCAACGAGGACTATCTGCGGCTGACCCGTCAGGTGCACGACACGAACGAAGATCATCTTCTCGGCGACGAATACATGGCCGTTGACACTTCAACGTTGGTGGAATGCGAGATTGACGGTGTGGCGAGTGTCTATTCCGAACTGTTTACCAATCCTTTCCTGGCCTGGGGCAAATATCGCCGAGGGCTCTTCAAAACGACGTTGCCCATCTCTTTCCAGTTCCACCACGCCCAGATGGACGGTTTCGAGGCGGCGCGCTTCCTCAATGGGCTGCAGGAGACCATCAATGGAATCACGATAGGATAAATATCGCATTTGGCAATCATGTGCGATGGCTTCTTAGTGGTTGTCCTATACACGACATAGCACACCATAACACATTTTGGACGAAACAGAAAGGTCTTTTATTCTCCCCTTGTCCTGAATGCCTTCGGACTCACGCCGACCGCACGGCGGAAGAAGGTGCCGAAATGGCTCTGGTTCTGGAAGCCGAGGCGGTCGGAAATCTCCTGGACAGAAAGCGTGGAGGTCCGCAACAGCGACTTGGCTTTCCGAATCAGGATTTCGCTGATGCAGTCGCCGGCGGTACTGCCCGTCACCTGTTTCACCACATTGGCCACATACGTGGATGTAAGGTGCAACTCGTCGGCATACCATTTGATGTCATGATGCTCGTGGCAACATTGATCCACCAAAGACAGAAATCGCCCTGTCAATTCCTCAGCACGGGAAAGCGGTTTCTGCGATGCAAGACTGTCGGTGAAAAATCCGTAAAGAAAAGACACGAGTGATCGGATAAGGTGCAGGATAGTCGTCTGCCGATTCGGGGTTTCCTTCCGCATCAGTTCCTCTACAAGGTCAAGATAGAGCATTATCGTCTGCATATTGGGTGCGTCAATCTGTGAGGCTGGGCGTATGTATGCGTAATGTAATTTGTCGTATGGCAATGAAAGCATCAGTTTCTCCGCAATGACAGGCGAAAAGGATAGCAAACGAATCTTCAAGTCCGGGGTGTTACTGATATGATGCAAGATGTGGTCGTTAAAAATATACACAGCTGTCGGCGCTTTTAATTCAATGTCAAGCAGGTTGAACTTTCCACGAAGTGTACCTTGCGTGACGAAAAGGATGGCATAATGGCTGGTATGAAAATACTCTGGCAGGTTTTCATCAATATAACTCTCTATTTCCGCCACCAGAATCTCGCTATTACGCCACGAGGTGCGCTTTATGATTTTTTCCGAATCATACAGAACAGGCAAATCGCCGTTTCTCTTCTTTTCAACATTCATAACATCCATTGTCTTATATTTTAGAACAATTAATATTGTAATCAGAACAGTTGAATTATTTCTAAATCCACTAAAAATCGACAAAGATACATTTTTTTTAAATTGGAATATATAAAATAGAACATATTTTGTTGTCTTGAGAACATTGGCATAACGCATAATAGGTTTATTTTTGCAAAATTGTTTTCACTAATTCCATCCGTTATGAGAATTCTCTTTGTCATAGACACTTACGATACAAATAATAACGGAACTAGCATCTCGGCACAGCGTTTTGCCGCCGAATTGCGCCGACGCGGGCATGAGGTGAAAATTCTCACTTCCGGCGAGCCAGGCGAAGACCGTTTTGCCTTGCCCACGTACAAGATGCCCATATTCCAGCCATTGATGGACAAACACAACTTCAACTTTGCCTATAGTGAAAAAAAGACCATTCGGGAAGCCGTTGAATGGGCTGATATCATACATTGCTTCCTCCCGTTCGCTATCGAGGTGGAAGCCAAGCGTTATGCCGACAAGATAGGGAAGCCCTCTACCGCCGCTTTCCACATCCAGCCGCAAAACCTTTGGTCGTCGGTGGGATTGGGCAAGGTGGATTGGATTCAGGACGGCACTTATCGTAGTTTCCGTACTTTTCTTTACAATAAATTCCGCCACGTCCACGCCCCGTCACAATTTATGGCCGATGAGATCAAGAAACGAGGTTACACCGCCAAAATCCACGTCATTTCCAATGGCATCCAAGATGCATTCCTGGAGACCGGACATCTCGTCCATCAACAGGGCAGGCCGGCCAAATCGCCTGAATTTGAGGGTAAAATACCGATCATCATGATCGGCCGTCTTTCGCAGGAGAAAAGGCAGGATGTAATCATTAACTCGGTGCAATATTCGAAATATGCCGACAAAATACAGCTGATTTTTGCTGGAAAAGGTCCCGAGTACGATCGTTATGTGGAACTTGGAAAGCAGCTGAAAAATCCGCCCCAATTTGTCTATCTCGAGCAACAGAAACTGATTGACTTACTGCTGCAATGCGACTTGTACGTACACGCCAGCGATATGGAGAGCGAGGCCATCTCGTGCATCGAGGCCTTTGCCACCGGGCTGGTGCCGGTCATCGCCAATTCGGAGGTCAGCGCCACGCCGCAGTTCGCCCTTGACGGCCGGAGCCTGTTCAAGCCCGGCAGCCCCAAGGATCTCGCCCGCGCCATCGACTACTGGCTTGATCATCCGAATGAGCGGGAATATATGGGAGAACTTTACCGTGTGGCGGCAAAGAAGTACAGTCTGGCCAACTCGGTGCGAATGTTTGAGGAGATGTTGAACGAGGAAATCGAGGACAATGCAAAACAATCCGTTCAAGATTGAATTTGTGAATCCATCTCACAGATTTTTTTATGTGAGATTTTGTATCTTTGCCGTTCAAAAATAGAACAGCTCTTATGAAAGTTAAAACCCTCATCATTGCAACTTTCGCCCTGCTTGCGGCGGTGAGTTGCTTCGGACAAAACAAAAAGTACAAAAGCATCTACGACATCACGGTCAAGGATATCAAAGGCAATGACGTGTCGTTAGCTGACTACAAAGGCAAGGTGCTGCTGATCGTCAATGTGGCGAGCAAGTGCGGGCTCACCCCGCAATACGAAGGCCTCGAAGCCCTCTATCTGAAATACAAAGACCAAGGACTGGAGATCCTGGCGTTCCCGTGCAACCAGTTCCTCGAACAGGAGCCCGGCACCAACGAGGAGATCCAAAATTTCTGTTCGTTGACCTACAACGTCACTTTCCCGCTGTTCGACAAAGTCGATGTCAACGGGAAGAAAGAGAGTCCGCTTTACACCTTCCTTAAGTCAAAAGCCCCGTTCACCGGCTATCCGGAGGGCTACGAGGCTTTCGCCGCCCAGCTCGACATGATTCACCAAAAAACGGGTTCCGGTTTCGACAAAGGCGATGCCATCAAGTGGAACTTCGGCAAGTTTTTGGTTTCCAAAGACGGCAAGACCATCCTGCGCTTCGAGCCGATGGTGTCACCGGAGGGTTTGGAGGAGGATATTCAACGGATGCTGGGAGAGTGATTGCGGACTGCAGTCGCCTTTGTTGCCAACGTGCTGGCGGTGTGATCGTGTTGCAGATGCTATCAAGCAGGGACACAAAAACTTTGGCACATTTTTCAATCCAGCGCAGTGGTTTCTAAGTGTTTGTTATATATACTCGATCACAGCCTGACATTCACCCCAAAATAGATGCTTCGTGGCTGCTTCGGACCGTAAATGTAGCCCGAATCGCGAAACACACCGTAGTCCAGGTCGCGCTGGTAGGCGTTGGTGATGTTCTGCACTCCGGCAGTCAGGCGCAGCACGACCTCGTTATAGCCCACTTCAGACGGGCGTTGTATCATAGGATATTCATCTCTCCGCTGGATCTTGAAATGGAAGTCGTAAGAAACCTGCGCGTTGAGAACGAAGAAGGTCGGGGTTTTCACCAGGACGGGTTCGTCCAATTCGTGGGGCACTAACATGGGACCGGTGAGGTTGCCCGTGACATTCAGGGTGAGATGGCGCCACGGTTTGCTTTCCAGCATCAAAAAGCCATAGACATTCGGTGTCCTGAGCATTCGGATTTCGGGGGCGGCATCCTCGCTCCACTCCACGGGCTCGCTGTAGCGGCTCACCTGCCAGGTGGCACCGAGCTGACCGGAAATCCAACGACTCCAGCTCACCTTCAACGCGCCGTGCACGCCCGCCACATACCCGCGACCGGCGTTGTAGCGCTCCGACACTTCGTTGCCGGTGGCATCCTCATAGCGTCGCTCCGCGAAGATGTCCTTCAGATAGGTGAAGAACCCTTCGCCTGTAATGTCCACATCTACATTGCCTTTGTAGAGGCAGAAGTCTGCAGAGAGAGATGCGCTGTGTGAGCGTTCCTCCTTGAGGTCCGGGGCGAGGGTGCTGATGATACGCTCGCCACCCGCCAAGGAGACGTGCAGGTCTTCGTCGTACGATTGCGGAGCCCGGAATCCAGTGGCGTAACTTGCTCGTAATGAGATCTTTCGATTTGGATTGTAACGGAGATTCACCCTCGGGGAGAAAATCGGCCGGCGGATGAGCGAGTGTTTGTCCATGCGCACACCAGCCAACAGCGACCAATGCTCGTTTCGCCACTCGTTCTGCGCATACACACTGCCGATGTGCACGTCCTGGTGCAGATATTGCGCGTAACCCGGGATCGAGTCAGTCAGGTGGTCGAAGTTGTATTCCGCCCCGACGGTCAACGAGGCGGGCATAAACCACAGTTTGTCAAAGTGGTAGCGCCACAGCGCACCGGTGGCGAGCGTCAGGTTATGGGTGCAGCCGTAGGCCTTCAGCGCATCCTCCCGTTCCTCAGGCGTGCCCTCGCCGATACCACCGTAGTAGCTGTCGCGGTGGATGTGTTGCAGGGCGGCGTAGGCCTCCACATGCTGGTGGCCGAAGTCGAGGTGGTAGTTGAGATGGCCGCTGTGCACGAGGTGTGACGCGCCCTCGGAGATGTTCGACTCGTGGGGTTGCAGACTGAGGTTGTTGCCACCCCGGTGCTCGTCGCTGACGATGTTGTAGCGGAAACTCAGCTTCGACAGCCGGGTGGGTCGCACGAACGCGTTCACCCCGACGGAGAGGTTGCGCAGCTTGGGAATATCGCTGTAGCCGTCATCGTTGCGGTCGTAGGAACTGCGGTGACGGTCCTGCGCGAAGAGGTAAAGTCCGGCATTGCGATTCTTCGTGACGGCCGAAGCGTAGGCGTGCGTGGTGTTGTCGAAAGAGCGGGTGAAGTCGAAGTTGCTGACGGTGTGGCCGAAGCCGCCGCCGTTCTCCGTGGCCTCCTTGGTGATGATGTTGATGACGCCGCCTACCGCCGACGCGCCGAAGAGGGCACTGCCGCCACCGCGCATCACCTCGATGCGTCCAATCATCTCCGCCGGAATCTGTTCCAGACCGTAAACGCCGTTCAATGAGGAGAATATCGGCTTGGAGTCGATGAGGATTTGGGAATAGTGGCCGTCGAGTCCGTTGATGCGCACCTGCGTGAAGCCGCAGTTCTGGCAGTTGTCTTCCACACGCAGCCCCGGCATGAAATCGAGCGTCTGTGCCAAACAGACGGCATTGGCGGCGGTCATGGTGCGCGGCGTGACAATGTTGATCAGCGCCGGTGCCTCCCGCCGGAGTGTCTGCTCGCGGTTCGATGATATGGTGATTTCGTCCACGTGAACGGTGTCGTGATCGTGGTGCGGCAAATCCTGAGCCCCCGCACCAAAAGCTATCGCCCCGAACAGGAACGTTAGGGCATAATAAATATGTCTTTTCATTTTTTTGCTTGTTAGTGAATAGTGATCAGTGATCAGTGGTTAGTGTACGGCAAGTAGAACGTTGCCGCAAACTACTAACTGCTAACTTCTAACTACCAACTGAACAGGCGGTGCACGTAACAAGCTCACACCCTGTAGGTTGGATTGTGTGCAGAGTGTAAAAAAGAAAAGATGGGGGAAAAGTTTTTGGTCGTTGTTGAAGAAGTGCAAGCTGGTCGGAAAAACGACTTTGGTGACGGTGAAATGACAGATGGCGCAGTAGTCGTCGGCATCATCTTCCATATTTTGGAGGATTGTGTGCGCAAGCGTGTGGTGCGACATGGTGACACCGTCCAACGGGCAGACAACATCTTCCGCCTCCGTCCAATGATGGTGGTGGAGGGCCTTGGTGCCGATCATGCCGCAGAACGCGAACAACAGCACCCAAGCGATCAGTTGTCTCATTCGTGTCTTCTTCACGGCGGCAAAAATACATTTTTTCCTATACGACGGGGAAGAATATGGAAAACGAAACGATATGAGACACGAAATCAACTATCAAGACCCGCTGCGCAGATTTGCTTTTGAGTTGTGGAAAACGGCTGATTTGAGATTCCAAATTTTCTTCTGAAAACGGAACATCCCGCTACTATCTTCATCGGCTGATTCTGGATCATTCGCGTCGGGGTGACGGCTGTTGAAATACTCTACGATGTGGAAACCGCAGCGGTTGACATAGAAGTGGATGTTTCGCTTTTCGAAATAGGGGGTGTGGGTCTCCCAGACTGTCACTTCGGGGTGCAGCTGTTCGATTAGGCACCAGGCGGAATAACCGATGCCCTTGCTGTGAACCTCGGGGTTGACATACAACAGTTCCAATTCGCCGCATTCTCCTTTCACGCTGATAACGGCACCGCCAACCTTCTCCCCGTCGAGGAGAATGCGGTAGGTTTCAGCATTTTCGCTATCAATGGATGCTTCGATGGTGGCACGGGAAATGATTTCCCCGTCCTCTTCAAAATGATTGTCACGGAGACCGAACTCTTCGGTGGCTCCGTACTTGAACGCCCGCTGGTTGTCGAGGATGAACTGCTCGCGGTCGTCGGGTTGCAGCGACGACAAGGTTACATTTTTGTTGACTCGTGATTGCATAATTTTATGGATTATCGACATAATGCCTTATATAGATTGATTTTTCCCTGCTGTAACTCCAGCCAGTCGGCAGTCTGCTGCAGCTGGGCATTGAGCCAGGATGACTGGGCGGTTAGCACTTCCAAATAGGTGACGGATGGGGAATACTGCATCAGTTCGCGAACGTTCTCCACCGCTTTTCGGCTGGCCTCCACCTGCACCTCGCGGACAAGCAGCTTCTGCTGGGCGGTATGGCATTCCGACAAAGCATTGGCGACCTCGCTGCCCGCCTGCAACAGTGCCTGCTCGAAGGCGATCTGCGCCTGTTCCTGCTGCGACTTGGCTATTTCAAAACCCGCCTTGATTTGTCCCATCTGAAACAGAGGCTGTGTAAGTCCGCCAATCAGGTTCAGCAACAGTTTGGCGGGATTGACAATCTCGCCGACATTGTTGGTCCACGAGCCGCTGGCGGTGAGCTTCAGCGATGGGTAGAACTGCGAGCGCGCCACTTTGGTGTTGCTAAACGAGGCCCGCAGCTGATACTCCGCACTGCGCACATCCGGACGCATGGCCAATGCCTCCAAGCTGACAGGCGAATCCGCATCCATATTGATATCTTTCACATCCGTATAATTGGAATATTGAACATTCTGAGGTGTGCGGCTCAACAACAAATTCAGTGCCCGCTCTGTCTTCTCGCGTTGCAGGCGCAGGTCGCTTACCGAAGCGATAGTGGCCTGCAATTCTGTTTCGGCTTGATTGACAGCCAATTCGTTCATCATCCCCACCTCTTTCATTGCCGTGATGGTTTCCAGCGTTTCCCGTTGCAGTTTCACGCTCTGTTCCGACAACCGCAGCTGCTCGTCGAGCATGATGAGCGTGTAGTAAGTGTTGGCTACGGAAGCAATGAGCTGCAGTTGTGTATATTTGAGTTGCTCTTGTGTGTTCATCCACTGGTATTTCGTTGCTGCTTTCAGAGCCTCCACCTGTCCGCCGAGGTTCAATTCCCAGCTCATCGTGAGCGGCAGTTCGTAGCTGGTGGAAACGGGCGCTCCGTTGGCTTTGGTAACAGTTCCCGATGGTGACAGCGCAAACGACGGAAGATAAGACAATTTGGCCACTCGCATCTGGATGGCGGCCTGTTCCACATTGAGCTGCATAGTGCGCACATCGGCATTGTTTGTCAGGGCTTCGGAAATCAGTGCCTGCAAGGATTCGTCCACGAAAATCTCCTGCCAAGAACGCATAGGAACACTGTCAACCAATATGATGTCCGGTTCAAGAAGATTTGGCCTGACGGCTTCCTCAACCACCGGTTTCTGCACACCGCAGCCGACCATCAGCAATGTTGTCAATATAAAAAACCAATTACTCTTCATTCTCACTTTTTACAATTTACAATTTACAATTCACAACTCACTATTTACTAATCCCTTTTACTTTCTCCTGTAATTTCTGAAACACGACAAACAACACCGGCACGGTAAGCAGCAAGCCGAGCGTGCCGAACAGCATTCCACCGACCACGCAGACCCCGATGGTGCGGCTGCCGTTGGCGCCCACGCCCGAGGCGAACATCAGAGGCAGCATGCCGATAATCATCGTCATCGAGGTCATCAGGATGGGACGCAGACGCACTTTGGCGCTGCTGAGTGCCGCCTCGGCGAGCGACATCCCCTCCCTGCGTGCCTTCGAGGCGTACTCGGTGAGCAATATGGCCGTTTTCGACAGCAGACCCACCAGCATCACCATCCCGATCTGCATGTAGATGTTGTTCTCCACGCCGAACAGCTTGGCAAACAGCAAACTGCCCGCCAGACCGAAGGGCACCGACAGCATTACCGATAGCGGGATGAAGAGACTTTCGTAGAGAGCCACCATCACAAGATAGGCGAACACGATGCATATCAGGAAGATGAAGATCACTCTGCCGGAGGTCTGGCTCTCCTCGCGGGTGATGCCGCCAAACTCAATGCTATAGCCCACGGGCAGCTCCTTCGCGGCGGTCTCCTGGATGGCCTTGATGGCACGACCTGAACTGCTGCCCTCTGCCACGCTGCCCGAAACATCAATGCTGGGGAACATGTTGAAACTGTTGATGGACTGCGGCATGTACTCCTTGGTGAGGGTGACGAACTGGTTGATGGGCATCATCTCGCCGCTTTCGGAACGAACAAAAAGACTCGCCAATGACTCGGGTCGGTTACGGTCGGAGGGCCGGAGCTGCAAATCCACCTGATACACCTTGTTGTATTTGTTGAAGTTGGAGATGTAGTCGCCGCCCAAGTAAGCCCCCATCTCGTTGAGGACGGTGGAAGGTGCGACCCCCATCTTCTTGCACCGCGCCACATCCAAATCCACGCGGTACTGCGGATAGTTGACATCGTAGTTCGAGTAGGTCTCGCCGATTTCTGGGCGCTCGCTGAGCTTATCCATAAAACGGGTGGTGATCGCGTGCAACGTTTTGGCATCCTGCCCGTTGCGGCCCTGCACCGAGAACTCGAAACCGCCGTTGCCGCCATAGCCCTCCACCATGCCCGGTTCCGAGACGAAGCTTTGCGCCTCCGTTTCCTGGGACAAAATCGCGTCTATTTTCTCCATGATGGCGGAAGAGGAGTGCGCTTTTCCTCGGCGTTCTTTCCATGGTTTCAGCTGAATGAAGATGTTGGCACCGGCTCCGACGCCCACCACGCCGCCGACATCCTGCACCTCGGGCAACTCGCGGATCTTGTCGCAATTACGGTTCATCAGATCGAAAGTCTTGTTGGCCGTATATCCCGACGGCGGCGTAAGGTCCACGAAGAGCGTGCCCATGTCCTCGTTGGGGATAAAGCCCGTGGGCACCACTTTGAAAAGGATGCCGAACAGCAGCAATGTGACCGCCACACTGCCGATCGTAAGCCATTTGCGGCCAAGCAGCCAGCGGACCATATTGGCGTAATGTTTTAACAGGGCGGAGAAGGTTACATCGTAGGCATTTTTGATTCGATCGGACACCGCCTTTGTAGGGGCGAATGATGATTCGCCCCTTGAATCAAACGGTTTCAAAATCAATGCGCACAATGCTGGTGACAATGTCAGCGCGTTGACCAACGAGATGCCCACCGCGACAGCCATCGTCAGACCGAACTGTTTGAAGAAGATGCCGGTGGTGCCGCCCACAAAGGCGACGGGGATGAAGATGACCATAAATACCAGCGTGGTGGTGAACAGCGTGACGGAAAGACCGCTCATGGCTTCCTCCGTGGCATTACGGGCGGAGGTTGTAGAGACGCGCCATGGCACGTCTCTACTTTGCCTCGTTTTTACCGCCTCCACCACCACGATGGAGTCATCGACCACGGTGCCGATGACCAGCACCAACGCAAAGAGCGTCAGCAGGTTGACGGAGAATCCCGCCACCTTCATAAAGGCGAAAGTGCCGATGAGCGAGACAACGATGCCGACGGCGGGAATCAGCGTGGCGCGGAAATCCTGCAGGAAGAAGAGCACCACGACCAATACCAGCAGAATGGCAATGACGAGCGTCAGAATCACCTCGCGGATGGAGGCGAAAAGGAAGTCGTTGGTGTTGTCGAAGGTGACGATTTTCACGTCCTTGGGCAGCGATTTCTCGGTTTCGGCCAGCAGTTTGTCGATTTCGAGGTTGATTTTGGTAGCGTTGGAGCCGGCCATCTGGCTCACCGAGCCCATCACGCCCGGATGCCCGTTGATGCTGTTGATGTAGTCGTAATCCGACTGTCCTAACTCCACATCCGCCACATCCTTCAGCAGCAGCTCCTCGCCGGTGGGCAGCGAGGCAATCACAAGGTTCTCGAACTCCGACACCTCGGTTTTGCGGCCCGTATAGCGCAGCATATATTGGAACACATTGTCGGAGTTGCTGCCCAACGAACCGACCGAGGCCTCGATGTTCTGTTCGGCCAAGACGGTGGATATGTCGCTGGGCATCAGCTTGTGACGCGTCATCACGTCGGGTTTGAGCCAGATGCGCAGGGCGTATTGCGCACCCCACACCTCCACCTTGCCCACGCCCTTGATGCGCAGCAGGGCGGGACGCAGATTGTTGTAGAAATAGTTGCTGAGGAAGTTCTCGTCGTAGGTGCCGTTGGGACTCTCCAGCGCGATGATGCGGAGCTGGCCGGGTTGCCGTTTCTCGGTGGCCACGCCCGTCTGCAGCACCTCGGCGGGCAGCTGCGCCTGTGCCTGGATGACGCGGTTCTGCACGTTCACGGCGGCCATATCGGCATTGGCGCCCTGCTCGAAGTAGATGGTGATGCTGGCCGAGCCGTTGCTGGCCGACGAGGTCATGTAGGTCATTCCCTCCACCCCGTTGATGGCCTCCTCCAACGGCATCACCACGCTCTTATGCACCGTTTCGGCACTCGCGCCTGGATAGCTCGCCCACACGTAGATGGCCGGCGGCGCGATGTCGGGATAGCGCTCCACCGGCAGCGACAGCAACGAAATCACCCCCAACAGCACGATGAACACGCTGATGACGAGGGAGAGCAAGGGTCTGGATATAAAAGTCTTAATATTCATAGTGAAGTTTAAGGTTTAAGGTTTAGGGTTTAACGATTACCGTTCCTTCCTCCACAAACCCCGCCCCTTTGGCAATAATCACATCCCCTTCTTCAAGACCGCTAATCACCACGTACTCTTTGCCGTTGTTCTGTGGTTCCACCTGGATGATGGTGGAGACTGCCTTGCCGTCCGCCACTTTCATCACATACACCTTGTCTTGGATGCTGTAGGTGGCCTCTTGAGGGATGACGATGGCGTTGTGCAGTTCGGTGGGGATAACGATTTTGCCCGTACCGCCACTGAGCAGCATTCCGTCGGGGTTGTCGAAGCGGGCGCAGACCGAGACGGCTCCCGTGCGCTCGTCCACCACGCCGCTGATGCTCTCCACACGACCGGTATGTTCGTAAAGGGTGCCATTAGGCAACTGCAGCCGCAGTTCGGGCATCTGCCGTATAGCCGCTTCCATACTTTTGTGTTCGGAAAGGTATTGCATCACCGTTTTTTCCGTCATCGAGAAATAGACCCGCATTTGGCGGTTGTCGGCCACCACGGTGAGTCCGTCCTGGATGGAAGGTCCCACGAGGTCGCCCTTGCGGTAAAAGATTCGCCCCACCACACCGTTGGAAGGACTGCGGATTTCGGTGTAGCTGAGGTCGTTGCGGGCGGAGGTGAGGGCCGCTTTCGCTGCTGCGAGGTTCGCTTTCGCCACGTTGAGGTCGCTTTCGGCCAGCGAGAGTTCGAAGTCGGAGACGACCGATTTCTGCCGCAAGTTCTTCTTGCCGTTGTATTCCAACTGCGCCTTGTCCAAAGCGGCCGTCATCATCTGCACATTGGCGTTGGCCGACTCTACTGCCGCCCGGCTGGGTGCATCATCGAGACGGAACAGCAGTTGACCTTCGCGAACACGCTCACCCTCCTTCACATACACGCCCATCAAGTGGCCTTCCACGCGAGGAATGATCTTGATGGCTTGGGCGCCATGGATAGAAGCAGGATATTCCGCATTCAAGGTGTAATCCTGCGACGTGACCGTGAGCAGTTCATGGATTTCGGGGGCGTTTTGCTCCTTTTGCGCTTTATTCTGGCACGACCCTATCAAGAGCGACGCAGCTGCCAATATCAACAATCTGCTGATTCTCATATAATTACAAAACCTCATTTCAATTCTGTTTAATAATGCAAAAATACCGCGCCGAAAGGGAACAAAGGTGTATGAAGGTGAACCAGTATTGTATGTTTTCGGAACTTTTGTATCTTTGCCGCATGAATGTCACCATCCAACAATATCACCACGGTGCAGAACTCGTGAAGTCCAACCTCAACGGGTTATGGCTTTGCCGTGTGTTGAAAGGCAGCATGCGGGTGCTTTTCGAACAGAAATCGTACAAATTAGCCGCCGGAACGGTGTTTGCTGTTCAGGAGGGCGCGACGTTCCGCGTGCAGTCGTCCACCCAAAATATGGTCGTGGAGGTTATGGCCTTTGACGAATCGCTGATGAATGTCGTATATGCTTTGCTCGGGGCGGAGGCCGACATCGGGACACTGGAAACGGCCTTTTGGAGCGACACAACGCTGGAGGATCCCTTTGGCCGAATGTTTGCCGCTGATTATGAGCTGCTTCGGATGGCTGTAGGGCAGCCCGATCTCATCGCCCGCCACAAAATGATCACCGCCAGTCTCGTACACCTGCTGCTTTCCATTTTCAATGCGATGGGAGAGGCCACCACTTCGTCGTCAGGCGATAACGGCAAACGTTCTCGTCAGCTGTTGAACCATTTTTTCGAGCTGGTCGGCGAAAACACTCCGTCAGGATGCCGCAATATCACCTACTATGCCGACAAACTCTGCGTGTCAGAGCGTTATCTCTTCAAGGTCTGCAAAAAGGAAACCGGCAAAACACCGAAAGAACTCATCCATCTGTTTTTAATCGGCCAAATCAAGAACGCCCTGCTGACCACCGAAATGACCCACCAGCAGATTGCCGACCAGTTCGGCTTTCCTGACCAGTCGGCTTTCGGACAGTTCTTCAAGCGTCAGGAGGGGATGTCGCCTTCGGAATTCCGGAAGAGGTATAGGTAATGCGTGTGTAAATAGTAATCTTACCTGAAACTTTTGCGGAACGTCAGCGGAGAAACGCCTTCGTTTTGCGCCATGCAGCGCATCAACTGAGCCGCTTAGTGAAGACCTAACGTTAGTGTATTAATCCCGCATGTAAGTTGTACATGGCGGGATTTTTTGCGACGCTGGGAAGCGTCGGCTCCTAGCTCACGACGACTTTCCGCGCCGGAAGGTCGCCGACTTTGACGACATAAACGCCGGGAGCGAGCCCGCGGTCACCTACCCGGCGGCCTTCCATGGTGAATATGCTCACTGCGCAATTTTCACAGCCCTCGACAATGATATTGCCGTTCAGACTCTTGATGGTGACATCCTCCATGTCAAGTTCGCTGATACCGGTGTCGTCACCGTTGGAACCGCTGACATAGCAGTTCCCTTCAAAATGGGCAGTGCCGTCGTTTATGTTGTTGCCATTTGCGAGCGATGGGGTGCTGGGGGCCGAAATTAAAGTGGACGAATTGCCGCCACCAGGACCACCACCGCCACCAGGCCCGCCACCGGAAGTGAGCGTAGGCGTATAGAACGCCACCGCATCGTCACCGTAAGTCACCGTGTACCAGCTGTTGCCGCTGACGGACGAAGACTGGATATAGGGTTGATTAATACTACTGCCGTTCTCTATTCCTCTCACCGCGATGACAACGCCTCCGTTGATATAGACCTTCTTTCCCCCTTCTGAATTGGCATCGATGGCCAACTCGGGCGAACGGGAACCGATGGCGTAAACCAAGCCGCCATTGATGTAGAAGTTGCCATTGGCATCCATGCCGTCGTTGTTGTTGGAGCGGGAATAGACATAACCATCGGTGATGGTCAGATTCTGGGCCGAGTTGACGCCGTCGTCGTATGCGTTGACATAGACTTCGCCACCCGTGATCTCCAATGTGTTCTTGCTCTCGATGCCTTCGCCATTACGGCCTGTGGTGGTCACTTTTATGTTGCCACCGCTGATGACCATGCCGCCGCTGTAGGTGTAGCTGTTCCCGACCTGCGTCTTCAATCCGGCTTTGATGCCCTTGGGCGACGAGTAGTAGTCGCTGTTTATGTGGTCGGTGTTGCCAGTATAGTTGGTGTTTTCCGTCGTGCCGTTATTGTAATAGAGGCCGCCGCTGGTGGATATGGTGATGTCACCGCCGCTGATCGTCAGCACGTTGTCGCACTTCATGCCCTTGCCGCCCGAGCCGGTGGAGGTCAGGTTGAACGTGCCGCCGTTGATGTTGATGTTCCCGTCGGCGCTTATTCCGCAGGCCGCTTTGGTTTCCAAATCATCCTCGTCCCAAGTGCCTTTGCCGCTGGTGGTTACTGTGATGACGGGTTCGTCGGTGATGTATATGTCGCCCGCGCATTTGATGCCCTTGGCGGCAACGGTCGTGCAATTGATGGTGATGGTTCCGCCTTCAATGTAGATGTTACCGCTGTCCTCATCCTCGTGGTCGGTGGTGATGCCTGTGGAAGTGTCGCCTTCCAGGTCGCACTGGATGCCGTCATCAGCGGTGCCGCTGATGTTGAGGGTGCCGCTCTCCATCAGGAAATACTGGTTGCATGAGATGCCGTCGCCCACGGCGGAGGTCACATTGATCGTGGCATTCTTCAGACTGATGTACTCGCCGGCCTTGATGCCGTGTTTCACGTTGCCCACCACGTTGAGCGTACCCTGTTGCTTGAATTCGGCATGGCCTTTCACGTAGAGGCATCCCTTCTGCGAGCCGCTGGCCGCATCAACGAGCGTGTTGGTGGTGCCAGTGATAAGCTTGACGTTGATGCGCTTGCCGTTCTGGATATGCACCGCCGCACCGCTATATACGGGTGTGGTGTTGGTCAACGTGAGACCGTTGAGTTCGATGGTGGTTTTGTAAGAACCCGACATATAGAACTCACCGTCGGTCGATGTGCCGCTCAGCTTGTAGGTGATTTCGCTGGCGAGGGAATCGCTCTGAGTGATGGAGACGTGCGCCCCTTGCTGGGTGACGGTCAGGTATTGCGTCACATTGTCGGCGACGGCCACCGTTGCCGTCGTGCCGTTATAGACCACTTCGACGGTGTTGTCGTTCGGCGTCTGTGCAAAAGCGCAGGTTGTCAAAAGCAACATACAGATCAGGAAAGCTGTGTGTTTCATAAGATTGTCTTTTAGAAAATACGTACTATTAAATTTGCCTGCAAAATTAATTTCGCCACCGTCACGTAAGTTGACATATCGACGCAAAAATTTGGCAAAAAGACCGATTGTGACGGATTTTTAAAAAAATCCGTATTTTTGCATCATGAAAAAGAAATCGTCATATACTCATCCGATGAACCTTTATCCTCAGAGAATCAAGGAGGAAGGCATTGTGGTTTTCAATGATGTAAGGGGGTTGCCCTCCGGGGACGAGCCGTTTGTCTCGTCAGACTACGTCATCTGTATCGGTCACAAAGGACGCATCAACCTCATGTACGATGACAACGCCGACTTTTCGGAGCAGCGCACCGTTGGCGTTATCTTCCCCAATCACAGACTTTTGAAAGTGGACAAAACCGATGACTATCGTGCCACATTGATTGTGGTCAGGGCATCGCTCCTGAATGATCCGATGCTGCAAATCATCAACCAACTGCGCTACCGTTACGAACCGCATCCCAACGTGAAGCTCGACAGGCATGAATACAAAATGATAACGAACGTGGTGGAGGGGATGTGCGAAATCACCCGCCTCAAGCTTCCCGACCTTCAGATGCTGATGACACGTCTGTTGGAATTTCTCCTGCGCCTGCTCAATAACTACCGCAGGAACAAACTGAACGAGACATCGGCCGACAAGAGGGTCAGCGCACATTTCCACAATGACCTCAAGCAGTATTTCCGTAAGCACCGCGATGCGAGTTTCTACGCCGAGAAGGCATGCTTGTCAAGCAAACATTTCAGCGCTGTCATCAAGCAGGAGACGGGTCAAACCGCCGCCTACTGGATTCATCGCCAAGTCGTGGCGGAAGCGAAGATGCTGCTGCATGTCCGGCCTGACCTCTCGGTGCAGGTCATTGCCGACATGTTGGGTTTCGAGGAACAATCCACGTTCAGCCGTTATTTCCGCCGCGAGACAGGCATGAGTCCCACCGAATTCCGCAACAGTCTATAAGGGATTCCTTTGGATTTTGTCTGATTTTGGCAAATTATTTCTTTGGATTTTATTTAGAATTCTGATGATATAATTTCCTTGGGAAGGGACTTTTTTTGTGCTTTTTTATTGGCAGATTTTCTACTTTTGCATTTCTATTTCAATAAGCATTCAAAATAATAACAAGTTAAAACATAATTCCTTATGAAACAACCGATTAAAACAACCGAAGCCATTTTCCCGATGCCCGTTCTGCTCATCGCCACCTACAACGAGGACGGCACCGTTGACGTGATGAACGCCGCCTGGGGCACGATGCTCGACCGCGACCGCGTGGCCCTCAACCTCACCGAAACCCACAAGACGGTGGAGAACATCAAGAAACGCAAGGGCTTTGTGGTCCACATCGCCGACGCCGCCCACGTGGTGGAGGCCGACTATTTCGGCGTGGTGTCGGGCCACAAGGAGAAAGACAAGTTCGCCAAGAGCGGTCTCACCGCCACCAAATCCTCATTGGTGGATGCTCCCGTCATCAACGAGCTGCCCATCGCGATGGAGTGCGAATTTATTGAATACCAAGGTGATGACACAGGATTGGGCGTCATCGGCAAAGTGCTGCAAACCTCCGTGGAGGCCGACAAGATGAAGGACGGCAAAGTGGATATCGACGCCCTGAAGGCCATCGCCTTCGACCCTTACACGCACGGTTACTATCTTGTCTCCCAACGCGTTGGCGAAGCCTTCAAGGACGGGATGAAGCTGAAATAGCCTGCTGCGAAAAGATATTTCCTTGGATTTTATCATAATCCGACAGTTTATTTCTTTGGATTTTATCGAATTTTGGCGATTTATTTCCTTGGATAATATTAATTTTGTGTTTTTGTAGTCAATAATATAAGGTTGCGATTTTATGTATTATCCAAAATTCATAGACTGAAGAATTTACGTTGGACTGTTTGAGGCAATCAGAAAAATGGAAACATCTGATTTCTCTTGTGGACGAAGCTGCTCAAATGTCTTAACCAATCCTTGAAATTCGTTCATCATAATGAACAAAAATCAAAAATTTTCCATTTTGTTCATTATAGTGAACAAAAAAATAGTATTTTTGCGCGAGAAAAATATTGAGACATGGAACTGGTTTATAGACCCTATTACTACTCAAAAGTAGAGAAATTTCTTGGCACAGGTGTACTTCTTGTTTTGACCGGTCAACGCCGTGTCGGCAAAAGTTACGTCATGAGGGAGGTTGTCCAACGGAAACGACAGGATTCAGACTCGTGCGTCATCTATATTGACAAGGAAAAGACCGATTTCGACTTCATCCAGAACTACAAAGATCTGGTGGCATATATTGACGAACGAAGAGAGCCGAATAAGCATACATTTATCCTTATTGACGAGGTTCAGGAAATCGAGGAATTTGAACGCGGACTAAGGAATTACTATGACAATCTGGATATTGACATCATTGTGACAGGCAGCAATTCCGACACGCTTTCAAGCGACTTGGCGACTCTGCTTTCTGGCAGATATGTGGAAATCTTCGTGCAGGGCCTCAGCTATGAAGAGTTCCTGATCTTCCATAATTTGGAAGATAGTGATGATACGCTCCGTAGATATATCAATTTTGGAGGACTGCCTGGCCTTCGTCCTATCGGACTGGATGACCCCGAAGTCGTTCGGCAATATCTTCAGGGCGTTTACAACACAATCCTTGTGAAAGACATCGTCCGTCGCAAAAAAGTGCGCAATGTGTCCTTTTTGGAAAACCTGATCAAATATGTTGGTGACAACATAGGTAAGCCACTGTCGGCCACCAATATTCAGAACTATATGACATCCAACAAGAATGAAGTATCCAAGAACCTCATTCTGAATTATTTGAAAGCAATGTCCGAGGCTTTTCTTGTGCATGATGTAACACGTTTCAACTTACACGGGAAGAAACTGCTGGAAAACAACGACAAATATTATTTTGGTGATGTTGGGCTCCGTAATTTCATAGTTGGCGGCAGACGTGCCAATGACATTGAGAAAATTGTGGAAAACCTTGTATATCAGCATCTCATCCGTTTAGGATATAAGGTAACCGTCGGACAAATGTATGCCACGGAAATCGATTTCGTAGGGACAAAGGGTGATGACACCATTTACGTTCAGGCAGCTTATCTCATCAGTGAAGAGTCAACTTTCGAACGCGAATTCGGGAACCTTCAGAAGATTAACGACAACTACCCGAAATATGTAATATCGATGACCCCTTTCATGGATTCCAGCAAATATGAGGGCATCATTCACGTCCCACTTGTTGATTTCTTGAAAAATGGTTTCTGACACTAAAAAAAATCAATCCCCCCAAAAAATGACAACCAACAACATCAATACCGACCGCGTTTTCAGCATCTTCCGTGAGCTGAACCGGATTCCGCGCCCTTCGCACCACGAGGAGCGCATCGCCGACTACCTTTGCCAGTTCGCCGAGCGGCTGCATCTGGAGTACGAGCGCGACAAAGAGAACTGCGTGGTGATCCGCAAGCCCGCCACTCCCGGACACGAGACGGCCGAGCCTATCGTGCTGCTCAACCACATGGATATGGTCTGCGTGGGTATGAACGACCCGCTCAACGACCCCATCGAGGCTTACGAGGAGAACGGCTGGATGAAGGCCCGCGGTACCTCACTGGGCGCCGACAACGGCATCGGGCTGTCGATGGCCCTCGCCGTGCTCGAAGATGACCGCATCGTACACCCCGCCCTGGAGGTTATCACCACGACTAACGAGGAGGACGGTATGTCGGGCGCATCGCAGCTCAGCAAGGACTTCCTCAAAGGCCGCAAGGTCATCAACCTCGACTCCGAGGACTACGACACCATCACCACCGGGGCTGCCGGCGCCTGCCTGCAGTTCCATCGCATCCCCGTGAAACGCCTGCCAGCGCCCAAGGACGGCCAGTGGCACCGTATCCGCATCGCCGGCGGATTAGGCGGCCACTCCGGCGTCGATATCAACAAAGGACGCTGCAGCGCGGTGGAGCAGACCAAAATCATCCTGAAAGTAATCAGCAAGGAAGAGGATATCGAAGTTGCTGACATTCAGATCGGTGAAGCCAACGCCTCGATTGCGTCGTCGGGCGAGATGGTGATTTGGACCGAAAACAACGGGGCTTCAGAGTTTGTAAAGGAGCTGTTGGACAACATCAACCAGACGTTCCAGAGACAATATGCGGGCACCGACCCGCGCATCACCTGCAGCATGGAGGTGTGCGAGAAGCGGGAGGCGGTCATCCCAAAAGAGACTGTCGCGGCGTTGGTCCGCAGTTTGGAGAAGGTGCCGCAGGGCGTGGTGAAGATGAGCGCGGCGATGCCCGGCACGGTGGAGACCTCCAACAATGTGGGGCGCATCGTGGCGGAAGCAGACCACCTTTTCGTCTCCACCCACACCCGCAGCTTCGTTGACGACGACATGGCCGCGTTGAGCAAGACCATTGCCGCAACCTTTGCTAATGCCGGCGCCGTTTCCGAGGTCGTGATGTCGGCCCCGGCGTGGCAGGAGGACCAGCACTCGCCGTTCCTACAGCGGGTCAGCGACACGTTCCAGGACGTGCTGGGCTGGCGTCCCCGTATGGTGGCGATGCACTTCGTGTTGGAGGCGGGCTTCTTCGTGCAGCACTACCCCGGCATCCAGATCGCCAGCATCGGTCCGCGCATCGTGGAGCCGCACTCCACCAGCGAGCGCGTCGAGCTCTCGACCATCCACGACATCTGGCGGGTGCTGATCGAATTGCTGGAGCGGCTGGCGTGAGGGCGGTGATCACAAAAGTATGACAAAATGATAGTATATGAGCAATAGTTTCAATATCCGTCCGGCGAAGCCCGAAGAGGCGGGTCTCGTCCTGGAGTTCATCAAAAAGTTGGCCGTTTACGAGAAATGCGCCGACGAGGTGGTGGCCGACGAAGCCACTGTCTATCATTCCCTGTTTGTGGAGCGTTCCGCCGAAGTGGTCTTCGCAGAGGAGGACGGCGCGGTGGTCGGCTTCGCCCTCTTCTTCCACAACTTCTCCACCTTCGTGGGGCGCAAGGGGCTCTATCTCGAAGACCTGTTCATCCTTCCCGAGAAGCGGGGTAGGGGATACGGGAAAGCTCTGCTGAAGCACCTGGTCAAGATCGCCGTGGAGCGCAACTGTGGCCGCATGGAGTGGATCTGCCTCGACTGGAACGAGCCCGCCCTGAAGGTCTATCGCAGCATCGGGGCCGTCCCGATGGACGAATGGACCGTGCAGCGGTTGGACGAGGGGGCGTTGAAGCGGTTTGCGGGGGCGGAGCGCTAACGACGGAAGCACGTTCACCCCTCCTCACGATCCACTAACGCCTCTATCGGCACCGTGCTGTCCATCAGCCCGATGCGGGTGTCGGAGGCGTGGCGGTTGACGCCGGTGTAGGCCAGGGAGGCGTCTTTTGAAATAATGTTAAGGATTTAATGATACAACAAACTGTGTACTGCGTCGCGAACGAAAATGACTTCTTGCCCGTTCTTATCGAGAACCACCTCGTATGCAAAATGGAAATCCTCGCAAATAAAATCCTGCCATCCCTTATTAATCCATTCTTTTTTTAGTCTGGCCTTAGGGAATATGGTCGCATAGTTGGCAAGCGATTCCAATCCGTCATAGAGACGATTTTTCTTGTTTTCAACGGTATCGAAACTTAAAGTATGCCAATGTCTTAATATGGCAGCATCATAGAACGATTCTATGGCTTGATGTACACGTTCTTCAATAAGAATTCTCATGCTTCAGGATGATAGAACTTGTAAATCTTTTCAGTCATCCGACGACGGGACTCTTCGAGCGGAATACACTGTGCCATTTCTTCATCGGAGATTGTCCGATATGTTGTTTTTGCGGCAACGCCATATTCTGTGGATGGTTCATTAACCATCTGGTTTTCAGGTTCTTCTATAGGATAATCTTTTGCCATATCAAAGTTTTTTTACAAGGCAAAGATACATATATTTTTAACACCTCGATAGTTTTTCTTCTAAAATTTCAAAGATTGTTCTTTATCAATTATTCCATCGGTCACGACAATGTTTCGGCGACCCGTTGAACATGAATCCCCTCCGGGGATTTGAACCCGCACGTGGACATCCATTTCTACAGATAGGCATCCCCTGACGGGGATGAGTCACCCCGAACACCAGCACCTCGATCGACACGGTGCTGTCCATCAGCCCGATGCGGGTGCCGGAAGCGTGGCGGTTGACACCGGTGTAGGCGAGGGAGGCATCTTTTGAAATATGTTACGGAATTAACATATTGACATACATGTCTTTATGAATATTTGTTGAATTTTCGATTTGAAATAATTCCCGTTTTCCGCACGATAAGTGCGGTCGCGAAAATTCCCCTTTTTTTCAAGAAGGGGTGCCTTTAGGCGGGGTAGTAATATAAAATATCAGAATTCCTTATGAAAAAAATCAATCATCAGCGACCATTGATATAGTTCGCAATCAGAAGACAGAGTTGCTGACTAAGAAAAAGAGAATCCCAAACCATTATTTTGTGTACCTTTGCGGCGTTGTTTTTACCAATTATCGCAAATGAAAAAGACACTGCTTTTCCTGACGGCCGTCTTCTGCTTCTCCACCCTCATGGGGCAGCAGATGAACAATATCCTCTATTACAGCCATCTCTATCTGGAATCAAAGGTCAACGGGAAAACCGCCCGGCTGGTCTTCGACACCGGATCCCCCTACACCTGCATCGACAGCATTTTCGTTGCCGACAGCAACTTCCAATACAGTAGGATCGTCGAGGGCAGGATGGGCGGTGCCGGAAATAGTCAGGAAACGGTACGGGTCATCGTCAACGAGCTGACTTATACTGTTTCGGGTCAAGAGTATGTGAGCGACATCTCTCCCATCATTCAGCTTAAGCCCATCGTGGGCGATTACGCCGACGGCATACTGGGGATCGACAACTTGGACGACAAAGTCATCACGATAGACTATTTGAATGAACAAATGGCTTTTGAAGATCAATTGGGCCACACCGAAGGTTTTACCTCCATTCCCATACGCTATGAAAATAGACGCATCTATGTGCCGCTGACGGTTGCCATCAGTGAAGGGATAATCATCGAAGGGGAGGGATTGATGGACCTTGGCAGCAGCGGTTCGGTGGAGTTGACGAGCTTGGTGGCTCAGAAATATGCTTTGACGAACATCACGCCACAGATACGATACTTTACGGCTGTCGGCGGTATCGGCGGGGCATCTTCCGGCAGCGATTTCAGAGCGAAAAGCGCTTCGGTGGGTGGCTTCACCTTGAACGATATTGTCATGGGATTCAGCAACAACACGGGCGGGGCACTCGCCAGCAAGGAATACATTGGCATAGTCGGCACCTACTTCTGGGAACGTTTTGATATGATTATCGACCTTCCGGGAAAGCGTCTTTTTCTCAGACCGAACAGTAAGTTCCATGACCCGTTTGAATGTCCCGTGCGGGGATTCTCCTACACCGACCGAAGCCGTACCCTCGGATATTGGATAGTCAATAGTCTGGCTGAGGATTCCAATGCCGAGAAAGCCGGTTTGAGAAATGGCGACCGCATCGTGGCTGTCAACGGACGGGATGTGAAGGGGATTTCTCTTGAGGAACGTAAGACCTTCTTCGACGGCATGACGGAGATCACCCTCACGATCCAGCGCGACCATGAGACGGTGGAGATTTCCTTCCCCTTCGACGCGCCGAAATTGTAAGGGACTCAAGCTTCGCAAGTATGCCTTAGACTGTTTGAGGAAATTTGTCTTTGAACGGAGGAGATTCCGCCAGTTCCTATCGTCACTGGCGGAATGGTGCGCCACATTCAAGAAAAAAGGGGGAAAAAGATGGGCGGCGGTCGTGAAACTTCAGGCAACGGCAGCTTTTTCCCCGCCGCCCATCTTCTTCCCCTTGGTCTCATACGGAGGTGCGCACCATTCCGCCGCGAACGCAGTGAGCGAGCGGAATCTCCAACGGAAAATCACGAAAACACGCCAACAGCTGCAACAAAAAGAGCTTGCGAAACTTAAATAAGGGATAATTCAGAAAATTTTTTAGCCAGCCCTCCCGCCGAAAAAGAGACTCCGGACACCGCCCTATCTCGGCACCTGGTGGATGATCTCTAAAATATTGTTGACGAACATGTTGATGGCCATCGCCAGGAGGATGACGCCGAAAAACTTGCGGATGATGAAGATCACGTTGGCGCCCAACAGCTTCTGGATTTTGTCGAGGTAGCGGATGACGAGGTAGTCGAGGATGATGTTCAGCGACAGTCCCAGCAGGATGTTGATGACGGCGTAATCGGCGCGGAGGGAGAGCAGGGCGGTGATGGCGCCGGGACCCGCAATGAGCGGGAAGGCCACGGGCACGATGCTCGCGCCGCCGCTGCTCGGCTCGTTCTTGATGATGTCGCGACCCAAGACCATCTCCACCGCAAGGATGAAGAGCACCAACGAACCCGCCACTGCAAAGGAGGCCGAGTTGATGCCGAAGAGCCGGAACAAAGCATCGCCGGCGAAGAAAAAGAGCAAGAACAGACCTAAAGCCGTCAGACAGGCCTGCGCCGCCTTGATGTCCTGGTTTTTCTCACGAATGCCCATGAAAATGGGGATGGATCCCAAAATATCGATGATGGCGAACATCACGATAAACGAGCTGAATATCTCTACGAAGTTGATGGTTCCGAACATGGCCTTTTCTTTTTGAAAACGGCTGCAAAAGTACAAAAATGTCAGATGCGGAACTGCTTTCCAATGCGTTGCATCTAAATAAAAAATGTACTTTTGCGGCCTTAAAAAATAAATCAAAATGAAAAACATCACCTTTATCGTCGCTGCGTGCTGTCTGATGATGGCCGCTTGCGCACAGTCACCCAAAAGTGCTGACAGCCAAATCAATTTACAAACCAATCAGAAAGAGATGAAAAAGACTTTGATCGTTTATTTCTCGGCCACCGGCAACACCAAGGCGGCCGCGCAGAAACTCGCCCAAGAGTACAACGCCGACCTTTACGAAATCACCCCGGAACAACCGTACACTTCCGCCGACCTCGATTGGCGCGACAAGCAATCCCGCTCCACGCTCGAGATGAAGGACAAGAGTTCCCGCCCCGCCATCAAGGGTAACTGCGAGAACATCGCCGACTACGACACGGTGTGGATCGGCTTCCCGGTGTGGTGGTACACCGCCCCCACCATTGTCAACACCTTCATCGAAGCCCACGATCTCAGTGGCAAGGTGCTCAACGTGTTCGCCACCAGCGGCGGCAGCCCTGTGGAGCCGTGCGCCGACGACCTCAAAAAGGCCTATCCACAATACCAATGGGGCGAAAGCCGTCTGATGAATCGCTAAATCCCCTCCGTTGCAGAGCCTGTCGATGCCATTGTTGGCGTGCTCGCAGGGAAGGAAATGCAGGACCAGGCCATTGACCAGTTTGTCATGAAGAATGCCTGTTGCACCCTAAATTATTCAACGAATGGACAGACGAGAATTTCTGAAGAAGGCGGCCCTCGGAGTGGCGGCAGTGGCGGCGACCAGCCTGCTGGAGCATCCCGCCGTGGCTGCGGCTAACAAAATGATTAACGACAAAATACCGAATAATATGAAGAAAATAATGGTTATCGACGGCGGTCCGCGCCGTAATATGAACACTGCCGCCATGTTGGAATCCTTCGCCAACGGCGCCAAAGAGGGTGGGGCAGAAGTGAAGGTTGTCCGTCTCAATGACATGGACTACAAGGGCTGCATGTCGTGCATGGCCTGCAAACTCAAAGGCAAGGCCTCGAACATCTGCAAGTTCAAGGACGCCTTGACCCCTGTTTTGGAGGAGATTGCCGAAGCCGATGGCTTAGTGCTCGGCTCCCCGATCTACTTCGGCGACGTGACCGGCCAGATGCGCACCTTCTTGGAACGGCTGGCTTTCCCGTGGCTCTCCTACAACGACTACAGCTTGACTGCGCCGAAACGGATGCCCGTGGTGCTGTTGGAGACTATGAACGGCACTCCCGCCCGCAACAACAGCAAGGGCTACGGTTCGATGGAGCACTGCATCTCCGCCGCGCTCGGCGACCCCGAACGGCTGGTCGCCTACAACACCTACCAGGTGAAGAACTACGACCGCTACGAGCTAGCCGGCTTCTCCGAAGAGGCCAAGCGGAAATACCGCGAGGAGCATTGGGAAGAGGACCTGCAGAAGGCCTTCGAGGCGGGGAAGCGGATGGCGGAGGCGAAAGAGTGAGTTTTGCTGGCTGTTAGCCGCCAAAAGCCAACAGCTAAAAGCTAAAAGCCAAACCTAAAACCCAAAGAATAATCGAATCAACAAATAATATCACTTAAAACAATAAAACAATGGCTACTATTTATGATTTCAAGGCCCTGAACAACAAGGGCGAAGAGGTGGACATGGCGCAATACCGCGGCAAGGTCCTCATGATTGTCAACACCGCTTCCAAATGCGGTTTCACCCCACAATATGACGGGCTGGAGGCGCTGTACAAGAAGTACAAAGACCAAGGTCTCGTGATTCTCGGATTCCCGTGCGACCAGTTCAAGCACCAGGAGCCCGGTTCCGATGCGGAAATCGCGGAGTTCTGCCGCCTCAACCATGGCGTCACCTTCCCGCTGATGAAAAAGATCGACGTTTTCGGCGAGAATGCCCACCCGATATTCAAATATCTGACCCAAACCGTGCCCACTGAAGAGGTGAAAGGACTGAAAAACAAGGCCACGATGGCTTTCGTGGACGGTCTGAGCAAATCTGAAGGTCGCGAGGAAGGCGGTGTGCGCTGGAATTTCACCAAGTTCCTCATTTCCAAAGACGGCAGCATCGTCAAACGCTTCCCGCCTGTGGCCACGCCCGAGGATATGGAGGCAGATGTTGAATCTATGTTGAAATAATTCGATTATGATCCTCTACTTTTCAGGCACGGGCAACAGCTTAGCCATCAGCCGCCATATCGCGGAGAAACTCAACGAAACGGTGATGCCGCTCAGTCAGGCGGTGCATCAGGATTTGTCGCAGGAGCGGCGCATCGGGCTGGTCTATCCCAGCTACTGGTTCAACGCGCCGCGGGCGGTGACGGAGTTGCTGCCGCGACTGCAATTGCCCAAGGAGGCGTACGTCTTCGTCGTCATCCCTTGCGGCGCGCAGGCCGGCAATGCTATCCATACGGTTCAGAAACTGCTGGCCGACAAAGGGTTGCCGTTGGCGTACAGTCAGAAAATCCGCGTGCCCGACAACAGCGCCGTCGGCTTCGGGCGCGACCCCAACAAGCAAGTGTGGAAGTTCGAGAAGTACGCCGCGCGGTTGGAGCGCATCACCGAGGAGATTGCCGCCGGCACGCACCGTCTGCACTACGCGTGGTGGGGACCCATAGGTGCCTTGTGCGCCCGTCCCGGTATGCAACGCCGCACGCTGCCGATGCTCACGCCCGCCGTCAATACTGACCTGTGCGTGGGTTGCGGCATCTGTGCCGACGTGTGCCCGCAAGGCAACATCGTCCTCACGGACGGCAAAGCCCGTTGCGGCGACAACTGCACGCAATGCCTCGCCTGCGTCCACTTCTGCCCGAAGCAGGCTGTCGAGCTCAACCGCAAGCCTACGCCCAAAGCGCACCAGTACCACCACCCGAAGGTGACGGTAGGGGATATGAAGCGGTAACGCATTTTCCGCCAAAAGTGTCTATGAAATACATAATAATTTGAGAATCAGCTTTATAAAATCGAAGGTATAAAGATGGTAAATCAATAAAAAAATTGTACTTTTGCCGCCGTTTTGAAAGGGGTGCCGGAAGGCTGAGATCAGACCCGTTGAACCTGATGCGGATAATGCCGCCGTAGGGAAATTCACAACGTCCTCTTATCCCTCTTTCAGTGTGTTTAATTTATTAATAACCAAACTGTTAGAGCTATGTTTAAAAGTTTAGAGTTTAGCGTTTATGGTTTAAGGCGTATGGCGGTTCGCACTGTTGTTGCCTTGGCCTGTTTTATTTTCATTCCTGCAGCCCTCTTCGCGCAGAAGCCGGACACGGTGCAGCAGGGTACCATCCAGGGAGTGACCATCGAGTTCCAGAAACCCTCGGTGCAGCAGTCGGCGAACGTGACCACGATGTCGATGCCGCAGATACGCGCACAGCAGGGCAACGGCAGCGTCAACAACTTGCTGGAGCTGATGCCTTCCGTGGTGGTCACTTCCGAGTCGGGTAACGGCCTGGGCGCCACCTACATGTTCATCCGCGGCATCGACCAGACCCGTATCAACACCACCCTCAACGGCGTGACCATCAACAACGCCGAGTCGCAGGGTTCGTGGCTGGTGAACCTGCCCGACATGGGTACCTACATCCAGAATGTGAGCGTTCAGAGCGGTGCCAACACCTCCGACGGCAGTACCTCCTACGGCGCCCGTGTCGATTTTGTGACTCGGAACATCCCGTTGAAACCCTTCGCGGAGGCCCGCACGGCGTACGGTTCTTTCAACACCTTCCACAACATGGTGAGCGCGGGTACCGGCCTCATCGGCAAGCGTTTCTCCATGCTCGCCTCCTTCTCCGACATCCGCAGCGACGGCTACATCGACTATTCCGGTGTGCGCCTCAACTCGGGCTTCCTCACCGCACAACTTGATCTTTATAACTTCAAGAAGAACAAGGACAACGGCAAACTGCGTTTCCACATGCTCTATGGCACCGAACACACCGGTCTCGCTTGGAACGGCGTGCCCTTCGACCTGCTTGAGACCGACCGCACCTACAACTCCTGCGGTGAATATTACGATGACAACGGTGAGCGTCACTACTACGATAATTCCTTTGATCATTATACCCAGACTTTTTACCAACTGGAGTATCTCAAAGATTGGATTCGTCAAGGAGGCCTCCAACACCACAGCTTACAGGTGATGCCCTATCTGACGCGTGGTTTCGGCTATTACGAACAGTATAAAGACGACAAAAAAGTGGGTAAATATGGATTAGAGGGCCTTATTCGAATTGTCGGTCATGAACTTGATAGCACGAACTATATGGTTAACTATTTATATGACACCGTTAAAAAGACAGATCTAGTCACCCAAAAATATTTGGACAACTACTACTATGGTCTTCATGCACAATATACTGGTTCACAAGTGTTTAAGAACCATACGGACCAGGGTTTGCGCTGGGTGGCAGGCGTGGATGTGAGCAACTACAACGGCAACCATTACGGCAACATTGTATGGGTGCAGCCTGACCGGGTGGTGGAGTGCCCTGCGAATTATGAGTGGTACCGCGGAACCGGTAACAAGCTGCAGTCCAAAGTATTCGGCAATGTTCGTTACTGGATCAAGAACTTCAGCGTGACCGGCGAGTTGCAGTACCGTCGCGTGGATTACACCATTGAAGGGGTCAACGACGAGCTGACGCCCATTCCGCAGGAGTACCACTGGAACTTCGTGAACCCGAAAGTCGCGTTGCACTATTACCTGCAACGTCCCAAGGTGAAACACAGCTTCGACCTCTCCTTTGCCACGGCCAACCGCGAACCCACCCGCAACGACCTCGTGGGCGCCCCCGACGACCGCAAGCCCGTTCCGGAAACCCTCTACGATGTGGAGTTTAGCTACATGAACTACAATGACAAGTACTTCTTCAACACCACGTTATACGGAATGTACTACAAAAACCAGCTGGTGCGCACGGGCGAGCTCGACCAGACCGGCGACCCGCTCATGACGAACGTCGATAAGAGCTACCGTCTGGGCATCGAGCTTTCTGCTGCTTACAAACCGGTGCGTTTCTTCACATGGCACGTCAACGGCGGCTTCAGCCTCAACCGCATCCTCGACTACACGCATTATGTTGAAGATTGGGAGAACGGCGGCTATGTGGAACAGCAGATCGGCAACACGCCCATCGCCTATTCCCCGAATATCGTGTTGGGCAACGATTTCACCTTCACCCCGCTCAAGGACTTCAACATCAGCCTCATTACCAAGTTCGTCAGCAAGCAGTATCTCGACAACTCCGGCGACGCCACCTATATTCTGAAACCCTACAGCTATACCAATCTGCGTCTATCCTACACCTTCCACTTCAAAGCGCTGAAGGATTTGGAGTTGTTCCTGAACGTCAACAACCTCTTCAACACGAAGTATGAGACCAATGCGGCGCTGTACGAGGGTTACTATGGCGGTGAGATTTCGTATGACCCGTACTATTTCCCGCAGGCCGGTATCAATTTCCTCGGTGGCGTGAGAGTCCGGTTCTGATGGATTTCTGTGTTATAGGCAGATGGTTTTCTAACATATTGAAGAGCGCTTTCCTGAGGGAGGCGCTCTTTTTGATTGCGGATGAATCTTCGTTTTTTGCTGAAAAAAATGTATCTTTGCCCGATTATTTTTGATGATGGATTATTACGACGATCTGCTGCACATTGAACCCACCGCGTTGGCTCCGGAGGCGGGACGACTGTTGATATCCACCCCTTATTTCAATGATCCGTTCTTCAACCATTCCGTGGTGTTGCTGACCGATTATGAGGAGGAGCATACTGCGGGGCTGATCATCAACCGGCCGTTGCCGCACACGGTGTATGATGTGGTAAACGAAATCCGTGTGGACGATCCGATCTTTTTCGGCGGCCCGGTGTTGGCGGAAGCTGTTTTCCTGCTCCACAGCTTTGATGCATGCCCTGAGGCCACCCGTCTTCTGCCCGGTGTGTATGTGGGCTACAATCCTGTGCTTATCGCGGTGATTGAGCAGCATGCCATCGCCAACCTCAAGTCCAAATTCCTGCTGGGTTATGCCGGCTGGTCGCCTGGACAGCTCGAAGATGAAATCCAGCGCAAAATGTGGGTCGTCGCCCCTGCCACGAAATCACTCGTCTTCGACACGCCTCCTCAGGATATTTGGACCCGAGCGGTAACCCGACTGGGCAAATCTTACGACCATTGGCTGAAAATACCCAAAAATATTGGATATAACTGAGCAGTGAACCGTAAGAATGCGTGTCGGATTCTCAATCATTAACCCAAAACAATGAGTCGCGAAACTTTTAACAACCATACAGTCTATTCGTTGTCGGATGTGGCCCTGAGTCTCCATAAGGTGATCGAGCGGACGTACACTCGACCGTACTATATCAAGGCGGAGATTCTAAAGCTGAATTACTATCCGTACAGCGGGCATTGTTATCCGGAACTTGTGGAACGCGACGGGAATGTGATCAAGACGGAGATGCGTGCGGTGATCTGGTCCACCCACTTCCAGGATATCAACCGTCGTTTCGTGCAGATCACCGGTGAGCCGCTGAAGGAGAACATCCGCATTTTGTGTCTGGCCACCGTGCAGTTCAGTCCGAAACATGGTTTGGCGCTGCATATCGAGGACATAGAGCCGGCCTACACTCTCGGCGAGATGGTCCGCAACCGCCAGGAAGTCATCGCACGCCTCAAAGACGAGCAGATCTTCGAACTCAACCGGAATCTGAAGATGCCTATGTTGCCCAAGCGTGTGGCGGTCATCTCCGTGGAGACGAGCAAAGGGTATAGCGATTTCATGCAGACATTGCACCAAAATGAGTATGGATATTGCTTCCATACAGATCTTTTCCCGTCCATTCTCCAGGGTGACAAAGCCATAACGGGTATTATGGGGCAACTCGATAGAATCGAGGCGCGCCAGCGTGAGTTCGATGTGGTGGTTCTTGTGCGCGGCGGCGGCGGTGATGTGGGCATGAGCTGCTACGACGATTACAACCTTACCCGTCGGGTGGCCACGTTCCCCTTGCCAGTCCTCACCGGTATCGGTCACTCCACCAACCTCACCGTCACAGACATGGTGGCGCATGCCAATTTCATCACGCCTACGGATGTCGCCTTCTCATTGCTGGAACATTTCCGCCGTTTCGATGACCTTCTTGGCGAAACGGTGTCGAGGATGGTGCAGCAGGTGCGTGCGCTGGTTGCGGAGCACCGGCAGGCGCTGGCGCTTACGGAAACCGCGTTCCGCTACAATTTGCCGAATGTGTTGGCTGAGCAACGTAAAATGTTGGGCGAGATCGCCAAAGAGCTGGTGTTCAACTCGAAATCGGTGACGATGAACCAAACTTTCCATTTGAAGGCCCTTGCCCAGAAGATGGAACGGGATATGCAGTTGCATCTACATCAGGAGTTGTTGCAATTGCAAGGGATTAAAGAGGCGCTTCCCCGTTTGGGGAAAGCCGTATTGCAGAAATACCGAAGGGAATGCGACAGTGTGGATGAACAGTTGCGCCTCCTCAGCCCTGAAAACGTCCTGAAGCGCGGATACAGCATCACGTTGCGTGACGGCCATGTGATCACCCAAGCCGGCGACCTGCGCCCCGGGGACCACATTGTCACACGATTTTTCGAAGGGGAGACTGAATCGGTGGTCAACGGATGAAGAGGGAAGAGCACTGTTTACGTTAAAAAAAATGTAACTTTGCCCGTTTGAAAAAGGTATATTGAAATAATTCTAACGAAAAGTAAATCAGATAAATATAAACATTATGATGAAACCAAAGATTGTTATCGGAAACTGGAAAATGAACAAGGACTTCGAAGAAGCTGAAGACCTTATCACCAAAATAGAGGAAGAACTGGCTGATTATCAGCTCCAGACGGAGGTTGTGCTTTGTCCGCCTGCCATCTACGCCGAATTGGTCACCGACCATGCCAGCCTGGAGGACAGCCATTTCTACGCTGGTTTGCAGAATGTGAGCGAATATGAGAATGGTGCATATACTGGAGAAGTCTCCGCGGAGATGCTTGCTTCCATGGAGGTCGATTTCTGCATCGTGGGACATTCGGAACGTCGCAAATATTTTGGTGAAACGGATGAGATTGTACTCAAGAAGATGCTTCGACTCCTTGATAACCAGATCGTTCCGGTGATGTGCTGCGGTGAGACGCTGGAGGAACGCAAGGCTGGCAAACATTTTGAGGTGGTGCAGAAGCAGATTGAGGCCACCATTTGCACGCTCACGCCCGAGCAGTTGGAGCGCACGATGATCGCCTATGAGCCTATTTGGGCCATCGGCACGGGCGAGACAGCCACCCCGGAGCAGGCTCAGGAAATGCTCGCTTTCATCCGTTCCCTCATCGAAAAGAAATTCGGCACCGAACTCGCCGTTTTCACCTATATCCTTTACGGCGGCAGCTGCAATGCCAAAAACGCCCTCGAACTCTTCTCTCAACCTGATGTTGACGGCGGACTCATTGGCGGCGCCTCCCTCAAACCCGACGATTTCATCAAGATCATTGAGGCTGCCGAAACGGTGATTAAAGATAATTAGGAAATATGTGTCGCTAGGGGCGAATAATTATTCGCCCCTACACCCAATTGTAAATCTCCAACCGTCAATGTCTAGATTATCGCTCATATTGTTCGTGTTATGCATGGCATTCTCCTACGCGGGTTTCGCGCAGGATGATGACCCGTGCGAGCAGACGATGGACAAGAACAGTGAGAAACTATACAAAAAGGCTAGGGATTACCACAAATCAGGAAAGAAAGAAGAAGCCTACGAACTTTATGAGGAAATCCTGGCAGACCATCCCGAATATCTGGATGTGAACTACTATTATGCGCTGGGCTACTATTTGCCTCTCGAGAGTAACCAGTTCATCTCCAAGAGGAGTGACAAGTCGGACGTGACCAAGGCGATGGCCGCCTTCAACAGGATATATGATGTTTGCCCGTTCTACAAGCCGCAGCATAACCTCTATGCTGCCAAACTTGCCTATTTCAACGAAAATTTTTCAGATGCGGTGAAATTTGCAGGTGTCGTTGTGGATAACCCAGACCTTTTTTCGAAGCTGAACGATCCGGACAAGGTCATCAACGAGGCAAAAATGATTCTCCGGAAGGCACGCTTCTTCGACAACATCCTCAACCATCCTGTACCGTTCGATCCGCATCCGGTGCCGAACATCTCGACCTCTTCGGACGAGTATCTCGGCACGCTTTCGCCTGACGGACAGTATTTTTATTTCACCCGTCGCATGTATGTGGCGGATAACTCCCCGTTCGGGCAAGGCGGCAAGGTGCAACGGGAGTTTTTCAGCTGCAGTGAGAAAAAAGGCGGGAATTTCGGAAAGGGTGATGCTCTGCCTGAACCGTTCAACAAAGCGGAAGGGGAGGGAAGCCCTACCATCAACCTCACCAACGACCTGCTGATTTTCGTGCAGCGGCACAATGTGAAGCTACAGAATGCATCCTATCCCAACTACGACCTCTATTTTTCCGAATACGACGGGTATGGTTGGACGGAGCCGAAACCGCTGCCGGGCAAGATCAACCGCAACGACTCTTGGGAATCGCAGCCTTCGCTCAGCTCCGACGGCAAAGTGCTTTTCTTCGCCAGCGACCGTCCGGGCGGCTACGGTGGCTCCGACATCTGGTATGCCACCCGCAGGAGCGACGGCTCTTGGAACGATCCCGTCAACATGGGACCGACCATCAACACCGATCGAAACGAACGCTCCCCGTTCCTGCATACCGACAGCAAGACGCTCTATTTCTCCTCCAACGGTCACGACGGGCTTGGCGGCCAGGACATCTTCTATTCGAAGATGGACAGCAAACGGCTGTGGTCAACGCCGGTCAATATCGGGTCTCCTATCAATACTGAGAACGACGAGGTTGATTTCTTCGTCAGCTTGGACGGTAAGACAGGCTTCTTCTCCTCCAACAACTATGGCGAAAAGGACTGGAACATCTACCAGTTCGAGCTGTACGAGGAGGCGCGTCCGCACACGATGGTCATCGTGAAGGGCAAAGTGACCGTGGACGAAGGCGATTTGGAGAACGCGGTGGTCGAGATTCGCGACACCAACGCAAACGTGATTTCCACTGGCATTGTGAGTGCGGCGCAGGGCAAGTATGCTGTGGCCGCAGAAGTACACCATGACAATCCGCAACCGCTTATCGTGAATGTGAAGAAAGAGGGGTATTCTTTTGACACACAGATTATTAAACCTGAGGAAATTAAAGAAGAGATTGTTGAGAAGGATGCGGAGGTGAAAGCTGTGGAGACGGGCAAGGTGTGCGACCTTCGTGACATCTACTATGAAACCAACGATTTCAGTCTGACGCAGGAATCGAAAATGCTGTTGGCGCTTTTTGTCGAGTTCTTGAAAGAGAATCCGACGGTGAAGGTGGAAATCCAGGGTCACACTGACAATGTCGGCAGTGACGAAGACAACCTGCGCCTGTCCGAAAACCGCGCCAAATCGGTGTATGACTATGTGATCCAGCAAGGTGTCGGTGCCAACCGACTGAGATACAAAGGGTACGGCGAGTCAAAACCTATTGCCACCAACAATACGGAGGAAGGACGTGCCAAAAACCGCAGAACCGTTTTCTTGATTTATGAGAAGTAAACACATCTATTTTTTGGGGATCGGGGGCATCGGGATGAGTGCGCTGGCGCAATATTACCTCCAGCGCGGCGATGCCGTTTACGGCTACGACCTGACCCCATCGCCAGTGACGGAAATGTTGCTGCGCAAAGGTGCGGACATCCACTTCGATGGAGATATTGCGAAAATCCCCTCTGAAGTGGATTTTGTGGTTTATACCCCCGCTGTTCCCAAAGATTTTGTTGAATATCAGTATTTTGTAGATAAAGGAGTTCCAATGTACAAACGTTCGCAAGTGTTGGGACATGTCACGGATGAGCTGAAGACACTGGCGGTGGCCGGCACGCACGGCAAGACCACCACCACTTCGATGATTGCGCATCTGCTCTATCCCGAGCAGCCGATCGTCGCTTTCATCGGGGGCATCTCCAAAAATCTGAACGACAATTACATCTGCTCAGCGAATCCGGACACAGCTGTGGTAGAGGCTGACGAGTTCGATCGTTCCTTCCTGACCTTGCATCCGGAAGTCTCCGTCATCACCTCCATGGATGCCGATCATCTGGACATTTACCGCGATGTGGAAGACTTGCGTGACGCGTTCGGGCAGTTTGCATCGCAGACCCGCTGTGCTGTCATCGTGGAAGAAGCCGTTGCGCAGTATGTCAAACATCCCGGGAAACGGATCTATGGTATTGATTCACGCAGCGATTATTATGCGTATAATATTGATTACCAGCAAGAATTTTCCTGTTTTTGTTTGCATACGCCCGTTGGAGAAATCCAAAGCCTGACGTTACCGGCACATGGACTTTATAACATATTGAATGCCACAGCTGCCATCGCGGCTGTGCTGGAGGCTTTTCCGAATATGAACGAGGATGTCATTCGACAGAAAATCAGTTCGTTCGCAGGCGTGAAGCGCCGGTTCGACTATATTGTGAGGCGGCCTGATTTCGTCTATATTGACGACTATGCGCATCATCCGAACGAGATGCGGTCGTTCATCACGGCGGTGCGGAAGATATATCCCGACAAGTGCATCTGTGGGGTTTTCCAGCCTCATCTTTACACCCGCACCCGCGATTTCGCTGACGGGTTCGCTGAGGTGCTCGGACTGCTCGACAGGGTTGTCCTGCTGCCCATTTACCCGGCACGGGAGAAACCCATTGAGGGGGTCACCTCCGAGTTCCTGCTTGGAAAAGTCGATGTGCAAGACAAACGGGTCCTGCAGAAGTCTGAATTGCTCACCTATCTCCAACAACATCGTCCCGATGTGTTGCTCACCATCGGTGCCGGCGACATCGACCGGCTGGTCCCTGAATTAGGAACGCTTTAGTCATGCTTTTTTTACACACAGAAATATAACCCTCTAACCCATTAACCTTCTAACCTTTTAACCTTATTACCAAAAAATGGCACACAAAAAATTGTATAGAACCCGAGATGATGCCAAAATCGCCGGAGTCTGTGGCGGTCTGGCAGAGTATCTTGACGTTGATCCCACCGTGGTGCGGATTGTTTTCCTGTTGCTTTTGCTGACTGGTTCGCTGGGCTTTTGGATATACCTGGTCATCTGGATTGTCGCCCCATGGGATTATTTAAGAGAACAATGAGAAGAATATTGCTTTTTTGCCTGCTGCTGATGACGGCAGGGTGGGGCGTTGCCCAATCGTTGACTGGGAAAGTGTTGCAGGTCAATGAAAACGGAGACACGACGGCCGTGGTCTATGCTTCGGTGCAGTGGTTGCGGACATCCATCGGCGCACATACAGATGCTGATGGCAAATTCACCATCCCTCGCACCAAAACGGACTCGCTGGTCATCTCGTTTCCTACCTTCCTGCCGGATACGATGGTGATTCCGCGCGGACAGAACTACATTACCGTGTTTCTGAATACGGCACATAACCTCAATGAGGTGAGCATTGTCGCCCGCGATGGTTCCTATATTTCCGTGCAACCCATTTACACCCAAATAATTGGAACGGAAGGACTGCGCCGTGCCGCCTGCTGCAACTTGGCTGAAAGCTTTGAGAGCAGCGTGGCCATCGACTCGGAATTTCCCGACGCGGTGAGCGGTGCGAGACAGATTTCCATGCTCGGGCTCGCCGGCACTTACAGCCAAATTCTGTTGGAAAATGTGCCCTATATCCGCCTTTTGTCGCACCAGTTCGGACTCGGCTTCATCCCCGGCTCTTGGATGGAGTCCATCAGCCTCTCGAAAGGAACCTCTTCGGTGGTGAACGGTTTCGAGGCCATCACGGGACAGATCAACATCGACTATAAAAAACCGGAAAGCAATCTGGAGAAATTCTTCATGAATTTCTACGCTAATTCTATGGGAAAAGGCGAGCTGGCCATGAACACCCGCATTCCCGTAGGCAAGAAAGAGAAAGTGAGCACTAACTTCCTTGTATTTCTGGCTGATCAGTTCTTGAAGATGGATATGAACAAGGACGGCTTCATGGACGCACCGCGCAGCCGCCAGGTCAACGTGATGAACCGCTGGGACTACAAGGCACCCGTAGTAGAAGGTCGCACGATGGTGGATTTCGTGTGGGACAACCGTTTCGGCGGGCAGATGGGCTTCACACCCAACAGCTTTGAATATCGCTATAGTGATCCGTACGGTTTCATCTCCGACAACAAACGTTTGGATGTCATCACCAAGAATGGTTTCCTGTTGAAGGGCGAGCACGAGAGTATCGGCACCATCCTCTCCTTTACAGGACATTGGCTGGATTCACGTTACGGCAATGGCGCTCTTTATAACGGGGATCAATATAGTATTTATGCTAATGTAATGTATTCCAACAAATTAGGCGCAAGTGAGCGACACAAATTGACGGCGGGTGCCAGTTTACAGTATGATTGTTTGAATGAACTCTACGACTCCGGTGGGGATTTGTATTATTATTTCAGACCGCATCACCACGATCTGATACCCGGTGTCTTTGCCGAATATGCATACGTTATAGACCCGAAGTTGGTGTTGATGGGCGGTATGCGTTTGGATTACAATATGGTACGTGACAAACAGAATTCTTCATTGTGGTCGAGTGTCAACCAGCTCTTTTGGACACCGCGAGTGCATGTCAAGTGGCAGGCCACCAAAGACTTGTCGTTACGCGCATCTGCTGGCAAGGGCTACCGCAACGCCCATTTCTTCGCTGAGAACCAGTCGCTGATGATATCCTCCCGCACGCTCCATTTCGACGGGCAAGACAAACCCGAAGAGGCTTGGAACGCCGGCGCCAGTGCCGTTTGGCAGTTCAACATGCCGGGCGGAAAAGCCTCTCTGGCCGTCGATTACTTCTACACCTACTTCGTGCAGCAGATGATCGTGGATTTGGATCAGGACGTCCACGCGGTGCATTACTACGCCTTGAACGGCGAATACAACGGCTATCACAACCGCTCGCGCTCACATTCCGCGCAGATCGAATTGACCCTCAAACCGTTACAGCGATTCGAAATCCTGCTGGCTTACCGCTACAACGACGTGCGCTATATGCGCAACGGGGTGATGCGCCAGAAGGATATGATGAGCCCCCACAAAGCGCTCGTCAACCTCAATTACAGCACACCGTACGATAAGTGGAAGTTCAACCTCAACTTCCAGATTTACGGACCGATGCCGCTGCCCAACACGCAGAGCAACCCCGAGCCGTACCGCCGTCCCGAAGTCTCGAAACCCTATTGCCTGTTTAATGCGCAGATCACCAAGAAGTTCCGCAAGTGGGAGATTTACGCAGGCGGCGAGAACCTCCTCAACGTCAAGCAGAAAGACCCGATTGTGCAGGCGGAGAACCCCTTCGGCGAATATTTCGACGCCACGATGGTCTATAAGCCGATTACCGGCATCATGGGGTACGTTGGCGTGCGGGTTATTTTGAAATAGTTAGCAGTTAGTAGTTAGCAGTAGGGCTGCCCGGTGTAGTAGGACTGCCGCACTGCGACAGATTTATAGATATGTGTTCATTTTTTTGACGGAGGTGTTCAATTTCTATACACTTCTTATAGTGTATTAGTCTTAAATCGATTGATTTATAATGTGTTATGAAATTGGCACGCTTTTGGTTTCTCTCGTCATTAGTAGAAAATGTAGTAAATCGACCTTGAAGGTTGTCTAACGTAATAAAAATGTATTTTTGCAATTTATAATTAAATAATCAAACCAACTAAAATAGTGAGATTATGACACAGCTTGGAAATGTCGCAACGAAGTCTTTCTTTATCTCGTTTTTAATCTTAGTTTGCTCGTTTACAGTGTTTTCCCAGAACACAGTCTCGGGCACGTTGCAGGATGCGAATTCCGGCAATCCGGTGCAGTACGCCAATGTGAGTCTGTTGCGGCAGTCAGACAGCGTGCTCGTGAGCCACACTTTTGCCAACGACAAAGGTGTCTTCGAGTTGCAGATGGTGCCCAACGGCAATTATCGTATGGTTGTCTATTTTGTTGGTTATGAGACTTTTGAACAAAATCTTAGCGTAACTAAAAATATGGATTTGGGTACCCTGAAGATTACGCCGGGCACCATGACCATCGGCGAGGTGACGGTGAAGGGTGAGCGGCCTCTCTTTGCTGTGGATGGGGAGAAAACCTACTACAACACGGCCGAGGATCCATCTGTCCAGACCGGTACCGCCTCCGACGTGCTGCAGAACGCGCCGGGAGTCTCCGTTGATGTGGAGGGTAACGTCACCCTGCGCGGCACTTCCAGCGTGGAGATCTGGATCAACGACAAACCTTCGCACATGAATGCCGAGAACCTCAAGACCTACCTCCAGCAAATGCCCGCCAACAGCATCGATCACGTGGAGGTCATCACCAACCCGTCGGCGCGTTACGGTTCCAAAGCCGACGGCATCATCAACATCGTGACCACCACCAAGGTGATGAGGAACCAATTCATCAGTTTCGGCGCCAACGCCTCCATCAAACCTTATGCAAGTCCTTGGATTTCATACGTTTGGAGCAACGAGAAACTCTCCATCAACCTATACAGCAACTTCTCCTATTCGATGGATCGATACCGGAATATGTCTGACATCACCATTTTCCAACCCGGACTGGAAGGCCGTGACACCGTGAGTTTCGAGAAGGACTCCACCTATTCCAAAGGCCACAATTTCGGAGGCGGACTCCATTTCAACCTTGATTATGAGATTGACAGCATGAACACTATTTCGTTGTGGAGCGGTTTTTGGCCGAATATGCGCAACTTCAACGGCTATTCCGAGACCAATCGTGAAATGTTCATAGACAATTCCCTGACTCATTACAAAACGTCATCGCCCAGCAGAAGTAAAAGCCATTGGGCGGGTTTCGGGTTCTATTACCAGCACAATTTCGACCGAAATGGACACAACCTCTCCTTGGATGTCAATGGAAGTAGCTGGGGATGGGGAAATGTTGGCAAAACCGAAAAAATCTTCCTCTCGCCAGTCGAATACACACGGTCGATGGACGAAACAAACCGCAGTGGCTCTTTTGATGCAAACGCCGAATTGACCTACAACCGTCCGTACTCCGAAAAGGGTGAGATTTCAGTCGGTTATTACGGAGGGTTCACGCTCTCGCACGAGCTCGACCATTTGGACACACTGAACGAAGGGGTTTGGGTGAGAGATGAGATGCGCAGCTACAAGAGCCGGTCTCCGGAAATCGAGAACCAGGTGTTCTTCACTTTGCAGCATAAATTCGGCAATTTCACGATCAAGCCCGGCGTGCGGTTCGAGCACACCTACACCACTATCCTGTATCCCGAAATCGTGCCTGACACCTTTGCCGTGCGGCGGCACTTCTTCCACGTGCGCCCGTCATTGCACCTGTCGTACCGCACCAAGTCGATGCACAACTTCCGACTCAGCTACACCTTCCGCAGCAGCAATCCCAGTGCCGAGCAGCTCACCCGCTTTGTCTCCTACGAAGAAGAGAGTTTCTACAGCGGCAATCCCGACCTGAACTCCATTCTAACGCATTCTGTAGAAGCAGGTTGGCAGAAGTATTGGGCGAAGTACGGCTCTTTAGGCGTCACGCTCTACTATCGTGCCAAAACCCGGGACATCGAACAGATCACGGTGCCCGCCTACCACGACCTTTACGGCCGCCTGGTTTCTTTCGGTTATCCCGTAAACGTGGGCAAGGCGATGAACACAGGCTTGGAAGTCAACACCATGTACCGCCCGAACGCCATGTTCAACATACGCCTCTATGCCAACGTCTATCATCGTTATATAGAAACAATGTATGACAACGAGCTCTACAAGCAACAGATGTGGTCTTACAGTTTCAATATGAGTTTATGGGCTAAGTTGTGGAAACGCTTGGAAATCAATGTTTCCGGTTATTACGGTTCGCCTTCTATTTCCCTCTTCAGCAGCACTCACGCCCATTACAGCATCAACGCCGGTCTGCGTTGCGACTTCTTCGACAAGAAACTCTCCATCTATCTGAATGCCAACGATATCTTCAACTGGAACAGTTGGGGGTACGACAACGACAGCCCTTACTACGTGTCGCACGGCACTTTCAAGTACAATTCCCGCACAGTTGCGTTGGGCTTCACCCTGCGTTTCGGCAAGATGGAGTTAGAGAACCAGGCACGCCAAGGCGCGGCCAGCGAAAGCAGCGGACAAGGTGGCCAAGGAGGTATGTAATTAAGTGTGAATGACGCAGGTATGCGTTATCAGTGGAGTATTTTGCATTTGGTCTCCTGATCCAGTGCCAGATAATCGTCAATGGATTTCGGCTTTGCTGCAGGTGCGGAAGACAAAGCTGTTTCGATGATTCTTGGAATATCGGTGAATTTGATTTTTCCGTCCATAAACATTCGTACGGCAGCTTCATTGGCGGCGTTCATCACGCAGGGCATGCCGCCGCCGGCAGCTGATGCCTTGTATGCCATATTTAAGCACGGAAATACCTCCCTGTCAGGCTTCTCGAATGTTAGGGTGGCATATCTTGCGAAGTCAAGTCTTTCGTATGGCAGCGGAAGTCTGAGCGGGTAGGTGAGGGCGTATTGGATGGGCAGCCGCATGTCGGGGACACCGAGTTGCGCTTTCACCGATCCGTCTTCGAACTGCACCATGGAGTGGATGACCGACTGCGGATGCACCAGCACGTCGATTTTCTCCAACGGCATGTTGAACAACCATTTGGCCTCGATGACCTCCAATCCTTTGTTCATCAGCGATGCGCTGTCGATGGTCACTTTCGGGCCCATGCTCCAGTTGGGATGCTTGAGGGCATTCTGCAGGGTGACCGTTTCCAGTTGCTCTTTGGTATATCCACGGAATGCGCCGCCGGAAGCGGTAATGATGAGTTTTTCCACGGGGTTGAAGTGTTCGCCCGCGAGGCATTGGAAAATCGCCGAGTGCTCTGAATCCACAGGCAACACGGGGGCATTATGCTCCTTCGCGGTGCGCATGATGAGCTCGCCCGCCACTACGAGGGTCTCCTTGTTCGCAATGGCCAAAGGTGTGCCGCACGACACGGTGCGGAAAGCCGGCTTGAGTCCCGCGATGCCCACGATGCACGACAGCACCATATCGACGCAGTCCATTTCGCACACGTCGCACAAGGATTCCTCGCCGCAGAAGACTTTCACGTCCTCGTCGGCAAGCGCCTCTTTCACCTTGCGGTAAGCCTCTTCCTGCACCACTACCACGATGTTGGGGCGGTACTTCTTCGCTTGCTCGATGAGCAGATCCGCACTGGAATTGGCTGCGATGATTTCCAGCTGTAACAACTCGGGATGGAGCGCGATGACCTCCAACGCCTGCGTGCCCATTGAGCCCGTCGAGCCGAGGACGGCGATGCGACGGGGGTGGTTTTCTGCTTGCTTGTATGTTTCTGTGTTCATATAACTAACTATGACTAATGACTTAAACTTAGACTTTGGCTATTAGCTATTGGCTGTTGGCTGATGGATAGTAGCCATTTGTACGTAATTATTCCCTAATTACAAGTCCTAAACTCCAAAGTCTCAAGTCTCAAGTCTCGAGTCCTATAAAGATTCCACCACCTTGCAGATGTCGGCGAACACGTGCTCGATATCCTGCATGCCGTTGATTTCCACCAGCTTGCCTTGTTTCTGGTAGTATTCCACGAGCGGCATGGTCTGGGCGAAGAAGTTTTCCACGCGGGCCTTGACGGTGGCGGGGGTGTCGTCGGCGCGTTGCTCGATTTCGGCGCGTTTGAGAATGCGTTTCTGCACCTCTTCCATTTCCACCTTCAGGTAGATGACTTTGGTGATGTCGAGGTTGTTGAAGAAGCTCTTGTCGTCGAGCATCTCGGCCTGTTTGATGGTGCGCGGTACGCCGTCGAAGATAAAGCCCTTGGCGTCAGCGTGTTTCTCGATATGATTGCGCAACATGCCGAGGGTGATGTCATCGGGACAAAGGTCGCCGCGGTTGATGATTTCCTGCGCCTTCAAGCCCAGCGGGGTCTTGTGGGAGATCTCATAACGGAACAGGTCACCGGTGGAAACGTGTTCAAGTTGGAATTTCTCGGCCATCTGTTTGGCCTGGGTGCCTTTCCCGCTGCCGGGGGCACCGAACATGACGAGGGTGATTTGGTTGCTCATATTGTGATAATTAAGAATTCAGAATTAAAAATTAAGAATGAAGAATAGTGATTCGTGAGCAGTGAATAGTGAATTGTCATTAGTCTAAGTCTATGTCATTAGTTTAAGTCACTTATAAAAGCTAAAAGCCAATAGCTAATAGCCAAAAACTAACTACAGACTTGATAGATGTCAGGAAGATTCCGGCCGTAACCGTCGTAGTCGAGACCGCGGCCGACAACGAACTTGTTGGGAATGTTGATCCCCACATAATGGACGGGCAGTTCCCCTTTGTAGGCATCGGGTTTCATCGTCATAGTGGCGATGCGCACATCCTTGGCACCAGCGTCCATGAGCATTTGGTGCAGATGACGGTAAGTGGCGCCGGTATCGACGATGTCTTCAAGGATGAGGATGCGTTTGCCGCGCACATCTTCGTTGAGACCGATGAGGTTGTTGATGTTGCCGGTGCATTCGGTGCCGCTGTAGGATGAGAGCTTCACGCAGGTGATACGGCAGGGGAAATCCAGCTGCTTCAGCAAATCCACGGCGAAAACGATGGCTCCGTTGAGGGTGATCAGCAGAATCGGGTCGTCGTAGCGGTATTCCAACATGATTTCAGCTGCCACCCGAGAGATGGCTGTGTCAATTTCATTGGATGGAATGTATTTGACAAAAGTTTTGTCCAAAAGGGTGACTTTTTCGCTCATATCCACATTTTTTTGTGAGTGCAAAAGTACAATTTTTTTGTGATGTGTGAACAGCGAATCGCGATCAGTGAATTATGCATTATAAATTAAAACCCACGAGTGGTACGGGCACTGCTGGGGATCACGCTGCTGCGCGGGCGCACTGAGCCGCTGGAAACAGGCCGCGCGGTGGTCGAGGCCGTGCTCTTGGAAGCGGAAGTGTGTGTGCTGCCGGTGGAGGGTTTGGAGCTGGAAGAGGGAATTGTTCCTGATGTGGGCTTGGATCCCGAGACTGGTTTGCTGCCGGAGGTAGGGACGTTTGTCTTCGGCGTGGCGGGCTTCTCAGCCGCTGGCGGAACGTTCGCCTGCGCCACAGGTTCTCCACCGCCACTGTATCGCTTGTAGTTCGTGGTGCTACCCACACGGCTGATCCGCGAGGAGATGTTGTGACCGCCGGTGGTGAGGAGATCGTTGTAGGTTACGATGACCGATGGCGTTTTCAGGTATCGGCCGCCGCTGTTGCGCAGACTGCCGACATAGTAATCCCGTACCTTCGCCAGGTCGATTCCCAACAAGGTCAGGTTGTTCTTGCCTATGTGCCGCAACAGGTTGTTGATTTTCTGTGCCCGCAACATCCGGTCGTAAGTTTCACGGCTGTTAACGGTTGAGCCGCGCGGATAGGCCAAATAGCGAGCCAATATCGTGTATTCCTCCTCGGAAAGCCCCTTCAACATCGAACGCACCCCTCGGAATTCCTCAACCAAAGACCTCTTCTCGTTCTGGTTGACGTCCCGGTAGATGTTCTGTGTGTGTTCGTCGGTATAAGTGAAATTGTATTCGCGCTCGTTCTGCCGCAACTGCTTGTTGACCTGCTCCTCGCCGTATGTAGTGAAATGAAGGGAGGCAAGCGAATCGGAAACAGCGTCTATCTGGCTGTCGGTCAGATTTTTGAGCATATCCATCAAATCGCGGCAGGGCTTGGCCAACAGATAAGGTTTGTTGGCAGGGAAAGCGGGATGCAACAGTTTCCCTTTGTAGGTAATCCCGTTGTCCATAAACAGCTGATATAGCGCGACATACTGCACCACACGGGCTATGTCGGTGTTGCCGACGCGGGCGAAATAGTTGCCCGCCTGCCGCTCGTATTGCGACCCTGCGCTGACACCGCTGTTCTGCGAACGGAAATAGGAGACCGGCAGTGCCCCCGTGCGGTTGAGCGTGTATATCGTATATTCGGGCAGATCGATGGCGTACATCGTGTTGGCGGTGTTCCAGTTATATACCAACTCGCTGAGTCCCAGTTTTTTGAAAAGCGGGCGGTCGAATGGAAAACGCCCTGGGGATGGATAGTGGTAACTTGCTTCTTGGATAGTGCCGTTTTCCGACCAGTCCTTGAGCAGCACGTCGGTGATGGTGAGAAGATGTCCCAACTCGGTGTTCTCCAACTCGCGACTGAGGTAAGTGGGACACCAGTCGCGGCCGTTGCCCATCTTGCCGGCCATGCAGTCGTTGACATCGAGGCTTTGCGAGAGTTCCTTGCTGCTGATGGAGGCGATGAGAAGGACGGTTTCCACGCGCAGAGGCGGCAGCACCTCCAACGGGGTTTCGCGCTCGCGCCCGATGACCACCAATGTGGCAGAATCCCGCAAGGCGCCGAGGACAAGGTCCGCATCCAGCGCGAACCGGTGAATGTCGCCCGCTTGCTCGAAGAGGTCACTGTCACGACGGATGCTCCAAGCCACCAATCCCGGTTCCCGGCTGAAGAACACCCCGCGCCGCTGTTGCTGAAACATGTCGCTGACAGTCAAGTTGTTGGCTGTGTCGCTTTCGTCAATAAAAGCTTCCCCTGCGGCAAAGAACCAGTCGTCGAACTCGCCCAACGTAATCTGGTAGTCCAGATTGCCCTGGGTGAAATATTGACGTTTTGAACCCTCCAACAGGTTGAGGGCGTTGGGCTTATAGTCGGAGAGGAATTGTTGTTTGGAGATTTTGGCCACCAGATTGTCGAGGTTTTCGGTGGTGGCGTTGCCCAACACGATGGCCAGGTCGGTGACATGTCCGTCATAGCCGATTTTGAAAACCCGCTGCGAGGTCTGATGGGTGAACTTGCCGCAAATTGACTCGATGCTGTCAGGTTCGAGAAACGGTGCTGGTTCGGCGAGGAGGATAATGCGGCTGCTGTCGGAGAAAGTGGCGGTGGCGATGGTCTGGTAGTGCATCCGGAAATGTTGCCGGAAGTCGTTATAGAGCGAATCCAACTTCTGGAAGGCCATGGTGGATGCCAAATCCACATTTTGGTTAGGGATAAACTCTTTCTTGAGGATGACGGCGGTCTGTTGCCGGACGCTCTCCGCCAGCTTGGTGCGCCGCCCGAAAACGGCGAACAACCCCACCGCAAGGAGAACCGCCCCGCCGATGATGATTGCCGTTCTTTTGCTCTTCCAGTTCTTCATTCCACCAATTACAAATTCCTAATTCCTAATTGAAAAACCGCTTCCCACAGCACGATTCCCGTGGCCACGGCGACGTTCAGCGAGTGTTTGGTGCCGAACTGCGGGATTTCAATGGCGGCATCGCACAACGGAAGCAGACCTTCGGAGATGCCGAACACCTCGTTGCCCACAAAAAGGGCAATCTTCCCGTATTTGGCAAAATCGAAATCCTGCAACATGACGGAGGTGTCGGTTTGTTCCACTAATATGACGGCATAACCATCTGATTTTAATTCTTTTGCAAGTTCAAGTACATCTTCTTTGTATCTCCACTCGACGCTTTCGGTAGCACCTAGAGCCGTCTTGCTGATCTCCTTCTGCGGTGGTGTGGCCGTGATCCCGCACAAGTAGAGCTTTTCGATGTTGAAGGCGTCGCACGTGCGGAACGCGGAACCCACGTTGTGCATACTGCGGATATTGTCAAGCACCAGCACCATCGGCGCCTTCGCTTGTCTCTTGAACTCCTCCGGGGTCACCCGCCCCAATTCCTCCATACTCAACTTTTTCATATATCAATTATTCTACGTTACTTTCTTCCATTCCGCCCGACGTTAGGAGGGCGGAATCTCCGACTTGCAAATGCACGTGATTGTCGAGACGATGTGTACCGTGTCTCTGTTAAAACGCGAAATCGTCCTCATACCCTTGCTGCGCCGGGTCGTTGCTTGCGCCACCACCATCGTCACCATTGACCGCGCTGTCATAATATTGGGCGGAGAAGTTCTCGTTTGGAGTGATGCCTGCACCTGGGGAAACGTAGTTCCCGCCGTCTCCGAACGAACCTTCGCTCACATCGCAGAATTTCGTGAATTGGCTCTGGAAGCGTACTTTGATGTTGCCGGTGCTGCCATGGCGGTTTTTCTCGAACATGATTTCGGCCATGCCGTCGGCAGGGGTGTTGTCCTCGAAAGTGTCCAGATGGTAGTATTCAGGACGGTAGATGAAGAGCACCATGTCGGCATCCTGCTCGATGGAGCCGGACTCGCGCAAGTCGGAAAGCATCGGGCGTTTGGATCCGCCACGAGTTTCCACGGCACGGCTCAGCTGCGACAGTGCGATGACAGGGATGTTCAGCTCTTTGGCCAACGCTTTGAGGGATCGTGAGATGTAGCTGATTTCCTGCTCGCGGTTGCCGCCGTGCTTGGCGCTGTCGTTGCCGGCCTGCATCAATTGCAGGTAGTCGATGATGATCATTTGTATGTTGTATTTGTGCTTCAGACGACGGCATTTGGCGCGCAGATCGAAGACGGACAGCGCCGGGGTGTCGTCGATGATCAAGTTCGAGCTTTGCAGCCGGCCGACATTCTCCCAAATTTTCGACCATTCCACATCAGAAAGATTGCCTTTGGAAATATGGTCGGAAGGGATGCCCGACTCGATGGATAAAAGTCTGTGCACCAACTGGTCTGAGGACATTTCCAGTGAGAAGAAAGCGATGGGTTGGTCGTAATCGATGGCGGCGTTGCGAGCCACCGAAAGCACGAAGGAGGTCTTACCCATACCCGGTCGGGCGGCGAGGATCACCAGGTCGGACTTCTGCCATCCGCCGGTTTTCTCGTCGATGGCGCGGATACCGCAGGGCACGCCCTGCAACTCATCCTGGGACTCCCGGATTTCCTGCAGGTCGTCCAGCACCCGACTCACCACATCGCCAAGTTCCTTGCTGTCGCGGTGGAGATTGCTCTCCACGATGGAGAAGATTTTTGTCTCGGCCTCGTCAAGCAACTCCAGCACGTCGCGGCTCTCGTCGTAGGAGTCGGTCACGATGGTGTTGCACTGCTTGATGAGCTCCCGCAGGATGAATTTCTCCATCACGATGCGGGCGTGGTATTCCACGTTGGCGGCGGAGTTCAGCCGGTTGGTCAGCCCCGCCACATAGGAGGCCCCTCCGGAGAGTTCCAACTGCTTGTTTTTCTTCAGTTGGTTGGTGACCGTCAGCACGTCAATGGGCTGCGAGGCCGAGAAAAGCTGACGTATTGCGGTGAATATCTGTTGGTTGGCTTCTACATAGAACATTTCGGGTCTCAGCATGGCCAGCACTTCGGTCACGGCGTTGTCATCAATCATCAGGGCGCCGAGCACCGCCTCCTCGAACTCCACGGCCTGCGGGGTGAGCTTGCCGGTGGTGCCTAAGAGAGTGTCAATGCGGTTGTAGGACATTGTCCGTGAGGGTCGGTTTGTTGTAATCGTTTCGTTATCCATATCTTACAAAGTTTGGTTTTTTACTCGTTCGGGGCGGCAAATATCCGAAATTTTGTGAGGGTCTCGCGGGTGAGTTATCAACATTTCATCACAAGCGTTTGTGAACAATTGTTGATAACTAGTGATTAGTGGTCAGTGAATTGTGATTAATGGTCAGTGAATTGTGATTAGTGAATTGTGTTCTTGCTAAACTTTGTCATGTCCACTGTGTCAGCAGAAAATGTATCTTTGCCGACGGAATATTTAATAATATTTCCTTAAGCAGCCCCGAAGGGGCAAGACGCGCGAAGCGCAAATAACCCCACACAAGGCGAAGCCGAAGTGTGGGGTGAACAAAAGCGAAAGACGCGCGAAGCGCAAATAACTCCACACAAGGCGAAGCCGCAGTGTGGGGAGCATCCAATGTGGGGACGTATCGCATACGTCCATGTATAATCAAAATCAAAATATCATGAAACGAACCCTAATCACCGCCACCATGGTCATCACCACCCTCATCACCGCCTCCGGACAGTCCCAGTCCCCGGCGGCAATCGCTAAGAAATGGGACGAAATCCGCCACCTTTGCGAGAAATACGACAACGGTGCGGACTCCGCGTACCGCATCCTCAACGAACAGATCGCCGCCACGCAGAAGGACCCCGTGGCCAACGCCATCTGGCACAGCTGTATGGGGCAATTTCTCTCGGAGTACTGCGACGGGAACCGCTACCGTATCAGTGAGCGGACCCAACTCGCCGAGGAGCCCCCCGCCGATTTCAAGGAGTGGGATTTGAAAACGTTCCAACGGCGCGCACACGAGGAGTATTTGCTTTCGCTGCAGAATGCCCAAGCGCTTCAGACAGTGGATGCGAAGGAGTATTCGGAACTGTTGTATGAAAAGTCGGATAATAAACCGTATATCAGGTCTTTGTATGAAGTGCTGGCCTATCGCGCCCTGACCTGGTTCAGCTCCCAGTTGCGGAATGAACGCGCCGACCTTTCGCTCGCCGGCGATGCGCTTTGGCATAACGACCAATTTCTCGAAATGCCGTTACATATCACGGAAAACTCCACGATGATGCAGACGGTGCTGTCTATTTATCAGGGACTTACCCGTCACTATCAGACTCAAGGTCAAGAGATGGAACTCATCCTGTTGACCATTGATCGTTATAATTTCATGCGCAACCAAGGGTTTGCTCCCGATAATTCGATGGATTGGTACATCTCCTTCTTGGAGAAATGGGCGAAGGAGTGCGAGTCGATGCAGGGCTACGGACTCATCGCCTATCGGATAGGAAGCCTGTATCTGAATCAGTATCAAGATCTTATTCAAAATGGCGAGGGCCATTGGGAAGACCAATGCCGCGACATCCTGCTCAAGGCGGAATCCTGGCTGAAGATAGCCATCAACGCCTCGGGCAAATCCTTCTATCGAGATGACGTGGACAAGACCCTCCGGGAGTTGCACGGCCGGACCGTCAGTGCGTACTCGCTTACCGGTGACCAAACGGTTTCTCCCACGGGTGAGCCTACCTTGTGGCGGGTTAAATATGTGAACTGCAAACAGTTGTACGTCTGGGTTGTCAAGGCCACCCCTGCCTCCATACAATTGCCGCAGAATAAGATATTCGCATTCTTGTCATCACAAAAACACGTGTATGATGAGATCGTGGAACTTCCTGATAATCAAGATATGATGACCCACATGGGACTCTACCTGTTGCCCAAACTGCCTGCCGGGGCTTACTGGTTCGTGGTCTCCGACCAGCCCCAGGAAAAGTGGGACAAAAATACCCCGCGCGAGTGCAGTCTGTTCCAAGTAAGCGACATAAAACTCCTGCCGCGAAGTGCGGATGACGGTTTGGAAGTCTTGGCGGTGCACAGAAAGACCGGCGAGCCGCTGTCCAATGCCAAGGTGACCATGAACAAATCCAAGCAAATCATAACCCGTACCACCGACCGAGACGGGTTCTGCCTGTTCGAACGGAAGGACAACCAGTATTCCGGATGCGACGGTTTTACAGCCACTTGGCAAGGACAGACCCTTTTGGCTGCAAATCGATTCAGCTGGTGGAGTAGAGGGGACTTATCCTTAAAAGACCGTATCAATGCCCACCTCTTTACCGACAGGTCGCTTTACCGTCCGGGGCAAACGGTGTATTTCAAGGGGATTTTCGAGTTTATCTATGAAGATGAGAAGTCTGTCTTGCTCGCCGACACCTCCGTTAAGGTTATATTGAAGGATGCGAATTATCAGCAGGTGGACGAGATTGAGTTGAGAACCAATGAGTTCGGATCCATCGCGGGTGAGTTTACCTTGCCTGAAGGCGGTCTGACGGGCATGTTCCATATTTATGCTTACGTGGACGACCAATCGTTCAGCCATGCGATTTCCGTAGAGGAGTACAAGTTGCCGGCGTTTGAGGTGAAAGTCGAAATGCCGGAGGAAACGTTCACCATCGGACAGGAAGTGACGGTAAAGGGCAGTGCGATGGCGTTGGCGGGTTACCCGCTCGACGGCGCCTCGTTGAGCTACCGCGTGACCCGCAGCACCTCGTTCCCGTGGTGGCGCAGCTATTGGTGGCATCCCACCTCCGAACCGCTCGACGTGGCGCACGGCACCCTCGAAACCGATAATGACGGCATCTTCCGCATCTCCTTCCAAACGGAGGAGGACAAGACTTTGCGACAATACACCCCGCTCTACCGGTATGAGGTTTCGGTGGATGTCACCGACATCAACGGCGAGACCCACAGCGGTAGCACCGTGGTCTATGTCAGTAGTCGTAACCTGCTGCTGTCGTGTGATTTGCCTGGTGAGATTGCGGCTGGGAAAACGGACAACCAATATCGGATTTCGCTGACCAATACGGCGGGAAAACCACAGAGCGGCACCGTCGGGTACGAGTTGTTCCGTCTGCAAGCCCCTGACCGTTATATGTATGAGGTGAAAAGCAAGCAGGATGTCGTGATTACTGATACGAACCTGATCCGTCAGAAGTTCCCGTGGCTGGCCTTCCATGACGAGCAGATGCGGGAGAACTGGCCGGCCGTCCCCATACAGAAAGGTACTGTCGAGGTGAGCAAGGATTCTGCCGCCTATTTCACGTTCCCTGGCCTCGAGAATTTGCCGGATGGTTACTACAAGGTGCTGCTCTATACGGAGGATAATAACGGAAATCGCATAGAATCAGAAGGCTACACTCTGATTTATCGTGAAGATAGCAAGAAGTGCAGCGCGTACAAGCAGCTGTGGGTGGCGATGGATAATTCCGTCAACATCGGGGAGACGCTGACGATTACCCTCGGCAGCATCCTGCCCGAGGCGAATGTCCTTTGCGAAATCTACTCACACGACAAAAAGGTGTTTGCGGAGTGGGTGAATTTGAGAGGGAAGACCCGTACAATCACCTATCCTGTGACGAAAGACGACATCGGCGGTATGAGTGTCCATCTGCTGTGCATCCATCAGAACAATAAGGAAGAGGAAACTCGTTCAGTCTCCGTCACCGACAAGATGAAAGACATCCATTTCGAATTCCTACGCTTCCGCGACAAGACGCTGCCGGGAAGTCCGGAGGAGTATCAGGTTCGCCTCGCCGACAAAGACGGGAAGCCTGTTTCCGCCGAACTTCTGTGCTCAATGTACGACATGGCGTTGGATGCCTTGGGAAGCCACAACTACCATTCCTTGAGATTTTATACTCCGTGGAACAATGCCGATGGCAGTTTCCGTGAACTGTATTTTGAAACTTCCTCCAGCGAGCACAACTATCGGAACATCTCCTTGTACTATACCGTCCACATGTCTGGAGATTGGCTGAGGTTTAACCCAGGTAGCTGCACGCGTTACTATGGAAAGATGTTTTCCGTGCGCGGCAACCGCAGCGACGGCGCCCAGACGATAGTGGATGGTGTGCGGGTTAGAGGCTATGACAATGGTGTTGATTATTCTGAAGATGAGGTGGTTCTGAATGTTGTCGAGGATAATATTGCAGTTGAGGAGAGTGCTGTGATGTACGATGCGGCCGCTCCTCCTATGCCAGCCGCCAAGAGAGTTGCAGGTGGGGCATCCGACGCTCCCGCCGAGCAGATCCGCACCAACTTCAACGAGACTGCCTTCTTCTACCCGCAGCTGCGCACCGACGAGCGCGGCGATGTCTATATCAGCTTCACCATGCCCGACGCGCTCACCAAGTGGAAGATGCAAGGCGTGGCCCATAATCCCGCTCTGATGACCGGCCGTTTCGAGAAGTTCGTGCAAACCGCCAAGGACGTGATGATCGTGCCCAACGCCCCGCGCTTCCTCCGCGAGGGCGACACCATGGACTTCTCCGCCAAGGTGGTGAACATGAGCGGCCGGAACATTTGCGGCTACGTGACACTGCAGATGTTCAACGCCGTGAACAACCAACCCGTTTCGATGATCATTACGGATTCGGACCGTAGAGACGTGTCATGGCGCGTCTCTACAGAGGGAAATCAACAATATGAAATTCCCGCCAACTCCTCCTCCGAAATCCATTTCCGCATCGTCGTCCCCGAGGACGTTCCCGCCGTCACCTACCGTATCGTCGCGCACAACACCGACCCGCAGGAGGTGGCCGGCGACGGAGAGGAGAAGACCCTCCCGGTGCTCACCAACCGCATGATGGTGACGGAAACGATGCCGTTCTATATCTCGGGGAAAGGCTCGAAATCGTTTACCTTCAATAAATTGCGGGATGCATTCGGCGCGACGGCCAGCAATACCCTCAAACATTACCGCCTTACCGTGGAATGCACGCCCAACCCTGTCTGGTACGCCATCCAGGCGATGCCCTACATGATGGAATACCCGCACGAGTGCAACGAACAGCGCTTCAGCCGCTACTACGCCAACGCCCTCGCCACCCACATCCTGAAGGCCAACCCCGTCATCGAGGAGGTCTTCAACCGCTGGCAGGTGGAGAGTCCCGACGCCTTCTGCTCCGCCTTGGAGAAGAACCAGGAACTCAAGCAGGTGATACTGGAGGAGACCCCGTGGGTGCTCGACGCGCAACGCGAAGGGGCCAACAAGCAGGCACTTGCCGCGATGTTCGACTTCAAACGGATGTCCAAGGAGGAGACTGCCACGCTTAAGAAACTGCAGCAGGCGCAGAACGGCGACGGCGGCTGGCCGTGGTTCTCCGGCGGCAAGAGCTGCGACTTCATCACACGGCACATCGTGGCGGGCTTCGGTCACCTCAAAGCCCTCGGTGTCAGCACCGATGTGGCTAATTCCACGCTCCGCAGCGCTGTCTCCTACATGGACGGGCAGATGTACCAACGCTACCTTGACCGCAAGAAATACCACTACACTTACGTCGATGAAACGCACTACCTCTACGCTCGCAGTTTCTACAAAGACAAGATATCCGCCAAGCACAAAGTCGCCTACGACACCTGCTACAAGGCTTTGTTGAGGGGTTGGAAAGACGAAACCTTCTACACGCAGGCGATGATCGCGCTCACCGCTTGGCGCAACGGCGATCAGAAGGTGGCGAAGGAAATTGTGGCCTACCTCAAGAGCATGGCCCAGCATGACGAGGAGATGGGCATGTTTTGGAAGAAGCAGGGTGGGGGATGGTTTTGGTACGAGCAACCCGTGGAGCGACAGGCGATGCTGATCGAGGCGTTTCACACCATCACACCAGAAGACGAAGAGTCGCTGGCACAGATGCAGTTATGGCTCCTCAAACAGAAGCAGACCCAGCACTGGAGCACCACGAAATCGACCACGGAAGCCATCTACGCGCTGCTGCTGAACAAGACGCTCGTAGCTGAGGACAAGACTGTTGCTGTCACCGTGGGGAACGTGCGTCTGCCGGATGAGACCGTACAGACCGAGGCGGGCACCGGCTATTTCAAGAAAGCATGGACAGGCGAGGAAATCACCGCCGACAAGGCCAATGTTCGCATCGAGAAAGGCACCGACGGTCCCGCCTGGGGTGGCCTCTACTGGCAGTATTTCGAGAATCTCGACAAAATCACCCGCAGCGACGACAAGAATCTGGTCATTGAGAAGCAACTCTACAAGGTGGAGAACACCGACAAGGGCGAAGTGCTGAAGGCCATTTCAGAGAATCAGCCGCTGCAAAAGGGCGACAAGGTGCGCGTGAGGGTGGTCATTACCGCCGACCGCGACATGGAGTTCGTGCACCTCAAAGACATGCGCGCTGCCACCTTCGAGCCCGTCAACGTCTTCTCGCAGTACAAATACCAGGATGGATTGTGGTACTATGAGGCCACCAAAGACGCGGCCACCCACTTCTTCATCGACTGGATGCCGAAAGGCAAGTACGTTTTCGAATACACCCTCTTCGCCACGCAGTCGGGCGACTTCAGCAACGGCATCACGCACATCGAGTGCATGTACGCGCCGGAGTTCCAGTCGCATTCGGCTGGGGTGAGGGTGAAGGTTCGGTAATAAGGTGTCAACGCGGATTAGGGTCTCATCGCACTCTTATACCCTTTTCCCTTCCATACCGGCCACTCTATGGCCATGATGATGCCGTAAAACCGCTCGAAATCAGCTTTGAAGGCATCTTCGGTGGGCCAATAAGGGTAGGCGTTCCAGGCACGCTCGGCCGTGCCGAGACCTTTGGGGAGCATCTGGTAGGTGGCGTCGGAGAAGCTGCGGAGCTGAGACGACCACAGTGCGGCCTCCACCCCGACGATGTCGCCGAGGTATTCCTTGGGCTGCAACGAGAAAGTTTTCCGCTCATCCACATAGCCGGCCCAGTTGAGGCCGATTTCGAACGGACTGTCGTTGTAAGCCAAATCCAAATAGGTGTGGTCCGCGGGAGAAACCACCACGGGGAATCCTTCTATTCCCTTGGTATTCCATACGTTGAGGAAAAAGAGCGACTTTCGCAACCGCTCCTGCGTCTCGGGCGTCAGGTTGCGGGCGATGTCTTCCCAGCCCGCCAGTTTGATGCCGCGCTCCTCGGCCAAGTCTAACATCCCGTTGATAAACTGCTCTTTCAGAGCCTTGCGGTCGTGGCCCGACCACGCGCCAGCAGGCACCTCGTCGCCGCCGATGTGGATGGCGGGCAACGGCACCTCGGCCTCGCGATGCAGCCGGATCACCTCATCGAAAACCTTTCCGTAGAATGTGTAAACACTTGGCAGATAGACACTCAGCACATTGTCTGTGAAGTCCTGCGCCGACCAATAGTGCGAGGTGTCGGTAGGGTCCTGCAACCGATAGGTGGTGTCTCCTGTGCGCCGCTCGTAAGCCTGCATCGCCTTGATGGAGGCACGCGAGTGCCCAGGGGTGTCGAATTCCGGCACCACCCGGATGCGTCGCTCCCACGCGTAACGGAGAATCCGCTGGTACTCCTCCGCTGTGTAATAGGTGCTGTAGCCGATGCGCCCGTTGCAGGTGGGCTTCAGCGCGGCGGTCTCCTGCAGGTTCCAGTCGGGTAGTTCGTGGTGCGCCCCGTATTCCGTAAGCTCCGGCAACCCGTTGATTTCCAGACACCACGACTCATCGTCCGCGATGTGGAAGTGCAGCGTGTTGAGTTTCCATTCCGCCATCAGGTCGAGGATGGCCAGCACTTCGTCCAACGTGCGGAAGTCACGTGCCACATCGAGCATGAACCCACGGTAGGGCATGTCGGGCCAGTCCTCGATGGTGAAGGGAATAAGCGGTTCCCTCAGCTTTCCGAGGGTCATCTTCGCATAGAATTCGCCATCCTCATCTTCGGATTCCACCCAAACATTGTCATAATCCATAATCGTGATGCGGTACCAGCCGGCGGGGTGCTCGCCGCTGTCCTCCATCGGTTCCGTGCCAAAGTGCATGCGTTTCACTCGGGGGATGATCTCGCCGAAGGAAATCTCACCGCCACTGGGGGCCTGTCTGTTGGCAACAACGGCAGTATCTTTCTGTCTAATAAAGTGATACGTCACCTCCATCGGTTGGTCGGGCTTGCCCTTTTGCTGGAGGACGAAGCCTTCGGGCGCCCAACCGTGTCGCGGCAACGGCCGACCGAAGTATTTTAACGTGACCTTGCCGCTTTTCGGGATATCGATGTACCAGGAAGTGCCCTGATAGTGGTGCATGGCGGGGCCTTCGAGGTACGTTTTGCCGTCGAAGAGTTCCTGGAACCAGACGCGGGAGCCTTTGGTCACGTTGTGGAGCACGAGGGTGTGCAGCGCGTGGCCCGAGCTGTCCGCCGCACCCTCCGTCCACTCGGTTCTCGGCGCCTGCGCGAAGACGGCGGCGTGGAGCAGGAGGAATAGGAAAATGTTGGTTATGAACGGTCTCATTCTTTGTCAAATTTCACCGCAAAAATACGATTTTTATTGGATTGCGTTAGCAGAAATCCCAATCCCCGTTGGGGCGAATAATTATTCACCCCTACGCGGAAATTCGCCCCTACAATCCTTCAGCAAGAACTTCGCCACCGTTTTCCCCTGATGTTCCATCTTTTCCAACGACGCCAATGCCCGTTGCTTCACTGCATCATCTTCATTCTCTGAATGGTTGAGGATGAGGTGGAGTTCATCCGCGACGGGATGTTCTGGCAATTCGCCGTCTAACGTACGAAACACCTTGAAGATGATGTTTGTGTTCACGGAATGGAACCGCTTCTCGAAAAAATATTCGTGGCTCGGGATGCTCTCCGGCAGCAGTCCGGGGAATGTGTCGCAAAGCAGGATGTTGATGACGGCTTGGTGCATAGGTTTGTTGATTTCAGGCGGCAAAAATACTTTTTTTCAACAAACTGCAACCTATCAATATTATTGTCATAATTTAAGCTCTGTGTGCGTAAATGTCCCCGAAACGATATTCGATAAACAAAACTTGGAACACATCACCGTCTCTATATCCAAGAAAAACATGGTTGTCACCTGTAGCACGTAAGACAATGAGCTTCCTCAATCCGAAAGGAACATGTTGCAAAGCACTCCGTGTCAAGCTACTAACGCCTATTGTTTCCGATCCGAAACCATGTCGTTGCGTAGTCCGAATCTCATCCCACGTCATGTTGCAGAATGACTTTAGACGGTGGATGTACTCAATAAAAAACTTAGAATCGTTGCGTGCCATAATAAAACTCACATCACGTATCTCAGAGAAACCGAAAGAGACTTTCTGACGAGCGATCTTTTCTATAGGCTTTTGGGTCAACGTGTTAGTCTTCACTATATTGTGTTTTAAAATAGGATTTCATGGTTTCCACGGGAATGACGCTCCCCCTGTCATGGGGCTTGACACTCAACCATGGATATTCGGTATGGGTTTTGTTCATCAGGCCAATGGCCGAGAATTCCCTAAAAGCGTCAAAAACCCGATAGAAAAGAGATTCCTCCCTGTCTTCCAAAACGATGACATCGTCGCTGACAGGCAAACTAGTGGCACCATATTGTTGGAAATAATCATAAGTCACAGGCACGACCGGGCCGTAAATCCACGCTTCCACCGCCTCGTTAAACAAAGGAGTGTCGAAAGCGGCCAAATGGTATCCCTGCTGATAGTACAACAGCTTCTGCAACTTGAGGTTGGTGATATTGTCGCCTCCGTTGGCAATATCGTCATCCGCCATCTTGATCAGTTTCTTCGCTATGTCAATAACATTGTATGCCATACATTCAGAATAATAATGCGGCAAAAATACAACAATTCAACAATATGAACAATGTTAAAATCTTGAATTTTTTCAAAAAAGTGACAAACTCTTCGTTTTTCAATGCTTTTCTGCCGTTATCGTATGGTTTTTGACATGTTTGTTGATATTTGATGCGAGAACAACGAAATGTCGCAGTTTGATGTTTTTTAGTCTTTTGACAAAAATATGAAATACTACTTCCCATTTTCAATTATAATCGGGAGCAAAATACATTTTTTCAACAAACTGCAACCATTTGGAATTTATGCGTCATACATATAAATAATGTTGTAACTTTGCCGCGCCGTTGTCTTCGGAGGTTGTTTCCGGACTTTGCATCGATCGTGGACGCGGCGTGAAAAAAAACAAAAATGTGCCACAATATGAATACCACTATCGAAAAAGCCCTTGATTACCGCTGTTTTTTACTCGGAATCATTCTTTACTGGATGTTTGACGCTGTTTGGACATCCTTCGCCCCGTTTTTCTTCGCGCTGGAAGCCGTGCTGCATCCGATAGCCATAGTCGTCGGGAAATCCCTGCTGTTCCTGCTGGTTTTTTATCTCCTGTTCCGCAAACCGAGGCTCTTCGATGTCAAATGGGGACATCTCGCGATGTTGGTCGGTTTTATTCTCCTGATGACGGCGCTGGATTATTTTCTGCTCGACCGCTTCTTTGACCTTCATTCTGTCGCGGACAATCGGATGGAATGTGACGTTACTATGTCAACGATGCGAAATGTGCGGAAGTGGGCGAATCTGGCCGTTTCGCTCCTCTTCATCGGTTTCTTGTGGTGGCGTTACTATTCCGAGAATACGGAAGCCGATGCGGAAGTCTCGGCAGGAAAATCGCGAAGTTTTTACGCAGGGATATTATTTGTCATAACCATCGGATATATGCTCTATGCCATTTCCATTTTAGGAGGCATATTGTGGTTTTATGTGCATCAGCCGGTGTTGATGGAGGTCATTCTTTGCCTGCTGATGGCCTTGGTAGCAGGTGTAGCCATCTATTTGCTGGCCAAAAGGCGGACGATAGTTTTTCCGCTTGCGGTGATTTTAGCGGTTGTTGCCGTTCATTTTTTCATTTCCAACTATTTGGGAGTCATCCTGTTTGAACATGGCACGGCAAACACAGTCACCACCCAAAATGGGATGTTATTCGACAATGTCGCCAATTGTTGTGATTGGGTGTTGTTTTTGACCGCCTTTGTCCTCTACCGCAGGGAGATGAAACAACAAAATGTGTGATTTTCCCCGCAGACCTGTCGGCCTGCGAAAGAGCCTGCTGACACCAGCAGTCGTGACGTGTATGGGGCACCGTTTCAGACGCTAATCAGCCAGTTAGGGCTGATGGGCTCGGTAGCAAATGGCGTGGAAGGGCAGCTCGTACTTGACAGGTGCAGAATTTCACCCGTGTTTTGCTGTAGGGAATTGCGTTATGCTCAGATTCGTCCCTCTTCCGCAAAACTGTAATACCGTTCTTTATGGATGATGAGGTGGTCAACTAAGAGCAAGTCCATCAACTCGGCAGCGCTGCGTAGTTTGTCTGTCAGCTGGATGTCGGCCTTGCTGGGCCGCACGGATCCGGACGGATGATTGTGGCACAGGATGATTTGTGTGGCTTTGTTCAGAACCGCCTCTTGCATTACAATACGTGTGTCCACTTCGGTGCCGGTAATTCCGCCTTTGCTGATTTGGACTGTCTTGAGGATCCGGTTGGCGTGGTTCAGGTAAATGGCCCAAAACTCCTCGTGGTCGAGGTAGGCGATTTTGTCTTGCATCAGATTCACCACATCGTGACTGTTGTGGATTTGCAGGCTCACTTCCACCTTCTCGGCGCGGGTGCGCTTCCCGAGTTCAAAAGCGGAGAGCAGGGAGATGGCTTTCGCCTGTCCGATGCCTTTGATTTGCGAGAGCTCTCGCAGCGACATGTCGGAAATGTTGTTGAGGCTGTTCCCCGAAGAGACGAGTAGTCTTTTGGCCAAGTCCACAGCGGATTCGGCGGCGTTCCCGGTGCGCAGCAAGATTGCGATTAGTTCCGCGTCGGACAAGACTGAGGCACCGCTTTTGGCGTATTTCTCTCGTGGTCGGTCTTGGACGCTCCACTCTTTGATGGTCAGTTTTCTGTTTTCGTAGTTTTGGGGGTCGTTCATGGATTTTGGTTAATACATTTGGGATCGTTTAAGCAAGTAAGGTAGCAGGATCTGTTCAAAACCTTGCGTGATGTCTGCGGGAATGACGTCGATTTGGTATTGACCGCATTTCACTTTGATTTCCTGGAAGTAGTCGCGCACGGTTTGCTGGTAGTATTCGCGGATGTTGTTGGCATGGACTTTCACCTCATTGCCGGTCTCCATGTCAACAAATCGGTAAAGCCGGTTGTCGAAGGCGAAGTCGTATTCCAGTTGCTTGTCGAAGGTGTGGAAGAGGACGACTTCGTGCTTGTTGTGGCGGAGGTGACCCAAAGCCAGCAACAGCTCGTCCAAGTTTTTGTTCGATTCCAGCATGTCGCTGAAGATGATAACCAGTGAGCGGCGGTGGATTTGTTCGGCAATTTGGTGGAGGGTGTCCGTCACCATGGATTGCCGCTTCACGTCGTCCCCGATAGGCTGAAGCACTTTTTCCAGTTCCCGGTAGATCATTTTGTGGTGCGCGTCACCGCCACGTGCGTGCGTGTGTAGTTCCAGTTTGTCGGAGAATAGACTAAGTCCGACGGCATCGCGCTGGCTCTTGAAGACTTGCATGAGTACGGCGGCGGCATACACGGCGAAGAAAATTTTGTTCGGTTGCGCAAGGGTGTATTTCTCTCGTTTAGGGAAATACATGGACGACGAATTGTCGATGACCAAATGGCAGCGAAGGTTGGTTTCCTCCTCATACTGTTTGACGAACAGCTTGTCGGTGCGTGCGTACAGCTTCCAGTCGATGTGCCGGATCGGTTCGCCGGTGTTGTACGGCCGGTGTTCCGCGAACTCCACGGAGAATCCGTGCATGGGACTTTTGTGTATGCCTGTGATAAACCCTTCCACCACTTGCTTGGCCACGAATTCCACATGGTCGAACTGGGTGATTTTCGTCAAATCGATTGTATATGCCATAACGTATTTTTTTCCGGGCGCAAAAGTACACTTTTTTGGTTAATGGTAGGGGTTAATGGTGAAGGGTTACGCGGTGGAAGAGGGTTATTGGTGGAGGAAAGAGTGCCAGGATTCGAGGAAGGTCTCCTGGAACTCGGTGGAATTGTAGTCGGGGGTGAAAAGGTCGGTACTGCGGAAGAGGGTCGGGCGTTCCCCTTTTCGGTAGAGTATCAGGCAGGGGAAATCGGACTCCTGGAGCGTAAGGGTGGGGGAGAAGCCCCCGTATTGAGCGGTGGTGTCGTAGTAGAGCGTGAACGGCTTGTCGAGTTGTTGCCGAAGTTCGTTTCTGATTTCGAAAGCTTGCAATCCCATGAGTTGCTTTGGGTAAACCTGGCCGATATGGATTCCTTCTGTTTCCGAATGGTTCAACAGCCCCAACAGCGCTTTCACGCATCCGGAACACTCGATGCCTTGGTGCAGAAGCAAGACGGTCTTTTCGGACGGCAGACATTCAAGAGAGATGGGATTCCCGCTTGTGGTGAACAGCATTGGCTTTTCGGTTCCGTCAGATGGTTGCAGACGCATGATTTTATAGGCCAGGACAGGGCTGTTTTCTGCAAAGTAGTGGTTCACCTCGTTGAAATAGTCTGCATGTTTTTTCCCTCTCCAAGAGATGCCCGTTTTGTATGTCAACTGAACAAGCATGTCCTCATAGGGGGCATTCCCTTTGTCGAGACCTCCGTGGAAGAGGGTAAATGGGAATCGGGCTGCGGTGTATTCGCTGTTTTCATGATTGTTCCACAGATATCGGGTTGTTCCACCGTTTTCTTTTCGGAGCGCGTACTGCAGCTCCGATTTCCCAGTCAAAGAGTCATATTGCATGTAGAGTAGCAGGATTTCCCCGTGGAAAGGAATGACGGCCTTGGGATAAGAATAGTCATTGATGTTGTCTTTCACGGCGTAGATGCGTTCTATCCCGTATGGGACGGAGAGCGTCCGTTGGATATATTCATCTTCAAAGGCTTTCCATTGAGGTAGGTCGAAGACGAGAGTGTCCGTGGAACGACCGTCCAGGTCGTACACCTCTATACGGGGAAATCGCGTGCTGAGGAAGAATACAGATTGTTGATTGTGGAAAATGTAGCGATTTGGTTGGATTTGCACGATATGGGGCGCTTCATAGGGCAGTTCCCGTACCAGTGTTGCCGAATCGCCATCCAGATCCTTTTGAAACCACTTGAACCCTTTGTCGTGGTCCTCCTCGAAAAAATAGATTTTGTCTTGGTGGAGGTAACCCAGGAACAAGTTCCGGTGATGGTATGTTGACGTCACTCGATAGTTTTGGTTTTGGATTCGTTCATACAATATTAGTTCGTCCTGCGTCGTCAACAAAACTCGATCGCCTTCAAAGCATACATCGAAGATCCAAAGTCCACGGGCATACCGTTCGTTGTTCCGGTTATTCCCGGGTAGTGGAAGAAAGATGTCCGCCTGTTCATAATCGTCCATCGAAAGCGTGTGGATTACAGCGTAATAACTGTTCCCCTTTTGGCGAAATCCCTGTTGTTCGACAAAAAAGAATTTGTTTCCGGTTATCCCGTATTTGATCTGATTTGTGTTCTGTGGCATGGATTCGCTTCGGAATACTATAATCGTGTCCAACGAGAATCGGCTCCCGATCCATTCTTGTGCGAAGCAGCTCAGAAATGTCATCAAAACGCCTGCGATGGCTATTACTCGTGTTTTCATAAGGCCTGGCTGAAAGGGTGTGTGGGATTAGTTACTGCCTGATAATGAGAACAGATTCACTTTTTCGATGTAAATCTCCATTGTGGACGACTGCGACGACATTGCTTTCACTACACCGCGAACCACATAGTGCTCTTGCCTGTTCACGTTTGTCGCGTTCGAGTTGTTCGCCAGTACGATTTGTTTCGAGTAAACGGTGGGTACTGAGGGAGCTTTGCTGTTACCATTGTGTGTGGCACAACTTTGACTCTGCTCGAGAGCTGTCTCGTATTGCACGATAACATCATTGATGGCCGTCTTGAAGGCATTCAACTTGGAGACATCCGTGATGTTGCTGACCATGCTCCCGTCGTTGACGTTCATACTGGTGCAGTTTGGCACGCGGCATGCCGTGAAACCGCTGCCGGAACAATCCAATTGGCCAATGCCGTTCGGACTGACTTCGGCAGGAGTGTAGGTGACATAGTTGTAAAGATTCAGGAGTGCCATCCATCCACCGTTGAACTTGTTGACAACGACAGAAGGCACTTTTCCGGCAAATGCGCCGAAAGTCATGACAGATAATCCGATGAATAATAATAATTTTTTCATAGTTCTTTTGTTTTTAAGATTTGATTATAATTTGTTTTTTGTTGGTTTGCCCCATTTTCGCAGGAGCTCAGTTTCCTGGTTTCGTTAATCGCCCCCTGTCTTACAAAGGTTGGTTAAGGTTCTCTTTCTTTCACGGCGTTCTTTTCTTTTTTTGTTTGAAATTGTTTTTGTTTTCAAGGTTTTTTCCAGAAGGATTGCCAGCCCTTTTGAACACTACAAAAATAAAACACTGACAAGCGTTTGTCAAGTGTTTTTAAAATTTTTTTTTTCATTGAAAGAGAGCGTGTTAGCGAAATGCCATTTACTAATCAACGTCGATTAGTAAATTTTTTTGTCCGAATTTCGCAGATTTTCGGGTGTCGGCTGCAAAAACCGAACATGGTTTATTCCAAAACCACGTGATGCTTGGACATGATTTTGCGCAGGTTGATGAGGGCGTAGCGCATCCGTCCCAGCGCGGTGTTGATGCTGACGTTCGTCAACTCGGCGATTTCTTTGAAGCTGTAATCGTTGTATATCCGTAATTTCAGTACTTCCTTCTGCTCCTGGGGGAGGAATTCCACATATTGGGTTAGGTCGGAGTAGGTCTGCTCGCGGATCATCTTCTCCTCGATCGATTCGTCTCTCGTGCCCAGAATGGTGAAAATGTCAAAATCCTCGTTGCCGCTGACTGTGGGCATTCGCTGCTGCCGGCGGAAATAGTCGATCTTCAGATTGTTGGCAATCCTCATTATCCATTGGAAAAACTTCCCTTCCTCCTGGTAATTGCCGGAACGGATAGTATTTATAACCTTAACAAAGGTGTCTTGGAAAATATCTTCTGCAAGCTCCTTGTTCTTGACTGAAACAAGAAGATACGAAAACAACCGTCTTTCGTAACGAAGGATGATGGTTTTTAAAGCAGACTCTTCACCAGCTTGATAACGCGCTATCAACTCGTTATCGGACAAGGCATTCCAATTCATGATATGCTCCTTTCTTTTTATGGGTTAATAAATTCAGAAAGTAGATTTTTTTTCGATAGCGGGTCTCCTTTTTTTATTAAACTTATGAATGCCTTGTTTGTTTAAATTTTGAACTGCAAAAATATATTTTTTTTGAATATGTCGCGCAGTTTTAGTAAAAAAAATTTTTTATCGCTTATTTCTGAAAAAATATATCTTTGCAAAGCTGTTTAATATGGTAATATGATGATGAGAAAATTAACCGTAGTTTTGTTTCTCTTTTTGTGCGCTTCCTTTTCTCTGGAAGCTCAACAATATGATATTCAGTTGGATAATCGGATCTATGTCGATGGGATAGCCAGTGTGCAGCTCTTGTCCAGTCAGGATCAGCTTTCGGCGCCTGTGGGCACCTTGGGCGAAACGTTCCATATTTCGTTCGATGATCTGAACCTTGAAATACGCCATTTGAAATACACTTTCATCCATTGCACCCACGACTGGCATCAGTCTCAGTTGAACCCTATCGAATATATCGACGGTTTTTTGGAGGATGAAATCACATCTTATGATCATTCCTTCAACACGATCGAACCCTATATGCATTATCAAGCCAGTTTCCCGAATGAAAATATATCATTCAGCAAATCAGGAAATTATATTCTGTTTGTGTATGATGACACCCCAGATAACCCTGTGTTGACCCATCGTTTCATGGTTGTGGAACCGTTGCCCGCCAAGATTCTGTGCGATGTCCATCCCGCTGTTGATGTGAATAACCGGTTTACCCATCAGGATGTTGACTTTACCGTGTTCCCTGGCGGTTATCCCATCCGGAATCCGCAGCAGACGGTGCATGCAACCATTCAGCAGAACGGCCGGTGGGATAATGCCAAATACGGTCTGGTTTATCGTTCGGGCAATTCTTCGGAACTTCATTTCAATTATTTGGACGGCAGTAATTCTTTCCCGGGCAGTTCGGAATTCCGGACATTTGATATTTCCACTCTGCGCTCGAATGCGGACAGGATTGTGGGCATATCCTTTGAAAATCGTCATAACCATGCGTATGTGCTGCAAGATGATGCACGTCCGTTTGTGGCGTATGAAAGCCGCGGAAACATCAATGGCCGTTGCTACTACCGTAACAGGGATTTGGTGAATGATTATTCGGAAGACTATGTTTTTACACATTTTACGCTCAAAAGTGCATTTCCGTTTACGGACGGCCATGTGTATGTCTTCGGGGAACTTACGGATTGGCAACTTCAGGAAGAGGCTAAGTTACGTTATAACAAGGAATTTGATTTCTGGGAAACGGAGTTGTTGCTGAAACAGGGCGTTTACAATTATCAGTACGTTTTTCTTCCCTATGGTAGTGATGAAATTGATGCCACTTATATAGAAGGATCACACTACCAAACTAATAATATATACAATATTTATGTTTATTTTCGGGAAGAAGGTTCATCATACGACCGACTTATCGGTTACCAACCCTGTTCCATTTCAGATTCCAGACAATAGTGTTATCGGTTTTTGACGCACCTGGCTGAGTAGAAAGCCTCTTTCGGGGTGCAGTTGATTTCCACCGTGGCGTTCGTGTAATAGAAACGATGGATAGGGGAGGTGTCGGGACTTCCGTCTGAGCAGGTCCAGAAGCCGGTGTCTGTCCCAAATCCTTCGGTCTGATCGTTCCAGACACTGCCTGCGGGCAATACCGAAAAGCCTGTGCTGTTGTTCGTTGTGTTGTCTTCGATGATGCAACAAGCTGCCCCTTTGGTCAGAAAGTCGAATTTCCAACCTTCAGTGGAGGCCATCGCCTTGGCCACGTTGTTGACGTCCGTACCGCACCGGTAGTAGTCTTTGTAGCCGACATAGTCTTCGAGGCCCATCCACTCGAAATTGGCGGGCACGTGCCAGCCGGTTGGGCATGGACCTTGCACGCGTCCGTCGGTCTCTTCCGTCGGCTCTGCCCCGTTGAGCACAGAAAACCAGGTGTATAGACGACCATAACGGGAAATGTTTTCGGGGTCGTTGTTCGGGGCTTCGGGCGCAGGGGTGATTTCACGACCGTCAGCGTATCGCGTGACACGCAGGTTTTCCCGCATCCAGCAATCGTCACCCATCATAACGGTTTGATACACATTCCCGTCGATGTCGGTCACGGTGCCGCAGTCACGAATCTCCTGAGCGACCGTCGAAATGATCGTCGTCAGTGTGGCGACCAGCAATGAGAGGCGTTGAAGGTGTTTCATCATCATCCTGTTTATAAAATGTAGAGACGTGCCATGGCGCGTCTCTACAGAGGGTTTCGTTATTCGATTCTGTCTGAAATCAGGTATTTGTTGCGGTCGGAGCCGTTGCGGACAACCAATTCGGCGAGGTATCCGGCGAGGAACAACATCAGTCCGAAGACCATGGCCAGCAACGCCAGGTAGAAGAGTGGCTGGTCGGTGACCTGACGGAAGCCTGGCACCATGTGGTTCATGCGGTACAGTTTCTGCGCAATCAGCACGATGGTGATGACGATACCGATCAGGAACGACAACGAACCTAACGAACCGAAGAAGTGCATCGGCTTTTTGCCGAATTTCGACATGAAGCTGACGGTCAGCAGATCCAGGTAGCCGTTGATGAAGCGGTTCCAGCCGAATTTGGAGACGCCGTGTTTGCGTTTCTGGTGGACGACCACCTTCTCGCCGATTTTGCCGAATCCCGCCCATTTGGCGATGACAGGGATGTAGCGGTGCATCTCGCTATAGACTTCGATGGATTTCACTACGTCTTTCTTGTAGGCCTTGAGCCCGCAGTTGAAGTCGTGGAGTTGGATGCCCGACATTCTGCGTGTGGTCCAGTTGAAGAACTTTGACGGGATGTTTTTGGCGAGTTTTGAATCATAACGCACTTTTTTCCATCCCGACACAAGGTCGTAGCCGTCTTCCTTGATCATGCGGAAGAGTTCGGGGATCTCGTCGGGGCTGTCCTGAAGGTCGGCGTCCATGGTGATGACCACGTCGCCTTCGCACGCCTCGAAAGCCGTGTTCAGTGCGGCAGATTTGCCGTAGTTGCGGCGGAACTTGATGCCCTTAATTGCGGGATTCTTCGCGTGAAGCTCTTGAATCACGGACCACGACTCGTCAGTGGAGCCGTCATCGACCATGATGACTTCATACGAGAAGTTGTTTTCTGCCATGACGCGCTCAATCCAGGCGGCCAGTTCCGGCAGCGATTCTGCCTCGTTTAACAGGGGTACTATTACGGATATGTCCATTTTAAGGGTTAAGGGTTAAAGGTTAATGGTTAAAGAGTTTAGGGTTTAGAGTTTAGAAGTTTAGAGTTTAGGGTTTAGAGTTTAGGGCTTCCTTGAGCGGCCCCGTTAGGGGCAAGAGCTCGGTAGAGCATGATGTTACGGGTTAGTCGTTTCGGTATCGTCATGTTCCGATGGGACGAATTCTTCGATCGGTTTTTTCGAGGTGTAGTTGAACATGGCGACGAAGAGGCCGAAGAACATGCCGTAGAGCAGGTACATCATGGCGCTGACAGCGGCGTATTGGCCGTTGCGGTCGTAACGTGGCACGCGCGATTTTGTTTCTTCGAAGCGTTTTTCCAGCGGATCGAGGCTGGCAAGCGTGTCGTTGGTCTGCACCACAATTTCCTGCACGTAGGGTGTAGTAGACTTTTCGTTGTTCTGCTCGGAGTAGCTTTCCAGTGTTTCCATCAGCACCCTTTTCGCGTAGGGCGTGAAATTGCCGAGCTGGTATTTCTCTTTGTCCGCCTCAGGTTTGGAGAGCAACTTTCCGGTATAATATCGCTGGACGAGTTCGATGCCGTGGTTGATTTCATCACGGCATTGTTGCTGGATAGTTGTGTCGGTGTCAGGCGGGAATCCGGCGAATCCGTAGAATCCCGTACTGCACAGCAAACTTTCTTTCCGCTCGTTCAGCATGGCACTAGCCGCATCGGTGTAAGCCATCAGTTCGGCATTCGTCAGGGTGTCTTTGGCCAGATTCTGCTTGTATTTGCTGAGTGCGGTATTGTATTTCTGCTGCAGGCCGTCCTTCTCGATGACGGAGTAGTGGAGCATGTCGTAACCGAAGAGCACTGCGACGCCGATGAGGGAGGTCACGATGCAGCTCAGGAAAGCCTTGGCGAACGAGAGTCGTTCGGGATAGCTTTCCTTGAACTCTTTCACCCCAAAGTGGAGCACGAGGATGAAGCCGATGATCATCGCCAAATCAAGCAGTTGTGCCGCCTGATAATCGACTTTGCGGGCGAACATCTTCAGAATCTCGATGCCGGCCAGCATGATGCCGGTTATAACACCCCATTTGAGGTGGATTTTCCAGAAAGTTTTGTCTTTTAGCATGTTTTTAGCTGTTAGCTATTAGCTATTGGCCGTTGGCTATTGACCATTAGCGAATTGCCAACAGCCAATAGCCAACAGCCAGATATTATTTCGGGCAGCAGAATTCGGTGAGGACGCCGCCGGTGGCTTTCGGGTGGGCGAAGCCGATCATCAGCTGTTCGGCGCCGGGGCGGGCGGCCTTGTCGATGAGGCGCACTTCCTTCTCTTCCAGCTCGTGCAGGGCTTCGTTGGTGTCGGGCACAGCGAAAGCGATGTGGTGGATGCCCTCTCCGCGGTTCTCGATGAACTTCGCGATGGTGCTCTCCTGACTTGTCGGCTCCAGAAGCTCGATCTTGGTCTGCCCGACCTTGAAGAAAGCGGTCTTCACCTTCTGGTCAATGACCTCTTCGATGTTGTAGCATTTCATCCCTAAGATATTCTCGTAATAGGGGATTGCGGTTTCCAAGCTTTTCACGGCAATGCCGAGGTGTTCGATGTGGGTGATGTTCATATTTACGGTTTTATTTGTTTGTTACTTCGTGTTTGTTAGCCTTCGGCTGTTGATGAGCCTTCGGCTGTTGGTTGGCCTTCGGCTGTTTGATGAGCCTTCGGCTGTTTGATGAGCCTTCGGCTGTTGGTTAGCCTTCGGCTGTTAGTTAGCCTTCGGCTGTTGATGAGCCTTCGGCTGTTTGATGAGCCTTCGGCTGTTTGATGAGCCTTCGGCTGTTGGTTAGCCTTCGGCTGTTGGTTACTTCGTGTTTGTTACTTCGGGTCTGCTCAAATAATAATTCTTAATTCTTAATTCTTAATTCTTAATTCGTCAGTCGCGGTCGGGGGTGGCGTCGAGCCAGTGGGTTTTGTGCTTGATGAGTTTGATGAGGAGGGCGAGGACGGTGTAGGCAAGGGTGATCCAAAGCATGGGGCGTTCCCCGCTGAGGCAGCAGTCGCCGGGGCAGTTGCGGACGCAGATCAGGTGGAAGAGGAGGTAGTCCACGACGGTGTAGGAGACAAGTACGGACATGATGGTGGCGTATTCGCGGCGGATGAAGGTTTTCCAGGAGAACTGGAGCATGCCGCCTTCGTAGAGGGACCATTTCGGGAGGAACGCGGGCACTTTTGCTGCCCACTCCTCGAACTCGTCGCCGTATTTGGAGCGCAGGAACGCCTCTTCGGCCATCATGATGCGCTCGTAGTAGATCCAATAGACGAGGGAGACGACAAGGAAGACGCTGATGTTCATCGTGAAGACGAGCAGTCCGGCCCAAATGAGGTAGTTAGCGAGGTAGAGCGGGTGGCGCACCACGGAGTAGATGCCTTTGGTGTTGAGGTGGTCGGCGACTTGTTTGGCGGTGTTGCGCCCGGAGGTGCCCTTGGGGGTGGTGCAGACGGTGTAGGCGCGCAAAGCGAGACCGGCGAAGGTGAGCACGGCGGCGCAGACGGTGCATACGACCATCAGGGGGGAACCCCACGTCTCCCAGACGTAGATGTTGCTGTTGGTGAACCACATTAGCGGCAGGGCGAGCGCAAAAATGAGCACCGGAATCTGTCCACGGTACTTGAAAAGCTTCGCGCCAGTCGCTTCCATTGATTGAATCAGGGCCATCTTTGTCAGCAGTTTTTTTTAACGGTGCAAAGGTACACAAATTATGGATATGTGCGCATGAAAAAAGGATGACAAAAGCCATCCTTTTTCATTAACCATTAAAATCTTTACATTATGATTACCCTCTGCGCTCTTTGATACGGGCTTTCTTACCAGTCAAATTGCGGAGATAGTAAATTCTCGCTCTTCTCACGACACCGCGTTTCACAACTTTGACATCGGCAATCATCGGGGAGGTGAAGGGGAATACTCTTTCCACACCGATACCACCGGAAATCTTTCTCACGGTGAAGGTCTTGTTCACGCCGTTGCCTTTGATTTGCAGGACAACGCCCTGGAAATTCTGGATACGCTCTTTGGAACCTTCCACGATTCTATAGGAAACGTTCACCGTGTCGCCGGCTTTGAACTTCGGAAACTCTTGGGTCGTTATGAAGTTATCTTCTACGTATTGAATCAACTCGTTTTTCATTGCTCTATACTTTTTCGCTGTTATTTACTCCTTGATTTTGAGGCTGCAAAAATACACTTTTTTTTGATAACCACAACCCCCTCTCAAATATTTTTTCTGATATATGCAAGTTATTGAATATCAATATTCTACAAAATATGATCCAAGAAACTCTGCCTCCAAAACATGGTTTTGGATAAACCCTTGCGCTTCTTGAGATGCAAGATTTTGCTGTTTTAAAGCACAAACGCCCCTTTTTGAAATCGAAAATAACAAATAATCATTCTTCTAAGCCGCTCTCGCCGTAGTCGTCCTCGTTCGCACGCTGTTTGCGGCTGTTGTAGTTGTTGAACTTATATGTGAGGTTTACGGAGATACGGAAACCGTTGTTCTCGCGGATGCTGTAGGAATAGTAGCCGATGGGCTCATCCAACCCGGACCAGGACTCGATTTCAGTGCGTCTCACAGCCGGAATCCAGTAAAGAAGATTTCGGATGTTCATGCTGATAATGAGACTGTTGTCCAGAAATCCTTTCTTGATTCCGAGACTGGTGCGGTAGGTCGGCGAGCGTCTTCCTTGTCCCACACCGCCGGTGCCCCAGCCCATGCTGCCGGCCGTCAGCGTGCGAGAGCGGTAGTTGAAGTTGAGCTGGATGTCGAAGTCCTTGCCCACCGTGAACGTCTGGTTGACCCCCGCGCTCCATACCCAGTCGCGGGAAAGGTTCTCGTCCAAGAGGTCGTTGCTCTCGATGATGTTGCGGTAGAAACTCCCGGTGAGACTCACTTTCCACACTTTTTTGACACGCTGGCTGAAGAATGCCTCGATGCCGAAATTATGTCCTTTGTTGAGGTTTTGGTAGGAAGTCATCGTGTAGAAGTGCCCGGTTACGGGGTCTTCGAAGATTTCGGTGTATCGGGTGATCATGTCGGTGCGCAGCCGGTAGAAGGCGGTGAGTGTCAAGGAGGTGGCGTTTTTGTTGAACATGTAGCCCAGCTCGGTGGAGTTGGCGATTTCGGGTTTCAGGTAGGGGTTGCCCTGCGAGAGGTTTTCGCGGTCGGAGTAGTTGACAAAGGGGTTGAGTTGGTGGATGCGCGGGCGCGACACGCGGCGCGAATAGCTTAGCTGAAGCGTGTGGTTCGGCGTGATGTCGTATTTGATGTGCAGGGTGGGGAAGAGGCTGTAGTAGTTGAAGTGGTAGGCGGTGTCCGCGCTGCGCAGGTCGGAAATGGTGTTGGCGATTTCGCCGCGAAGCCCTGCCTGCACGCTCAGCTTTTTCCAGAATGTGTTGGAGTAGATGAAATAGGCGGCGTTAAGGAACTCGTAGTAAGTGAAGTCGTTGCGTTGGTCGAGGACCTCCGTGGCGGTCTCGTTGCTCACCCCGTCGAAGAGAGAGTAGTCCTGCCCGACCTCTCGGTAGGAGAACTTGTAGCCGGTCTCGATGCGGCCGCCGTTGCCGACCGGCGTCACGAAATCGACCTGCGCGGTGGCGTTACGGTTCTGCTCTACCGTGTTGGTTTTCTGGAAATAGTCGGGCACGTCGAGGAAGGAGCGTTGGGTGAAGGTGTCGATGGCATCGCCGGCACGCTGCGTGAAGAAGAGGTCGGCGGTGAGTTCGCGGCCAGGGGTCAAGAAGGTCTTTTTGTAGTTGACGCTGGCCTCGATGCCTTTGAACGACCGGCGACTCTGGCCCGTCCGTCGGTAGAAGAGAGTGGTGTCGTACTGGTCGCCGAAGAACAGGTCGTCGCAGGAGTTGTAGGTCAGGGAACGCAGGTCGCTGATGTTGCGCATGTTGCCCAAATTGCCGCTGATGCCGAAAGTGATGGTGTTGTATTTGTTGATGAAGTAGTCGAAGGAGAGGTTGGCGTTGTGGAAGCCGCCACGGTGCTCGCCGAGGTTTGACTGCTCGAGATGGCTGCTGTCGGCGCCGTGCCAGGAGTCTCGCCAGAGCGATCCGTTGCTGCGGTGCGTGTGTCCCCGGTATGCGTAGTTGAAGAAGATGTTGATTTTATTATACCGGTAGTTGAAGCTCGCCCCTGCATTGTAGCCGTTGATGAAGGGGATGTGCCGGTCTTGATACAAGAAAGCCATTCCGCCCCCGGCCTGCACCATCGCGTTGAACCCCGACTCTTTCTTCTTCTTGAGGATGACGTTGAGGATGCCGGCCATGCCGTCGGGCTCGAGACGCGCCGACGGGTTGGTGATCACCTCCACGCTCTCGATCATGTCGGCGGGAATCTGGTCGAGGGTGAGGTTCGTGGGACGGCCGTCCACCAGAATGGTGACATTCTCGCTGCCACGCAGACTGACGTTGCCCTCGATATCGACTTGTACAGCGGGGATTTCCTCCAGCACTTCCACGGCGGAAGCTCCCGAGGCACTGATGTTCGACTCCACGTTATAGACAGTCTTGTCGAGGTTCGTCTGCAGTGCGTCTTTCTGTGCGCGTATGACCACGGTGCCCAGTTCTGTGAGCTTGTCGGTCATTTTGTATTTTGGGATGCGGTAGATGGCATTGTTTTTGGAAATCTCAAAGGCGGGCGAGGTCGATTTCTGATAGCCCACGTAATGGATTTCCACAAAATATTGTCCGAACGGGATGCCTTCGAGGAAGAATTTGCCCATCTCGTCGGTGAGTCCGAACTGTGCGGTGGCGGAATCTGCGACGCGCTTCACGTTCACGGAGGCATATTGCAGCGGCACACCGTTGGCGTCCACGATAGTGCCCATCACAGTGCCGGTGGTGTGGGATGCCTGTTGCGGGCGCTGCATTTCGGGTTGTGCGGAAAGGGAAAGAATGGAGGTGATGATAATCAGTATAAATAAGTATTGTACAGGGATATGATTCATAGATTTCTTCATTTTTTTAACAAAGCACAAACGACAGGACATAAATCGTAAAGTTTAATATGAAAATAAATAAAAAAAAAGAGACGCAATCTGCGTCTCCTCTGCTTCGGGCGGCAGGTCGGATTCGAACCGACGACCCACGGAACCACAATCCGGTACTCTAACCAACTGAGCTACAACCGCCATATTGGGTGTCTCAAAAAGACGCGGCAAAAATACACTTTTTTTGAATATCCCGTCACTTATCGGAATTTTTTTTTGCACCGCCTTTTTGTCCAAAAGATAAAAGCTGAGGACAGGACGATGGTTGACAAAAAAATCGTATTTTTGCCGCCTTGTAAAAAAATCAGGTACCTGTCGTGGATAAAGAGAATTATGTAGAGGCGGAAGACGCTTTGGTTGTTTCAGGCGCGCGCGTCAACAACTTGAAGAACGTGTCGCTTACAATCCCTCAGCAAAAGCTGGTGGTCATCACCGGGCTGAGCGGGAGCGGTAAGTCGTCACTGGCGTTCGACACCATCTACGCGGAGGGGCAGCGTCGGTACATGGAGACATATTCCGCCTATGCCCGTCGCTTCATCGGCAGTATGGAGCATCCTGACGTGGACAAAATATCCGGCCTCAACCCTGTGATATCGATTGAGCAGAAGACGGTGAACAAGAACCCGCGATCCACAGTCGGCACAGTGACGGAAGTATATGATTTCTTACGACTCCTTTATGCCCGCGTGGCCGATGCCTATTCCTACAACACTGAGGAGAAAATGGTGCATTATTCCGAAAAAGAGCTTGTCAGCCTCATCCTGGCCCGTTACAAGGGCAGGTCGGTTACTCTGCTCGCCCCGGTGGTGAAGCGACGCAAAGGGCATTATCGGGAACTCTTTGAGAATATCCGCAAACAAGGGTTCACTCGGGTGCGTGTGGATGGGGCGATGAAACCTCTGATGATGGGCATGCAGGTGGACCGCTACAAGATCCACGACATCGAACTTTCAGTAGATAACCTCACCGTCTCGGACTATTCGCAGAAACGGCTCTCCAACAGCGTGCAGATAGCGATGAAATACGGCAAAGGTGCGCTCATGATTCTCGACAACGAGACCAAGGAAGTTAAGAATTACAGCAAGTTCCTGATGTGTCCCACCACCGGAATCTCCTATCCGGAGCCCGAGCCGAATACCTTTTCCTTCAATTCGCCGTATGGCGCCTGCGAATACTGCAACGGATTGGGCAGCATCACAGAAATAGACATCGACAAAGTGATTCCTGACCGAAACAAGTCCATCAAGTCCGGAGGCATCGCCATTCTTGGTGAATACAAGAACACCTTGCTGTTCAGGACTTTGGATGCTTTGGCGGACAAGTATGGCTTCTCCATGACAGAACCTATCAAGAACTTGTCGGAGCAGCAACTTAACGCAGTGCTTTATGGCACCACTGAAATCCTTCATGTGAAGCGTGAGGTCGCCGGTCTTTCTCCCATGAAGAAGACTTTCGAGGGTGTGGTGAACTTCCTCGGCAATCTCAACGAGGAGAACATGCCGGCGTCGTTCAAAAAGTGGATATCACAGTTCGTGAACACCATCCCTTGCCCGCACTGCCACGGCGCACGCCTGCGGACGGAGTCGCTCCATTTCCGCATCAAGGACAAGAACATCGCCGAACTTGCCCACATGGACATGGCAGAACTGCTGTCTTGGTGCAAGGCTTTGCCCCAGCATCTCGATCCGGCAAAAAAACACATCGCTTCTGAAATCCTGAGGGAGATCACCTTCCGGTTGGAATTCCTGTGCGATGTGGGGGTGCAGTATCTGTCGCTGGACCGCTCGTCTGCGTCATTGTCCGGCGGCGAGGCGCAGCGTATCCGTCTGGCCACCCAGATCAGTTCACAACTGGTGAATGTGATGTATATTCTGGATGAACCGAGTATCGGCCTGCACCAGCGAGACAACCATTATCTCATCGAGTCGTTGCGCCATTTGCGCGACATGGGCAATTCCGTCATTGTGGTGGAACACGACCGTGACATGATGAAGGCGGCCGATTATATTGTCGATGTGGGACCTGCAGCGGGCGAGTACGGTGGCGAGATCGTGGCTGCCGGCACGTATCGTGAAATTCTCAGAAGTGGTTCGCTCACAGCAGATTATCTGAAAGGAAAGAAGAAAATCAAGGTGCCGAAAGCACGCCGGAAAGGCAGCGGTGAATGGCTCTCCATCGTGGGGGCCACGGGCAACAATCTGAAGAATGTCACTGTGGAATTCCCTTTGGGTACGCTCATTTGCGTGACGGGAGTCTCCGGTAGCGGTAAATCGACCTTGATCAATGAGACCTTATATCCTATAGTCAATCATTATATATATAAGTCTGAGAAAAAACCGTTGCCGTACAAGGACGTGGCCGGCTTGGAGCATATCAACAAGATCATCGATATTAACCAGCAGCCTATTGGGCGGACGCCTCGCTCGAATCCCGCGACTTACGTGGGTGTGTTCGAAGATATACGGAAACTGTTCACGCAGATGCCTGAGTCGAAGATTCGTGGATACAAGCCCGGACGCTTCTCTTTCAATGTGTCTGGCGGTCGGTGTGAAGAGTGCAAGGGGGCAGGCGTGAAGACCATAGAGATGAATTTCCTGCCCGATGTTTACGTGACCTGCGACAAGTGCGGTGGCAAACGCTATAACGACGAGACATTGGAGATCCGCTATAAAGGCAAGTCCATCAATGATGTTTTGGAGATGGATATCCATCAGGCAATTGAATTTTTCGAGAATATCCCGACTATTGTACGCGAGCTCAAAACGATGGATGATGTCGGACTCGGTTATTTGAAGCTTGGTCAGCCGTCCACGACTCTTTCCGGTGGCGAGGCGCAGCGCATCAAATTGGCCGCGGAACTCTCCAAGAAGGATACAGGTCAGACGCTGTATATTCTGGATGAACCGACCACAGGACTGCATTTCCAGGACATCGCCATCCTTTTGGATGTGCTCAACCGGTTGGTGGACAAAGGGAATACCGTCATCGTCATTGAACACAACATGGATGTCATCAAGATGGCCGACTGGATTATCGACATGGGACCTGAAGGTGGTCGCAGCGGTGGTGAGGTTGTGGCCGTTGGTACGCCGGAGGAGATTGTCCGGCGGGAAGTGGGCTTCACGGCGGAGTACTTGGCAAAGGAGCTGAAGTAGTTCAAGGTTCAAAGTTCAAGGATTTTCGTGTGTTGTGCGTGTGACTGCGTAACAGAAAAAAGTGTATCTTCGCGGCCGTTTTTATTTAATCATCAATAACTCCAAAAAAGTATGGAATCACAAGAACTTCTTCACCCGGAAAATTCTGAGATTCAGAACAATGAGGTGAACCCCGAGGTCTCTCAAGAGACCCAGACCGTTAATGAAAATGTTACTCCCGCATCCGCAGTGGAATCTGAAAACGCGGAACCCGTGACGGAACCGCAACCTGAAGCTTCCGCTGAGCAGCCCGCCGAGACGCCCGTTGCTGAAGAACAGCCGGCTCCTGAGGCCGAGGTTCCCGCGGAACCCGCAGCCGAGGCTCCCAAAGCTGAAGAACCCGAACAGCCTGCCGAGACCTTGGAACAGGTGGAGGCCGAATATGCCGGTTTCGATCTTGAAAAGTGCGTGGCCGAGTTGGAACGGCTGGTTGAAGAGCGTAACTTCAACATCATCAAACAGCGCGTGGGTGTGATCCGCGCCAAAGCGCTGGAGTTCCTGCGTGAGCGCAGACGTGCACGCCAGGCTGAGTTCGAGGCCGCCAAGGCTGCCGCAGAAGCCGCCGCTGCCGAACTGCCCGAAGGACAGGAAGCTCCTGTCATGCCCGAGTTCAACAACGAACCCGACGAACTGGAACAACGCTTCAACACCGCCTTCCAGACCTTTAAGGATAACAAGGCTGCGTTCATCGAAGAACTGGAGCAACAGAAAATCAAGAATCTTGAACTGAAAAACAATATCATCGAAGGCTTGAAACGCCTTCTCGAAACTGAATCCAACCTCAAGGTCCTCAACGACCAGGTGAAGGAGTTTCAGGAACAGTGGAAAGCTGTGGGCCCTGTGCCCCAAGCCGAATCTACCAATCTTTGGCAGAATTACCACTTCTATATTGAGAAATTCTTCGACATCGTCCGCATGAACCGCGAGATGCGTATGCTGGACTACAAGAAGAACCTCGAAAGCAAATTGCAGATTTGCGAAAAAGCCGAATCTCTTTTGTTGAATGACTCGATCAACCAGTCATTCAATGAATTGCAGGAACTCCACCGTCAGTGGAAAGAGATCGGACCGGTGCCGGATGACAAGAAAGAGGAAATCTGGGAACGCTTCAAAACCGCTTCCGACCAGATCAACCAGCGCCGTAGAGAACATTATGACAAGCTGTTCGCCGAAGAGCAGAACAACTACAACGCCAAGGTCGTCCTCTGCGAACAGGCAGAAGAACTGGTGGCTAAACCGGTCGAGCAAGTCTCCGAGTACAACGAGGTCAGCGACAAACTGACGGAGCTGTTCTCCTTGTGGAAGACCCTTGGACCCGCCCCCGCCAAGCTGAACGACGAAATCTGGATGCGCTTCAAATCCACCCTTGACAAATTCTTCCAGCAGAAGAAGGAGCATTTCCAGCAGATCAAGGACGTGCAGATGCAGAATTACAACCAGAAGCTGAACCTGGCCATCCAAGCCGAAGGCATTGCCGACCGCACCGACTGGAAGCAGGCCACCGACGAGATCCTCGCGCTGCAGACCGAGTGGAAGAGCATTGGCGCCACCCCGCGCAAATACTCCGACCAAGTGTGGAAACGTTTCCGCGCAGCTTGCGACAAGTTCTTCGAAGCCAAGGCCAAGTTCTTCAGCAATGTGCAAGGTGAGGAGAATGAGAACCTTCAGAAGAAGGAGGAACTCATCCAGAAGATCCTGGACTACGAATTCGGTGAGGACCGCAACGCCAACCTCGATGCGATGAAAGCCTATCAGAAGGAATGGCTCGAGATTGGTTTCGTGCCGCGCGCTGACAAGGACCGCATTTACACCGAGTACCGCAACGCCATCAACAAGCGTTTCGCTGAACTCAAAGTGAGTGCCGACGACATGCGTCAGAGCCGTTACCAGTCACGCATCAACGACATTATGCGCAACCCCAACGCCGACAAACTCATCGACAAGGAGAAAAACTTCCTCACCACCAAACTGGCTCGTCTGAAAGACGATATCGTGTTGTGGGAGAACAATCTGGGATTTTTCTCCAACTCCAAGAACGCTGAAATCCTGACAGCCGAATTCCGCAAGAAAATCGAGTCTGCCAAGAAGGAAGTCGTTGAGCTGGAGTACAAGATCAAAATGATGAACAACCCGAAGGCCGCGGAGCAGGCTGAGGCTCCTGCCGCTGATGCTGAACCCGCCGCCGAAACCGAAGCACCCGCTGAAGCGTAGTCTTCTATTATAACTTAAACATAGACTAGTGACTTAAACATAGACCGATGTCTATAACTTTTGTCTAAGTCATTAGTCTATGTTTATGTTTTAAGCCTAAGTCTAAGTCATTGGTCTAAGTTCTAAGTCTAAGTCATTGAAACTATGTCAAAAACCAAATCGATTCTAATCTTTTGTGCATTATTTATGGTTTCCGTTTTTTCTGCAGTCGCCCAAACCACGGCCGCAGATAAAATCATAGGAACCTATTATGTCTCGGACGATACTTCCGACGAAGACTGCAAGGTGAAGATATCCAAGGACAAATCAGGCACTTACAGCGGCCGTATCGTATGGGTGAAGAATCCGACGTTCAAGGATGGCACACCCAAACGAGACATCATGAACCCTGATCCCGCCAAGCGCAGCACTCCCGGCGACCAGATTCCGCTTGTGTTTCATTTCAAGTACGATGAAAAGAAGAACCAGTGGGTGGATGGCGAGATTTACGATCCTGTGCACGGGAAGACCTATAAGTGCAAAATGTGGTTTGAGAATGACAAAACCCTGCGTGTCCGAGGCTATATCGGTGTGCCTGCGCTGGGTCGTACGATGACGTGGAAGAAATTATCGTAATGGAAAAACTTAACGTACGAATCGACAAATGGCTGTGGATGGTGCGGTTGTTCAAGACCCGCTCCATTGCCACGGAGGCATGTAACGCCGGAAAGGTGAAACTCAACGGTGAGAATGTGAAACCCTCGCGTGACGTGCGCGTGGGCGAGGTCTATGAGGTGCACATCGGTTCGCTGCACAAGACCGTGGAGGTGGTAGATGCCCCGAAGAGCCGTGTGGGTGCTCCCTTGGTACCGCAGTACTGCACCGACCTCACCCCGCAGAGCGAGTATGACCGCATGAAGACGCTCAAGACGCAGGAGTTCAGACCGCACGGGCTTGGCCGTCCCACCAAGCGCGAACGCCGCCAACTCGATTTCATCAAAGAAAACTATTTCGATGATGAGATGTAAGACTTGAGACTTGATGATTGATTATTGATTATAAACGACAACAGTACAATTGTAAAGCGAAGCAATCATAGATAAAACATCAATGATTTACCTAAGACCCCCAAAGTCTTAAGTCATAACCATTAACCATTAACCGTTAACCTTTGAAGCATGTCCATAATCCTCATCGCATCCCTGCTGCCTGTCATTCTGTTGATGTCATACATCTACAAGCGAGACACCTTTGAAAAGGAGCCTTGGCCGTTGTTGTTGAAGGCGTTCGGCTTTGGAGTGCTGGCCGCGCTCATCGATATGCCTGTGGCCAGTATCTTGCAGTTCATCGTGCCGAAGGTGTTCAGTTCTCCCGGCTGGGATGCTTTCCATACCGCTTTTTTCGGCGCCGCCTTCCCGGAGGAGTTTTGCAAATTGCTGATGCTCTATCTTTGCATTTGGAAGAATCCCCATTTTGACGAGTATTACGACGGGCTGGAGTATGCGGCATTCGTGGGACTCGGTTTTGCCGGGATTGAGAATGTGCTCTATGTCATGCAAGGCGGATTGAGTCTGGCGGTCGGGCGTGGTATTTTCGCCGTGCCTGCGCATTTCTTCTTCGCCATTTTCATGGGCTATTTTTTCTCCATGGCCCGTTTCCGTTATGAAAACAGAAAACGCTATCTGTTTTTGGCCTATATCATCCCCGTGTTGTTGCACGGCACGTATGATTTCTTGTTGATGTATGTCAACAATCTCAGTGGCGCCACGGACACGATGGTTGAGCCGGACGCCCTTGCGGGAGGCCTCTATTTGGCTTTTTTCATCTTTTTCTTCTTCGTGTGGCGTTTTGCCGCGCGGCGAGTGAACAAGATGTCGGGGCAGTGAAGGATGTGGGACTTGAGATTTGAGAGTTTGGCTATTGGTTTTTTGTTGGGAAAGAAATAACGACTCTGAGCTATTTTTTCCCCAATCTTCTTTTTTCTATCTAAATCGAATACGATCCTTTAGTCTTGAATGGATAAAAAAAGTCCGGTGCGGAATCCCCATTCCCCACCGGACTTCTTATTAGCAATTACAAATTGCAAATTACTAATTACTAATTATTTCAGCCCTCTGTTTTTCAACAGCGGCTCGATGGACGGCTCTTGCCCGCGGAAGGCGAGGTAGAGGTCGTGCGCGTCGGCGGTGTTGCCGCGTTCCAGAATGTTGGTGCGGAACGAGGTGGCCGTGGCGGGGTCGAAGATGCCGTTGTCTTTGAAGCACTGGTAGGCATCGTTGTCCAACACCGCGGACCATGTGTAGCTGTAGTAACCGGCACCGTAGCCGCCGGAGAAGATGTGCTGGAAGTAAGGACTTCTGTAACGGGAGATGATGGACGGGATTAAGCCGATTTTCGCCATCTGCTGCTCTTCATAGTCGGGGAGTTGGATGTTGACGGGCGCGGTGACGGTGTGGTAGTCCATGTCGAGGATCGAGGCGGCGAGGAGCTCAGTGTTGATGAAACCTTGTCCGTAGGTAGCCGCGTCTTCGATCTTCTTGACCAACGCGTCTGGGATCAGCTCGCCGGTCTGGTAGTGGTGCGCATACACTTTCAGGACCTCCGGTTCGAAAGCGAAGTGTTCCATGAATTGCGAAGGCATCTCCACGAAGTCGCGGGGCACGTTGGTGCCGGAGAGGGTGGGGTAGTGGCAGCGCGACAGGATGCTGTGCAACGCGTGGCCGAATTCGTGGAACAGTGTCTGTGTCTCGTCGATGTTCAGCATGGAAGGCTTGTCGCCCACAGGCTTCGTAAAGTTGAAGACCAACGACACCACGGGGATGTGGTTGTTGCCGTCGCGGTCATAGTATTGTTCGCGGAAGTTGGTCATCCACGCGCCGCTGCGCTTGCTCTCGCGCGGGAAGAAGTCCATATAGACCACCGCGATGACTTCGTTGTTGTCAATCACTTCGTATGCTTTCACATCTTTGTGATACACAGGTATTTCCTTGTTTTCGCGGAAGGTAAGGCCGTAAAGTTTCTCACAGACATAGAAGAGTCCTTTGCGGGCGGAGTCGAGGGCCAGGTAGGGGCGGATGTCGTCATCGTTGAGGTCGTATTTCTCTTTGCGCAGTTTCTCCGTGTAATAGCGCCAGTCGTAGGGCTGCAGGTCGCCGGAGATGCCGTCCTTGGCCATCATTTTCTGGTAGATGGCTGCTTCTTCCTTGGCCTTGGCGAGGGCCGGCGCCCAGACTTTCATCAGCAGGTCATAGACGTTGTCGGCGTTTTTCGCCATGCAGTCGTCCAACACGTAGTTGGCGAAGTTATCGAAGCCGAGGATTTTTGCCTTTTCCAGTCGGAGGTTGACGATCTCATTGATGATCTGTTTGTTGGAGTTGTCGCCTTCGAGGCAACGGGTGGAGTAGGCGGTCCAGAGTTCCTTGCGCAGCTCGCGGTTCTGGCAGTTTTGGAGGAAAGGCTCCATAGAGGGGATGTGCACGGTGAAGGCGTATTTGCCTTTTGCGTCCTTCATGTCGGCGGCAGCCTCTTTTGCGGCGGCCAGCTGACCATCGGTCAGTCCTTTGAGATCTTCCTCGTTGTCCACGAACAAGGCGTACCCGTTGGTGGCGGCGAGCACGTTGTTGCCGAATTTGAGGGTTAGCGAGGAGAGCTTTTCGTTGATTTCACGGAAGCGGTCCTGTTTGTCAGCGGGCACGTTGGCACCGCCACGTACGAAATCTTTGTAGATGACCTCCAACAGACGCAGTTGTTCGGCGTTGAGGTTCTCCTTGTCACGATTGTTATAGACTGTTTTGATACGCTCGAACAGCTTGGCGTTCAGCATGATGTCGTCACCGTGACGGGTGAGCATCGGGAAGATGGTGTCGGAGAGCTTCTCCATTTCCGGGCTGTTCATGCATTCGGTGAGGTTCATGAAGACGGAGGAGACTTTCGTCAACAGTTCACCGCTGTACTCATACGGGATGATGGTGTTGCCGAAGGTCGGTTCCTCGCTGTTGTCGCAGATGGCTTGGATTTTCTCGGCCTGTTGCCGCATGCCCTCCTGAATGGCAGGCAGGTAGTCGGTGGTTTTGATTTTTTCAAAGGGCGGCACTCCGTAAGGGGTGTCCCATTCCTTCATAAAGGGGTTGTTGGCCAGTTCGGGATTCTCGGTCGTTTTCTTCTTGCACGCACCACCCAGAACAACGGTCGCTAACACTAAGGTCATAATGGTTACTTTACGGTTCATAATATTGGTTTTTAATTGTTTACGAATAACAATGAATTTATTTGGCAATGTTAAAATACGCCTTGAAAACAGCCGCAAAGGTACATAAATTAAAAACACATTCGGACATTGTTTTTTCACTTTGAAAGCAAAAAATCACATCTTGGGTCAATGGTTTAACTCTAAGAAAAAAATCGTATCTTTGCCGATTGTTTAGAAATATCACAAGTTATGGTAAAACCGTCCATTCCAAAAGGTACACGCGATTTCACGCCCGTCGAGATGATGCGGCGCAATTATATTTTTGACACTATCCGGAATGTTTTCCACAAACATGCCTGTCTCCCGATTGAGACGCCCGCGATGGAAAACCTTTCCACGCTTATGGGCAAGTATGGCGAGGAAGGCGATCGTCTGCTCTTCAAGATCCTCAATTCCGGTGATTTCACCAAAGGGGTTGACTTCCAAGATGAAACACAAAGCACGAACAAGCTGGCCGCGCAAATTTGCGAGAAAGGTCTCCGTTATGACCTGACGGTGCCTTTCGCCCGTTTCATCGTGCAGCACCAAAGCGAACTCACCTTCCCGTTCAAACGCTACCAGATGCAGCCCGTGTGGCGCGCCGACCGCCCCCAGAAGGGACGTTACCGCGAGTTTTATCAATGCGACGTCGATATCATCGGCAGCAATTCCCTGCTCAACGAGGCTGAACTGGTGGAGATCACCGATGAGGTGTTCCGCGCTTTCGGTATCAATATCGTCATGAAGATCAACAACCGCAAAATCCTCAGCGGAATAGCGGAGATATACTGCACCGCCGATCAGGTCACCGATCTTTGTGTGGCGTTGGACAAACTTGACAAAATCGGGCGCGAGGCCGTCTGCGCCGAGATGATAGAACGCGGAATCTCCCAGGAGGCTGTCTGCGGCATGGCGCCGCTGTTCGAGTTGGAGGGACTCTCCAACGAAGAGGTCCTCAACAAATTGGAGCTGCTGTTGGCAAAATCCGAGACTGGCCTGAAAGGGGTGGAAGAGTTGAGGACAGTGCTGAACTACGTGGACAAGATGCAGATAAATACTGAGTTGCAGATCGATGTGACCCTGGCCCGCGGGTTGAACTACTATACCGGCGCCATCTTCGAGATCAAGGCGAAGGACGTGGCAATGGGCAGCATCTCGGGAGGTGGCCGCTACGACAACCTCACCGGCATCTTCGGGTTGAAGAACATGTCGGGCGTGGGCATTTCCTACGGTGCCGAGCGTATTTATGATGTTCTCAACGAGCTGAACCTTTTCCCGCAGCATATTCTCACCCCCATTACGGCGATGTTCGTGAACTTCGGCGGCGACGACGAAATCTACGCGTTGAAAGGTCTGAAAGCGCTCCGTGATGCGGGTGTCCCCGCTGAAATCTACCCCGACAATGCAAAAATTGGCAAGCAGATGAACTACGCCAACGCCAAGGGCATCCCTTACGTTATCATGGCCGGCGAGAACGAGCGCGCACAAGGTCTTTACACCTTGAAGAATATGCAGACAGGGGAACAAAAGGCTGTGACCCTCGAGGATATCGTCGAATTGATAATTGATAATTGATAATTGATAATGGATAATGGATAATGGATAATGGATAATGATATTCAACCACAATTACTAATTACTCATTGCTAATCGCTAAACGCTGAATATGGAAGAAGAAAGCTCCACCCCTCTCAAAAAACGTCATCCGTTCCGCGTGAGAATGCGGAAATTCTGGTACACAGTGTTGGAGTACACCCACTTGAAGGACGACACCGACTACGAAGCCACGGTCAGGTATATTTCCAACAGTGTGAATTTCCGCGGGGTGAATTTGTGGGTTTTAGCTTTTGCCATCATTGTGGCGTCCGTGGGTTTGAACGTGAATTCCACGGCAGTCATTATCGGCGCCATGTTGATTTCGCCCATCATGGGGCCCATTACGGGTATCGGCCTCGCAGTGGGTATCTTAGACGAGGAACTGTTGAAGAGATCTTTGCGAAATCTCTTCATTATGGTGATTATCAGTTTGTTGACTTCTACATTATACTTTCTTATTTCCCCGTTGACCGAGGCGCAGTCGGAATTGCTGGCGCGTACCCGCCCCTCGATATTTGATGTCTTCATCGCCTTCTTTGGCGGTTTGGCAGGCATTGTGGCCACCTCGCGCAAGAGTCCGCCATTCACGGTGATTTCCGGCGTGGCCATCGCCACTGCTTTGATGCCGCCGCTTTGCACCGCCGGCTACGGACTGGCTACCTGGCAGTTGCGGTACTTTGGCGGAGCCTTTTATCTTTTCTTCATCAACTCCTTCTTCATCGCGTTTGCCACGTTCATCATGGTGCGTTTCCTCGGTTTCCCCGAAAGTCGCTATATGGATGACTCCCGTCTCAACGCGGTGAAGCGGATGATTTACGCCTTCGCCATTTTGGTGATGATCCCCAGTGTGGTGATCGCCATCAACCTCGTGCGGGAATCGGCCTTCAACTCGCAGGCTATCAAGTTCGTGAACGAGGTTCAGCAGACCCCTTACTTCGAGGATGTGCAGCTCATCGACCACAAACGCGAGTACACCAACAAGGCGCAGACCGTCACCTTGCGGGTCATCGGGAAACCGCTCTCAACCGAAGACATTTCCCATATCCAGTCGTTGATGCAGACCGCTTACGGTCTCGACCACGCCCAGTTGGTTGTCAAGCAGATGGAGGGAATGATGAACACAAAACAACAGAACCAAGTCATCGAGGATATTATCGACAAGAAAGATGCGGTGATAGCTCAGCAGGACTCTGCCATCGTGGCATTGCGGGCGGAGTTGCACAAGCTCACCGGTTCGTCAGAGAACACTGAGCAGTTGGTGAAGGAGATCTATTCGCAGCAGGCGGACATCGAGCAGGTCGCGATCTTGTCAATGGAGTGTTATGACACCCGTACGCTGGAGCACAAGGCTGTGCCGGCCATCTATCTGCGGTGGAAGGACGGAAAGCGTCACCCCGAGGCGGAAAAGCGGCTGATTGAATGGCTGAAGGTGCGCTTGGGTGTAGAGGAGATCGAGTTGGTGCGGATGGACCCTTGATGTTTTTGTGTTTTTGCTCCTTTTGTTTATAGAATAAAAATTAAGGTTAAAATATAAGATTATGAAAAAACAACTATCCCTGATTTCTGTGTTTTTCGTCTTTTTGGCGATGGGTTTCGGCGACGCCGCGGGCCAGTTGGTCTCCGTGGTGGAGAAGGCGTTCAACGTCTCCCCGTTCACCGCTTCATTGGTCTCCTTGTCGGGCATGATCATGTTCGGCGTGTTGTCGGTGCCTACGGGCGTTTGGCAGTCCAAGATCGGCAAGAAAAAGATGCTCACCATCGGTCTGGTCCTTTTCCTCGCCGGCGCGTTGCTGCCGATCCTCGCCTTCAACTTCCCGATCATCCTGTTGGCTGTGCTGCTGATGGGCGCAGGTGCCACGATCCTGCAAGTCTCCGGCAACCCGCTGATCCGCGATGTCTCGGATGAGGGCAAGTACTCCAGTATGCTCTCCTTCGCGCAGTCGCTGAAGGCCATCGGAACGCTCTCCACGTCGTTGATCCTCGTGCTCATCGGCACCTCGCTGATGAAGTACGGCTGGTTCTCGTTCACTCCCGAGGGCGGCGAGACCATCGACATGGGCTTCCGCATCCTCTTCCCGATTTTCGCGGTGGTGCTGCTCATCACGCTCGTCATGGTCGTGATGTTCGTGCCCGAGAACGTCAGCAAGTCCGATGAGAAGCCGACCACGTTGGGCAATTGCATCCGTGCGTTGGGCAACCCGTTCATCCTGATGATGTTCCTCGCCATCTTCTTCTATTGCGGCGCGGAGGCTTCTATGTTCAACCGTATTCCCTCGATTCTGAGCGAGAACACGAACGTGACCCCGGCCATGGGTAATATCGTGCTGATCATTTCCCTTTTCGTGGGCCGTTTCCTCGGCGGTGTCATTTTGCAGAAGATGAGCGCGAAGAAATTCCTCGGCATCACCGTCGCGGTCTCCATCATTGGCAATCTGCTGCTGTTCCTCCCGTATAATGCCTTCACCACGTGGTTGAGCTTTATCCTCATCGGTGTTGGTTTCGCCAACATCTTCCCGTTGGTCTTCTCCATCTGTGTCGATCACAAACCCGAGATGTCGAACGAGATTTCCGGTTTGATGACGACGGCCATCGTGGGTGCAGCCATCGTCCCGTTGCTTACGGGCGCCATGGCCGGTATCGGCATCCGCTACGCTTTCATCGTGCCGCTCGCCTGTTTGTGCTATCTCTGTTTCGTGACGGCACGTGTTTCGAAAAATTAGCAGTTTGTAGTTGAATTAATAACGAGAAGCCCCCATTCTCTTTCTTTTAGAAAGGGTGCCCGAAGGGCGGGGTAGTATAAAAACGAATAGAACATGAAAAAACTAACAACATTATTGATTACGATCTTGACCGTCGCGATGGGTTTTGCACAGTCGCAGTACGTGAACCCGCTGGTGGGCACGGATGAGCACGGTCACACCTACCCGGGCGCGATTCTGCCGTTCGGCGCAGTCCAGCTCAGTCCCGACACCCGTCTCGAGGGCTGGGACGGATGTTCCGCATACCATTACAGCGACAGCCGCATATATGGTTTCTCGCACACCCACCTCAACGGCACCGGCTGTGAGGACTATGGTGACATTTTGGTGACCCCGTTCATGGGCGACCCCTCTGTCATCAATGAAAAGTATGCCCTTTCGTTTTCGCACAAGAATGAGAAAGCTGAGCCGGGTTATTACAGCGTGAAATTCGACAACGGCATTGTCGCTGAAATGACCGTCGCCAACTATGTTGGTGTGCACCGCTACACTTTCCCGAAGAATGGCAAACATGGCATCATAGTGGATCTGAAGCATCGCGACAAAACCTTGGAGAGCTATATGACGAAAAAGGCCAACGATCTGGTGGGATTCCGTCGCTCCGAGGCTTGGAATGCTGACCAATACTGCGCTTTTTCGCTGAAAACCTCTGTCCCCGCCGAGTCCGTTGTCTATTATGTTGATGACAAGCCGGCGAATATCAAGGAAATAAAAGGCAAAAACTGCAAAGCGGTGATCTTCTTCGATGAAAATGTGAAGGATGTGGTGGTGAAAGTGGCCATTTCCGCCGTGGATATGGACGGAGCCATCAACAACCAAACCGAAATCAAAGATTTCAATTTCGATAAAATCCGTAAACAAGCTACTGAAATCTGGAATCAAGAATTGGGCAAAATTCAAGTTGTTTCCAAGAATGATGAATATCTGCGTGTTTTTTATACTGCTCTGTATCATTGTTTTACGTCTCCTTATCTCTACTCGGACCTTGATGGTCGATATCGTGGTGAGGACCAGAAAATCCATAAGACGGACAATAACCACAGAATATACACTGTCTTTTCTTTGTGGGACACCTATCGTGCCCTTCATCCGCTCCTCAACATCATTGACAAGAAGCGTAGCGGGGACTTTCTCTACACCTTCCTGAATCAGTATCGGCAGTCGGGTTACCTGCCCATGTGGGAACTTTCCGCCTTTGAGACGTGGTGTATGATCGGCTACCATGCGGTGCCCGTTGTTCTCGATGCTTATATGAAAGGGATCCGCGATTATGACGCCCAAGAGATGCTCAATGCCATGATCGCTACTGCAAATCTCAACAAATTGGGCCGTCCCGAGTATGCGAAATATGGGTTTGTGCCGGGCGACATGGAAAACGAATCCGTTTCAAAGACGCTCGAGTATGCTTACGACGACTGGTGTATCGCGATGTTCGCCCGTGAGATTGGGAACAAGGAGGTATATGAAGAATACATCCGCCGTGCCCAGTCCTACAAGAATATTATGGATAATACCGGTTTTATGCGCGGTCGTATGAACGGTGGTTTTGTGACCCCGTTCAACCCCCGAGAGGTCAATAATTTCTATACCGAGGCCAACTGTTGGCAGTACACCACATACGTGCCCCACGATTTCAACACTTTCATTGAGATGATGGGTGGTGCCAAGATGATGGATCTTTTCCTTGACAAACTCTTTAATTCCACCTCCGAGATGGCCGGACGTGCACAGGCTGACATTACTGGTGTCATCGGACAGTATGCCCACGGCAACGAGCCTAGCCACCATGCTGCCTACCTTTACAATTTCGTGGGCCGTCCCGAAAAAACACAGATGTTGGTGAAGAGGATCCTGACGGAACTCTACACTTCAAAGCCCGACGGACTTTGCGGTAATGAGGACTGCGGACAGATGTCGGCGTGGTATGTGCTGAGCTCGTTGGGCTTCTATCCCGTTTGTCCCGGTAACAACGAGTTTGTGATCGGCTATCCGTTGTTTGATAAGGTCAAAGTGAAATTGGAGAACGGCAAGGTGTTGACCATCAATAAGGACTGCGACAAACCCTATGTGCAATCGGTCACGCTCAACGGCAAGCCGCTGATGCGCTCTTTTATCACGTACAAGGAGATTGCAGATGGTGGTGATTTGTCGTTCAAGATGGGTGACACCCCCGGTGAAGAGTGGGGTAGGGGTGCCAAAAACTGCCCCGTGACGAAAATCGACGATGCGGTGCGCATTGTCCCGGTGCCTGTGTTTTCCACAGACAAGGTCTCCTTCCAGGACCAGACCCGTATAGCCCTCAGTGTGCCTGAAGTGCGACCGAGGGAAGTTTCCAATCCGGAAGTCAAGAAAACGCAAGAACCGTCTCCGGGAATCAGAAAGTTGCAAGCAATTCCTGTCAACGCGCAGGAACGCTACGAGTTTTACTACACCATGGATGGCAGTGAGCCGACGCCCCAAACAGGTATGCGTTACGAAGGGCCCATTGTCGTGAACCAAGATGTGACCATCAAGGCGATTGCAGTGGATGCCAAGGGTCGGAAGAGCCAAGTGGCGGAGGCGCATTATGTGCGTTACACCCGCGACAAGGACGTTACTTACATCACAAAACCCGACAACCAGTATTACGCTGGCGGGGATGCGGGATTGATCGACAACACGAGAGGCAAGGTCAACTATCGGATTGGTGGATGGCAGGGCTTCACCACCGATTGCGAGTTGATTATCGACCTTCGCCAGGTGAAACCCATCACCACCGTTGGTGCCGGATGCCTCGAGGAACAGCGTGCATGGATTTTCTATCCCAAAGGAATGGAGGTGTATGTCTCGGAAGATGGCAAAAACTACAAGCTGTTCGACAAAACGACGCTCACTTCAGCGCGTTCGGAAGGTGCCCATATCCAGAACCTGGAAGTCAAAGGCAATGCCAATGCCCGTTATGTCAAGATTATCATCAAGAATTACGGCAAGATGCCCGAATGGCACCTCAGCGCCGGCGAGCAGGCTTGGCTCTTTGTGGATGAGGTTTGGGTGCGATAGGACGTAGAATTAAGAATGTAGAATGAAGAATGTAGAATGAAGAATGTAGAATGTTGAATGCTGAATGTTGAATGCTGAATGTAGAATGAAGAATGAAGAATGAAGAATGATGGCGCGAAAGAGCCCCAATTCCCCTTCTTTTAGAAGGGGTGCCCGAAGGGCGGGGTAGTAATATAAAACTACTTCTTTGAGCAGCCCCGGAGGGGCAAGAGCTCGGTAGGGGTACGAATGAGGGCGATGATACGATGATGCGATGATATTAGAACGAAACAACGAAACAATGATACGATTAGAGAACATCAGCAAAAGCTTCCGTTCCGAAACGGTGGAGACGAAAGCGCTACAGCAAGTAAATATGGAGGTCCGGAAGGGCGAGTTCATAGCCGTGATGGGCCCTTCCGGTTGCGGCAAGACGACCTTGCTCAACATCCTCGGCCTCCTCAACACCCCCGACTCGGGCCGCTATTTCCTTGACGGCCGCGACGTGAGCGGACTGAAAGAGCGCGACCGGCTGAAGCTGCGGCGTGGGGTCATCGGCTTCGTCTTCCAGAGCTTCAACCTCATCGACGACATGAACGTCTTCGAGAATGTGGAGTTGCCGTTGCGCTACCTCGGGCTCAGTAAGTCGGAGCGGCGGGCGAAGGTCAACGAGGTGCTGGAGCGCATGAGCATCATCCACCGGGCGAGCCACTATCCGCAGCAGCTCTCCGGCGGGCAGCAGCAGCGTGTCGCCGTGGCCCGGGCGGTTGTCTCCAACCCGCAGCTCATCCTCTGCGACGAGCCCACCGGCAACCTCGACAGCCACAACGGCCTTGACGTCATGCACCTGCTCTGCGACCTCAACGCCGCCGGCACCACCATCGTCATGGTCACCCACAGCGCCCACGACGCCGGCTTCGCGCATAGGATCGTCCACCTGCTCGACGGCTTCATCAATGATGAATTATGAATGCTGAATGCTGAATGCTGAATGAAGAATGTAGAATGAAGAATGAAGAATTAAGAATTAAAAATGATGGTGCGAAAGAGCCCCAATTCCCCTTCTGTTTTAGAAGGGGTGCCCGAAGGGCGGGGTAGTAATATGAAAACTACTTCCTTGAGCAGCCCATTCCCCTTCTTTTAGAAGGGGTGCCCGAAGGGCGGGGTAGTATTAGGGGCAAGACGCGCGAAGCGCTAATAATCCCACACAAGCGAAGCGCAGTGTGGGGCCTGACAAGAACGAAAAACCAAATCAGATATGAAACAAACCCCAAAAATCCTCAACATCCTCGGCCTCGCCGTGGCCATCGCCGCCTTCATGGTGGTGGCGATGGTAAGATACTATGACCTCCGGTACGACAAGTCGTACCCCGGTGCTGACCGCATCTACTCGGTGTGGCTCATGCGCTTCCATGAATTCAGTAACGGAACTCAAGAGTTGTCTTTGATGGCTACCAATACAGACTTTAAGAAGCTTACGGGAGTCTCTCTGGATGATCCTGCCAAGACACAGCCTTCCGTGCTGCCCTTCGAAGAGATGGCGGAGGCTTGCATCATGAGCGGTTACGGTGGAGGCTGGAAACGGGTGGCAGCGGAAAACGGTACCTCGTTCGACACGATTTCGAAAATACAGATGACCATACCGTCCTACTTCCCCTTCTTCGGCATAGATATTAAAGAGGGAAGTTTGGAGAAATTTACTGACTTTAGAAATGCGGTGATTTCCAGTCGATTAGCAAAGATTCTGTTTCCTCATGGAAGTGCCGTTGGGCAGCGGATTGTTTTGAGTTCTGAGAAAGAGTCCTACCATTCTGTCCCCTGTCCTTCGCTCGATACGCTTACCGTTATTGCCGTTTTCAAGGATCTGCCGCAGAACAGTTCCCTGTACGACTATGATGTGGTGCGACATTATCCTCCTGGCAAACTCGCTGGAGATGTCTATGTGAAAGTGAAGGATACGGCGATGGTTAATGCTTTGAAAGACAAGATATTGGATTGCTATCAAACGGTATATCACAATTTTTGGGACAATCTTGACACCACGGGCGACGAGGCTTTAAGTCAAGCGGAATATGATTTAAAGTATAAAGATGCGCCGAATAAAATCGACGATGTAAGATTGTCTTCTTTGCACGATGATTATCATTCACCCAACAATTTCTGGAACTTTGAGGCCAAGCAGTTCACAACGATGTCCAAAGCGTTGAGTATATTCGGCATCGTGCTGTTGCTGCTCGCCTTCCTGAACTTCACCAACTACGCGGTGGCCACCGTGCCGATGTTCCTGCGCAAGACGAACATCCGCAAGATCGAGGGCTGCTCCAACGCACAGCTGAGGTGGGAGATGTTCGGGCGGTTCCTCCTCTCCGCCGTTATCGCTTTCCTCTTCGCGTTGGTCATCGTGGAGGTGTGCGCCCGCACGAAGGCGATTCCGTTCGTGACCATCAGTCTGAAGCTGGCGGACAACATGCCGGTGGTATGGCTCTCCGCCGCCGTCACCCTCTTGGTGGCCGTGGTCGCCTCGCTGTATCCGGTATTCTACACCACCGCCGCTGCTAACGTGGAATCGGCGTTGAAGAGTCAGCTCGCCACCCCGCAGAAATACGGCAAGTGGCGCAAACTGTTGCTTCGTATGCAGACCACCCCGGCCTCTGTGGTGCAGTTTTTCGCCTCGTTTGCCATCATCCTCTTCATGACATTGGTTTTTGTACAGAACCATCAGATGAAGACCGCCGATGTGGGCTTTGAAACGGAGAATATCTATGTGGCTCAACTTCAGAAACCAAATCTGCCGACTTCTGACGGGTATCTGAAGTATCAAGAGGATTTTCAGTATAAAAATTTGGACTCCTTGAAGGGTGAATGGAGAAAGTTGGGGGCGATTGCAGACGTCACTTGGGCGGAGACTCCTGTGCTCGGATTTGGTAATATGTACGGTACTTTGGGACTTCAAATCGGGGATGAAAGGATAACCATCCCCCACCGCACCGTCTCAGCCAATTTCTTCCGATTTTTTGGCATCAAAATGGTGGAAGGCAAGGACTTTGAAGAGGACAGTGTCGAATTCCGTACTGGCAGAATCATCAATGAGGCAGCGCTGAAATTGACGAAGCAGTGGGAAACAGACTCAAACCGAACGAATGTAGGTGTCATCGGCGTTGTGCAAGATTTCCACAACATGCCACTTATCGACGAAATAGATCCGTGTATCTATCTCGCGAAAGGCGATTCCGAGCTTGTATGGGATTGCCCATATATTTACATCAAATTGAAAGACGCCAACAAACAAGATTTGGATACGTCTTTGATAAGCCAGATGAACACCGTTTGTGCTCGTTGGGGACATCTGAGCCCGTTCACCTCGCTG
>JBGUPL010000030.1:0-5257 GCA_045130275.1 Bacteroidales bacterium
ACATAGATTTCAAGGTCAGCCATCAGCCGGGGGAAATCCGGGTGCGCCGCCAGCTCACACAGCAGGGTATTGTCTATCCTCCCGCTTTTCAGCAGGTCAATCATTTCATCACTCAAACGCAGGTCTGCAAGATCGGCGTTTGGGTGATTTTTCATTTCAGACAGCCCCAGCAGATAATCAGCGGTCACACCGTAAAACTTCGCCAGCCGGATAAGGGCATAGTGGCTGATGTCCTTGAAGTCTTCCGTTTCGTAACTGCCCAGCGCAGACTTGGAAAGCCCGGTCTGCTCCGCAAGCTGCCCCAGCGTCAAGCCACGCTCCACACGTAGGTCTTTTAATCGCTCTTGTATGGATAAAGACATATTCACCCTCCTTGCTAGCTCAACGAAAGAGAAGCCGTTATGCTATGTACTATGCTCATAGCATAACGGCATAGGCATTTACAGTTTTATTTTACCATTTGCTACATCTTCACGAAATTTATCAACAAGCTTCGCTGTCAGCTTGGATTTACCGTAGTGTTCAAGTACAAAAGTACGATAACTTTTTCCATCTACAAGCACATCACTTTTTCTGGTCAACAACCAATTTCCGTTACCTCCTCCCTGTTCTCTAATATTCCAGTCTTTCCCATATCTTTTATAGATTTCATCTTTTTTACCTTGAACAGACATTGATTCGCTTGGAATATAAACAATTTGCATAATAGCTCCTCCTTTATTTTGTGCAAGAAGACCAGAAACCTGAATTTGTCTTTTATCTTTTTTTGATTATATCACAAATCCGAGAGCGTGGAAATAGGGAGTTTTTCAGGCTGATTTCCTACCTCTTGGATATACGGCACAGGCGGTCAAAAAGGTGTAGACTTGGGATAGTTCATCGATGGACAAGCACCTTGGAAACAGAACACGCCAAAGAAAACGGAGGGACGCATGAGCAAAAGACCCTATCAACACCTGCCGCCGCTGGAACACAGGCCGGACGGCTCCCCCTACCGCATAACCCCGCCCCAGAAGAGACGAGCCAGCGGCCTGATACGCCGGGAGTGCTGCAACTGCGAGGACGGAAACTGCCTTGCGCTGGACGATGGCGACACCTGCGCCTGTCCGCAGATGATTTCGTTCTCCGTCTGCTGCAAGTGGTTCCGCTGGGCGGTCTTGCCGCTGGACAGGACGCTGGAAGCGGAGATTTACCGGGACAGGGACTTGAAACGCTGTGCGGAGTGCGGCGGTGTGTTCGTCCCGAAGTCCAACCGGGGCAAATACTGCCCGGACTGCGCCGCCAGAGTTCACAGGCGGCAGAAAACAGAAAGTGAACGGAAAAGGAGGTCTGCTGTGGACAGTTAAGAGCGGGAAAAGCCTTGATTTGCAAGGCTCCGCAAGCCCTCAACCGGGGCGGCTGGTATCATTTATCATTCGCCCCGGAAAACGGGCCTCTAACCGTCCACAAAACACGCTATGACAAACACGATTTATATTCACCAGCCGGAAAAGGCGTTCAGTTTCACCCGGCTCCCCAATTTCCTTTTTGAAGCACCCACATTCCAGCCCTTGAGCAACGAAGCGAAGGTGCTGTATGCCTTTGTCCTGCGCCGGGCGGAGTTGTCCCGGAAGAACGGCTGGGCGGACGAGTACGGGCGGGTCTACCTGTACTACCCCATCTGCGAGGTGGTCGCTTTGCTCCGCTGCGGGCGGCAGAAAGCGGTCAACACCCTGCGGGAGTTGCAGTATGCGGGGCTGGTGGAAATCCAGAAACAGGGCTGTGGAAAACCCAACCGCATTTACCCGAAATCCTATGAAGCGGTTCCAAACACCGACTTCAAGAAATCCGGTTATGGTACGCCGGAGGGCTGAAAACCGTACTTGGCGAGTACGAAAATCAATCCTCTTGAAGTACGGAAATCTGACGGTATATAGAAATACAGAGATTAAAACCATCTATTTACATTCATTCCATTCCAATCCTATCAGAGATATTTTCGGCGGGAAAACCCGCCGGAAAGGAATGGAATGGGGAAAGGAGTTCAATGGCACAACACGCAATTTTGCGATTTGAGAAGCACAAGGGCCACCCGGCGGGGCCGCTGGAAGCCCACCATGAACGGAAAAAGGAGCAGTACGCCAGCAACCCGGACATTGACACCAGCCGGAGCAAGTACAATTTCCACATCGTCAAGCCGGATGGCCGCTACTACCATTTCATTCAGAGCCGCATCGAGCAGGCCAGATGCCGCACCCGCAAGGACAGCACTCGGTTTGTGGACACGCTGATTACCGCCAGCCCGGAGTTTTTCAAGGGCAAGTCCCCAAAGGAGATAGCGGCCTACTTCCAGAGGGCGGCGGACTTCCTCATTGACCGGGTGGGCCGGGAGAACATCGTTTCGGCTATGGTACACATGGATGAAAAAACGCCCCATCTGCACTTGGTCTTTGTGCCGCTGACAAAGGACAACCGCCTGTGCGCCAAAGAAATTATCGGCAACCGGGCCAATCTGACGAAGTGGCAGGACGATTTTCACGCCTGTATGGTGGAGCAGTACCCCGACCTGGAGCGTGGGGAAAGCGCCAGCAAGACGGGCCGGAAGCATATCCCCACCCGGCTGTTCAAACAGGCGGTCAACCTCTCCAAACAGGCGAGGGCCATTGAAGCGGTTCTCTCCGGCATTACCCCGCTGAACGCCGGAAAGAAGAAAGAGGAAGCCCTCTCCATGCTGAAAAAGTGGTTTCCGCAGATGGAGAACTTCTCCGGGCAACTGAAAAAATACAAGGTCACAATCAATGACTTGTTAGCGGAAAATGAAAAGCTGGAAGTCAGGGCAAAGGCCAGCGAAAAAGGCAAGATGAATGACACGATGGAACGGGCGAAGTTAAAAAGCGAACTGGACGATATGCGGCGGCTGGTTGACCGTATCCCGCCGGAGATTTTAGCGGAACTGAAACGGCAACAGCGGCAGCATGGAAAGGAAAGGTGATCTTATAAGTAATATCAGATACAAAAAGGAAATCGAAATCGTGACTTTTCAGGGAAAGGAAATCACACTGGAAAATCTCTCCCCGGTGTTCACGCCGGAACAGGAAGCAGCCAAACGCCGGGAACTGGAACAGCAGCTTTATGAGGTGTTCCGCAAGTACGCCGACAAGCGGGAGAGTGAGGAAGCCGGGACATAAGGTTTTCCAAACCCATCATTGATTTGCGGGGCTGCTGGCGGTATAATAGAACTGTCAGCAGCTCCGTTTCTTTTTTAAGAAAAGGAGCGACAATATGAACAATCGGATAGACGCAATCTATGCAAGACAATCGGTAGACAAAAAGGACAGCATTTCCATTGAAAGCCAGATTGAATTTTGCAAATACGAGTTGAAAGGCGGTAACTGCAAGGAATACACAGACAAAGGGTACAGCGGCAAGAACACAGACCGTCCGAAGTTTCAAGAACTGGTGCGGGACATCAAGCGGGGCTTGATTGCAAAGGTCGTGGTTTACAAGCTCGACCGTATCAGCCGTTCCATTCTGGACTTTGCCAACATGATGGAGCTGTTCCAGCAGTACAATGTGGAGTTTGTGTCCTCTACGGAAAAGTTTGATACCTCCACGCCGATGGGACGGGCCATGCTGAATATCTGTATCGTGTTCGCCCAGCTTGAACGGGAAACGATACAGAAGCGGGTAACGGACGCTTACTACTCCCGCAGTCAGCGGGGCTTTAAGATGGGCGGGAAAGCCCCTTACGGCTTCCATACGGAGCCTATCAAGATGGACGGTATCAACACAAAGAAGCTGGTGGTAAACCCGGAGGAAGCGGCCAATATCCGGCTGATGTTTGAGATGTACGCCCAGCCCACAACTTCCTACGGGGACATTACCCGGTACTTTGCCGAACAGGGGATTTTGTTCCATGGCAAAGAGCTGATACGCCCCACGCTGGCGCAGATGTTACGCAATCCTGTCTATGTGCAGGCAGACCTTGATGTGTACGAATTTTTCAAAAGTCAAGGTACAGTCATTGTCAATGACGTTGCCGATTTTACGGGCATGAACGGCTGCTATCTGTATCAAGGGCGAGATGTAAAGGCCAGCAAGAAAAACGACTTAAAAGACCAAATGCTGGTACTGGCTCCCCATGAGGGTATCGTCCCCTCCGACACCTGGCTGACCTGCCGCAAGAAGCTGATGAACAACATGAAAATCCAGTCTGCCCGGAAAGCCACCCACACATGGCTGGCAGGAAAAATCAAGTGCGGGAATTGCGGGTATGCTCTTATGAGTATCTACAATCCCTCCGGCAAACAGTATCTCCGCTGCACGAAACGGCTGGACAATAAAAGCTGTCCTGGCTGTGGGAAAATCATCACTTCGGAACTGGAAGCGGTTGTTTATCAGCAGATGGTAAAGAAGCTGGCAAGCTACAAGACGCTGACAGGAAAAAAGAAAGCGGCAAAGGCAAACCCGAAAATCACCGCCCTGCAAGTGGAACTTGCCCATGTAGACAGCGAGATTGAAAAGCTGGTGGACAGTCTGACGGGGGCAAACAATGTCCTGTTCTCCTATGTGAATGTGAAGATAGCGGAACTGGACGGGCGCAAGCAGGAACTTCTGGCAAGGATAGCGGAGTTGACTGTGGAGGCCATCAGCCCGGAACAGGTCAGCCAGATTTCCGGCTACCTCGATACCTGGGAGAATGTATCTTTTGATGACAAGCGGCGTGTGGTGGATTTGATGATCACCACCATAGCCGCCACAAGCGACAGCTTGAACATCACATGGAAAATCTGACTGGCGGCACCCCTCCCGTCAGATACCTACCCTGTGTAGTCCCTTGTAAACTGTACTTTAGAGAAATTAAAGAAGACGAATTAAATGAGCTACTTGAATTATATACCCATCTGCACGAACTTGGAGTGCCTGAGAACAGCGAGCATTTACAGAATACTTGGTCTGAAATATGTAATGATGTTAATCATCATATTATTGTCTGTGAGGTTGATGGTAAAATCGTATCTTCTTGCGTATGTGTGATTATTCCTAACCTGACAAGAAATGTTCGTCCATACGCTTTTATAGAAAATGTTGTAACACACGAAGAATACAGAGGAAAGGGTTACGCAACCGCCTGTTTGAATTACGCAAAAAATTTAGCGGCAAAAGCTGATTGCTATAAAATGATGCTGCTAACAGGCTCAAAAAACGAAAGCACTCTTGATTTCTATAAAAGCGTATGGACGAACATTTCTTGTCAGGTTAGGAATAATCACACATA
>JBGUPL010000031.1:0-18883 GCA_045130275.1 Bacteroidales bacterium
GAGATCGAGGTGCAGGCCAACTGCGGCAACGGCAACTTGAGCGACTGGAGCGAGCCCATCCATATCAGCACGACCATTGACGGCATCAGCAGCTGGTTGGAAAACAGCGTGACGTTGTTCCCGAACCCGGCGAACAATGTTGTCAATGTAGAATGTACAATGTACAATGTACAGAGTGTTGAGGTGTTTGATGTGTATGGCAAATTGGTCAACACGGTGGGCGTATGCGATACGCCCGTACAGACTCGCATCAACGTTAGTGGTCTCGCCGACGGCGTCTATTTCGTGCGCGTGACCACGGAAGCGGGTGTGGTCACGAAGAGTTTTGTGAAAAAATAGATTAAAAGGTTAGAAGGTTAGGAGGTTAGAAGGTTAACCGAATAACCGAGAAAACCGAAAATCCCAACGGACATCGGCGATTTCGCCGGTGTCCGTTTTTGTTGTATCTGCAGTTGTTCTTTTTTGTATTTTTTTTGTTTTGTTTTGTATTTGAAAAAAATGTATATTCGCAGTTTTAATTAAAACAAATAATTATTACTCAGTTAAATCATCTTGTTATGAAAAAAACTCTACTATTCATGGCGTTGGCGTTGACGTTGACGTTCGGAGTGCGGGCGCAGGAAATCACCATCGGGGACGGAACCTCTGTGGTCACTTCGATGGCATTTTTTGCGAATTACAATGATTCGTGGTGTGAGTGTACATTCCTTGCTTCCGAATTGAACGCTTCGGGAAACATCTTGTCGATTTCGTTGCATGCGAACGGCAATGCCTTCCAGTGCGAGGAGGTGAACATCTACATGGGACATCGCGTTGCGGAAAATTACAACAACACGACCAGTTTCACGCCCGCGTCGGACCTCACATTGGTCTATTCCGCCACATCGACAACAATCGGTTCGATTGACGGTTGGGAAGAGTACCAGTTCCAGACTCCATTCGAGTATAATGGCACCGACAATTTAGTGGTGGTTTTCGCCAAACACGCCACTTCTTTCTTGTCCGCACTGAAATACTATTACACTGAGTCGAGCGGCAACTATCGTTGCCTTTACCGTCGGGCTGACAACAACATCGCATACTCGCAGCATCCTGGCTCCGCCTCGGGAACAACCTCTAATAGGAGACCCAATGTGAAGTTGCTGTTCGGGAATTCCGACTGCATCCAACCGTTGGGTATGCAAGCCAGTGGCTTCACCGACGAAGGTTGCACGATTTCATGGCTTTCCACTGAAAACGGCTACCATTACAACTATCAACTGAAAGAGGCAAGTGCCTCTTGGAGCTCCGCCACCATGCAGGGCACCTACGACACGTCGGTCACGCTGACAAACCTGTCCCCCTCCACCACCTACGATTTCCGGGTACGGACGGATTGCGGCGACACAGCGAGCACATGGGTGGACCTTTCGTTCACCACGTTGCAGGTGCCGGCCACCGTGCCGTACAGCTGCGACTTCAACAATTCCACCGAGAATGCGATGTGGCAGTTGACGTCCTCCGATTACAACCATTGGGCTATCGGTACGGGCACCTCATATAACAACGACGGGGTTGACCAGTCCATGTATGTGAGCGATGACGTGGCGGGCACGTACGCGGCCGATTCCTTGGTCGGCAGTTACCTTTTCGCAGAGCGTGTCATTGACTTCGGCGAGACGCCTGGCACATACGATATCTCTTTTGATTGGAAATGCTCCGGATATGCGCAGGGCAGTTCCCTCTTTGCCGGAGTGGCGTTGTTCTTGATTGACGCTGACGTGACTGCCACCACGGATTTCCCGACGTATATGGATCAAGGTCTGGTTTTCGGTGCGCAGCTCAACAACTGGACCCACGTCACGACGCAGCTGACCGATGTTTCCGGCTACAAGAAGCTGCAGTTTTTCACGTGGGGTTATAGTTCCCCCGAAGCTCGCGCTGTGCCTGCTGCTGTGGATAACATTGCCATCCAGGAGTCGGGTTGTGTCACGCCGACCATGACCTTCGAACCGGCCGCCCAGTCTGTCCTCATCACACACGATGGTCCGGCCGACGGCGAGTATTACCTGCAATATCGCATTTCGGGATCGTCCGCCATGACGGACACCACGTTCACGGGATCTTCTATCACGTTGGAGAACCTGCAGATGAACACCGAGTACGTCGTTTGGATTTCCCAGATTTGCGGCTCTGACACCTCCGCCGTCAGCAGCGGTGCCTCCTTCTCCACCACATGCGGTACTGTTGTGGTCACGAACAGCTTCCCCTGGACGGAGACCTTCGCCAACTATCCGAGTTGTTGGAATATGGCTACCGGCAGCGACACTTGGCAGTACTATCCCGAAGGCTTTATCCGCCACCCTTACGGGAACTACTCCTCCTACGTCATCACCCCGGTGATCGATCTCACCGCCGTGACCTATCCTTGTGTCAAGTTCGACGAACGGCGCCCTGAATACTCGAATAGCGGGGTGGGGGATCATTTGCAGGTCTATTTCCGCACGTTGGACGAATACGACACAGCGGCATGGGTGCTGTTAGGTTCCTATACGGATGTCACCAACACCTTCAGGACGGACTCCTTGATGCTTCCCACGGGATTGTCCCTCATCCAGCTGAAATTCTCCGCGTTAGGCATGGGGGATGGTGGCGACGGCTGTTCTTTGGACAATGTGAAGGTTTATAATTTGACAAATCCTTCTGCTTGTATGGCGCCTATCGCGCTGAATGCGAACAACATCACCTCAAGCTCCGCCGAGTTGAGTTGGATGATGATCACCGATGGCTTCGTGAACCTCCATTACAAGTCCGCTTCCGAGCAAGCGTACACCACTGTTCCGGACGTTATACTCTCCGACGGGGTCTATCTTTTGGACAATCTCACTGCCGGCACCGATTATCAGTGGTTTTTGACCCTCGATTGCAGCAGCGACTCGATTTCTTCCGCAGAGGCAACGTTCACAACCGCATGCGGACTGCTGTCGCTTCCCTACGAGCAGAATTTCGACGGCACGGAACTGTTCACGATGCCTCATTGCTGGGGTCAGATCAACCCTTATGCCGGCTATCCGCAAGTGAACGCCGGTAACGCGCACAGTGCGGACAATGCGCTCAAGTTTATCTGCAATCCCAACAGCAATGCCCCCGTATATGCTGTACTGCCCGAATTTGACTCGGATTTTTCGGAACTGCAAATCAATTTCTGGACCCGCCGGGAAAGCGCTAGTTCAGGTACGTTGTCGGTAGGGTATGTGACTGACCTTGCCGATGCCGCCACTTTCGTGCCGTTGATGTCTGTCAGCAGCTCACAAATCAGTGATGATGAATATCACATCTATTTGGTGAGATTCGACTCAGTGGTCACTGACGACACCCTGCACTACTACATCACCTTCAAATACGAGCAGAATGCCACTTGGTACTGGTTTGTGGATGACATTCAAGTGTCGGTGATCCCGCCGTGTCAGGAACCTGCGTCCTTGTCGGCTGACAATATCACCATTTCCAGTGCAGATCTCTCTTGGACGGACATTGCCAACAGCTATGCTGTTTTTTACAGGGCACAAGGGGATTCCCTCTATACGGAAGTCAACAATGTGACGTTGACCAACGGTGTCTATACGTTGACCGGTCTCGACGCCGGCACGCGCTACGAATGGTATGTGGCTTCCGTGTGCGACAACGGAATAATAGCGCCTTCGTTTACGACCAGTTACTTCATCACCCAATGTTACGCCCTTTCCGATTTCCCGGTGACATGGGATTTCGAGAGTGATCTCTACGGAGGAAACACCTCCTATCCGTTGCCTCTTTGTTGGTCTCGTATCGGGGTGGGCCCCAATGAACGGTATCCTTATGTGGCCACCAATAGTAGCAATTCGCATAGCGGAACGCATTATCTCACCATATACAATATGTATAGCGGAGCCTATGGCGTGTTGCCTGAGCTTGACGAAAGCGTGTTGAGCGTCCAGGACGCAATACTTACATTCTATGCCAAATCCACTTTCTCTTCGCCGGCGATGTTGGAGGTGGGTGTGATGACGGATCCCGCGGATGCCTCTACATTCACCCCCGTGCAGACCTTCTCCCTTGATATGGCCTATCCTGTCAATCCTTATGAGGTGTTATTCTACACTTATGCGGGCAGCGGCCGCTATATCGCCTTCCGCAACGTGACCCCGTCAGATGTGACCGCTTCTTTCTATTTGGATGACGTGACCATCGATGTGGCTCCTCCTTGTGCACGTCCGCAGTATCTGACCGCGACGGCCTCCACCTCGAACTCCGTGACTTTGTCATGGGTGGCGGCTCCTGGACAGACGGAATGGGAGATTGCGTACGGCAACTTCGGTTTCAATCCCGACAATACCGCGCAGGTGGTCACTGCCACCACCAATCCTTACGAGGTGACCGGCCTCTCCTCTGCGACCACGTACCAGTTCTATGTGCGCGCCGTGTGCTCGCCCACCGAGACCAGTGCCTGGAGCTATGCATCTTCCGGCGCGACCGATTGCGGCACCATGGACCTGCCTTATTCGGAGGATTTCGAATCCTACCAGGGCACCACTTACACGGATAACAACGGCATAGCGCCGACTTGCTGGACCACCTATGGCACCAACACCATCTACGGTGCTCCGCACATTACCTCGAGCGGCGACTATCATTATGCGAACAGCGGTAGCAACAGCATGGTGTTCACCAGCGGCGGTGCCGGCAGTGAATCCTACGCCGTCCTTCCCACGTTCACGGAGGATCTCAACACCTTGCGGCTCACCTTCTGGTGTGCTATGGAATCCGCTTACCACGGGACGATGATAGTGGGTTATGTCACAAACCTGTCCTCCATAGGTGCCACTTTTGTGCCGGTTGACACCATCCCGCCGGTTTCCTATTCCCAAGCCTCGACTTTCACGGTTGACTTTGTGGGTACGGATATTCCCTCCTCTGGAAATATTTGTTTCTTATGGACTTACCCCGAAAGCTACTACTCGTGTTGTATTGACGACATCGAGGTGATGGTGATCGGTTCTCCCATCCCTGACCCCTGCGACGTTCCGACGGGCCTGCATGTCACGGACGTCCAGAATGAGGCTGTCTCCATCGCTTGGGACGCCAATGCCGATGTGAACAACTGGTATGTCCGTTACCGTTTGGCGAACGGCACATGGAATACAGTGGCCTCCATAACGAACAGCCTCACCATCACAGGGCTGGTGGGAGACTCAGATTATGAAATCCAAGTGCAGGCCGAGTGCGGTGATGAAAACATGAGTGATTGGAGTGCCAGCGTTTTTGTACATACCACCAACGTGGGAGTCGGGAATTGGTTGGAAGACAGCGTGACGCTGTTCCCGAATCCAGCGAAAGAGGTTGTCAATGTACAATGTACAATGAACAATGTGCAGAGCGTTGAGGTGTTTGATGTGTACGGCAAATTGGTCAACACGGTGGGCGTATGCGATATGCCCGTACAGACCCGCATTAGTGTCAGCGGCCTCGCCGACGGCATGTATTTCGTGCGCGTGACCACGGATAGGGGAGTGGTGACGAAGTCATTTGTCAAGCATTAATGAATAATTGATAATTGATAAGGAACGGGTGCTTGCAGATATGTCGGTGCCCGTTTTTAATATATGCACTAAAACACATAAAAAAAAAAGTGTATTTTTGCAGACTTGATTTTAAACGAGGACGAACAAGAAATATCAAACAAAACATAATTTTTTATTGTTCACTAAATTTCAACAAAAATGAAGAAGACTTTATTGTTTTTGACATTGTTTATTGCAATGTTGACATTCGGTGTCAGGGCACAGATTCCTGTGTTCACCGAAGGCTTCGAAGGAACGTCCATCCCGGCGGGTTGGACCACTATCGACGCTGATCAGGACGGCTTCGGTTGGGAACACTCTTCGGTTCAAGGAGACGTTCCTGGCTACACTGGATCAGGGGCTGTCGCTTCGTATTCGTACGACAACCTCACCTACAATGCGCTCACTCCCGATAACTGGTTGATTACACCGGCTATCAGTTTGAACGGTACCAGTTCGCTTTCCTTCTGGTTTGTCGTGGCGTCGAGCTATCCCGGCGACCACTACGGTGTCTATGTCTCCACCACATCGGCCACGGACCCGACGGCGTTCACTCTCCTTTATGAGATGACCCCGACTTCAGCAAACGGTGCCTGGACGCAGCAGACGGTTGACCTGACCAGCTATGCCGGCAACTCGGTCTATATCGCGTTCCGCCACTTCAACTGCACGGACATGCTCCTCATCGCGTTGGATGACATCACCGTCAGCACGATGACCACAGAGCCGACGCTCACGGCCACACCCAGTGCTTTGGATTTCGGCATTGTGAATCCTAACGACTATTCTGCCGTGGCAACTGTTCAGGTTCAGCCCTATAATAGCACGGCATCAATCGCTGCCACTGTTGGTGCTCCTTTTGAGATTTCCACCGACAGTATTTCATTCGCTTCCACCGCATCTCTGCCAGCTACTGGCGGCACGTTGTATGTGCGTTACGCCCCGACAGCCGAGGGAAGCCACCAAGACAGCATCGTGCTTACCGCAGGCTCCCTTTCTTGCACGGTTATGCTCAACGGCACCTGCATTGATTGCGGCAACTTCACTCTTCCGTTCAGCGAGAGCTTTGAGAGTGTTGACGGTCTTTCCTGCTGGATGTTCGGCAGCGCCAATTCGGCTAATTCCATCACCCTTTCCACTACGGCTTCCGACGGCCAATATTCCTTGCGTTTTTCCTCCTTTAGCTCCGCAACAGACTACAACCAGTATGCGGTGACCCCCGAACTGCCTGTTACTCCCAATAAAATGGTCTCTTTCGAATATAGGAGTTCCAACACCACTGCCGAGCTCTTCAGTGTCGGTTATTCCACCACCACACCTACGCTCGATGCTTTCATTTGGGGCGATACCATCTCTTGCTCAAACAACACAGACTGGACTCAGTTCATGTCCACCACTATTCCCGGCGATGCGAAATACATTGCCATCAACTATTTCTCGAACTATCTGTATTATCTCTATGTTGACAATTTCCTGGTGCAAGAGATTCCCGCTTGTCTGCCTCCTACCACTTTGACTGTTGAGTCTGTCATGAGCTCCACTGCATCTCTCAGCTGGTCTGCTAATGCCGATTCATACACTGTTTATTATAAACCGGCCGCCGACACGGTATGGATGTCTATGCCCAATGTGACCGACACCACCGCCGTTTTGGCCAATTTGCTTCCTAATACCACTTATCAGTGGCGCGTGGCTTCCGTGTGCAACGATGGTTCGGAACAGATGTCAACTGCTTCCTCTTTCACGACGACATGCGCACCTTACCCGCTGCCGTTCACCGAGAATTTCGATGCCACTCTTGCCAACGACCAATGCTGGCGTGGAGCTTCCGCCCTTGTCTCTGATATCTTTGGCGGCGCTGCGCTGACCCAAGGCAGCATTACGGGATGGAGCTATCAAAGTAGTGAGAACAACGGCATTGCAGCTGGTCACTATCGTGCGAACATTTATGGCCAAAACTGCAAATATTGGCTCATCACTCCCGAGATTGACCTCGGTTCGGTCACCTCTCCCCTGCTTACTTTTGATGTCGCTTTCACCAAATACAGCAGCACGGAAATCGCTGACGGTGATATTACCGATGATAAATTCATGCTTCTCATTTCCACCGACGGTGGTCAGACTTGGAATTCCACCAATTCCATTCCATACAATCTTTCTTCTCTTGCCAGCCTCACTTATCTTACGCAGTATGTCGATCTTTCCAGCTATGCTGGAGATACCATCAAGATTGCCTTCTACGCTGAGTCCACTGTCAGTGGCGGTGACAACAACCTCCACCTTGACAATATCTCCATCGTAGAGAGCACCGGCGAGCTTTGTCTGCCCGTGAACGGTTTGACTGCCAACAATATCACGAAGAACAGCGCTACCTTGAACTGGGTTGGCTCGGCTGACAGCTACAATGTCTATGTTCTTACCGGTACTGACACCACATTGGTGCAGAATGTTACTGAAGAGACCATTACGCTCAATGGATTGACCCCGGCGACGGACTACACCTATGCTGTGCGTGCGGTTTGCAACAGCGAAGAGAGCGTTATTGCCACCGTGTCTTTCACCACGCTGATTTCCTGCTCTGTTCCCACTGGTCTTGCCGCCGTCCTCACCCCTGGTGACGGTACTGTGGCCACTTTGACCTGGCATGAGGTCGGAGACGCCACCGCTTGGCAAATCTGTGTCAACGACGACTCAACCAACCTTATTGATGTCATTGATACCACTTACAATTTCACCAACCTCACCCCTGAGCAGGCTTATACTGTCAAGGTGCGCGCTAACTGCGACGTTGATGACCAAAGTGCATGGAGCAGCCCGCTGACCTTCACCCCGACCAATGCCTACTCCGTCACCGTGAATGACGGCACCACTACCAACAACTACGTGCCGATTTACGGCTTGTATGTCGATGAAATCACTAAGAGCCAGTTCATTATCCCAGCTGCCGACCTCGCTGCTATGCAGTACGGTACCATCAACAAACTCACATTCTATTCCAGCAATGCTGATGTCAGCTGGGGTGCTGCCCAGTTCAACGTCTATTTGACTGAAACCAATGAGACCACCGTGTCCGCTATTACGGACTACAACAGCATGAGCCAGGTGTATGCCGGTACCTTGTCCATCAGTGCCAACAAGATGGAAATCACCCTGACCAATCCCTACCTCTACATGGGTGGCAACCTTATGTTTGGTTTCCTGCAGACTGTCTCCGGCACGTATAGTTCATGCTACTGGAACGGTGTGACTACCACCGGCGCTTCTATGGGTGGCTACGGCACTTCCATCACTCAACGTGATTTCCTGCCGAAGACCACGATTGAGTACACTCCTGGTACTGCGCCCACCTGTTTCCCTGTGACCGGCCTTACTGCCAGCAATGTCACCGCCAACCAAGTCACGCTCACTTGGTCGGGTAACGCTGCCAGCTACAGTATTTATGAAAATGGCGATTTCGTGGCCAATGTCACGGACACTACTTACACCGTCACCGGTCTCGCTCCTGCTGCAGACTATGTGTTCGGCGTGCGTGCCATCTGTTCCGCAACCGACAGCTCTATTATCAGCAATGTTGCTGCCTCCACGGAATGCGGCCTCATCACGACCTATCCGTATGTTCAGGATTTCTCGGCAGCTCCTGCTTGTTGGATGATTCTCGATGCTGACGGCGACGGTCAGTCTTGGATTCTCTACCAAGGCGCGGTCCAGTCCGCTTCTTACAACTCTGGCGCACTGACTCCTGACAACTGGCTGATCTCCCCGCAGTTCGCTATTCCTGCCACCGGCAACTATGAGGTTACTTGGAGCGCTACCGCCCAAGACCAGAGCTGGCCTGCCGAACACTATGGTGTCTTTGTCTCCACCACAGATTATTCAGACACTGCCAACTTCACCATGCTGCAAGAGTGGACGTTGGGTACAGGCGTCTTCAATCCTGTCGTTGATCTGAGCAACTATGCGGGTCAGAATATCTACATCGCTCTGCGTCACTTCAACTGCACCGACCAGTTCCGTCTCTCCATCGACGACTTCACCGTCCGCGAGCAGGCTGGTGCCAACCAGGTGACCATCAACGTGGGCCAGAACAACCCGGCTTACGGTACTGTCTCGGGTGCTGGTATCTACAACATCGGCGACAATGTCACCGTGAGCGCTACCCCGGCTTCCAATTATACCTTCTCCAGGTGGGTTGATGAGAACAATACCCTCATCAGCAACGACAACCCCTACACCTTTGTCGCTGCCACCAATCTCACACTGAACGCCATCTTCCTTGATGCAGCCGGCACCACCTACACCATCACCGTTGATGTGAACGACAGCACCATGGGTACTGCCACGGGTGGCGGCACCTACGTCGCCGGTGACCAGATTACCTTGGTCGCTACCCCGAACGCTGGTTACAATTTCGTGAATTGGACTCAAGTGTCAGGCTTCGGCACCAATGTGGTCGGCACTGATCCTTCCCTCACCATCACCGTTACCAGTGACAAGACCTTCGTTGCCAACTTCGAGAGCGGCACTACTGGAGGTGATACACTGACGATCCATCTCTCCATCAACCATCCCGCCCTTGGTACCGTCACTCCCGCTCCCGGCACTTACCACGTGGCCTTGAATGACACCCTGATTCTTACTGCCACGCCTAATCCTGGCGCCGATTTCAACGGTTGGGGAATGTTTTTCAATGGTCAGGGTCTCGGTGTCATCCCTGCAGGTTTGAATCCTTATCCGTTAGTTGTCAACGCTAATATGCTTTCTTTAGGCGAACTGGACGTTGTTGCCATGTTCAGCGACAGCACCACTGCTCCCGACAGCTTGACGGTTATCATCAACACCGCTGATGCCACCATGGGTACTACCAGCCCTGCTCCCGGCGTCTATAAATATGCTGTGGGTGAAACGGTTTCTGTTACCGCTGTCCCGAACCCCGGTTACAGTTTCCGCTACTGGATTGAGACGGTGTCTGTGTCAGGTATGTCACTCTCAGACACGATTACTTCTATAACCGGCACCATGGTTGTCCCTCAAATGTATGCCGGTATGACCTTGTCCGTCACGGCTTACTTCCAGGAAGGAACGGGATTGAACAACTACTTGGAGAACAGTGTTGTCCTCTACCCGAACCCGGCTCACGAATATGTTGATGTCCGCATCGATGGTGATGTGAATGTCAAGAGCATGGAAGTTTACAATCTCTACGGCAAGCTGGTCAACACGGTGGGCGTATGCGATACGCCCGGACAGACCCGCATCAACGTCTCCAACCTCGCCAACGGCATGTATTTCGTGCGCGTGACGACGGAGGAAGGCGTTGTGACCAAGTCTTTTGTGAAAAAATAGGTCGTTAATAGGTTAGAAGGTTAGAGGGTTAACCCAATAACCGAGAAAACCGAAAAAACCAACGGGCATCGGCAATTCCGCCGGTGTCCGTTTTTTGTTACAACTATTGCCTGTTGCCTGTTGCCTATTGCCTATTGCCTGTTGCCTGTTGCCTATTGCCTATTGCCTATTGCCTGTTGCCTGTTGCCTATTGCCTATTGATTATTGTTCATATTTTGTTGATAACATTTTCTCCAGAGGTATGAAGTAAATGTTGTACTTTTGTGCCTTGTTTTTTAGACTATAATGGTAATACTATAACAATAAGAATTACAATGCAGTAAATATATAACTATGGCTATGACTATACTATAACTATGACTATGACTATACTATAATTATGACTATAACTATAACTTATAACAATTACTAAGCCATAACTAAAAGAATGATTATGACGAAAGGTTATGGTCAAATATTCGGTGTTTGAACTATTATCATTTTTTAATTATAACCAAATCAAAAAAAGTATGAAAAAACTACTACTATTGATGCTGACAGTCCTGTTGGGATTAGGCTCTTGGCAGGCATCGGCGCAGCAGATTGTGGAGATTTTGGGCGACGGTGGCACGACCACCAGCAGCTATCTGCCAGCCTACACGTTATACAACAACACCCTCTCGGAGCAGATTTACACGGCTCAAGAGGTGGGCATGGGCGGTGTCGTCTCCAGCATCGCCTTCTACAACGGGGGAACTACCAAGTCCCCCAACATCAAAATCTACATGGTGAACACCACCAAGACGGAGTTCACCAGCACCACCGACTGGATGACGGTCACTGCGGCCGACCTTGTGTTCCAGGGCGATGTCACCTTCACGGCAGGTACATGGACGACCATCCAGCTCTCCACGCCGTTCACTTACGACGGTGTGAGCAATCTCGGACTGATTGTGGACGAGTACATGAGCTGGAGCAGCGGTCTGTCGTGCCGTGTTTTCAGCAGCACCCCCAACTGCGCCATGTACGTCTATAGCGACGGGACGGACTACGACGCCGTCGGGGCGACCTACTCAGCCAGCAGCCGCCTGTCGGTGAAGAACCAGATCAAGCTGGAGATTTCCCCGCTGAACGTCAACTGCCATGCTGTCGGGACACCAAGCGTGTCCAACATCACCTCCAACACCGCCACCGTCACCTGGGGTCTTCCGGAAGACGGCGGCAGCTACATCCTGCAATACAAGACTTCCGACCTCGGTTGGAACGACAGCGGCGTGATGACGGTCTATCCGACCGACACCACCTATACGTTGGACAACCTCACCCCCATCTCCAACTACAACGTGCGCGTGGCTAACCTCTGCAACGGCACCGATACCAGCTACTGGCGCAACACCTCCTTCACCACGGCGTGCCCCCCGATCGACCAGCTTCCCTACACCGAGAACTTCGACACCTACGGCACCGGCTCCACCAGCTATCCCACCTGCTGGACCAAACTCAGCACAGCCACGAGCAACAACTGCCCCTACGTATCCTCCACCAACTATGCAGGCAGCGGAAGCCTCTACTTCTACACGGGCACGGCCAGCACCTACCAGATTGCCATACTGCCTTCTATCGACCCCTCGATTTCCATCAACACGTTACAGCTCTCTTTCGTGTATCGTGCCAACTCCAACAGCGACCGGCTCGTCATCGGCGTGATGGACGACATCACCGATGCTGCCACGTTCACCCCGGTCGATACCGTCTATCCGCTGTACAGCGCCCCGTCGGCCTGGGAACGCCGGGTCGTTTCACTCGCCAACTATGCGGGCACGGGCAGCAACATCGCCATCCGCAACGAGCACACCGGCAACAACGCTTACGCCTACATTGACAACGTAGAGGTGGATGTCATCGCCAACTGCCAAGTGCCTTCCGACCTCTCCATCACCAACTACACCTCCGAGGGCGCCGACATCGACTGGACCTCCAACGGCAACGAAAGCGCCTGGGAAGTGGTGGCCGTGGCCGCCAACGCCGACGTGAACACGGGCACGCCCGTTCCGGCCTCCACGCACCCGTTCACCCTCACGGGCTTGCAGGACAACACGACCTACGATGTCTATGTCCGCAGCGACTGCGGCTCCGGCGAATACAGCGAGTGGTCCATCAAGCGCACGTTCAAGACGAACCCGTCCTGTTCCGCCCCGCTGAACGTGAGTGTGGCCCAGGTGACGACCAACTCCGCCTTGGTGACCTGGGATGACGCCCTCTTCGGCGCCAACAGCTATACCGTTGGCTACTCACAAGACAGCCTCAACAACTGGACCACCCAGACGGTGACCGGCGCCACGCAGTGCATGATTTCCGGCCTCACCCTCGATATGGAATACGACGTGTTCGTGGTCTCAAACTGCGCAGAAGGCACTGCCGACACGGTGTTCACCAGTTTCAGCACCAAAAGCTGCATGGCTGGCGGCGATCCCTTTACGGAAGGCACCGGCACGCACAGTAATCTTCCCCTCAACAATTTTTATAACTACACTTACACCCAGCAGATTTTCCTTGCCTCCGAAATGGGCGGGGCACACACGCTCGACAGCATAGCCTTTGACTACGCCTACTCAACCCCGTCAACAGATAAGACAAGCGTAACCATCTACTTGGGACACACCACGCAATCCACCTTCTCCAGCACTTCGAACTACATTCCCGCCACCGGCCTGCAACAGGTCTATTCCGGCAATCTGAACTGTACCCAGGGCTGGAACACCTTTGTCTTCTCCACGCCGTTCCAGTATAACGGCACCGACAACCTCGTGTTGGTTGTGGACGACAATTCCGGTGACTATAATGGCTCTGGCTATTATTTCCATGTTCACGACGCCGGAGCGCCCCGCGCCCTCTATTTCTATGACGACGATATAAACCCCGACCTCTCCGACCCGACATTCGACGAACCGAATTCTGGGACCACCTCTTCCCGTTCCAATGTCAAGTTCTTCATTCCCTGCGACAACACCCTGACCTGTGTCGCCCCGAACCCGTATATCACCGAAGCCACGGACAACAGCGTGACGGTGGCCTGGGCGCCCGGCAGCAACGAGACCTCCTGGGAACTGGAGTACACCACCGACTCGGTGTGGGTTTCCGAAGGCACGGTCTCGAGCCCGCACACCATCTCCGGCCTGTCTGACAACACGGATGTCCGCATCCGCGTGCGTTCGGTCTGCGGCGGCAGCGAAACCAGCAGCTGGGCGGGCACTTCCGCCAGAACCGCCTGCTCCGTGGTGAACATCCTTCCGCTCACGGAGAACTTCGACGATGTGGAGAACACCGGCTCCGACAACCGGATTTACTGCTGGAGCACCGGCTCCAACTACAGCTCTTCGTACCCCTCCCTTTCCAGCTCCCAACACAACTCCGGCGGCTATTCCGTCTATTTCTACGGCACCAGCGCTTACTATTCTTACCTGGCTTCTCCCGAGTTTGACGCCAGCATCCCGGTGAACGGCCTGCAGGTGCGCTTCTGGGCCTACAAGACCTCCACGCCCTACTACATCCAGGTGGGTGTGATGAGCGACCCGAACGACTACAGCACCTTCGAGCAGGTGAGCGGCGACATCACCCCCGACGCCACCGGCACCTGGCAGCTCAAGACGGTGAACCTCGACCAGTACAGCGGCAACGGCCACTATGTCGCCTTCCGCGTCCCGCAGAGCTACAGCAGCTTCATGTACATTGACGACATCACCATCGACGCCATCCCTTCCTGTGAGCATATCGACAGCCTCCATGTCAGCAGCGTGACTCCCTTCGGCGCCACGGTCGCGTGGGCACCGGGCGGCAACGAGAGTGCCTGGGACATCGCTTTCGTGCCCGGCACGGATGCCGTGGACATGGACACGGTGACCTTCATCACGGTGAACGGCACGCCCGAATACACGGCCAACGACCTGGCCCAGAACTCCGTCTATACGGTCTATGTGCGTGCCAACTGCGGTGCTGAGCAAAGCTTCTGGATGAGCACCACGTTTATGAGCACGCAGATACCTGCCACTCTTCCCTATTACTGTGATTTCGAGGATCCCGACCAGGTTGCCGAGTTCGCCTTTGTGAACGGCACGCAACCGCACCAGTGGCATGTGGGCACGGCCACCAACAACGGCGGCACCCACGCCCTGTATATCTCTGCCGACAACGGTGCCACGAGTTCCTACAACACGGGCAGTTCCAGCACCGTGTGGGCCTACCGTGACATCGAGTTCCCGGCCAACCCGGGCGGCTACACCATGTCATTCGACTGGCATTGCTATGGCGAGAGCGGCTATGACTTCATGAATGTCTATGTGGGCACTCCGTCCATGGTGACGGCTGGCGTTCCTTCCACCCTGTATTCCGGCAACATCGCCAATCCCGCTGGAACCATCGCCCTCCAAGCCACCACAAACTCCTCATATCCCTATTACTTTAATCTGAACACTAATTACCAGACCTACACCACGTCGCTGCCTGCTTTGACCGAGACCACCGTACAGCGTATCTATTTCTTGTGGCGCAACGACGGCTCTTCCGGCGACATGCCGCCCGCCGCTGTCGATAACATCAGCATTAACGCCATCTACTGCGACACCCCGACTGATCTGGCACTTGACACCGTCACCACCACTTCGGCCACGATTTCGTGGAGCACGGAAGCCAGCAGCTCGACCGTCTCCTACAAGGCCGACAACGACGCCGAGTGGACGGTGGTGACCTCCGCCACCTCGCCTTACGAGCTGACAAACCTTTTGCCCAGCACCCATTACACGGTGCGCGTGGCCGCCAACTGCGAGGACGGTGTGAACACCAGCCCCTTCATCACCCTTTCTTTCGTCACGGAATGCAGTGCTGTCACCAACCTTCCTTACACGGAGAACTTCGACAGCTACGCCTCCGGCACCTCCTCGAGACCGATATGCTGGTCGTTCCCGATCACCTACAACAGTACGCCGTACATCACCTCCAGCTATTCCGCCTCCTCCTCCCCCAACAGTCTCTACTTCATGTCGTTGACCACCACGCCCACCACGGCGGTGACCCCGGCGTTCGACGCCGACATCCACACCCTGCGCGCGAAGTTCATGCTGAGAGCGGAGAGTACCACCTCCTCCGGCACCTTCGAAGTGGGCGTGATGAGCGACCCGACGGATGTGGCCACATTCGAATCGGTGCGCATCATCCAGCCCGCCAACACCGATTGGACCCAGTATGTGGTTGATTTCGACTCCACGGCACTCACCGGCAACAACCTCTACATCGCCTTCCGTCAGAACTCCAACAGCAGTGTCTATTATTACTGGTTGGACAATGTCAGCGTCATGACGATCCCGAGCTGTAATGAGCCCGCCAACCTGACGGCCAATATCACCACCACAGACGCCGAGCTCCATTGGACGGAAGTGCCCGGCGAAAGCACCTACGAGGTGTATGTCTGTCCTTCGAACCAGACTCCGGACTACAGCGAGGCGGTCACCGTGACCACCAACAGCTACACTGTCCCGAACGCCGTGAGCGGCGTGTCTTACACCGCCATGGTGCGCACGGTCTGCTCCAGCGGCGACGGCTACAGCGACTGGAGCGTCATCTCCTTCTCCCTGCTGAACAGCGAGCCCGCCCAGCTGCCTTATGCCCATGCCTTCGACAACGGCGAGGAGAACGCCGCCTGGACGATGGTCAACGGCACACAGACCAACAAATGGTATATCGGACAACCGAGCGGCGAGAGCGACAGCGTACTGTTCATCTCCAACAACGGGACTTCCGAGGCGTACAACACCAGCAATGCCTCCAACGTGTGGGCCTACCGCGACTTCTCGTTCGGCGAGGGTGCGGAATTTGAATTAGACATCAAGTGGAAAGCTCAGGGCGAATCCTGCTGCGACTACCTGCGCGTCTTCATCGGCTCACCATCCGATGTCACCGCCGGCAGCACGGACGCTCCCTCCGGAGCCGTCCAGCTCGTCGAGAAGCTCAACCAGCAGACCAACTGGCATCACTTCACCGCCGTGTTCAACGGCAGCTACGCCAACAGCACGAAGCGTCTGTACCTCCTGTGGCATAACGACGGCTCCGTGGGCACAAGCCCCGCCGCTGTCGTTGACTCCATCGTCATCACCGTTTCCAACTGCGGCAGACCTTATGGTTTGAGTGCGGATAACGTCCAACCTTACAGTGCCGACATCACCTTCTCCCCGGCTATGCCTTCTGACGCTTCCTGGGAGTATGCCATCTGTACTGGAACCGAGACGGCCGACAATGCAGCTATCACTGGACAGGCCACGGCCACGACCTTCACCGTCTCCACGCTGATGCCGGAAACGCATTACACGGCGTATGTCAGAACCATGTGCGACGACGGCAGCACATCCAGCTGGTCAAATTCTGTTTCCTTTACCACGCCTCCGACCTGTCCCGCCGTCACCAATGTGAGCGTCACAGCCGTCACGGCCACCTCCGTCACGCTGGATTGGACACCCGGCGGCAGCGAGGGAAGCTGGGAAATCGCTTACGGCGAAGGTGCTGTGGATCCCGCCACCGCGACCGTGGTCACGGCCGCCACGCATCCGTATGAGGTGCAGAACCTGAACGACGCCACCGCCTACCAGTTCTATGTGCGCGCCGTCTGCGACGCCACCGACCACAGCGCGTGGAGCCCGGTTGTCGGCACCGTCACCCCGTGCAACGGAGCCCTGGCGCTTCCTTACAGCGAGGACTTCGACGGCTACGTGGCCAATTCCTCCTCTTCCTCCTATCCGAGTGACTATCCGAACGACATTCTGCCGGCCTGCTGGAGTTTCCTGAACAGAAGCACGAACAGTTCTGAATACCCGCTGGCGTTCCTGACCACGAACAGCGGCTACGCGGTTTCCGGCAACTGCCTCTTCTTCCGTTCCAGCGCCAGCACCCCGCTGTATGCCGTCCTGCCCGAGTTCACCGACGACCTCCAGTCGCAGGTCCTCACCTTCACCTACCGTAATGAAGGAGTCAGCACCAGCAACGGCACGCTGTCTGTGGGCTATATGACCGACCCAACCGACGCCAACAGCTTCGTGGAAGTCGATACGTTCCCGCAGACCACTACGCTGACGACCGACACGGTGGAGTTCGCCACGGTTCCTGCCACGGCCAACAACGCCCGCATCGTGTTCAAATACACCGGCGGCCTATACAACAACTACTACCTGAGCCTCGACAACATCAACGTCACCCTGGCCGGTTCCGGCCCGGTGCAGACCGACCCGACGGTGGCCACCAACGCCGCTCTGCCTGTCGCACAGACGACCGCCACGTTGAATGCCACCATCACGAACCCCGACAATGTGAGCATCACGGCAAAGGGCTTCGAATGGAAGACCACGACGGGCGGCACTTACACGCAGGTTGCCGGCACCGGCACGGGCAACACCTTCACGGCTGCCCTCACGAACTTGTCTCCTAACACGAGCTACACCTTCAAGGCGTTCATCACCTTCAATGGCACGACTGTCGAGGGCGATGAGATGACCTTCACGACGCTCGAGCAGGGTGTCGAGCCTTGCGCTGTCCCGACAGGCCTCACCGCCACGGACATCCAGGGTGAGTCGTTCACCGTCACTTGGAACAGCGATGCCAATGTGAACAGCTGGAACATCCAGTACCGTCCGCAGGGCGGACAGTTGAGCACCGCCACATCCAACACCAACAGCTATACCGTCACGGGCTTGGCCAGCAACACGACCTACGAGATCCAAGTGCAGGCCAACTGCGGCAGTGGCAACCTCAGCGACTGGAGCCCGGCCATCACGGTGACCACCACGGGCATCGAGAATTGGTTGGAGAACAGCGTGACGTTGTTCCCGAACCCGGCCCGCGAATACATTGACATCCGCGTGGACGGCGACCTGAACGTCACGATGATGGAGGTGTATGATGTCTATGGCAAGCTGATCAACACGGTGGGCGTATGCGATACG
>JBGUPL010000032.1:0-10396 GCA_045130275.1 Bacteroidales bacterium
AGATTGTCGGTGATGGCAATCAGATGTCCGCGTTCCCTGTCGGGATAAAAATCCGTGACCGTGATCGGGAAACGCTGCCACTGAAGATTTTGAGAAGAGGAGTAATAGACCTCCCTTCCTTGCCGAATCACCCATAAATCATTCCATATCAGCACCTTGTTGATTTCTTTACCTTCTCCTAACGGAGAGGGAATCCGCTTTGAAGTGCGCCAATTGTCTTCCGTCAGCATGAGCGGAAAGGTGTCGTGCTTGATGTTGACTCCAGCTAAGCCGTACAGCCCGTCGCGCATTTCAAATGCCGTGACATTTACCCAATCTGTTGAAATAACCGGCCGTTCCAGTGGCGTGAAGGTTACGCCATGGTCTTCGGAATAATAGAGAACAGCTTCTTTGCCGGATCCAGTCAACCAAATATGACCTTGGCCATCTGTGCAAACTTGTTGGAGAACAACATCCCCGCTTACGGTTTGCTGTAACCAACTTTTGCCACGGTCTTCAGTGCGATAGCAATGACTCCTTTTCCCCCATTCGTCGTATGTGACGGCCATGGCGGTGTTTGTGTCTATAAAAGAGAACTGATGTACGGTTATCCAAGTGTTATCGTTAACGAGAAAGAGCGATGAGGCGCAATGCCAGTCGGAGTGGATGTCATCGGTGTAATAGACTTTGCCCCGCCCCGATGTCAGCCAACATGTTCCGTCAGGTGCGAGCGCGAAGAGGGGAAAGCCGCCCAGCAAATCAAGTTCAGCACGATAGTCACGGTTTTCGCGCTCCTGCGCTATGCCCGAGAACAGCAACGAAAGAATGACCAGCACAAGGGAGATGTTTTTCATATTGAGTTCATTTAAACAACTTTACAATAATGACGCAAAAGTGTCAAAAGGTTGCAGTTTGCCGTAATTTTCTCCCGCAGATTTCGCGGATTATATTTTCCACGTAAATCAGCGAGTTCTGCGGGAAAACAAACTACCGTATCACCTTCGTGAACACCGGCGCTTTGTCTTTCTCCACCGTCACATAGACCTGGATCTCGTCGGTAGGCATGTCCGGCTTGTCCTCGCGGGGAAGGTTGACGGCGGTGAAGAGGTATTCGGTGCCGTCGGGGAGCTCGCGGGAGGCCACCGTCTTGGCCTTGGCGTGGATCATCGGGTAGCCATCGACAGCCGCGTCGAAGATGGCGGCTTCGTCGGCGCTTGCCTCGTGCTGGGCAGGGAAGTCCGCCAACTGGACATATTCGCCCTCAAGGAATCCGTTGGCTTTCAGGAAATTGTCCACCTCCTTGGGCATCGCCTCCAGACGGGCGGCGCGGACGCCGTAGCCGGGCAGGATCTCCGCACCAGGCTCAGCCACCGCCAAGTCCTTCACGCTGGACTCCAGTCCGCCGCTGCCGAAGGTGCAGAACGGCACGATCTTCTTGCCGCTGAAGTCAGCACTGTTGAGGAAGGTGGTCACCGGCGGCGCGTACGTCCCGAACCACACGGGAAAGCCGAGGAAGATGACATCATAGTTGGCGATGTCCGCTTTGACGGGTTGAATCTCAGGGAGGATGCCCTGCTCTTGATCTTTCTTGCAACGGTCGATGGTTGCCTGGAAGTCAGGGTCGTAGGGTTCCACCATCGTGATTTCCTCGATGTCGGCACCGAGTTTGTTGGCGATTTCCTCCGCCACGGCCTTGGTGTTGCCGGTCTGGGAATAGTAGAGGACGAGCATCTTGGGGGCTTCCTCTTTCGTGGTTTCTTTCTTGGAACCGCAGGAGACGGCGGTCAGCGTCACGACTGCGAGAAGCAGCATCAGTTTTGTGTTTTTCATTTTATTACTTTTTTTTTGTTGTTTATTAACTTTTATCCCTCACATTGCGTTGCGTGCGTCTTGTTCCTTCCTCCTTCATCCCAGGGGTTACGCCTCGCTTACCCCTGGCTACCGAGCTCTTGCCCCTACGGGGCTGCTTTTGGAAGCTGTTTTGTATTACTACCCTGCCTTTCGGGCGCCCGGGTCGCCCGTTCCCAACTGCTAACTACTAACTGCTAACTATCATCTCTATCCTCCGCGCCACCTCCTCCGGATGGTCCACCAACAGCTGGCCATGGTTCATCTTCGGGAAGACCTCCACGTGCGCTTCCGGGCAGAGCATGAGCAAATGCTTGGCCTGCGGCTTCGCCACGAAGGCCTCCTTGGTACCGTGCCAGTAATGGATGTCGGCTCCGTGGATGGATTCCAATTTGTTGGTATATACCGATTTATAACCTTCCAATACAGCGCGAGTTTTGTCCGACGGAAAAACTTTCTTCACCTCATCCAGCAGCACATCGAAGTAGTGCGAGTGGAACAGCCAGCGCCAGAATCCGGTCCAGTGGTAGCAGGTCCACACGTTGAAGGCCTGGTAGTAGCGCAGCGGTCCCACCGTCCACTTGGGCAACGGCAGTAGCGGCGCGGCATCCATAATGGCGTGACTGATAACGATTTCGTTGCGCTCCATCATCCGAGAGAGAATCTTGCCGCCTAACGACAGTCCGTAGGCCACGTCTAATGCCCCGTCGAAATGTTCCTGAACATAACGGTTGACTTGTGCGGCCTGGTCATCGACGGAGGTGAATCGGGAGGGCTTGCCAAGCAAGAATCCGTCAATATCTATCGTGACAATACTGAAATTCTCCTTCAGCAGCCTTATCAACGGAAGGAAAATCTCGTGCGAGACGCCCAAGCCGGGAAGCAGGAGGAGGGTCGGTTTTTCGGGAACGCCGTAAATGTGGAAGTCCATAAGGTTAATATTTGGAAAATATTCAGGAAAGTCTATACGAAAAACAAGCACACCCCCACCACGCTGATGACGGCGCCAATGACCTCGCGTACCGTCACTTTCTGGTGGAACAGGATGGCCGCCGGGGCGATGATGAGGATGGGCGTGAGGGCGAAGATGGTCTGCGCGATGCCCGCAGAGGTGTACATCGTGGCCAACAGCGACGCGCTGACCCCGATGAAGGGTCCAAAAATGGTAGAGGCGAACACGCACCACATCGCCTTGCGGTCGCGGACGGCGCTGCGCAGCTTCGCCAATCCGTCCTTGCTGAACAGCATCAACGACAGGAAGAAGCCCGCCAGCCCGATGTAGGCGCGGATGGTGGTGGCGGCGAAGGGCACGCAAATGCTGACCGGCAACGGCAGCAACGCCCCCTCAAAGAACGCGTCTTGGGAAATGTTGAGTGTCGAGAGTGCCGCATCGTAGTGCTGAAGTCCCATCTTGCTGAGCACCAACCCGAAACCTTGACAGATACCGGCCATCGCCGCGTAGAAGATGCCCTTCGCAGGCAGTTTGAAACGCAGTCCGTGATGCTCCGAATCATCGTTTTTCGAGAGAATCGACAGGGCAATGCCGCTTAGGGTGACCACCATGCCGAGGATAGCGATCGGGCGCATCTGCTCACCGAGCAGGATTCGTCCCGTGAGCGCCGCCGTAGGTGCCGAAAGGGTCATGAAGAGCTGCCCGAAGCGCGACCCGATATGGATGTAGCCCTGCATCAAGCAGTAGTCACCGATGACGTAGCCGACCACCCCCGAGAGCAGCAGCCAGCCCCACGTGGCACCGTCAGCGTAACGCGGGTACGGCACGCCCATCACCAACCAGAGGGTGAGGACGAGGAACAGCAACGACATCGTCATCCGTATCGTGTTGAACGGCAACGAGCCCATACGCTTCGAACCCACCTCGGCGAAGAGTGCCGTGGCAGTCCACGAAAGGGCGACGAATAGGGATATCAGCTCACCTACAAACATACTGCAAGATGCTTTTCATTGTTGTAATCACATTATTATCTCCTTCCCACGACAGAAACGGTGCACAATCTGACGATCGTCGCCGAGGTAAATGTATCGTTCCAGACGTTCCTGCAGGGAATAATGGTCGTGGTTCAGGTCGCTGTCATCGATGACGAGCGCGTCGAACTCATAGCCGGGCTCGAAGCTCCCCACTTTGCCGAAGAAGCTCCCCGCCGATTTCGTGGCCATCCAGAACACCTCCGGCAGGGTGAGGAACGGTCGCGCGTGATTCCTCAGAAAATGCATCTTGCTCACCTGTATGGCATAGACCATCACCCTGAAAATGTTCAGGTCGTGACCGCCGCTGATGTCGCTTCCGAGTCCCACGCGCAACCCCTCGTCAAGGAATTGCCGGATAGGCGCCATGCCCGACGCTACGTTGAGATTCGACGTGGGACAGTGGGCCACCATTACATCGTTCCGCTTCATCAGTTTCAGTTCTTTGCCTCTGGTATATACACAATGTGCCATCACAGTCGGCGACTGCCCGAAGAGGCCGTAGCGGTTGTAGGCCGCGCCGTACCAGATGCTTTCGAGGGTCTGCACCAAGGCCAACTCGTCCTTGTTCTCAGAGAGGTGCGATTGCACGGGCAACCGGTGCTTGGCCGCCAGTTCGCCACAGGCACGGAGCATCTCCGGCGTGCACGACGGCACGAAGCGGGGCGTGATAATCGGGCGAACCAGCGCATCCGGCCTGTTGAATTCCGCAATCAGCTCCTCATAACCATGCACCATCTCCTCCACCGACTCCGAAAGTTCCTCGGGACAGTTGCGGTTCATGGCCACCTTGCCCACCAATGCTCCCATGCCAGCCTCTTGGAAAAGGTGCATCAGCAGCCGGGTGCTTTCCGTGTGGCTAGTAGCGAACACGCAGGTCCGCATGGTGCCGAAACGCCACAGGTCGCGCACAAAACGACGGTACATCCGCTCGGCATAGCCCGTGTCGGCGTATTTCATCTCTTCGGGGAAGGTGTATTTCTGAAGCCATGGCAACAACTCCAAGTCCATGGCGATGCCCTGATTGCGGTACTGTGAGGCATGCACATGCAGGTCGTTCATGGCCGGGATCAGCAGACGGTCGCCAAAATCGACGATCTCTACATCCTCGCCATCTGACTTCCGGCAAGGTTCGGGAGTGTTTACGCCTAAAGACGCCAAATCCGCCGCTACATCTGTCACTCGTCCGTCGGTGTCCACTGCGACATAACCGTTCTCCAGCACTTCAAAACGGCTTTGTTCCTTCGTATAAAGGATATGTGCCTTGTATATCTTTTTCATCGGAGCAAAAATACAACTTTTAAAAACACGGAAACACACTCCAACATAATATTCTGGCCTACACTTTTCCCTCTTCTAACTTCATACATATCACGTCAAAAAAAATCGTACTTTTGCGCCCTCAAAAATTAGGGCAGAAAAGGAATGAAACCTTGGCAGATAGCGTTATTCATCATTTTGATAATCACTTGTTTAGGGATTATCTGTTTCTTCTATCCCGAAGAGGGTGTCTCGCTGGCCAAACACACCATCAACTTCCCATCCCTCGAAAAAGTGCTCTCCGACCCTGACGCAGACATCCCCGATCTCCCCGGCGACAGTCTCTCTCGCGACAAACGCATCCCGAAGGCCACGTTCTTCAACCGCAAGAAACGCGAGGCCATCATCGCGGAAATCGCCAAGGAGGATTCCGTCAAGCAGAAACGGGTTGAAGAGCAGATGGATACCCTCGAACATTTCAAGACGACCATCGCCTCAGAAGGCCATTTCTACCTGCCTGAAGGTGATGTCACCTATTTCGACAAATTCTTTGCCAAGGCGGCTTCGGCGAGATCTCGCGACGAGGTGGTGCGCGTGCTCCACTACGGCGACTCACAGATCGAGATGGACCGCATTTCTGGCAACCTCCGCACTTGGATGCAGTCCAAGTTCGGCGGCGGCGGTCCGGGGCTGGTGCCCGCCATCCAAACCGTCGCCTCTTACGCAGTGAGCCAGTCAGCCAGCGGTGCGTTCACCCTTTATTCAACTTACGGCGAAGGCTCGCGGGCGCGCGGCAACTACGGCCTCATGCTCAAATGCTATCGGCTGACGGGCAGCGGCACCTTCACCGCCAACGCGAGCTCCAGCAAACGTTCCGACAGCCGTGTGAAACGGTTCTCCCGCGTCACACTCCTGTACAACGACCACGACGGCAAGTTCCGCGCCACCCTTTCCGACCGCAAGCATGGATTCGATTCCACCTGTACGAGTGCGGGCGGCGGCATCCATGCCATGCACTGGCAGACCGACTCCTCTACGACCTCCCTGCGCCTCAACATGCAAGGCACCGCCGATATCTACGGCATCATGATCGACAACGGAGCTGGCGTGAGCGTTGACAACATTCCGCTGCGGAGCTCCTCCGGTGACCAGTTCACTCTCGTCACCGATTCCATCCTTCGCAAATGCTACCAAAACTCCAATGTGGGGATGATTATCCTGCAGTTCGGTGGCAACTCCGTGCCCGCCATCTACAGCACTGCCTCCATCAATAAATACTGCACTGCCATGCAACACCAGATCCGACGCATCAAGAGCACATGCCCCAATGCCACGTTGCTCTTCATCGGGCCGTCCGACATGAGCCACTCTTACGGCGGTTCGCTGCAGACCTATAAGATGTTGCCCGCGATGATCGACAGCCTGCGCAATATGTGTCTGCGCAACCATGTGGCCTATTGGGATCTGTACGAGGTGATGGGCGGCCGCAACTCGATGGTGGCGTGGGTGAGGAAAGGCTGGGCCGGCCCCGACTACGTACATTTCACATCCGCCGGCGCGAATTACGTGGGCAAAACGCTGGCTGAGAATTTTGCCACAATGTATGAACTTTACACCACCCGCCGCAAGATGGGTGCCGAACAATTTGACAACTTATGGGACGCCGCACAAAACTGACACTTATCGCTTTGATTCTATGCAGCGTCACCGCTTTTGCGCAGGTGGACGAAACCGCCGACAGCGTGGCCTTGGTCATGGAGTCCGACACCTCCGCTGTATGGGTGCTCCCCGAGTTGTTCTCGGCCTATGACTCCTCCTTTTCCTTCATTCGTTTCAACGACGACACGCTTTGTTGGGGCAAGGACAGCATGCCCTTGGTGCGCTTCTACGAAAAATGGGATCGCGTGAACCGCACCCACAAGGGCAACCTACACATCATGCACATCGGTGGCTCGCACGTGCAGGCGGGCACGATGTCGCACCGCATCCGCAAGCACGTCCTCGCAGAATACGGTGGCGAACCGTCAGACCGCGGACTCATCTTCCCCTACTCTGCCGCCAACGCCTGCAACAACCCCCGCGACTACAAAATCACCCGATCCGATGTTTTCTCGCTGATACGCAACGTCTATCAACAGTACCCGTCGCCGCTAGGCATGTCGGGCATATCTGTTTATTGCACCCAATCGGTGCAGTCTATCAAGTTCACGATGAACGAGCCGGATTATGACTTCGCCACCGACACGCTGGTGCTTTTCGGACGCTCCAACGGCCATTTCATCGACCCAGTTCTGAAATACGATACGACATGGCGTTTCCCTGACGAAGCCGATTTGGATAACGAGCGCTACTATTTTTACCCTGGCCGTCCCTTGCAGGAATTCACCTTCTACTTCCCTTGCGGCGCGGCCGACACGTTCTTCGTCAACGGATTGTGGCTGAAGAACGGAAAACCGGGCGTAACCTTCACATCCATAGGTGTTAACGGCGCGGCGGTGCCATCATACCTACGGTGCAAGAACTTCGTTCGCGACCTCAAAGCCTTCCCACCCGACTTGGTGATTTTCGGCATCGGCGTGAACGATGCTTTCGCCGCCGACTTCGACTCCACCGTATTCAAGAACAACTACCTGCAGCTGATTGCCCGCATCCGCGAGGCCAATCCCAACTGCGCCTTCATCTTCTTGTCGAACAACGACACTTGGAAAAAAGGCAAAAAGGGTCGCTACTATGTCAACCAGACCGGTCCGGAGGTGAGCGATGTCATGCACCGGTTGGCGAACCTCACGGGTGGCGCTTGTTGGGACCAGTTCGAGGTGATGGGCGGACTCGGCTCCATGGCCAAATGGCAGGCCAAGGGACTCGCACAGAAAGACCGCGTCCATTTCACCGTCAACGGCTACAACCTCATCGGCGACCTCTTCTGGCACGCTTTTGTCCAACCCCTTAAAACATTAAAGCAATGACCTGGGAGAACGTTTCGCAATTTCTGATTAACCTGTTCGCCTTCGATGAGACGCATCCATTGCTGTTCACCCAGTTCAACTTCTGGGCATTCTTTGCCATCGTCTATGCGCTCTTCGCCTTGTTCCAAAGCAAACGGCTGCTGCGCAACACGTTCCTCTTCTTCGTCAGCTTGCTGTTCTACTACAAAACCTCTGGGCTGTTCGTCCTTATCTTGCTGTTTGACACGTTTTTGGACTATTTCCTCGGTGTTTTCATGGATAAGTCGCAGCGAAACGGCTGGCGCAAGACGTTCATGATTTCGGGTGTAGTTATTAACTTATTGATACTATTCTATTTCAAGTACGCCTACTTCTGCACCGATGCTTACAACACGATTGTCGGCAGCGAGCACGAGGTCATCAACTGGTTGGCGCAGTGGACCAACAACTGGACCGGCACGAACTATTTCGATGCCTCCAAAATCCTGCTGCCCGTGGGCATTTCGTTCTATACATTCCAGAATATCAGCTACTTGGTAGATGTTTATAAACGGAAGATCGCACACGTTTCCAACATCCTCGACTTCGGGTTCTACGTTTCGTTCTTCCCGCAGTTGGTCGCCGGCCCGATCGTGCGTGCTGACCAATTCGTGCCGCAACTCTACAAGAAGTTCTTCCTCACCCGCCGGCAGTTCGGCATCGCCGTCTTTTGGATTCTCAACGGTTTGGCCAAGAAGCTGATAATGAGTGACTATCTCGCCGTGAACTTCGTGGATAGAGTCTTCAACAATCCGTCGTTGTTCACCTCGTTCGAGAACTTGTCAGCCCTGTTCGTCTATTCGCTGCAGGTCTATGCCGACTTCTCAGGCTACACCGACATTGCCATCGGCGTGGCCATGCTGATGGGCTTCTACTTGCCCAAGAACTTCAACTCGCCGTACAAAGCCACCAACCCCGGCAATTTCTGGAAACGGTGGCACATTTCCCTCTCCAACTGGCTGAAAGACTACCTCTACATCCCGTTGGGCGGCAACCGCAACGCCACCTTCGGCACCTACCTCTGCATCTCGCTCATCGCGGCGGTCATTATCCTGCTCACCAAGAGCGTGGTGATCACCTGTATCATTGGCGGCATCGCGCTAGCACTGCTCGTGGCCTCATTAGTGAGCAAGAAAGCGCGTCTGAAGATCAGCACCAACCTCAACATGATGAACACCATGCTGTTAGGCGGCTTGTGGCACGGTGCCTCGTGGAACTTCATGATTTGGGGCGGCCTGAACGGCATCGGCATCCTGTCATACAAGATCTGGCGACACGGCAACATGCTCGTGCGCAGCACCATCGCCACCGTGATATTCGTCACTTTCTTAATCACCAACCACTTGTGGCCGCATCCCGCGCTGATGATCGGCGTGGTATGGAGCGGCGTGTGGTTCGCGGGAACCTTAATTAAGACCATCTTCACACTCATTAAACCCGACAAGACGGTGGAGTGGTTAGACAAGACGTGGGGCATCATCCAAACGTTCGTCTTCATCTCGTTCACGCGGTTGTTCTTCCGTTCCGGCTCCAACCTCGACCCGGCCACTGCCAACGAAACGGCATGGGAAACCGCCAAGGCGATGGTCAACAGCATCGGCGGACAATGGAATGTCGCGGCCATCCCCGACATCCTGGCCAACTACCGCGGCGTCTTCATCATGTTCCTCCTCGGCATGGTCATCCACTGGCTCCCAGACCGTTGGAAACGCTGGTACCGCATCAACTTCGCCATGCTCCCACTTTGGCTGATGGGCCTTATCATGGTCGCGGCCGTCTTCGTGCTCTACCAGTTCGTCACCGCCGACCTGCAGCCGTTCATCTACTTCCAGTTCTAGGGGGGGGCGACGCTTCCAAGCGTCGGTAAAGAGCGATATTACATACAGTTTTTAAAAAAGTAACATTACATATGATTTAAAAAAAATGTATTTTTGCACTCTAGTTTTGAGAGTGCTGCTCTATGTTATATCAAATATGTAATTGATTTATAACCAAATATTTAATTCACTTATTTATTTACAAAAAAATTACAAAAATGAAAAAATTTTTATCTATCGCAGTGATCTGCTGCATCGTGGCCATGAGTGGCATTTTTACGTCTTGTGAACCTGTTGAGGGCGGCGACTGGGTGTTCTCTGTCAAGCTTGATCCGAGCACCGAGGCAGGTATGGCTGGCAACTACTACATGTGGTTTGAGCAAGTTGTTATTGACAACATGAAAGCGAGCGCAGACAGCTACACGGAAAGCTCAAAACTCTATGTGTTCAAAGGCGAGAAAAAAGAGGTCAGCAAGAGAGCTGAAAATGCTTTCAACAAAGCCATCGATGCCGTTGAAGTTGCCA
>JBGUPL010000033.1:0-4516 GCA_045130275.1 Bacteroidales bacterium
GCATACGCCCGATGAAAAAAAACATACAACCACCCAAGATTTCCGTCAAAAACTACGTTCATATCTATAGAAACCTTTCATCAAAACTTTAACCATTATGAAAAAAGTGACCTTGACCATCCTTTTGGTTGCTGCAGTGGCGGCGACCTGGGCGCAGAAGCCCGACAAGAAAACCATGAAATTGGAGAAACAGCTTGTGGGGACCTTTGTGGAGATTCCGGCGGGACATTACACCGAGTACATCCGCGACACGAACATGGAAGTGTACGCGTCTCAGGAAATCACGCTGGCGGGATTCCGCATGTTGGAAACAGAGGTGTCCAACAAGGTGTATGACGCCTTTCTGGAGGATTTGAAAGCACAGGGCCGGATGAAGGATTACGAGTCGGCCCGTGTCCATAACGAGGGCTGGGCTCCCTGGTTGGACAGACCTGTTGACGAGTTCCTGCAAAATCAGGGAGACTGGGCACCGGCTTATGCCAATTGCCCGGTGGTGAACATCAGCTACGAAAGCGCACAACTGTTTTGCCAGTGGCTGAATGAGAAGATAGCAAGTCCGGAGTGGGAATATATGCTGCCTACTCGAGAACAATGGCGGGGTGCGGCAAGTTGTGGTGACCCTAATGCATCCTATTCTAATGGTTCTCCATTTCTTGAAACCATTGCTAACAAACCCAGATATAACTATTGGCATGTCCCCGAAATGTATATCTCCCGCACGGACGATGGGTATAAAGTGATGGATCTTTGGTCTGTAAAATATCATATTCCCCCTACAGTGCCGGTGAAGACATACTACCGTAACGCCTACGGTCTTTACAATATGTGCGGCAACGCGGCGGAGATGGTTGATGAGCGCGGCGTCGCGATCGGCGGCAGCTGGTACGACCCCGGCTACGACATCCGCATCGACAGCGAGACCAGCTACAACGCACCCTCCCCGAAAGTCGGCTTCAGAGTGATTGCGGTGAGGAAGAAGTGAGAATGTAGAATGCAGAATTATGAATTATGAATGACGATGCTGTGTGTTTCTTTTCCCCTAGTAGAGGACGGGCGCTTCTTCGCAGGTTGCGTGGCCGAGAATTCCGCAGGGTACAATGCGGGATAATAATAAGGAGGCAATCAAGTAATTGATTTTTTTGTATCTTTGCAACCGAATTTTTCTTTTACTGTTTTTGTAAAGTATTGTGATACAGTAAACAGTAAATCAAAAATAGAAACAAGTATTTATATAAACGAAGATTTATATTATGAAATTCTACGACAGGGAAGAGGAAATCGTCATCCTTCAGGAGAACGAAAAACTGGTGGAAAAGAACGCTATGTTCACGGTGCTGTCGGGCAGACGGCGCGTGGGCAAAACCTCGTTGGTGATGAAAGCCTTTGAGGGGAAGCAGGTTGCCTATCTCTTTGTGTCGAAAGACAGCGAAGCCCTCCTTTGCGGGAAACTCCAGCAGGCCCTCGATGAACAGTTGGGCATACAGGTCTATGGGCAGCTGACGCACTTCCGCGACCTTTTCGATGTGATCATGCGCGAGTCGCAGAAACGTCATTTCACGGTGATATTCGACGAGTTCCAGAACCTCTACAAGGTCAATCCCGCCATCTTCAGCGAGATGCAGGACATTTGGGACCGCACACACCGTGAGTCGCATATCAATCTCATCACGATGGGTAGCATCCGTTCGTTGATGAAGCGAATCTTCGAGGACGAAAACGAACCCCTCTACGGCCGCCCGACTTCCAAATTCACCCTTCGTCCGTTCACCATACAGGTGTTGAAACAGATTTTCCGTGATCACGCCCCCAACTACCGCAACGAAGATTTGCTATGCTTGTATATGATTACGGGCGGCGTGGTCAAATATGTGGAGCTGCTGATGGATGCGGGCTGCTATACCAAGGAGAAGATGCTCAACTACGTGTGCCGACGCGACTCCTACTTCCTTACCGAAGGGCGCGACCTGATGAACCAGGAGTTTGGCGACGAGAGCGCCACCTATTTCTCCATCCTGCAACTTATCGCCGGCGGCTCGAATCGCCGTTCGGACATCGACGGCACCATGCAGAAGGACATGGGCACTTTCCTTCAGAATTTAGAGAAGAACTATGGTCTTGTGAGTCGTCTGAAGCCGCTACTTTCCAAGCCGAACAGCAAAACCAGCGCCTACGAGATTTCAGACCAGTTCCTGAGGTTCTGGTTCCGCTTTGTGTGGCCGTATCAGTCGTTGGTGGAGCGCGGACAGCTTTCGCTCCTGAAACAGAATATGCTGCGCGGATACGAGCAGTTCACGGGTCGGACGCTGGAACAGTATTTCCAGACTCTGGTGATGGAGACTGGCCTTTACACCACGGTGGGCAACTGGTGGGATCGCAAGGGGAAGAACGAGATTGATCTGATTGCCCTGAACAAGTTCGACCACACGGGCATCGCCGCGGAAGTCAAACGCAATCCCGACAAGATAAGCCTTTCGGACCTGCAGCGCAAGGTCGATAATCTGCCCGCATCAGAATTCGGGCGGTACAAACTCGAGTTACGTGCATTTTCGATAGAAGATATGTGAATATTGTAGAGACGCAAAATTTTGCGTCTCTACAACACCCCCTCCCGAAAGTTGGGTTTAGCAGGTTGCATATCAACGCGTTATAAAAACAATATAGGCGCAAAACCTTTATTTCCCCGTCGTGAAAGTGATTTCCGTGTTCTTGCCGGCACTGTGCCCGTCCTTCGTGGGGAACTCGGTGCCCATGACAACGAACCCGTATTGGTGCGACGGTTCCAGGGAGAAAATCACCTCCAACGTCTTGTCGTCGCGCCAGGCATAACTCTTGACAGGTGGGAAATCCGCCCCTGAAGTGCTCATATACAGGGCGATACTGTTGAGCATCGGCTTGGAGAATGTGATGACGAGTGTGAAAGGACCGCTGGGAACATCCTTCGCGCCGTCCTTGAGGTTCACTTTGTAGGTAGCGTTCTTCTTGGCCAGCGCTTTCTGCTGCTTGTTGTACTGCTTCAAGTCAAAGTCGTTCACCATCTTGGCATAGACGGGCATGAAGTCGGACATCGTGGCGTACTTGTCGCGCTGCTGCTCGTACTCTTTCAGCGCGTCGCACAAGGTTTGGATAAGGATGAAACCCTGCCGTTCTTCTTCTCCGACAAATGCGGATTCCTCAATCTGAGGATAGTGAACTCTCATATAGCGGATGACGGAGGCGCGGACAAACGTTTCGTTCATCATAATCAGGGCCGAACCGTAGGCGGATTGCCGCAGTTGCTCTTCTCGCTCCTTGAACACCTTTTCGGCGGATGCCTCCATCAACGACCAAAACTGGCTGTTCAGCGGGTTGCAGTAATGGTGGCAGAACTCGTGGATGACAACGGGCAGTACGGTGTTTGCATTGTAGGAGATGTTTCCGCTATCATCCACTTGGCAGCAGCCGATGACGGGGCTCAATGCGTTAGTGCCGTCTTTCAGTTTGGCACTGCACCCGTAGTTGTTCGGACCCACTAACAGGCTGAGCACGATGCGGAAGGTGCTGCCGCTTTCCGCGCCGAAATAGCCGTTGAACCAGTCGTAATCAATTTGCTGGTTGATGGCCTTGAACGCCTCCTCCACCTCGTCGAACAGGATATCCTGCTGCAAGTACCAATCGTGGAAATGGGATTTGCGGTAAAAATCGTTCAGCGGTTCCAGGAACTCCTTTTTCTGTTGCTCCGACCAACGGTCGAAAGAGTTGTCGCTGCCGTCCAAGAAGCTGTCGTCTAATACGATAGTACCGTTGGCATTCAACGTCAGATGCAAACCGTAAGAGGCCACCGCATCATAGCTGATTCCCGATTCGTTCTGGTATTGGCGAGCCAGTTCCACGACGGGATGGTCTTTGTATGGCCCGAAAACGGAATCGACCTCGTGCGCGTATTGCGGAACTCTGCAACGATTGTATTCTTCGGCGCCGGACAGTCGCCAGACCGTGGCCATCAGCTCCATACATTCGTCGAAGTGCGCCGGAATCGGGCTTTGGGCGAAGGAGGTCAACGTGGAGAGGACGGCGCAGAGGAGAACGGTTAATGTTTTTTTCATATCGTCAAGGGGTTGAATCAGTTTAGGGGACTACTATTTTTTACTTCTTCGTGCTGCCGCCGACCTTGATGCGAAGTCCGTTAAACATCAAGATAAGCAAACAACGCTGCAAAATTAATTCTTTTATCTATTCGTATGGCACAAAAAGTCCAAAAGATTGCAGTTTGTTAATGTTTTTTGTCTATATTTGTCCAACTATTTGATTTTTAATTGGTTAATTCATCCCAAGACGTGATACTTGCTCGAACCGGCACAGGTTGTTGACCAGGTTTGTCAGAGTGTTGTAGGCCGGTTTGGTCTCTTTCATTGCCCATTCTAATTCGCGGCAAATACACAAATAATTCTTTGAATGACAATGGGTTGCGAGAAATTTTCACCATAAAAAGTTCATCTGTCGCAAGTTGACCGAAACGGGGATTTTAGGTGTCGTTTTC
>JBGUPL010000034.1:0-45638 GCA_045130275.1 Bacteroidales bacterium
AAAGGGTCGAAAGCGTTCCCCGTATGGAGCCAGCCGACCAGCCGCGACAAAAAGAAAGAGCAGGACGGCGAGACCGAGAGCGCACCCCAGCCCGCAATGATGGAGAACGCCAACGGCGAGGACAACGGCGAGGAGAGCCGTAGCGGGCGCGAGCGCTTTAATATGTGTTATTTGTTCAGCAACTTGCAAGTAATACGCAGAGAACCCGCCGCGACCCAGCCGACCGAAAGCGAGACAGCAGAACCGCAGGAAGAACCCGCCGAGGAAGCCGCCGCCGTTATGGTCGCCGCCATCGTAGAACCCGAACCCATCAACATTTTTTAGAAAGGAGGCGCGGCAATGATGGACAGAATAACAAAGGCACTCACGGCGGAAAAATACCACCTGCCGAAAGTCGGACAGTACACGGGCGCACAACTCGCGGAAATGCTGGAGACCAGCAACGCACCCGCCGCCACGGTGGAGGCGTTCAGAAAATACGTAGTTTACGCCACTTTGAACGCACCGAAAAGAATCGTAATACAGCCGCCCCAATAAGGGCGGAAACACCCACCCAGCAAGGCGCAAAGATCCGAAAAACGGAACTTTTGCGCCTTTTTTCGTGCCATTTTCCAAAAAAAATTTTTTCCGCCATCCGGCGGAAAAAATACGGCGGCATTCCTCAATGGCAAAGGTGATAGCCGGAAACTGAGGTTTCCATCTTTTCAGGAGGCATCACCTTTTGTTTCGTCATAATCGGTTTAAAAGATGATTGTCACACAAGAAGCTTTTGCTAAGAGTAGTGATAAGAGTTCAGCTCCTTCCCTATCTGTATAGCAATTCCAAGATGTTTTTCGCTGTTTCCGCATCGTGAAAGGTTATCATATTGTTTTCAGTGAAATGGTAGCCGAGAATGTTGACGCTGCCATACCAAATGTCGCTTCGATCTATGATTCAGCAGTTGAAGTCAATGTCTGGCCAGATAGTCAACCTCATTTTTATGACAGAAATTGTATCCGCTTTTTTCTCATCGAAGTCATTAGAAAAAAGATTGACTTTTTTTGTATCTTTGCCGCCGGATTCGGGTTCTCACCGATTAATAGGGAATCCTGTGTAAATCAGGAGCTATGCCCGTAGCTGTGAGTTCCAAATGAATGATTAGTGAAGAGAACTGGTGTGCATGATGTCATTGGGAGTTACTACACCCCGAGAAGACGCACATCGGTGGAACAAGCCAGAAGACCTGCCCGTATCCGTATCCGCAGCTTTCGGGATCAAGAGCTTGGGGGATTTTTCGGAATGGTTTCAGGGCCATATTCCGCCCTTTTTGTTTTCCCAGCTGTTATTATAATAATAATGAACAAGAATTTGATGTCTCATTTCTTGTAGCATTTATGAAAATAGTTTAACACCAAAAATAAAAAGTATGGAAGTAAAAGAAGCATTTGCGGGAACATTGGAGTCGGGCGACATCCTCATCCAAATCTCGCCTTCAGAAGAACAGGGTCTGCACATTGAATTGCAGAGTACCGTGGCCTACCAGTTCGGCAGGCAAATCAAGCAAGTGATTACAGAGACATTGGAGGGTCTTGATGTCCGTGACGCTAACGTAAGGGCCACCGATAAAGGAGCACTCGATTGTACTATCCGCGCTCGCGTGACCGCCGCCGCTGTCAGAGCGACAGGTAAGGATGTGTGGAAAGACTAATGTAACGAATATAAAATTTCAGAATATGAGACTGAGAAGAACAATGATGTTTGTGCCGGGCAATAATCCCGGAATGATGGCCGATGCCCACATCTATGGACCGGATTCCATCATGCTCGACCTGGAGGACTCCGTCACCATGGCCGAGAAGGACACAGCCCGACTGCTGGTCCACAACGCCCTGAAAACCATTGACTACGGCGACACCGAAATGGTGGTGCGCATCAATCCGCTCAACACGCCTTACGGCAAGAAAGACGTAGAAGCCGTGGTGAAAGCCGGTGTGGATGTCATCCGTATGCCGAAGACAGAGACAGCCGAAGAGGTCGTCGAGCTGGAACAGGAAATCGAGAAGGTTGAAAAAGAATTGGGTTGCCTCGGTCGCACCCAAATCATGGCCGCCATTGAGAGCACCAAAGGCATTGTCAACGCTTATCCCATCGCTACCGCCTCGAAGCGCATGATGGGTATCGCCCTCGGCGCCGAGGACTACTGCGCCAACCTGAAGACGCAGCGTACACAGGGCGACAACCCCAACTTCGGCATGGAACTGCTTATGGCACGACAGATGATTGTCATAGCAGCAAGGGCCGCCGGCATCGATGCACTTGACACGGTATATTCGAACCTGAACGACATGGATACCTTCCGCAGGGAAGTGGAACTCATCAAGGCTTTGGGTTTCGACGGCAAGTCGATCATCAACCCGCGCCAGATTGAGATTATCAACGAGGTGTTTGCCCCCAAACAAAAGGACATCGACAAGGCCCTCACCATCCTCGCTGCCATTAAAGAGGCCGAGAAGAAAGGGTCGGGCGTTATCGCCGTTAACGGCAAGATGGTCGATAAACCCGTCGTTATCCGCGCCCAACGCACTATTGAGTTAGCCATCGCATCAGGAGTTTTAAATAAGGAGGAATTAGCATGAGTAGCATAAAAGAAAGAGCAGCCCTCGTAGAACAGGCTGCCGACCAAATGGGCAAAGAAGTATATAAGGGCACGAAGGCAAAGATCCAGGAACCCCGCACGGAGTTCAAGACCAGCAGCCCAAAAATTGTCACCCTCGAAGAGGCCATCCGCAAGAGCGGATTGAAGGACGGCATGACCATCTCCTTCCACCACCATTTTCGTGGCGGTGACAAGGTGGTGAACATGGTGGTTGATAAATTGGCCGAGATGGGCTTCAAGAACCTCTCTTTGGCCGCCTCCAGTCTCCAGGACGTACACGAACCGTTGATTGAGCACATCAAGAACGGTGTCATCACGGAGATTTCGACCAGCGGACTTCGCGGCAAACTCGCCGATGAGATTTCGCGCGGCCTGATGGACAAGCCCGTGGTGTTCCGCTCGCACGGCGGGCGCGGCAGTGCCATCCGCAACGGAGACCTCCATATCGATGTGGCCTTCATCGGAGCCTCGTCAAGTGACCCGTTGGGCAATGCCAAAGGTTTTTCTCGCTCCGAGAACGCCAAGAGCATCTGCGGCTCATTGGGTTATGCCATTCCCGACGCTCACTTTGCTGAAAAGGTGGTAGTGCTCACCGATGACCTTGTGGACTATCCCAACACGCCCAGTTCCATTTCCGAACACCTTGTTGATTATGTGGTAGTTTGCGACAGCGTGGGCGACAGCTCCAAGATTTCGTCGGGTGCCATTCGCGACACCAAAAACCCCCGCGATATCCTCCTGGCCAAGCAAGCGGCCAAGGTGGTCATCAACAGCGGCTACTTCAATAACGGATTCTCCATTCAAACCGGCTCGGGCGGTGCTTCGTTGGCCGTGGTGAAATACATCCGCGAGAGCATGATTGAAAAAGGCATCAAGGCATCGTTCGCCTTGGGCGGCATTACTGCCCACATGGTGAAACTGCACGAGGAAGGTCTCATCGACCGTCTGGTTGACGTGCAGTCATTCGACCGCGCTGCTGCCGAAAGCCTCATGAACGATCCTATGCACCGCGAAGTGTCGGCCATTGCCTATGCCAGTGCTGACGAACCTGGTTCAGCCACCCACTTCCTTGACATCGTGATTCTCTCCGCTTTGGAGGTGGATGTCAATTTCAACGTCAACGTGCTGGTGGGCAGCGATGGCATTATCCGTGGTGCCATCGGCGGTCATCCCGACACCGCAGCTGACTGCGGCATCTCTATCGTGGTTTGTCCGTTGTTGCGTGGACGAATCCCATGCGTGGTGGATGAGGTGACGACCCTCATCACCCCCGGCAACACCGTTGATGTGGTGGTCACTGAATATGGCATTGCCGTCAATCCCAACCGTTCCGAGATTGCCGAGCGCCTGAAGGCCGCTGGATTGAATGTTGTCACCCTCGAATCCTTACGCGACCGTGCCCTCAAAGTCATCGGTCAGCCCGACCCGTTGCCTTTTGGCGACAAGGTGGTCGGCGTGGTGATGAACCGCGATGGCTCAGTAATGGATGTTATCAAGAATATTTGTGAATAAATATGGAAGTAACGCTTGACCTTCTCTTGGCCAGTCGCGACGCGCGTTGGCAGCACCAACAGGAACTGCTTCGTCAGCATCCTGACCTGACCTTGGTGTGCCTTACCGTGGTGATGCCTGGGAAGGTTAAGCGCAACGACCAATCGCTGATTGTGGCACACGCCGCACTGGAGGTGCTCAAAGCGGAATTTGGCAGGGAGATTGCTTTCATTGAGGAGCGCGATCTGCCGACAGGTTTTGAAGCCTTTTTGCTCTGCACCGCCGAACTGTATGATGCCAAGCGGCGTGTTTGCCACATTGAAGAGACGCACCCGTTGGGCCGGTTGTTCGACCTTGATGTCATCCGACCTGACGGCACACCTGTGTCCCGCACGGAGATTGGACTACCTCAACGGAAGTGTATCATCTGTGACAATGAAGCCCGCTACTGCATGCGCAATCACACGCACAGCCAAGAAGAACTGCAATCACACATCACGAATCTTATCGATGATTATGTACACAGAGTTTGAAATACGCGAACTTCGTTTGACGATCCCCCGCCATCGGCAGATGGTGGAGCGATTCTTGTCGGCTAACGGCCTGCGTCTGGATCCTGTGGACTACTATGCCGGCGTGTTTGCCCTTGACGGCGAAGAACTCTTGGCTGGTGGAGGATTGTCCGGCAATATCATCAAGTGCATTGCCGTTTCGTCCGAATTGCGCGACGAAGGTCTTTCGAATCGTCTCATATCCCACCTCATCAGTGTGGCGTACGAAAGAGGGTGTCAGAACATCAAAGTCTTTACCAAGCCTTCCAACCGCAATATTTTTGAGAGTTTGAGTTTTCGCCTTTTGGCCGAAGCACCTAAAGCAATACTTATGGAAACGGGAACCCAAGGGATTGAGGATTATTGTCGGTATCTGCGTTCGCTTCGGGTGGATGGCGAATGTGGCGTTATTGTGATGAACGCCAATCCTTTTACCCTCGGGCATCGTTATCTGATCGAGCAAGCTGCACAACGTGTGTCGCATCTGTTTGTCATCGCCGTCAAGGAGGAAGCGTCGCTGTTTCCGTATCAGGAGCGGATAGCTATGATACAGCAAGGGTGCGCAGATCTTCAGAACGTCACTGTTTGCGAAGGCAGCGACTACGCCATCTCGGCAGCTACTTTCCCGACCTATTTCCTGAAAGAGTTGTCGGAAGCCAGCGAAACCCAGATGCGCCTTGATCTCGACCTATTCCGTCGACACATCATGCCCGCCATAGGAGCCAACGCCTCCGAGCGTTGCACTATTATCCGTTTTATGGGCAGCGAGCCGACAGACACCCTGACCAATCGCTACAACGAACTGATGCGGGAAATGCTTCCCCAAGTGGAAACGATTGAAAGAATGACTCTTGACGGGAAAGCCATCTCGGCCACGGAAGTACGCAAGGCTTTGGACGAAGGTAGTTTGCGATGCGCTTTGCCGTTGGTTCCTGCCACAACGGTTCCCTACCTCATCGTCCAATTGGCCATCCGAGCTTTGACTTTGGAACTCGACACCACACCCAAGCCCGGGTTGGTGGACCGACACGACAACGGGGCGCACAAGGACATGGACTACGACCTGATGGCACGGAGCATCCATGCGTTGCGGCCTTATTTCGTGCAAGTGGCATTAGGAGCCAACGCTTCCAAGCGTTGTATCTCATCTTCCTATATCCAAAACCTGCAAAGCATTGGCATTGAAGCAGAAAAGGCCATGCTTGCCGCCACGGGAGGCGTGAACACCCATAAGGGCGCTTTCTTTTCAATGGGCTTGGCTATCGCCGCTGCGATTCAGTCACCTAATGACATTCAAGCAGGCATCAAAGAAATCGCCAAACTGTTTCCTAATACCCAAGGCACCCACGGAAGCGAGGCTGTTAGTCGATACCAAATCAAAGGTGCATTGACGAACGCTATTGAAGGCTATCCCCTACTCTTCTCTGACTGGCTTCCTTATTATCAAAGCGTTCGAGAGGAACCATACGCGCTGCACAAGACCCTGTTGCGCATCATGGCAGCTTTGGACGATACCAATATTTATTATCGCACCGATGCCGACACCGCCCAATGGGTGAAACGTCAGGCAGAAGAGGAATTGAAAGATTTTCGTATAGAAAAACTTAAGGAGATGAACGACGAGTTCATTCGTTACAACATCTCGCCGGGTGGTTGTGCCGACATGTTGGCACTAACCGTCTTTATAGATTCGATAAACAATTAAATTGCAATAAATCAACAATTTAACTAAAAACATAAAACAATGGTAGAAGTAATCAATCATGGAGTTTATCTCCTCAATGGTACTGAAATCACCACCGAGCCTCAAAACATCACCGCAGACGAGGCTCGTGAGAACACCATCGCCTATGGCATCTTACGTGCCCATGACGTGGATGGCGGTAAAGGCAAGAAGATGCGCATTCATTTCGATGCGCTTGCCTCGCATGATATTACCTACGTAGGTATCATCCAAACGGCCCGTGCCAGCGGATTGGAGAAGTTCCCTATTCCTTATGCTATGACCAACTGCCATAACTCGCTCTGCGCAGTGGGCGGCACCATCAACGAGGACGACCACGTGTTCGGTCTCTCGGCTGCCAAGAAGTACGGCGGCACCTACGTTCCTGCCAACCAAGCCGTCATCCACCAATATGTGCGTGAAGAGATGGCCAAGTGCGGCAACATGATCCTCGGTTCCGACAGCCACACCCGTTACGGCTCATTAGGCAATATGGGTGTTGGCGAAGGCGGCGGCGAGCTGGTGAAACAGCTGCTGAAGAACACTTGGGATGTCAACGCTCCTGAGGTCGTTCTGGTTTGGCTCGAAGGCACACCCAAGAAGGGTATTGGTCCGCACGACGTAGCTATCTCATTGGTGAAGGCCACTTTTGAGAGCGGTTGCGTGAAAAACAAGGTACTGGAATTTGCCGGTCCTGGCGTGAAAAACCTGCCTATTGACTTCCGCAACGGCATCGATGTGATGACCACCGAGACCACTTGCCTCAGCTCCATCTGGATTACCGATGACGAGGTGAAGCACTATTATGAACTGCACAAACGTCCGCAGGACTACCGCGAACTGAAACCTGGTAAGGTGGCTTACTACGACATGATGATCCGCATTGACCTCTCCACGCAGGAGGCCATGATTGCCTTGCCGTTCCACCCATCGAACGCCTACACTATTCACGAATTGCAAGCAAATCCTGTTGAAATCATGAAGAAGATTGAGGAAGAGGCCAAAAAGCAATTTGGCGACAAGGTAGATGTTCACCTCGTTGACAAAGTGCGCGATGGAAAAGTGTATGCCGACCAAGGCATCATTGCTGGTTGTTCGGGCGGTATGTACGACAATCTCTCGGAGGCTGCTTCCATCCTGAAGGGCAAGACCATCGGCAACGACTATTTCACTATGTCGGCTTATCCGCAGTCAATGCCCGTATATATGGCCACCACACGCAGTGGCATCACAGAGGAACTCATCCAAAGCGGCGTAGTCATCAAGCCCGCCTTCTGCGGTCCTTGCTTCGGTGCTGGTGATGTGCCGTCAAACAACGGTCTCAGTATCCGCCACACCACCCGTAACTTCCCGAACCGTGAAGGCTCCAAGCCTGGCCAAGGTCAGCTTTCGTTGGTCTGCCTGATGGATGCCCGTAGCATTGCTGCCACGGCTGCCAACGGAGGTGCCATCACTGCCGCCACCGATGTGGATTACACCGACAACCATAAACCCTACGAATTTGATGCCAACATCTACCGCAGCCGTCTCTTCTACGGCTTCGGCAAGGAGAACCCGAAAGAGGAACTTCGTTATGGTCCCAACATCAAGGATTGGCCGACGATGTATGAGATGCAGGAGAACATGCTGGTCGAGTTGGCCGCTGTCATCCACGATCCCGTGACCACCACCGACGAACTGATTCCTTCGGGTGAGACATCCTCGTACCGTTCCAACCCGTTGAAGCTCTCCGAGTTTGCCCTGAGCCGCCGCGTGCCCGAGTACGTCGGAATTTCAAAACGTATCCAGAAGGAAGACCTCGACCGTCGCGCTGGTAAGTGCCCAGAACACGTGTTGGAAGCTTTGAAGAAAGTGGGTGCTACTCCAGAAAACACCTCGTTCGGTTCGTGCGTGTATGCCAACCGTCCCGGCGACGGCTCCGCTCGTGAGCAGGCTGCCTCTTGCCAGAAGGTGCTCGGTGGTGATGCCAATATCTGTATCGAATACGCCACCAAGCGTTACCGCTCCAACTGCATCAACTGGGGTATCGTGCCATTCACTTTGGACAAGGATGTGGACTTCAGCTACGAACCCGGTGACATGGTGTTCGTGCCTGGTTTGCGTAAGGCCATCCTTGACGGCAAGGAAGACATCAACGCCAAGGTCATCAGCAAGAACGGTGTTCATGATCTGCACCTCAACTTCCAGAACCTCACCACCGACGAACGCCAAATCTTGGCCGATGGCTGTTTGATGAATTATTACAAGAATAGGAAGTAGTGAATAGTAATCAGTCAATAGTTAAACAGTAAGAATTAAGAATTTTAGAACAAAAATAAATAATAGTATGGCAGAAAAAATCAAAATGACCACTCCGCTCGTGGAGATGGATGGTGACGAAATGACCCGCATCTTGTGGAAGATGATCAAGGACGAGCTCATCCTCCCATTTGTGGATTTGAAAACCGAATACTATGACCTCGGTCTGATGAAGCGCGACGAAAGTAACGATCAGATTACCATCGACTCAGCGGAGGCCACCAAGAAATACGGTGTCGCCGTGAAGTGCGCTACCATCACCCCGAATGCCCAGCGCATGACGGAGTACAAACTGCATGAGATGTGGAAATCACCCAACGGAACTATCCGTTCCATCCTGGACGGTACGGTTTTCCGCACCCCCATCATCATCGATAGCATCAAGCCCGTGGTGAAGAACTGGGAGAAGCCCATCACCATCGCTCGTCACGCTTATGGCGATGTGTATAAGAGTGTTGAAATGCGTGTTGATGAGCCCGGCGTGGCCAAGCTGGTCTTCGACGGTGAGAGCGGCAAGCATGAAGAGATCGTGATTCAAAATTTCAAGGGTGCCGGTGTGCTGCAAGGCATGCACAACCTTGACAAGAGCATCCGCTCCTTCGCCCACAGCTGCTTCAAATTCGCTCTTGACACCCATCAGGACTTGTGGTTTTCAACGAAAGACACCATTTCGAAAAAGTACGACGCCCAGTTCCGTGTCATTTTCGATGAGGTGTTTGAGGAGTACAAGGCCGAGTTCGAAAAACAAGGGTTGGAGTATTTCTACACCCTGATTGACGATGCCGTTGCCCGTGTCATCCGCTCGAAGGGCGGCTACATCTGGGCTTGCAAGAACTATGACGGCGATGTGATGAGCGATATGGTTTCCACCGCTTTCGGCTCGTTGGCCATGATGACTTCCGTGCTTGTCAGCCCCGACGGCAAGTATGAGTACGAGGCCGCCCATGGTACCGTGACCCGCCACTACTACAAGTACTTGAAGGGTGAGGAAACTTCCACTAACCCGATGGCTACCATCTTCGCTTGGAGTGGTGCCTTGCGCAAACGTGGCGAAAAAGACGGCATTCAAGCCTTGCAGAATTTCGGCGACCAACTCGAAGGTGCCTGCTTCGATGTGCTCAACGAGGGCATCTGCACCAAGGACTTGGTGAACCTCATGGAAGGCATCACGCCGAAGCCAGTCAACACCACCGACTTTATCGCCGCCATTCGTGAGCGGTTGGAGAAGCGGTTGGCATAAATTATCTTAAGTCTGTCAAAGGGGGACACACCCTTTGACAGGCTTCTTTTCAGAAATAAAAGATATAGTTATGAGCAAGCAAATCAAATTCTGTCTCGTATATCGGGACATGTGGCAATCTTCCGGAAAGTACCAGCCCCGTGTGGACCAATTGGTGCGAGTCGCGCCTGCCATCATCGATTGTGGCTGTTTCGCCCGTGTAGAAACCAACGGAGGTGCTTTCGAGCAGGTCAACCTTCTGTATGGCGAAAACCCGAACAAGGCTGTCCGCGCATGGACAAAGCCATTACGTGAGGCCGGCATCCAGTGCCAGATGCTGGAACGTGCCCTCAACGCCCTCCGCATGGATCCCGTGCCCGCCGATGTGCGCCGGCTTATGTTCAAGGTGAAAAAAGCGCAAGGTGTTGACATCGCCCGCTCCTTCTGCGGCCTCAACGACCATCGGAACCTTGAATTCTCCATCAAATATGCCAAGGAAGCTGGCATGATTTCACAAGCTGCTCTCAGTATCACCTATTCGGATATTCACAATGTGGATTATTATATGGGGGTGGTAGATAAATGCGTGGAATACGGTTGCGATGAGATCGGGTTAAAGGATATGGCCGGTGTGGGCCGTCCCGTCACTCTCGGAAAACTTGTGAGGGCTATCAAAGAGAAATATCCCCACCTTATTGTCCAGTATCACGGCCACACTGGTCCGGGATTTTCTGTCGCCTCCACCCTTGAGGTGGTTGAAGCCGGTGCCGACATCATCGACGTGGCCGTAGAACCCCTTTCTTGGGGTATGGTCCACCCCGATGTCATCACTATCCGGGCTATGCTCAAGGATGCAGGTTACGATGTGCCCGATATCAATATGAACGCCTACATGGAGGTACGCCGCCTCACCCAGGAATTTATGGACGATTTCCTCGGCTATTGGATCGACCCGAAGAACCGCATCTCCACCTCTCTGCTCGTCGGTTGCGGCCTGCCCGGAGGCATGATGGGTTCCATGATGGCCGACCTCAAGGGCGTGCATCGGGCCATCAACATGTCGCTCAAGAGCAAAGGGCAGAAAGAGCTTTCCGAGGATGAATTGCTTGTGAAATTGTTTGACGAAGTAGCCTACGTGTGGCCCAAAGTCGGCAACCCGCCGCTGGTAACCCCCTTCAGCCAATACGTCAAGAACATCGCCCTGATGAATATCATGCAGATGGCACAGGGCAAAGAGCGTTTCAGTAACATGGATCAGAAACAGTGGGACATGATCCTCGGTAAGGCTGGAAAGCTGCCGGGCACTCTCGCCCCCGAAATCATCGCACTCGCCAGAGAGAAGGGGTTCGAGTTCTTCACCGACACCCCACAGAGCCACTACCCCGACGAGCTGCCTAAATATCGCAAAATGATGGAAGAGAACGGATGGGAAGTCGGTGACGACGAGGAAGAATTATTCGAATTGGCTATGCATGAACGTCAGTACATTGATTACAAGAGCGGTGTTGCCAAAAAGAACTTCCAGCGTGAACTTGAGGCCAAGATGCAGGCCTCCGATGTCAAAGTCATCGTCAAGGAGGTCAAGTTGCCCGAAGTGTTAAAGCAGGAAGTTATCGACAAGGTGAAGGAAAAAGAACCTGATGCCAAGCCTGTTGTCGCGCCCGTGAGCGGACAGCTGATTTGGGAGGTCGCAGTCGATGGTGAGAAATCCATGGCCAAACCTGTTGGAACTCGTTACAAAGAGGGCGACACCGTATGTTATGTGAGTGCTTACTACGGCATGGAACCTGTGGTTAGCCTTTTTGACGGTCAACTTTTAGAAGTAATCGTTGAACAGGGTCAAAAGGTGGAAAAAGGCGACGTGATTGCGTTCATCAAGTGAATGTTGACTACTTCGTGTTGGTTAGTGGTGTTATCGTTAAAGAAGTAAAAAACAATAGAAAATGGGAAATTTCAGTATTTGGGAAGTTCTTTTCCTGCTCTGTTTTACGGTAAGCTGGCCAATTTCCATCGCCAAATCCTTGCGAACCAAGGTGGTGATTGGCAAAAGCCCGCTTTTTATGTCCTTGATTGTGTTGGGGTACATCTTCGGCATCATCCACAAAGCATTTTATAGCCGTGACATTGTTATCTGGTTATACGTGTTCAACGGTACGTTAGTTGCCATTGACTTAGCGCTCTATTTTGTATATATCGGTCGGAATCGCAGAGAGTTACAACAGAAAAAAAAATAATTTTATGACTAAAAAATTTTTGTGTCCGACATATCAAAAAAAGTGTATTTTTGCCGCCGAAATAAATAGATAAAAATTTATCGAATGAAACAGAGGGAACAGTCTTTATTGGTGATGAAATCGACGCTCAGCCGTCTTCCGTTATATTACGGTTATCTTGGCAGATTAGTTCAGGAAGGTGTTCCTTTCGTCTCTTCTGCCGTCATCGCTGACAGTCTAAACCTCAACCCTGTACTTGTACGTAAAGATCTCGCAAGCGTCAGCAGTCAGCCGGGCCGCCCCAGACAAGGCTTTGAGGTAACCCAGCTTTATCATGATCTTGAAGAGTTTTTGGGTTACAATTGCAAAGACGAAGCAGTCTTAGTGGGAGTAGGCAATGTGGGCCGTCTATTGTTAACATCTAAAAGTTTTGAGCGGTTGGGACTCAACATTGTTACGGCTTTCGACAAAGATGAAGACTTGCATGGACTCAAGATCAACGGCAAAACCATATTCCCAGTAGAGAAAATGTCGAATCTGATTCCGCGCCTCAACGTGAAAATCGGTATCATCGCGGTTCCTGAAGATCAGGCACAAACGGTATGCGACCAACTCGTTGAAAGCGGCATTCTTGCAATTTGGAACTTTGCTTTTGCCCCTCTTAACGTGCCCCAAGGTATTTTGGTAAAGAATGAGAATCTCGCCATGTCGCTCGCAAACCTTTCCATGCAGTTGCGCAACAAGTTGCTGTACCAAAACGACCAATCAGAAAATTCATCAAATTAATAACCCTTATAGTTTATTATTGTAATATGAAGACCGAAAAAGAAAAGTCCGTGAAAGAAACCGATAAAAATTTATCGGTTAAAGAGGAGATTGACCTGCTTGTCCGCAATGCGGAGGAAGCGTTGAAGACGTATATCACCTTCGACCAAGAGCAGGTTGACAAGATTGTTTATGCTATGGCATTGGCAGGGCTTGACCAACACCGTGTACTTGCCCGCATGGCGCATGAGGAAACCCACAGAGGAGTGTATGAGGACAAGATTGTCAAGAACATCTTCGCCACCGAGTACATTTGGAACTCCATCAAGAATGAGAAAACCGTGGGTGTGGTTGAGGACAACGATATGGAAGGATATGTGGAGGTGGCCGAACCGGTGGGCATCGTGTGCGGTGTGACACCCGTGACCAACCCGACTTCCACAACGATGTTCAAATCGCTCATTTGTGCGAAAGCGCGCAATCCCATCATTTTCGGTTTCCATCCGTCGGCGCAACAGTCGTCAGCGGCTGCGGCCAAGGTAGTACGCGATGCGGCCATTGCGGCAGGTGCTCCTGAACACTGCATCCAATGGATTGAGCATCCCTCTATTGAGGCTACCATGGCACTGATGAATCATCCGAGTGTGTCGCTTATTTTGGCCACCGGCGGTTCGGGCATGGTGAAATCGGCTTACAGCTGCGGCAAACCGGCCCTTGGTGTGGGACCCGGCAACGCTCCCTGCTACATCGAGACCTCAGCCAATGTGAAACGTGCCTGTAACGACCTGATGATGTCCAAGACGTTCGACAACGGCATGATTTGTGCTTCCGAGCAGGCTGTCATCGTAGATAAGGTGATTCAAAACCTGTTTGAAGGCTATATGAAAGAAAATAGTTGCTACTTCCTGAATGACAGTGAGATCAAAAAGGTTTCCAAATTTGTCATCAATTCGGAAAAAGGAGCTGTGAACCCCGACGTGGTGGGCAAGTCGGCCTACTGGATTGCCGAACAATCTGGTGTGAAGGTGCCTGAGAACACCAAGATTTTGATTGCCCGTCTGAAAGACGTGGGTCCGGATTATCCGCTTTCGAGAGAAAAACTCTCTCCGGTACTGGCCTACTATGTGGTGAACAATCATGTGGAGGGTTTCGAGATGTGCCAGAAGATGCTCGATTTGGGCGGTCTCGGTCACACAGCCATTATTCACAGCACGAATGAGGACCTTATCCAAAAATTCGGAAAGGCCATGAAGGTGGGTCGTATCATCGTCAATTCGCCCTCCTCGCAAGGTGCCATCGGCGACATCTATAATACCAATACGCCGTCGTTGACCCTCGGTTGTGGCTCATACGGTCACAACAGCACGACTGCCAACGTGTCAACCGTCAATTTAATCAACAAAAAGAAAATCGCAAAAAGAAGAGTGAATATGCAATGGTTCAAGATTCCGCCGAAGATTTATTTCGAATATGACTCCGTGCAATATTTGGAGAAGATGGAAGGTATCACGAAGGCGTTCATCGTCAGCGATCCGATGATGGTGCAGCTGGGTTATGTGGACAAAGTGATCTATTATCTGAACAAGCGCCAGGAGACCTGCCATTACCGCATTTTCTCGGATGTGGAACCCGATCCGGATGTGGAGACCGTCATGAGAGGTGTGGCCGACATGCGTCAATTCCAACCCGACGTGATTATTGCTTTGGGCGGCGGTTCCGCCATGGATGCGGCCAAGGGTATGTGGCTCTTCTACGAACATCCCGAGACTTCCTTCGACGGTTTGCGCCAGAAGTTCATGGACATCCGCAAGCGTGTGGTGAAATTCCCGCATCTTGGTTCCAAGTGCAAGATGGTGGCCATTCCTACCACTTCTGGTACCGGCAGCGAAGTGACCTCCTTCACGGTGATTACCGACAAAAAGAAGGGCATCAAGTATCCTCTTGCTGACTATGCCGTCACCCCCAATGTGGCCATCATTGATCCGCAGTTTGTGCTCTCCCTGCCGAAACGCGCTACCGCCGACACGGGCATGGACGTGCTTACCCACGCCATCGAGGCCTACATCTCGAATATGGCCAATGACTATACCGACGGTCTCGCTCTGCAAGCCATGGATTTGGTGTTCACCTACTTGAAACGAGCCTACGAAAATGGTCAGTTCGACTTGAAGGCTCGTGAGAAGATGCATAACGCTTCGTGTATCGCCGGCATGGCCTTCACCAATGCATTCCTCGGTCTCAACCACAGTATGGCTCACAAACTCGGCGGCGACTACCACATCCCGCACGGACGTGCCAACGCCATCCTGTTACCTTACGTGGTGAAATACAACTCTTTAAAACCCAATAAATTTGTTCCGTTCCCGAAATACGAACGTTTCATCGCCGATGAAAAATTGGCCAAAGCTGCCCGCTTCTTAGGCTTCGGTGGTAAAACCAACGAGGAAAGCGTGGACAACCTCATCGCGGCCATTCGTCAACTGATGCGCGACATGAACATGCCGATGAGTATCCAGGCGGAGGGTGTGGATGAGAAGGTGTTCATGGACAACATCATGACTCTTTCTGACAAAGCGCATGATGACCAGTGTACGGGTGCTAACCCCAAATATCCGTTAGTAACTGAAATTGCTGAGATTTATAGAAAAGCCTATTACGGTGAATAATATTAGTTAGGTTGTAGATAAGAGGTGTTCCCTTCCGAGAAACATTATGAATGAACATTGCATTGCTGACAGTTCATTCAGGCCAATAGCTTTGTTGCCAGAATTTATTGGTTTTCAGGACGCCGTTTTAACGAAGGGACTCCCCTTTTTGAAAAGAATAAAAACAGTAACAATCAAAATTTAATATCATGATAGTAAAAGTTTGTGTCGGCAGTTCCTGCCATTTGAAAGGATCCTACGATGTGATCCAAGTCCTCAAAGACATCATCAAGAAATACGATGTAGAGGATATCGTTGAACTTCAGGCCAGTTTTTGCCTCGGCCATTGTGCCCAGGGTGTGAATGTGAAAGCTGAAGGCATTTCTGCACCCAAGATGGAGAAGGCGGGCATCGCTCCTAATGAGGGTTATCTGCTCCTCCACAATGTTACTCGAGAGAATGCCGAAGAGCTTTTCGCTAAAGAGGTTTATCCTTTGTTGGACCTGTAAGCCCCAACTGTTATGCCTCAATATCTGGAATTTAAGAAAGCCCGCTGCAAGGACTGCTACAAATGTCTGCGTGAATGCCCCGTGAAAGCCATCAACTTCAACGGGCATCAGGCAGAAATCATAGAAGATCGTTGCATCCTTTGCGGCCATTGCACCTTGATATGCCCTCAGAATGCCAAAATTGTGCATAGCGAGCTTGACGAGGTGAAACACTTGCTTGAAGGTCCTGACAAGGTAATTGCCAGTGTGGCCCCCTCCTTTCTGTCCAGTTTCGGCTTGCAGGATTTCACCGTCTTCAAGCTAGCGCTGGCTCGTCTGGGATTCGCTGACGCGGAAGAGACGGCTGTTGGTGCACAAGCTGTGACTCAGGAGTACGCTCGTTTACTGAAGACCGGCGAGTTCAAGAACTTCATCACGTCGGCTTGTCCTGCTGTTTGCCGAATGATTCAAGAATACTACCCGAAAGCACTCAAATATTTGGCACCGGTGGATTCCCCCATGGTAGCGCATGCCAAACTCCTCAAAAAACAGTATCCAGATGCGAAAATCGTCTTCTTGGGACCATGCATCGCCAAAAAGCGCGAAGCTGCCGAAAGTGACCTTATTGACAATGTACTGACGTTCGAGGAGGTCAAACAACTCTTTGACGAGAAGGGAATTGTATTGGAAGATATCACCCATATCCAGTTCGAAAACAACAGCGGTGCCCCCAATTTGGCTAAAGAATATCCCGTATGTCAAGGAATAATCAATTCCTTCCCCAGCCTTCCTGAAGGATATGACTACATTGCGGTCGATGGGCCGAGGAAAAGTGTGGAAACACTCTCCAAAATCGAATATCTTGACCATGTTTTTTTGGAAATCAACCTCTGTGTGGATGCTTGCGTAAATGGACCGTGTTCATTGGTGGTGGATGGCGGATCAACAAAGTCCACTGCTGACATTCGCAAGTATGTCTCCCGTGAGAAGCAGGCGAAAACTGCTCCCTATACAGAGAAGTCTTTGGAAGTGAGCCTTACGGCCTCCCATCCTCGCATTCGCAGCCATAGTATGCCTGCCAGCGAGAAGGAGATTGAATCCATCCTGCGCAGAACTGGCAAACTGAAACCTGAGGACGAGCTTAACTGCGGCTCTTGCGGCTATTCCACTTGTCGCGAAAAGGCGTGGGCGGTCTATAACGGCTATGCCGACATCGACATCTGTCTCCCTTATATGCGCAGCCGTGCCGAATCACTCTCTTTCGAAATCATCCAGCACAGTCCTGAGGGCATCATTGTGCTTGATGCGGACATGAACATCATGGAGGTGAACGGCAAAGGAAGGGAATTGCTCGGCATCGACGACCCTAACGCCAAAGGCCGTCCCGCCATTGACTTCTTCAACCCCATTGATTTCTGCAATGCCTACAACCAGAAAAACCGCGTGGACTGCAGTAAAATGTACATTCCTAGTTCAAAGCGCTACATTGACCTATCCATTACCTACTTGTCTGGCCAAGATGTGTTGTTCGGTATTATGAAGGACATTACAGAGATGGTCAACTATGAGGAACAGATTCAGGAGGTAAAGTTGAAAACTTTGGCTACCACTGATGAGGTCATCAAAAAGCAGATGCGCGTGGCACAGGAGATTGCCTCTTTGTTGGGTGAAACCACTGCTGAAACCAAAGTAGCCCTCTTGAAGCTGAAGCAAACATTGACGGACGATAAAAACGTGAAATGATGGAACTCTGCTTAGAATACGGATATACGTCCCTGAACCACGTGGGGGAGGAACTGTGTGGCGACAATGTGGCCAGTTGTGTGAAAGACGACTACACCACAGTGGTGTTGGCCGACGGTTTGGGCAGCGGTGTGAAGGCCAACATCCTTTCCACACTCACCTCCAAGATTCTCTGTACGATGGCTTCCAACGACATTGACATTTACGATTGTGTGGAAACCATCATCCAAACCTTGCCAGTGTGTCAGGTACGTCAGGTGGCCTATTCCACTTTCTCCATCCTCCATGTCAACAAAGAGGGGAAAGGTTTCCTCTTCGAGTTCGACAACCCGGAAGCTATCTACTACCACAACGGCAAATGCGGCAATTTCGAACGTACCGAGCTGAATGTATGTGGAAAAAAGGTCTTTAAATCCGAACTTCAATTGGAAGAGGATGACATCGTGATTATGATGTCGGACGGAACAATCCATGCCGGTATCGGTATGATTCTGAACTTCGGATGGGAGCGTCCGCAAATCATGGAGCATCTTGACAACAATATCACTCCTGAGATGTCGGCACGTGCCGTCGCCTGCCTTTTCGCCTCCGCTTGCAACGATTTGTATGTGGATAAACCCGGTGATGACACTACCGTTGCCGCTGTGAAGATTCGTAAACGCGTAGATGCCAACGTGATGGTTGGTCCCCCCGTGGATAAGGAAAAGGATGATTTCTACGTGGACCGCTTTTTGCAAGGCAATACAAAAAAGATTGTCTGTGGCGGTACCAGCTCATTGATTGTAGCGCGCCATCTGAACACCCAAGTGGTGACGAGTTTCGATTTCCCCGACAAGGAAGTTCCGCCTATCGGGTACATTCGTGGTGTGGATTTGACAACTGAGGGAGTTATCACACTACGACGGTTGCTTCAACTGTCGGAGAAATATCTCTCTGTGACGGATTTGACACCGAAGACCTTTCACAAGACCGATGGAGCTTCCCTGCTTGCAGACCAGCTGTTCGAGCAGGCCACCCACATCACCTTCTTCGTCGGACAGAGTGTCAATGTTGCCCATCAGGGACTGCCCATCGACACCACGATGAAGCTGAAATTGGTGGAGAAGATTTCCGAAAACCTCAGAAAAATGGGGAAGACAGTGGAACTTTATTATGATTGATTATTTATAAACCAATGATTTGAAGAAAAATGAACGACACAAATATCGTTTTCGACACCAATGTACAATTGGTGAAATATAAAGTACTGAAGGAAATTATCCGTCGTGCCTACGAAGGTGGTTTGGAGAACGCGTACCGTGAGGTGCCGAAACTGCTCAGTCCTGGGCCCAAAGCTGATACCCGCTGCTGCATTTACAAGGAGCGGGCCATCTTGGAGGACCGTATCCAGATGGCGATGGGTGGTAACAAGGAAAATCCCAACGTCATTGAGGTGATTGATAGTGCTTGTGATGAATGCCCCATCGATGGCATATACGTCACGCCTGCCTGCCGTGGCTGTATGGTACACAGCTGCAAGGAAGTTTGCCCCAAAGGAGCCATCACTATTGTCAACCATAAAGCTACGGTGGATAAGGATAAATGCATCGAGTGTGGAAAATGTACTAAAGTGTGTCCCTATTCCGCCATCATCATGCAACATCGTCCGTGTATGATGAGTTGCAAGGTGAAGGCCATCTCCATTGATGAGAATCGCAAGGCCCACATTGACAACGACAAGTGCATTTCCTGCGGCGCGTGTGTCTACAAGTGTCCTTTCGGTGCCATTAGCGACAAATCGTTGGTTTTGGACATCATTGATATCCTGAAGAAGTCGGAAAACAATACTAAATACAAGGTTTATGCGGTTATTGCGCCAGCCATCGTCAGCCAGTGTCGGTTCGGACGCATCTCGCAAGTGGTCACGGCCATCAAGAAATTAGGATTTCATCAGGTGGTGGAAGCAGCCATTGGCGCCGATATGACACTATACCGCGAGGCATTGGAGTGGAACGAAAAGAAGCTGATGACCACTTCCTGCTGTCCTTCTTTTGTGGCTTTCGTGGAGAAAAATTTCCCCACGTTGGCGCAGTACATATCCAGTTCCGTATCCCCAATGGTGGAAGCTGCTCGCTTGATCAAACGGTCGGATCCCACGGCCAAGGTGATTTTTATCGGACCTTGTTCTTCGAAAAAAATGGAGTACCGATTGGAAAAAACCGGCGGCGCCATTGATTCGGTGATGTCCTTCGAAGAACTGCAAGCCTTCGTGGATGCTCGCGGTATTGACACCACCCAACAGGAGGATTCCGAATTGAACAACGCATCCTTCTACGGACGTATTTTCGCCAAGTCGGGCGGAATTACACAAGGCATCACGGATGTGGCTGCCCAAATGGGTGTTGAGGGTGTGAAACCCATCGCGATGAACGGTATCGACGAGTGCAAGGCCAACTTATTGCGCCTGAAGATGGGCAAAGCCGCCGAGAATTTCTTCGAAGGTATGGCCTGCGATGGCGGATGTCTTAACGGTCCCCTTTGCATCACCCATAGTCCCAGAAATGTGGTGGATGTCGATAAATACGGCAACGAAGCCAAGGAAAAAACCATCTTTAATACCGTTAAATTGTTTGATTTATAGCCTTTGGCGAATTGCTCGCCATATTCAAAAATTTTCTATCTTTGCCGCGTTCAAAAAAGATAAAAAATTATCGTTTTAGTTCTTTGAAATTTGCAGTCACTGAGGTTCTTTCGTGAGAAAGATTAAAACGGGAATCGTGTGTGAATCACGAGCTGTCGCGCAACTGTAAGCTCATTGAACGTCGTATGCAATTATGCCACTGAAGCAATTTGGGAAGGCGCATGCGATGAGCGAGCCAGGAGACCTGCCCCAGATGATTTGGCAATGCTTTCGCGTAAAAAGCAGCGTCAAGTAGCAGTCTCATCATCTTGTGATTATTACATCAGGGATAATCTGATCCTACTTTTGGATAATGCGGTTACTACACCGGTTCTCCCTCTTTTTTCCGTACTTTTCCGCCCGTCAGCAATGTCGGGTGTGATTCGTATTGTGCGAAGGCTTTGTCATTGCACCTTTTGATTATTTTAAACTTTTATTTATAAACAATCAAAATTATTATAGTTATGATGACAAGAGACCAATACATTGAAAGTCTTCGCAAGATGAAGATGAACGTCTGGTACATGGGCGAAAAAATCGACAACCCTGTGGACCATCCCATGATTCGCCCGTCACTCAACTCAGTGGCCATGACCTACTGGCTGGCTGAACAACCTGAATATCAAAATGTGATGACTGCCGTAAGTAACCTCACCGGCAAGCGCATCAATCGCTTCTGTCACCTGCACCAGAGCACTGAAGACCTGGTGAACAAGGTGAAGATGCAACGTCTTTGCGGTCAGAAGACGGCCGCTTGCTTCCAACGTTGCGTTGGCATGGACGCCTTCAACGCCATTTATAGCACCACCTACGAAATCGACCAGAAATACGGTACGGAATACCACAAACGCTTTACGGAGTATCTGAAATGGGTGCAGGACAATGACCTGACCGTGGACGGCGCGATGACCGACCCGAAGGGCGACCGCAGTCTCAGTCCCAGCAAGCAGGCTGATCCCGACCTGTTCCTTCACATTGCTGAAATTCGTCCTGATGGTATTGTCGTGCGCGGTGCAAAGGCCCACCAAACCGGTGCAGTGAACAGCCACGAGCACCTCATCATGCCCACCCAGGCCATGAAGGAAGAAGACAAAGCATACGCGGTGAGTTTTGCCATTCCCACCGACGCCGAGGGCATCACCATGATCTATGGCCGTCAGAGCTGTGACACCCGCAAACTGGAGGAATACCACGACATTGACCTTGGCAATTCGCAGTTCGGCGGTCACGAGGCCCTCGTGATTTTCGACGATGTGTTCATCCCCAACGACCGTGTCTTCATGTGTGAAGAATACGACTTCGCCGGTATGATGGTGGAGCGTTTCGCCGGCTATCACCGTCAGAGCTATGGCGGCTGTAAAGTGGGCGTGGGCGATGTACTCATTGGCGCTGCAGCACTTGCCGCAGAAGCCAACGGTGTGCCGAAAGCCAGCCATATCAAGGACAAAATCATCGAAATGACGCACCTTAACGAGACCCTCTACAGCTGCGGTATCGCCTGCTCTTGCGAGGGCTGCCAGATGGCTGCCGGTAACTACATGATCAACCTGCTGTTGGCCAACGTCTGCAAGCAGAACGTCACTCGTCTGCCTTACGAGATTGCCCGTCTGGCCGAGGATATCGCCGGTGGTCTGATGGTCACCATGCCCAGCGAGGCCGATTTGCGTAGCAAGGAAATCGGCCACTATGTGGAGAAATATCTCAAAGCTTCACCCAACTTCACTACCGAAGAACGTATGCGCATCTTGCGCCTCATTGAGAACCTCACCCTTGGTACCGCTGCCGTCGGTTATCGTACCGAAAGTATGCATGGTGCCGGTTCCCCGCAAGCGCAACGCATCATGATTAGCCGCCAGAGCGACCTTGAGGCCAAGAAACAGCTGGCCAAGGACATTGCTAAAATCAAGTGAGATATGGAATGGAGAGCAGAATATAAGAAACGGCTGACCACTGCCGAGGAAGCCATCAAGAGCATCAAGGACGGTGACACTGTGGTGATGTCAGAGTGTGCTGGTGTGCCTCGCAAGATTATTAAGACTCTTGCTGAGCATCATGCCGATTTCCACAACGTCACCATCTACCACATGCTTACCCTCGGCGATGGCGAGTGCTTTACCCCGGAATGTTACGATAACTTCCATCATCTGACCAACTTTGTCGGTGTCAACTCCAGACAGGCCGTCTGGAGTGGCGCCGGCAGTTTTTTCCCTGCCTATTTCAAGGACATTCCCGAAATGTTGGGCAATGAGATTCCGTGCGATGTGGCGGCCATCACCGTTACCGAACCCGGTCCTGATGGATACTGCTCGGTGTCGCTCTCATGCGACTATGCCATTGCAGCTGCCAAGAAGGCCCGCGTAGTCATTGCCGAAATGAACGACCAGCTGCCCTTCACGTCCGGCGGCACACTGTTGCATGTCACCGAGTTGACCCACATTGTGCCGGTCAACTACACACCGCCGTTGCTACAGCCCGCCAAAATCGGTCCTGTGGAAGAGGCTATCGGTCGCAATTGTGCCTCTCTCATCAAGGACGGTGACACGCTCCAGTTGGGCATCGGAGCCATCCCTGATGCAGTGTTAGCGGAATTGAAGGACAAGAAGCATCTCGGCATCCACACCGAGATGTTCTCCGACGGTGTAGTTGATTTGGTGGAGGCTGGTGTCATCGACGGTGCGTGCAAGACCCTACACAAGGGTAAACTCGTGGCCACATTCCTCATGGGAACCCAAAAGCTCTACAATTTCGTGGATTGCAACCCCGATGTTGCGCTTTACGACGTGAATTATGTCAACGACCCGTACATCATTGCCAAGAACGATAACATGGTGGCCATCAACTCCTGTATTGAAGTTGATCTGCAAGGTCAGGTGGCTAGCGAAACTATGGGCACTAAGCAGTTCAGTGGCACAGGTGGACAGGTGGATTACGTGCGCGGTGCGGCCATGAGCAAAGGCGGTCGCAGCATTATGGCGATGCCTTCCACCGCCGCGAAAGGTACGGTGAGTCGCATTGTGGCCACATTGGCTCCTGGAGCGGCCGTCACCACTTCGCGCAATGATGTGGACTATATTATCACTGAATATGGTATCGCCCACCTCAAGGGCAAAACCATCGCCCAACGCGCAGAAGCCCTGATCGCCATCGCCCATCCCGATTTCCGTGATCAGCTCCGCGCCGACTACGAAAAAGCCTACAAGTTTTAGTAAATGTTGGTGAGTGAATGTTGATGAGTAAATGTTGGTTACTGCGTGTTGGTGAGTAAATGTTAACATTAAATAACCAACAGCCACAGGCTAACCAACAGCGAAGCCAATTAACATGAAATAACTAACACGAAGTAATAAACACGAAGTAATAAACCAATAATGTTCACAGTAAAAACAAACATCAGCAATTATCAGACTTTCAGCGAGTTCGCGGAAGCGTTTGCCTTGTCTGAAAACGATTTGGTTATCACACAGTCGTTTCTGTATGAGCCGTTTATGAAACAACTGAATTTGCCTTGCACGTTCGTCATGCAGGACAAATACGGTAGCGGGGAGCCTTCTGACGAGATGATGAACAACATCTTAAGCGAGGTGAAGGGAAAAACCTACAGCCGTGTCATTGGTATCGGAGGCGGCACCGTCATAGACATTTCCAAACTCTTTGTTCTCAGAGGTTTGGACAATGCAACGGACGCTTTCGAGCGCAAAATCCCCATCGTGAAGGAGAAGCAATTGGTCATCGTGCCCACCACTTGCGGCACGGGCAGCGAGGTGACAAACATTTCTATTGCAGAAATCAAGTCCAAGCACACCAAGATGGGTCTGGCCGACAATGCTATTCTGGCCGACGACGCGGTGCTTATCCCCGAACTGTTGAAGGGGCTTCCTTTCAAATTCTATGCCTACAGTGCTATTGACGCCCTTATTCACGCCATGGAGTCGTATCTTTCTCCGAAGGCTAATGCCTACACACGCCTTTTCTCCGAGAAGGCTATTGAGATGATTCTCCATGTGTTTAAGGGAATTGCGGAGCATGGCGAGGATTACCGTTTTGATCATTTTGAAGAGATGCTGACCGCCAGTAACTTTGCTGGTATCGCCTTCGGCAACGCCGGTGTAGGAGCTGTACATGCACTCTCTTACCCGCTGGGTGGCGGCTATCACGTGCCCCACGGCGAGGCTAACTACCAGTTCCTCACTGAGGTGTTCAAGGTTTATTTTGAGAAGAATCCTTACGGAAGCATTCGCGAGCTGAACGAGATCATCATCAAAAATCTTAACATCAACAGGGATTTGCTGCAGGGCAACCCGCGCATTGTTTATCACAAACTTGACGAACTGCTCGGTAAACTCGCTCCCAAGAACCCGCTTCACCACTACGGCATGAAACCTGTTGAGATAGACGAGTTCACCACCAGTGTGCTCAAGACCCAACAACGGCTGTTAGCCAACAATTATGTCCATTTGGACGAGGAAGACATTCGAAAAATTTATCAAACGTTATATTAAAAACAGAAAAATGACAGAAATTGAAGAAGTAAAAGCCATGATAGACAAAGCGCGCAAGGCTCAGGCCATCTATTGCACGCGATTTGATCAAGACGATGTAGATAACACCGTGAAGTTGGCCACCCGCGCCATTTTCGAGAACGCCGAAGAATTGGCCAAACTGGCCGTGGAGGAGACTCAGATGGGTGTTTATGAAGACAAGGTTTCTAAAAACCGGAACAAGTCCAAAGGCGTTTGGTGGGATTTGAAGAACAAGAAATCAATGGGCATTCTGAGCATTAACGAACAGAACGGCCTCATTGAGATTGCCAAGCCCATCGGTGTGGTGGCCGGCGTGGTGCCGATGACCAACCCCATCGTGACTCCGATGTCGAAGATTTCCTTCGCCCTGAAGACGAAGAACGCCATCATCATTTCTCCTCACCCGAAGGCCAAAAAATGCTCCACCGCAGCGGTGAAGTGTATTTTGGAAGCCATCAAGGAGATGGAAGTGCCGGATGGTATGGTGCAAATCATTGAGGAACCCACTTTGGAGAAAACCCAGGCTTTGATGGCTTTCTGCGACGTGACCGTGGCCACGGGTGGTATGCCTATGGTGAAATCCGCTTACTCTTCCGGCAAGCCCTCTTTCGGTGTGGGTGCTGGCAACGTGCAGGTCATCCTCGACCGCAACATCGAATATCCGTTGGCTGTCAGCAAAATCGTCACTGGACGTTCTTTCGACAATGGCATTATCTGCTCCGGTGAGCAGAGCGTCATCTATCCGCAGGAGGCTCGCGATGAAATCATGGAAGCTTTCCGCAACAACAGAGGTTATGTCACCACCCCCGAAGAGCGCGAAAAAGTGTTGGCGGCCATCTTCGAAGACGGTCACACAGCCAGAGATGTGGTCGGTCAGTCGGCACAGTACATTGCCATGAAAGCCGGCATCAAGATTCCGAAAGATGCGAAAGTGATTGTTATCGAATCCAACGGCGGTTTCGGTCCCAACGATCCGGTCAGCAAGGAGAAGATGTGTCCGGTGTTAGGCGCATTCCCGTATCAATACTTCGACCAAGCTATCGAAATTGCGCAAACCAACCTCTCGTTCGAGGGCAACGGTCACACGGCTGGCTTGCACTCCAACAACCAAGCCAACATCATCAAGGCTGGTACGGAACTGTCTGTTTCCCGTCTGATTGTGAACGCCATCTGCGCCACCACTGCCGGCGGCAGCATCCAAAACGGTCTGCCCGTGACCAACACGTTAGGTTGCGGTAGCTGGGGCAACAACTCCATTTCCGAAAATTTCACCTACAAGCACCTGCTCAACATCACCCGTGTGGCACCGCTGCAAACCCGCATGCGAATTCCGAGCGATGAAGAGATCTGGCGTTAAAATTGCATTTTCCATACGGTGGAAGCGGGGCCTTCGGGCTCCGCTTTCTTTGTTCGTTATAAGCAACAGCAAAAAAAGTACTTTGCAGCTCAAAAAAGAGACTTAGATAATCTAACAACAGCAAAACAAATAGTTATATGTTAGAACAAATCAATTTCGTAGAAATATTCAGCACTTTTTTGGTGATGTTCGCCATTATCGACATCACCGGTTCCATCCCCATCTTTGTCTCCATGCGCGACAAGGGGACGAAAATCAAACCTTTGGAGGCCACTGCTGCCGCCTTGATCCTTTTCGTCGGATTCTATTTCTTAGGCGATGCGTTGCTCAAACTTTTCGGTATTGACATGCCGTCGTTTGCCGTCGCGGGTTCCATAGTGCTTTTCATCCTCGCCTTCGAGATGATTTTAGGGCGCGACATCATCAAGAACGAGCCTGCCTCATCGGGGGCTAGCATCGTCCCAATCGCTTTCCCTCTCATTGCCGGGCCCGGTGCCATCACCGCCTTCATATCGCTCCATGCGGAGTACGCCACGGTGAACATCATGATCGGTCTGGCAATCAACATCGTCATTGACTACATCGTGCTGCGCTATCTCGACAAAATCAGCCGATGGTTAGGTGCCGATGTCATCTATGTGCTGCGGAAATTCTTCGGGGTCATCCTTTTGGCAATGGCCATCAAGCTCTTTTCCAACAACATTCTGGCCATCATTCACCAGGTGCCGTGAAAGAAGTGCGAACTCACTGTCTTTTTATTCAAGATTATCCTTTACAATCTAAACTCACGCCCTCACATTATTCGATGTGAACCCCGGTGCCTTCTCCCGAATCAGCTCCTTGAGGTGAGGGTCGGCATGGTTGGAATAGATGGTGGTCATTGAGAGGGAGTAGTGGTCGGCCAGCTGCTTGACAGAGAGTGGGTCGAGTCCGTTCTTGAGCATTTCCGTGATGCCCGTGTCGCGCAGCGAATACTGCTGCATCTCCAGCGGCAGGTTGAATTCCTTGCGAAGCTTATCCCAGAACTTCCTGTAATATTTGGGCACCATCTGCTCCCTGCCCGGTCGCTGTTCCTTGCTGAAGAGAAAGAACTCGGACGGGTATTCGTAAGGATTCATCCTGAACAATATATGCTCGATCTCCTTTGTCATCGGCACAACACGCTGCTTGCCGTTCTTGGAGACTTCCGCTCTCACGGTGATGGTCTTCTCCTTAAAAGACACATCGCCGACTTTCAGCATCAATATTTCCTTTGGACGGAGCAACGCACCGTATATCAGTTCAAGAAAAGCGAGGTAGCCCGGATTCTTCTCCACAAGATACTGTTGTATCTGCACACGCTTCTCACTGGGAATGAGCACGCGCTTCTTCTCCGTCACCTTCTTGGTTTTGATTTTCTGGAAATGGTTCTCCTTGCAGTAACACTTGCTGATCATCCACGAGAAGAACGCGCCACCGTTCTTTATATAGTTGTTGTATGTGCGAGGGGAGATTTCACCACCCCTGCGTCCGCCACGTTCCTTCTGCACATCGTCCATAAAGCGGACAATCATGCTGTGGGAAATCATTGAGGAATAGATGTTCGGAGAATTCCGCTTTATCCAATCCTCAAAAATCTTGGAGAAAGAGATGTAGGATTCGGCGGTGGATTTCCTATGCTCCCGTGCGACCTCCACGCGATACTGCTCCAACACCTTTTGTATAGGAGTGTACATGCGAGAGTCCTCGCCTTGAAAGTAAGGATTCCAACCCGTGGACAGCTTCATGTTCAGCGCCACAATGATGTTGTTGATATGCTTCTTTGCCTCCGTCTTCGAGGAGTAGCGGCTGAGAAGCCTCTGTAATTTGATGCGTTTGCGGGAGAGTTCCTGTGTTTGAGGATTCTCCACGTAGTACTCAATTAACCAACCTGATTTGTTGGTTTTCAATGTTGCTGGCAGATAATTGACAGCTGAATACGCCGAAGATACGGCTAACCTGTTTGATGAATTAGACATTTTTTTTTTGAGGCTTGTCCAGCAAACCACAAAAACATGACTTGTTCCGTTTCTGTCCCGATTCAAACGCAAAAATCAGCAAACTACGTCCGTAATTTGCTGATTTTTATTGTTTTATAAGACTTTGAGCGGAAAACGAGACTCGAACTCGCGACCCCAACCTTGGCAAGGTTGTGCTCTACCAACTGAGCTACTTCCGCTTGTCGTACCACGGGTGGGACTTGAACCCACACGCCCGCAATGGGCAAGGGATTTTAAGTCCCTCGTGTCTACCATTCCACCACCATGGCAGCACATTTTCCAATGAACGTGTCATCCAAAAATGACGGCGCAAAAATACACTTTTTTCTTAATCACCGACACTTTTGATAAAAATTTTTATTTATCTGTTAATCAGATATATACACGGTATTTTTCCTAACTGGTTGGACTCCTTCTCGAAATATTTCCGCCATTTCGACACGGATTGCGTCTTCAACAACGCATTCTCGCCCGTCAGGTTCGCGGCGATGCAGACCCGTGTGGCCGGTTGCAACACGTTGCAGATCGAGGCCGTCATCCGGTTGTTGCGGTAAGGTGTCTCGATGAACATCTGCGTCTGCCCCGTCTTCACCGCAACCGCCTCTATCTCCTTCAACCGTTTCTCCCGGTCATACTGCTCCGACGGCAAATAACCGTGGAACACGAAACTCTGCCCGTTCATGCCGCTGCCCATCAGCGCGAGGATCAGCGAACTCGGCCCGATGAGCGGCACCACCTCGATGCCTAACTGGTGCGCCTTCTCCACAGCCTTGTGGCCCGGGTCAGCCACGCACGGCACTCCCGCCTCCGACATCACCGCCACGTTTTTGCCCTCCAGACAGGGCTGCAGGAAATCGTTGATCTCCACCCCTTGCGTGTGCTCGTTCAGTTCGAAAAAGGTCAACTCGTCGATGCGTTTCTTGATGCCCGCATACCGCAAGAAACGCCGCGCCGTCCGCAACGCCTCCACGATGTAGTAGTCCGTCTCATTGATCGCATCCGCGTTCACCGTCGGGAAAAAGGTTTCAAACGCGCCCTCCGCGATGGGAGTGGGGATGAGGTATAGCTTGCCGTAGTTCATAATAATGGTTAATGGGTTAATGGGTTAGAAGGTTAGTGGGTTAGTTGGTTAGGTTAGTAAGGGGTACTGGGAGTAACGTTTGTTTATTATTACGGGCGGCAAAAATACACAATAATGGGATATTCTCAAACATCAAAAAAATTGTATTTTTGCGCCCTGAACTCTAAACCTTAAACCCTAAACTTGAATATGGAAAATCCCAAATTCGTCATCACCATCAACCGCGAGACGGGCTCCGGCGGTCACGAAATCGCTGAGAAAGTCAGCGAAATGCTCAACATCAAGCTATATGACAAGACCTTCCTCGCCCATATCCTGGAAAAGTTCAAACTCACGTCAGAAGAAGCGGAGAAAATCAAAGCTTCAAAACCCAACTGGTGGACGGAATTCTGCCGGTTCTACAAGCAGTTCGGTGCCACCGCCGCCATCGCCGATGAAAATTTCGAGGTGAACTCCCAGCAGCTCTACTACGCCGAGGCCAAAGCCCTGCGAGACCTCGCCGAACAAGAATCCTGCATCATCGTGGGCCGCACCGGCTTCCACGTCTTCAAAGACACCCCCGACACTATCCGGATATTCCTCATCGCCGATATGGAACATCGGGTGGAACGCATGATGAAAAAGAGAAACCTTGACGAAAAAAATGCGCGCAAACAGATCGAGGAGTTCGACAAAGCCCGCGAGAACTTCACGAAAACCTTCGCCGGCGTCTCCCGTTACGATGCCCGCAACTACGACTTCGTCATCAACGTCACCCCCTTCACCACCGACCAGGTGGCGAAATTCCTCGTCAACAACATCCGACTGAAATACCCCATATAAAACCCTTTAACCTTATATGTCCAACTTTGTTATCACCATCAACCGCGAGGCGGGCTCCGGCGGAAAGGAGATCGCCGAAAAACTGGGCGAACTGCTCGGCGTGAAAGTCTATGGCAAGGAGATCCTCGCCTCCATCCGCGAGAAATACAACCTCACTGAGGAAGATGTCGAAAAGATCAAGGCCACGAAACCGGGTTGGTGGGCGGACTTCTGCCGTTTCTACAAGCAGTTCGGCACCACCGCCGCCATCTCCTACGAGTCGTTCGAGGTCGATTCGAAACAGCTCTACCAAGAGGAGGAGCAACTTCTGAAAGACCTCGCGTCTCAGGAGTCCTGCATCATCGTGGGGCGCACCGGCTTCCATATCTTCAGGGACTACCCCGATGCGATGCGGCTACTCATCATCGCCAATCCCGAATGCCGCGTGAAACGGCTGATGGAACGGCAGGGCGTGGATGAAAAGGGCGCCCGCGAAATCATGGAACGCGCCGACAAAGCCCGTGAGAACTACACCAAATCCTTCGCCGGCACCTCGCGTTACGACGCCCGCAATTACGACATGGTCATCAACGTGTCGGGCTTCACCACCGACCAGGTGGCACGGTTCCTCGCAGAGAACGTACGGCGGAAATACCCCCAACCGTAGGGGTGTATCGCATACACCCAGGTGTATCGCATACGCCCAGGTGTATCGCATACGCCCGGATTATCGCATACACCCAAATTATCGCATACACCCTTGTCTGTAGAGACGCGCCATGGCACGTCTCTACGGTTTGCAACGCAGTTATTCATTAGGACCAATTAGGACTTTCCGCGAATGCCGGTATTTTATAATTTTGCATTTCTAAATTATCCTGTATGAAACTACATGAAACAGAAATCCTGCAACTCCGCGAAATGGTGGAGGAGTCCGTGTCGCGCAAGATGAAGACCCCCGCGGACTTCCAGTTCCTCACCGGTGTGATCCTGGAGCGCTGCAAGGAGACCTTGGGCGTGACCACACTCAAGCGCATCTGGGGGTACGTCGATGGCTACGACACCACCCGCTACTCCACCCTCTCGGTTCTCGCCCGTTGCGTGGGTTTTCACGACTGGGACGATTTTCTGGCCAACCACGACCGCACGGGCGAATCCTCGAACCCGGTGTTGGGCCGCGTCCTGCATCCCGACGAGATCCCGCAGGAGGGGTTCGTGCGCATCGCCTGGTCGCCCGACCGCCGTGTGCTGCTGCGCCATATCGGCGAAGGGAGCTTCATGGTGGTGGAGAGCGAAAACTCCAAGCTCAAGCCCGGCGATTCCTTTTCGTGTTCCTGCTTCATCCTCGGGGAGCCCCTCTACCTCGACAACTTCGTGCACGGCAACAACGCCCCCACCCTCTTCGTGGTCGGCAACAAAGGCGGGCTCACGGAGGTGCGGCAGGAGCGGGAGTGACGGCGAGCACTCCCCGCCAAAATCTCCACGAACCGGAAAAAAATCAGTTCGCGGAGGAAAACGACCCCCTAAAACTCCTCCGCGAACAAAAATTTTGTATCTTCGCGGAGAAATAAAACAGGGACATTATGACAACAGAAATCATCGGAAGAAAGAAGGAACTTGCTGATTTACAAGAATATTACGATTCTTGCGAGGCAGAATTCATCGTAATTTACGGCAGGCGACGCGTGGGGAAAACCTTTTTGGTCCACCAATTTTTCCAAAATCGGTTCGATTTTTGCGTGACAGGACTCTCCCCAATCGAATCCGACAACATCAACCTGAAGGAACGACAGCTGGAGAACTTCCAAACGGCTCTGAATCATTATGGAATTCGGGAATACGAGAAACCTTCGGATTGGTTTGAGGCCTTCCACAGCCTCCAAGACTTATTGACCAATGCGGACAACCAAGAGCGGCAAGTGGTTTTCATTGACGAGCTGCCATGGATGGACACTCCCTCTTCCGGATTCATCACCGCATTGGAGCATTTCTGGAACGACTGGGCAGCTCACAGATCCAATCTGATGTTCATCGTTTGCGGTTCCGCCACCTCATACATCATCGACAACGTCATCAACAACACGGGGGGCTTGTACAACCGCATCACTCATCCGATGTTGATATCCCCTTTCACCCTGTCTGAAACGGAGTCGTATCTCAGCAGCCGGGGCATCGCTTACGACAGAATCGAGATATTGCGTTGCTATATGGTGATGGGGGGCATTCCTTACTATCTGCGACAACTGAAACGAGGGAAAAGTCTCGCGCAAAACATTGACGAGCTGTTCTTCAGCCAGGGTGCCCCCTTGTCTGGGGAATACGACCGGCTGTTTAGTTCCTTATTCAAAAAGCCGGAAACCTACAGGCACATCATCGAAATTCTTGCCGGCAAAAAGGCAGGGTATTCGCGGACCGAAATATGCGCATTGTTAGGCAAGAAATGCGGCGGTGACATCAGCCGTTATCTCAGGGATCTGAAGAACTGCTTCTTCATCTCCTCATACTATTCCATGGACAAGAAAAGAGACATAAAATACAGGCTGTGCGATTTTTACACCTTGTTTTACTTGAAGTTCATCAAAGGGAAGGAAGGACTGGACCCGAGGTTTTGGTCTCACACCGTCAACGCCCCTGCGACACAAGTCTGGAACGGCCTCACTTTTGAGCTGATATGTTTGACCCATGTGGAGCAAATCAAGCACGGTTTGGGAATTTCCGGAGTCCTTTGCAATGCGTTCTCCTGGTGGGATCGGGATGCACAAGACGCCGGGGCTCAAATAGACCTGGTGTTGGAACGCGGCGACAGGGCCATCAACCTGTGCGAGATCAAGTTCTGCGCCAACGAGCCGTTTCTTATCACCAAGGACTACGCGGACAAGTTGCGCCAAAAGGTGGCCGTCTTCAGGGAATCTGTGAAAACGCGCGCCACCATCCTCACCACCCTGATCTCCACGTTCGGAATTGTCCCGGGCAAGAACAGCTCCGTCATCCAATGCAGCGTCACCTTAGACGACCTTTTCGATTGAGAGCACCCTTAATTCGGACCAATTAGGACCAAGCCGCCAATCGGTTTACATATTATTTTTGCGCTGTGAAATTACCGGCAACGGGATTTCACGGCGTTCTTTTTTATTCTGCTTGGGTTTTGCTAGAACCTCTTTGACGACAAAGACAGGCCACGCCTTTTTTCGTGCCTGTTAGTGAAGCCCTTGCAGTATTGATTCATTGATCAAAAACAATCAAAACTTAATTGTTATGGGTATTCTCAACAACATCAAAGACCGATTCAACAACGCGGAGTTCACGGTCGCTCCGAACAAGAAATTGAAAACCATTTCAGCGGAATTCAAGAAAAATTTCGACTGCACACTTGTCTTCTACAAAGGGTCGATGATCGCGGACGGCGATATGACGCTTGCGGAGTTGGACAAGCACACGGCCAAGGAAGTGAAAAAGGCCAACGCAGAGCTCAAACTCAAGGGCAGCACAAAAGTGGCTGATGCCGAGAAATTATTCAACCAGACGTTCGGCGTGACCGTCCAAATCAAGGACAAGGCCGGCAAGGAGTGCGTGCCGAACAACATCACCATCGGGCAGGCCGCCAGAGGAGAGTATTAAGCAGAATCATTTTCAACCCAATTAATCACTTAAAAATCAATCAAAAATGGCAGAATTCAACATTAGCGGCCGCTTGACGGTCAAAAGTCTGAAGAAACAATTCAAAGAAGCTTTCGGTGCAACGCTGAGAGTTTACAAAGGCAAACAATTTGCTGACGACGACGCCACGCTGGCTTCCATCCGCGTGGGCGATGTCAAAGGCGGCGAACTCAAATGCGCCGGTAACCTCAAGGTCGGCAACTTCGAGAACAAGATGAAAGAGTTGTTCGGTGTCACCGTGCAAGTCGCCACCAAAGACGACAGCGCACTGGCCGACAACGACATCACCATCGCTGCAGCAGGCAGATAGTATTTCGTTTTAAATCGCAAAGTTGTACGCTGGCACAACAGCGTACAACTTTTATGAGTTTAATTCAAAAAAGCACCAATCCACCACTAAAATATTACATTATGCCTCGTGTACGCGGTCTTTCATTTTCCTTAAAACGCGCCATCGGCATCTCCGGCCTCAAAACCAAAATCGCCCGCAAGACACGCATACCGACCACCAAGGGCGGCCTGGAACGCAAAATCGGGAGGGGAATCCTCAACCTTCTCAAAGGGAAAAAGCACCATGGATAAAGAAAACGGGGAAAGCCGAAAATCCGGAAAAGAGTAGGCAAAACAACAAAAACAGTATTATTATGGAAAATAAAGTTAAAGTTTATGGAAAAGCAAAAGGGTGGACTGCCCTTGGCATAATTGACGCCTATTTGAAAATTTATCCTTTCGCCACATTGGAAGACCTGAACAAGGCTTTCCCACGCGAGAAGTTCGCCTCGACAAAAAGTACCGATAAAATCCTCGTTGATTTGAATGAACTGGAGAATGACGTCAAAGCAAACGGCACCGATCGCGAGAAAGCAGACGTCGCCCAATGGAGAAAAATCCACTGGTATCTCACCTTGGAAGACGGCACCGAAGTTATCTTCTACAAGATAATGTGGGGAGAAAGCAACTTCCCAACCATAGTGGAGCACGCAAAGGGACTCGGCATAGAGGTTGCCTCCTTCGAAAAGACCAAAGGAGGCACTGAACGCGGCTCCTACGAGTTGGAATATCTTGCCGGCTTCACCTTCCAAGTGGACGGCCGTATGACGGTGAACACCTTGCAGCAGGAATTCAAAGATGCTTTCAATGCCTGCCTGCGTGTTTATGAACCCAGCGGCAAAAAGGCGAACCCGAAGGCACACCTCGCCGGTCTTCGTATTGATGGTGATGCCACCCAAGTGGGTAGTTTCGAGGCCACCAACGAAATGAAAGTGATGGACTTTGAGTATAAGATGAAATCCATTTTCGGCATCAATGTCCAGGTGGCCCGCTCGGATGACAGCAAACTTTCCAACGACAGCTCCATGTTGAAAGACGCTGGAAATAACTAACCATAATTTTTGATGACTATCTGACAGTCTTGCCAGGTAGTCATCAATTCTTGAACTAGATTCTTCATGAACAGCCTTTATGCCGCGAACACAGTGCGCATGCGGAGACTCCAATGCAATGGAGCTTGGGCTGAATAAAACACAATTTGCGGAGGTTGCCGAAAATCCGGGAAAGAGTAGGCGCTTTTTTCTCATTATGACGAAAAAAACAAGTGATAATAGGATAAGCCCATTAACAACGCAGCTAAAAAAAGAATACGTTGCTTTATGGAATAATCCGAGCTTTAAAGAAAGATTCTGTAACCGCAAGTTGAAACTTGACGGCAAGACGGAAGAATGGGTTCTCGAACGCGACAAGTGCAAGTATTCCGAAAAGAAAATTAGCGGCTGCAAACCGGAGGAAATTCCCTGCATGGAACTAAGCGACAAACAGTACGAAGGAAGGGCTCTTTTGTTTGTCGGTATGAATCCTTCCGGAGCTGACAAAAAAAGCTATTCCTGCAATAAAGAAGATGTGTTTGTCTATGGCTGTGACAGCCCGTACTATAAGGCGATGGCAAAATTCACGATGGAATTTCTGACCGAGAAAGATGGTTTTTCCGAATTGGACCTGTTTGGCATCGTGCAAGGTAACCAGTCTGTCGTAAGAGCGGATTTTCTGGAAAATCCAGACTATTACAAGGAGATGTTTGATCTTTTTTTGAAATATTTGGTACTGACTCAGCCAAAAGTCATTATTGTTGCCAATGCTTTTGCATGCAGGGTAATATGTAGGGATGCGGATTTGAAGCTCTGCGAACCTGAATATGACAATTTCTACAAAAATGCCAAATATAGCTTGGTGACAAACGACCAATTTGGTGGCTACACATTTACCACAAAGGGTTTCAAAGCCCAGATGTACTTCTCCTCTATGCTTTCTGGACAACGTGCGTTGGACAATGGCAGTAAGGACAACCTTATTTGGATGGTCAAAAACTATTTGCGACATAACCATAAGGGTACTTAACCCAAACAGAATGATAAAAATCCATATCACGGAGCCCGCCAAAAATCCGGAAAAGAGTAGGCGAAACAACAGAAATAGCAGAATTATGAGTAAAGAGTACTACAAAAAGAAAATCATCGACCTGCGGGCGCAGCTGGAACGCGAGCGCGAGGCCAAGAAAAGAGACAACGAACGCTATGCGAGCCTGATAAAGAGCGCGTCTTCGCCCTCCTCAAAAGCATCCTACCGCAAATCCAAGATCGACCACGCGGCTTCCCACGACCGCAACATCGAGTCCATCAAGCGCAACATCGAAAGTGCCAAGGAGGCGTTGAAGCGGGAAAAGTAACTAGACATCGCAAAATCGGTCAATTCATTAACAAAACGGACTTTGGGAAACAATAATTTAAACACCTTAGAACACTTATGAAATCCAGCATCATTGATGTGCCCCGCAAGTATTCGGAGGCAGATTTGTTCGGAATCCAAAAATACCAGAACGCGCTAGTCAAGTTCATCCGGCTCACCAACACGCCCATCACCATCGCCCTGCAAGGCGAGTGGGGCAGCGGAAAGACCTCGCTGATGAACCAGTTACGCTATGAACTATGCGACAAGGACGGAGCACCCTATTTCCCCGTATGGGTCAACACGTGGCAGTATTCGCTGATGAAAACGCCACCGCAGGCCATCATGAGCATCCTCGAAGGGTGTATCAACCAAATCGGCGAAATCAATCCCGACCACAAGTGGAACGAGAGCAAGAAGAAAATCGGCGGCATCTTCAAGAAAATGGCATCGGTGGGCGCCAAGGTCGCGGCCAGCACCGTGGGCGTGGACGGCGATGTGGTGGACGAACTGTTCGGCGGCGAAAGCGCTGAGTCCGACATCCTCCAACTGAAAAACGAAATCGCCAAACTGATCAACGAAGCCCTCAAGATGAACCCGTCGAAAATCGGCTTCACCTTCTACATCGACGACCTCGACCGCATCGACCCGCCTGTCGCCGTGGAGATTCTGGAACTGATGAAAAACATTTTCGACCTCGACAAATGCGTGTTCATCCTCGCCATCGACTACGATGTGGTCATCAAGGGACTGAGATCCAAATTCGGAGAACTGACCGACAAGAACGAGCGTGAGTTCCGCGCCTTCTTCGACAAAATCATCCAGCTGCCCTTCTCGATGCCCGTGGCTTCCTACAACGTTGACACCTTCCTGGTGGATGCCCTCCAGAAAATCGAGTTTTTTTCACCAAAGGAATTGGAAAACGAGTCTCTGGCCGAAAACCTCAGTGAGATTGCCCGCCTGTCGGTCGGAAGCAACCCGCGCTCGTTGAAACGCCTGAGCAACACCCTGTCACTCATCTCCATCATCAACGAAGGGGATGACGATGACGAGGTGAATGACACCAATGCCACACAGGCCAAACTGATCAATTTCGCGTTGGTCTGTATGCAGATCGCCTATCCGTACGTGTATAACCAGCTGACGGAAGAACCCGATTTCAAGAATTGGAACGATGGCACTGCCGCGAAGCTGAAACTGCGCCATCTGACCGAAGATGAGAAGGAGAGCCTGAACGCTGCCACAGAGTTCGACGAGGAGTGGGAAAAAGTGCTGTTCCGGATGTGCCAAAAGGAAACCTATCTGAGCATACGCGCCTTCCAAGTGTCGAGACTGCTCAACAAAATCGCTGAAATCATCGGCAATGACGACAAATTGGGCGACATCGTGGAATCGGTCATCGCCCTGTCAGCGGTCACCAACCTCAAGGCGTTCGACACGGCTCCGAAGAGGGGCAAGAGCCAGGCCGCCCTTGAAATAATGAGTTTCTTTGAGCATTTCGTGGCCGACTTGAAACCCTCCATTCCGAGCATAAGGGCGGTAAAAGGCAAGACCTACGGCAGGATTTACGAACGCAACAACTTAAAGGCGGAATTCCGCTGCTCGCCCAAAGACAATTCCTTCACGTTGCAGATTCAAACAGAAAACCCGGATATGGTGGAAAAGATAAACGTTATGGCTGGTGGCGACTTAGCCAAATACCATTTCAACTATCATTTGGGAAAGAAAAACCAAAACCTCCACAAATGGGAAGCGCAACTGGAGGGTGACTACCGCACCAACACCGACCAGATCAAGGAATCCTGTATCGAGTTTTACAATGCGGTGGTAAAACTGTAAAAAACTGAAAACAAACATTTTAACAAAACAACCACACCTCCTATAGAATATGAAGAAACTATTCCCCCTTTTCCTCCTCCTGGCGTGCTTCGTTACCGCCAACGCCCAAACCGACTCCCCCACCCTCTCCGCCGACCGGCCCGGGATGGCCACGGGACCCGACGTCACCCCTTTCCTGAAAGTGGTGTGGGAGACCGGCTTTGAGAGCACTTGGGACGGGGATCCCGCCTTCCTGCTGCCCACCACGATGCTGCGCTTCGGCGTCACCAAGTTCGCTGAACTGCGGTTAGAGTACGACGGCACTTTTGGCCGGCTTTACGACCGCCACTGGTCCTATGATGTGCAACCGCTCGTCATCGGCACCAAGGTCAAAATCTTCGAGGGCTACAAGTGGGTGCCCAAAATTTCCCTGATGGCCAACCTCGCCATCCCGCTCACCCGCGTGCCCGACGGCTTTGTGCAACCCCATACGGCCCCCTCGCTCTACCTGCTCTTCCAAAACGACGTCACCGAGTGGTTCAACATCGGCTACAATGTTGGAGCGGAATGGTCAGGCGTCTCGCACATCCCGTCCACCTTCCTTGCCCTCTGCCTCGGCTTCAACATCGGCGAACGCTTCGGAGCCTTCGTGGAGAGCTACAACTACCTCACCCGCTACGGCAAGCGGAACACCGAGGCGGAATGTAACCTCGACTTCGGCTTCACCTGCCTCGTGCATCCCCGAGTGCAACTCGACCTATACGGAATGTTCAACTGCCAAGATCCCCGGAATTTCAACGGGATCGGCCTCGGCGTGGCGTGGCTGATCAATTAGTGATTCCAGGAACAATAGTTACCCTCTGTATAGACGTTGCGCACAACGTCTATACACCGACATAACAAAAAAAACGACAATATGACCCCCTTAAAACAATTCACACTCGCATCCATCGCCCTCCTAACCCTGTCGTTGGGCCTCTCCGCTTGCGGAAGCAAAAACCAGTCCTCGCAAGAAACTGCTAAAAACGGCTTGATGAGCGAACAACCCCAGAAAAGCCCGGAGGAGATAATCAAGGAGAAAGCCGACGACCTGCTGGGCGATGCCGCCCTCGCCGTGCGCAAGTTCGAACGGGAGCCCTCGGAGAAGAACTTCAAACGGCTCATGAAGATCCATAAGGAACTGCAGACGCTCTGCGACGACGAGGACCTTTTCCACGCGGACCGGCAACTGGCGGCCGAGACCGACTCCACCGCACAGTCCGTCAAAGCCCTGTTGGAAACGGGACTGAAACGCATTCGCAAACCGCTGTTCTCCGAAAGCGACCACCTGATTGCGGAAACAGAATCCCACCCGGTATATCTGCGCAAGGGCGAGAGACTGTTCCTCAACTTCGAGACGCAGGGGAATGTCACCTTGCGGGTCTATAACGCCGACAGCCATTCCGCGCTGAAAACGTACGCCGGGAAGAAAGTGGTACACGACTCCATCCCCGTCGCGCACACCGCCGTGTATGTGGTGGAGCTCAAGCCCGTGGGCAGCCAGTACGTCGATATCACAGCGAACAAGTCCGTGGCGAAGGCCGAGGACCTTTCCAAAGACGACCCCGACATTGAAGAAGAGAAGTCGGAATGCACCGCCAAGGACTTCGGGGCGCAGAAACTGCAGGGCATCAAGCTGAAGAGCGTGTTCGAGGAACCGAGGAAGATCACGCTGCGCTCGCAGGGCAAGGCCTTCTTTTCAGGCGGCGGTACCCGCTCGGTGGTAGCCATGCAAGTGCCCGCTGGCAGCACCGACGTGGCCTACTGCCTGCGCATCTCCACTTCCCAGAGCGACCAAAACGCAGACGGCCAGTTCTGTCGGAGAATGGACGAGAAATACAAGGAAATCAAACTATTGGGATTACCCGTTTACGAATCGCACGGCTCCTCTTCCAACATCTTCCGCGAGCTGCTCAACGCTTGCGAGCCCTACCGCGAAGAGGAGGCCTACTGCAACCTCTACATCTTCACCAGCTCCGCCGAGGCCAAAAAGTTCGCCGACGGCAAGCCCGTGGCAGACCTGAAGTACAACGTCGATCTCTCCAAGAAGGGCACCCAATCGTGCAACGACCGCATCCCCACCAAGGGAGTGAAAACCCTCTACTTCGGCTTCGAGAACACCCGCGTGCGCTACTCCGTCTATCTGTGGCTCGAATCTCTGGCCACGATGCCCACCACAGAGTACTACAGGGCGAAGTATGTTGTCAAGGAGTGAGGACGGCTACGCCCTGTTCCGCGGTTGAGGAGCATCCGAACGGAACAACGCTGAACACTTCGCCGGCAAGACATTGCTTTTTCGCTGATGCAGTGGGTTTCGGAAATGCGGGTTGTTTCCGGTTCGGGAGGGAGATCAAACGGAATGGTGCATTTGCCGTTCGATGATGCTCGCTCTCATCCCCGTTAGGGGATGTATGTCTGTAGCCGCGGGCATTTCTGTGTGCCCATAATCCCCGATAGGGGATTCATCGAATCCGTCATTCAGATCGCAACAGATTGATATGCAACCCCTAAGGGGTTGTTCCCGGCATGCGATCCCCGTAGGCCACAGATATGTATCCCCTTCGTGAACCTCCATAGGCCGGTGGTTTCCGCTCTTGCGTGCAACCAAACCCAACCCTAGCCCTCCCTAAAAGGGAAGTCCGACAAGTGCCGGGGCCGGTCCCGCTGCACCGCAACCGACGGCATCAACGCACAAACTTCGCAGTGCTCCTATGCCCTTGGGCGCTTTTGCACTCTATGAGATAGACCCCTGCCGCAAGTCCCCGCACATCCACCTCAACTTGAGAACAGCCGCCAGGAGACGACCTCTTGACCACCTGACCGCTCAGGTTCAGGACGGTCAGCTCCTGGATGTCCGGCGCTTCGACCCGAATGACGGCCGAAGAGGCTGAATAGTAGATATTTAGAGCGTGGACTGTATCGGAAATCATTGGTATCCCGACAGGCGTCCAGGTGTCCTCGCCATCGGTGAGCCAGTCGAGCGTGAAGTTGTAAAACACGGTGGAATAGCCCGCTTCGCCGTCCTGCTTCTCCTCCACATACAGCCCGATGGTACCGTCGGGGAGCACGCAGAGCGAGGAGTAGGCCGAGCTGTAGGGCACAATGCACTTGCTCACCGGCCACGTCTCGCCCTCGTCATAGCTAACATACACGGTCACATGGCTCCGTTCACTGCCGTATGGCAAGGAGTGAAGCAGACGATTACGATCATGTCCTTGGTTCACAGACGTATAGCGAATCATATCACCATTACAAGCGGGCGTTACCAAATCATTCCAAGTGGAAACGGAGGACTGCCATGTCTCCCCGCCGTCCTCAGAGATGTTGTACCAACGATGACCGCTGTGGCGGATGCTCATCAGGATGCGACCGTCGGCAAGCTCTGTCACCTTGGCCTCGTCACCGCCCACGGACGCGCGCCCGGAAACGTGCCAGGTCTCGCCGTTGTCGTCCGAATAGACTAGGTAGTTGTTGAGCGACTGCGCTGTGGTTTCACGAATGGCCGCCACGAACATGATACGCCCCGTAGAGGTGCGCAATCCGTTGCCAGAGCCGAAGAACGATGCCCGCCAGGTGCGATGCTCCGGAACCACACAGTTGCTGCCGAAAATATAATCCGTAATATCCACTGGCGCCGTCCAAGTTATTCCGTTATCATAACTTCTTGACATATAAGACCGTATCGGATTAGAAGGAGTCGAATTCCAAAGTCCGGGACCACCTACAAACACGGCGATAATACCACTCTCACTGTTGTCCAAAACCAAAGCACAGTCACCAAAACCATGGTTGTAGCCGGTACCCTGCGCAATGGTGACGGGTTCACTCCAGGTGAGCCCGCCGTCGGTGCTTCGGTTGCAGACGATGTCAATGTCTTCGGGAAGGTCGGCCTCGTTGTACTTACGCTTGTCGGTGGTCGCCACAATGGAGCCGTCGCGGGCCGTAATCACCGCCGGGATGCGGTAGTTGGAAGAACCGTAGTCACCAGGACGGTAAAGCACTGTGCGAGAGATGATAGAGTCGTTTGCATCGTTCTGTGCCCAAACCGCACACGAACACAATATAACCATACATAGAATTAAAGCCTTTTTCATAAAAAATGTTTTTAATTGGGCGATAAAAAATTCGAACGCGCAAAGTTACACAAAAAACGGACAAAAAGATGCAGACGCCGCGCCGACCTGATTTAAGAATAATGATTATAGATTATGGGATATTGAACAACTTGCCAAACACTCCACCACACAACTGCCAACTACTAACTAAAGGATTTTTTTGTAATTTTGCCGAATCCATCAAGGATTTTGGAAAGATTTTGAACTCTATGGCAAAGGACATATCAGCATCACGACATTATTTTTGTATAACACTGATAGTGTGTCTTTTGTCTATTGTCTTTACACCTCTTCTCTATTCCCAAAACGACATCACCCCAAACAGCAACCCTCTCGTCGAGATGCGCTTTGTGCCGTCCTGCACGCCCACAGCCGACGTTTCGGTCGCGCAAACGGGCACCAGCCCCACCAAAGGTTTCTACATCGCCAAGCACAAGGTCACGCGGCGACTCTGGAACGAGGTCATGGGCACCAACCCGGATGGTGAGGCCGACGACTATCTGCCCGTGACCAACGTTTCCCGCGATGAGGTGCAGCTTTTCATCTTCTGGCTCAACCAAAAAACGAAGCTGCACTACCGCCTCCCCACGGAATCGGAATGGACGTGCGCCGTCCAGACGGGTCTCCTCCCGGACGTAACCCCCTCCTTCTACCTCGGTGGCAACAACGCCTCCACGGGCTTCCGACTGGCGATGGACTACGACGGCGGGGATGATGACGGGGACAATAACTATGACTTAGACTATAACAATAACAATAACTATGACAATGACTATAACTTAGGGCGGGGCGAGAGGGATAGCGTCGGGAAGACAGGAACCGTTCCCCCTCCATCTCGGACAACCGCCAACGACACCACCAACGTCTCTTTACGAGAACTTCTCGCCGCCGAAAGGGCAGCCGAGAGATTGGAGAAGGTAGCTGAAAGAAAGGCCCGCATCGCCTCCATGCCGCAGACTTTCTTCCTCACCTTCAATGCCGCCTACACCTCTATGCCGCAATGGGCTTTCGGATTCAAAATAGGTACCGCGAAACACTTCGGCTGGTACTTCAGCGCCATGACCAACTTCAACTACAGAGGGGCTTTCTCACCCTTCGAGGAGAACGGGCATTACGTCCTTACCGGCGTTTCCAAGACCACCTATCTCGGCGGACAAATCGGTTTGGTTATACGCCCGCGCACGCTGCTTTCTGTCCACGCTGGTGCCGGATTCGGTTACCGCACCCTCAATTTCGAGAGCGACCAGGGCTGGCATTATTACCCGAAGCGGAACTATTACGGCCCCACGGCTTCGCTCGGCGTGATGTTCCACATTTGGCACCTCGCCCTTTCTGCCGAAGCCACCGGCATGTTGTACAACCTGAACCCGATCAACGACGTGAGATGCGCTTGGGGCGTACGGATGGGGGTGGGAGTTAGTTTTCCAATTAAGAATTAAGAATGAAGAATAGACAATGAAAAGGGCGAGACGATATTGGCATAAGGGCGTCCTAAGGGCTCTCTTTTTTGTGATGGGGCTTCTCTTTACCTTTTGCGGGAAGGATCCTGTTTTTGAGCAGGGGGATTATATCTACGAGCACGACGATTTCACGAAAGTGGAAGACATCAACGGGATCATTATTCACTGGTCGGACACGCTGGACCTCAGCGAGGAGCAGAAAACCGTGGTGCGGAACTTGGTCGCGAATCTGGTGCGCGTGGAAGGCGGCTCTTTCCGGATGGGGGCGCAGCGTGACCTGCCCCAGGGCGAGAACTACGACCCGGATGCGCATGACGACGAAAGTCCCGTGCACGAGGTGACCCTGAGCGACTACTACCTCGGCAAGTTCGAAGTCACCCAGCAGGAGTGGCGTGCCATCATGGGCGATGATTTGGACTGGTCGGAACAATATGGGAATGGCGATGGCTTTCCTGCATACAATATGTCGAGAAACGATGCGCTGCAATTTGTGGAAAGGCTGAGCGCTATGACCCGACTGCCCTTCCGTTTGCCTACCGAGGCGCAGTGGGAGTATGCCGCACGGGGCGGTTCCAACTCGCTACATTATCGTTACAGCGGCAGCAATCATGTGGACGAAGTGGCTTGGCATCACGGCAATTCGGAAGGCGTGCTGCATCCCGTGGGCGGAAAACTGCCCAACGAATTAGGTCTCTATGACATGAGCGGCAGTCTGTGGGAGTGGTGCGCGGACACCTACGAGCCGTACCCTTCCGCGCCGCAGACCAACCCGCTGGCCGAGTCCGGAAGCCAGTTCGTGCTACGCGGCGGCGCGTGGACCTATCTGCTCGCCTACTGCCGCACGACATGCCGCGACGCCTACGACGGTGATGCCACGAGCGTCGCTGTCGGTTTCCGAGTGGCGATGGAACGCCTCCCGTAGGCCGTGGCCGATATTTGCGGAAATTTGTATGCAAACCGTTTTTATTCGCGAAAATTTGTATTTTTGCGCGTTTTATTCGCGAAAATTTGTATGGTCCAACTTGACTTGAATAAAGAAATTGTGTTCGCATCTTCGAATCCGGAGGTGTCAAGGGCTATTTCTCGATTGCTTTCTGAAGGAAAATTGCGGAAAATAGCCCCTAAAATCTATTCCTCCAACCTCGTAGACAGTCCGGAGAACATTGTCCGTCGCAACATCCTCCATATTCTGATGTGGCGTTTTCCCGGGACAGTCATCAGTCACCGAAGTGCCCACGAAATGCGCATCACCTCCTCCGGAAACTTTTTCCTAACCGGAAATTCCAACCGAAACGTCAAGGATTTGCCTGGGGTGACCATCCATATTCTCAAAGGCCCTGCCCCGGACGAAAAAGACATGAGATACGGAAACATGTTCATTGCCAGTGAACACAGATGGATGTTGGAAAACATGCAGCAAACCAAGAAAGAAGGGGAAAGTTCCAAGGTCCTGCCGCAGGAAGTTGTGGAAAAGAAATTGGGAAGTGTGATGATTGCCGGCGGCGAGGATGCGCTAAACGATTATCGGGACCAATTGCGTGCCACGGCACAGCGTCTCGGCATGGATCGGGAGTTCAAACGAATCAATATTCTGATTTCGGCGATTTTGGCCACGCATTCCGCA
>JBGUPL010000035.1:0-3744 GCA_045130275.1 Bacteroidales bacterium
TTTTACCGTCGTAGATGTTCACCACGATGTCGCGGGCGTAGGAACCGGTGAGCGGACCCTCTTCCATCTTCTCCATGATACCCTTCAGGATGGCGGGCATGAAGCGCGCATCGATGGCACCACCGACGATACAGTTGTTGAAGATCAGCTTGCCACCCCAAGGCAGGTCGTAAGTCTCCGTGGCACGGATCGGGTATTTGGTCTGGGTGGGCATGCCGTCGTAGTAAGACTCGATGAGCATGTGCACCTCGCCGAATTGACCGGAACCACCGGATTGCTTTTTGTGACGATACATGGCCTCAGCGGATTTGGTGATGGTCTCGCGATACGGGATCTTCGGGGCGTAGTATTCGATTTCGATCTTGTTGAGCTTCTCAATCATCCACTTCACGATGTTGAGGTGTTGCTCGCCCTGACCGGAGATAATGAGCTGTTTCAGCTCCTTGGACTGCTCCATCTGGAAGGTCGGGTCAGTCTTGCGGATTTCGTTGAGCGCGGCACCCAGTTTCTCATCGTCAGCGCTGTTCTTTGCGCGGACGGCGGTACGGAACTTGGGATCCGGATAAACGGTGGGTTCGATCACGTCGTCGCCCTTGGCCACGAGGGTGGAGCAAGCGGGAGACGATTTCAGTTTGATGGTAGCCACAACGTCACCGGCCACAGCCTTTTCGACTTCCACGCGGTTCTTGCCGCAGAAAGCGAGCAGCTGGGAGATACGCTCCTTGGTGTTGGTGGTGGTGTTCAGCACATCATCGGCTTTCTTGATTTCGCCGTCAGCAACTTTGATGAAAGCGACCTCGCCGAGGTGCTGTTCGATACCGATTTTGAAGATATAGCCTGCGAAAGGCTCGGCAGCGTTGCACTTGTGCTCGTGACCGTTGGTGGTCTTCATCGTGCGGCCCTCGTCGGGAGTCGGGCAGTTCTTGACGATGAGGTCCATGAGGCGGTCAATGCCTTGGTCGGTCTTGGCGGCGATGCAGATCACCGGGAAAGTGCCGCGGTTGGCGATACCGAGTTTCAGACCGCGGATCATTTCGTCCTCGGTGAGGGTACCCTCTTCGAAATATTTGTCCATCAAAGCCTCGTCGTTCTCGGCGGCGGCCTCGATCAGGGCGGCGTGCATCTCCTCAGCCTTGTCCATTTGGTCAGCGGGGATGTCCTCGACAGTCATTTTACCGCCGTTGGCCGGGAATTTGAGCATCTTCATTTGGAGAAGGTCGATGACGGAGTCGAAGCCGATGCCGGCGTTGACGGGGTATTGGAACGCCATGACGCTGCCGCCGAAGTATTCCTTCAGCTGGTGCAGGGTCTCGTCGAAGTTGGCTTTCTCGTGGTCGAGTTGGTTGACGGCGAACATCACGGGGATGCCGGCGGCCTTGGCGTGGCGCCATTGGATTTCAGCGCCCACATCGACGCCGTTCTGGGAGTTGATGACCATGAGGGCGGTGTCCATCACGCGGAGTGCGGAAATCGTCTCACCAATGAAGTCATCGAAGCCGGGGCAGTCCACCATGTTGATTTTCGTGCCGTTGAACTCGGCGTACATGACGGAGCTTTGGATGGATTGTTGTCTTTCGAGTTCCACTTCACGATAGTCGGAGAGCGTGTTTTTGTCCTCCACTGTGCCGCGTCTGCTGATGACGCCGCCATGGAAGGCCATAGCTTCAGCGAGGGTGGTTTTACCCGTGCGGTTACCGCCGATGACGGCGATATTTCTGATTTCCTTAGTCTGATAAACTTTCATTGGTGTATAATTAATTGATTTATAATATTTTAGATATTAAACATAATAGGGCGCAAATTTATAAAAAATATTGATATAAAGGGCATTTTTTTTATTTGGGCGTTCCGGCGCGGCTTAGGAGCCGACGCTTCCAAGCGTCGCAAACACACATTCACGGCCCAACGTTGGGAAACGTTGTCCCCTCCTGCCGCGCCGTCGGGCTTTCCGCTACAATGTTTTGGCCATCCGTCCCGTAGGGGCGAATGATCATTCGCCCCTACAACCCCTTATACGACAATAATTTACAATTCGTTCTTGGCCAAAAACATTTCCGCTGCAATCCCTAACGCGTGCCCGCCCGTAACCTGTTGACAAACAGCAACAAATCCCTCCGCTTCATCTGACTCCCGCATCCGTTTCCCCGCAGACCTGACGGCCTGCGACAAAACGCACCGACCCCCGCATCGCTACCGAGCCCTTCAGCCCTAACGGGCTGCCTCGCGAACGGTACAACATCACGTCATCGTCTTACACCGCCACTTTTACATTGTACATTGAAAAAAGGCGCAGCCACCGGCCACGCCCAATTCTTAATTCTGCATTCTTAATTCTTAATTCTGCATTCTTAATTACTACGGATGCGATATTTTCAAAAAAACAATTTTAACATATTGATATACATATCTTTATGGACATTTGTTGAATTTTCGATTTGAAATAAATCCCGTTTTCTGCACGACAAGTGCGGTCGCGACAATTCCCCTTCTTTTCAAGAAGGGGTGCCTGAAAGGCGGGATAGTAATATAAAATATCAGAATTCCTTGTGAAAAAATCAATCATCAGCGACCATTGATATTGTTCGCAATTTGAAGACAGCGTTGCCGACTATTAAAAAGAGAACCACAACCCCCGAGACGAAAAGGATTATGTGAATAAACTAAGGAAGAATTTTTAATATTACTACCCCGGCCTCCGGCCACCCCTTCTAAAATAGAAGGGGAATTGTCCCGCGCCGGCACTGCAGTGCCGGCGCCAGAAAACACATAGCTACGAGAGGCCGGCATCGGCGGCCAAACGGAACCTCCGGCCCGCAAGGGCAGGAAATCGTCGTGACATCACCCATTCATCGCGTCATCGTCTCGTTGTGTCTTTGTCACGCGCATACCGTCGCCGGAAGCATCTTCGCGCAGTGATTGATGATATCGTTGGCATTGGCGAAACCGGCATCACAGACTCTTTTGTCCTGGTTTCCATCGTAGCCCATGGACAGATGCATGGTGTCGTAACCACCTACAATCGCCGCCAACAGCTTCTTGTCACGTTTGCCAGCTTCTTCCTTGTACTTCTTGATGTCGGGGCGGCCTTTGCGTTTCGATATAGCGAATAAGGCGTCGAGTGCTATTAAGCAGCCGTTCCATAGCGTATTGCCCGCCATTTTCACATACTTGCCATCGGTATAGATTTTCAGTTCCGGGTCATAGTTCGCCTTTTGGATGGCCTCTTCCGCGTTAGCCACGTACCTGCGCGCCTCCTCGATGGGATCTTTCTTTTGCATAATCTTTTATTTTCAAGGTGCAAATATACTACAAAATTTAACCTTTGTCAAGATTTTTGGAATTTTTTTTTCAAACTGAAAATCAATGCATTGTGTTTTTGTATTGTAATGATTTAACAATTAATTGTTAAGAATATTTTTCTATTTTGCAGGATTTGGAAACCTATGTGAGTGTTTGCGAATTTGACCGACCCTGACCATAACGTACGCGAACACCCCTGCCAGATATGTGTAAATAAATGATAATATGGATTGTAGGGGCGAATGATTATTCGCCCCTACGGGAAATGTGCGCCCTGGCGGGCGGGGGATCCCGTAGGACAACGCGGGTTTTGCGTGCTCTGGCGGGCGGGGGATCCCGCTCGACGCAAGCGTCGCGCGGGATTTAAAACAAAAAAGCCCTTCAGGAACCTGAAGGGCTATGGTATTGGGCGACGACCTACTCTCCCACCTGTAGGGCAGTACC
>JBGUPL010000036.1:0-3343 GCA_045130275.1 Bacteroidales bacterium
AAATAAATGACGGTGGGTTCCTTCACCGCTGTTTCAATCTTGTACTTTTCCGCCAGCAAAGCGGAAACAACCTCCAACTGCACCCGACCCAAAAAAGAAAGAATGATCTCATGGGTGATGGAATCCACCTCGTAGCGCAAAAGCGGGTCAGTATCCGCAATTTGCGTAAGAGCGTCCAGCAACCGGTCTCTTTGCTCTGCCGTTTTTGGCGTAATCGTCGTCCGCAGCATAGGGAAGGGAACATCACTCCACATTTCACGAGGAAGTTGGGTTTTGTCCCCCAATATATCGTTTAATCTCAAGCTGTCGCTGGGAAGGATGACAATTTCGCCCTTATGGGCGGTATCTGTCCGAACAATCTCCCCTTTGGATGGAATACGCATCTCTGTGATTTTCAGCTTTTCTCTCCCGGCTAGGGCCACCGTATCCCGCAGACGCAGCGTTCCGCTGTATAGCCGCAGATAGACAAGCCTCTGGCCGCAATCTGTATACTCCACCTTAAAAACTCTACCGCACAGGGCGGCGCTCCCCTGTTCCTTGGTCGATTGGAACAGCCCTATCACCGCATCCATCAACTGTTGAATGCCAAGGCCGTTTTTGGCGCTACCATGATAGACCGGGAGCAGGGAGGCGTCTTGAACTCGCCGCTGTTCTTCTTGCGCAAGTTCTTTCTGACTGATTGATTCTCCTGCGATATACTTTGCCAATAACTCATCGTTATTTTCGATGACCGAATCCCACACCTCTGCACTAGTGTTTTCTGTCAGAGTTATTTTCGAGGACAGCGACACTGTCTGCTTGATGATAATATCAGCGGAGAGCTTATCCCGAACAGACTGATATACGCTCTCCAAATCAATGCCAACCTGGTCGATCTTGTTGATAAAGATAATGGTGGGGATGTTCAATTTCCGTAGGGCATGGAACAGAACACGGGTCTGGGCCTGCACGCCATCTTTAGCGGAGAGCACCAAGATGGCCCCGTCCAAAACAGCCAGAGAGCGGTATACCTCTGCCAAGAAATCCATGTGGCCGGGAGTATCCACAATATTGACTTTACAACTGTGCCACTGGAAAGAAGTGACTGCCGTTTGAATGGTAATTCCACGCTGCCGCTCCAAAAACATAGTGTCCGTTCTCGTTGTCCCTTTTTCGACGCTCCCCGGCTCTGAAATGGTTCCGCTGGCATACAGCAGGCTTTCTGTCAGTGTCGTCTTGCCCGCATCTACATGGGCAAGAATCCCGATATTGATAATGTTCATGTCTATCCTCCATACAAGGCCCAAAAGGGCGCAAAAATCCCCAGCGGCAAATACTTTTACCGCTGGGGATCATGACTTCGGATACATAGAAACGCATTCAGCTAACAAGAGCCGTTATCCGTCACGATATTTGATAAAAAGGCAAAAGCATTCTTAAATTGGGTACAAAAACCAAGCCCCTGCAAGGGGCAATTATTTTTGTGCCCATTATCAAATTTTATTTAAGAATACCTTGCCGCATGTTGAATAGACTCCTCAAATCAGGATGACAGCAGTATAGCATAGCACACTCTAAAATGCAAGAAGTTTTTACCCGCTGTCCCAAATAAATCAGGAGGGCATTCACCGGGACACCCTCCGATTTGGGGCCTCATGCGCAAATAATTTCTGTGTCCACGATTTCCGCCGCACACGCCCGAATATTGTTAGTCCCTCTGCAACTCATACCACAGACCGTTGCCCTCGTCAAAGATGTACTTTTCCATGAAATTACCTCCATTTTTTGTGATTATCGTGCGCCTACCCTTATTTTTGACCTTGCACCCCATTTCTGCTCCTTTTCGACCTGTTCCTGCTGGTAAGCTGCCTCCAGTATCCTGTCCGCCTGTTCCGGGCCAATGGCCCGTCTGACCCGCTCATAGTCCCTGACTTGCCCTTTCAAGCCGTCCCTCTCGGCACAAACCTCATAAATCCTGGCTGACAGGGAGCCGTTCTTACTGACCTCACGATCATAGGCGCTCTGCAACCGCTCAAACTTGCTCTTGAGGTCGAAGTAGGCCCGGTAGACGGAGCGCAGCACCTTGACGATCTTCTCCCAAAGGGGCTTGGCCTTTTTCTCCCGGTAGGACTTGGCCGATTCCAGCGGCCCCGCCTCCGGCAGCGTCCGCTCCGGGTCGTCGGAGAAGTCCGCCGCCAGTTTCTCCATGCCCTTGAGCAAGGGCGCTACATCGTCCAGCTTAGCCCTGGCCTGGGCCGCTTTCTTCTCAGCTGATGCTGCCTCCTTATTCTTTTTGTCGGCCTCAACCTGGGCCAGCGCCGACACCTCTTGAAGCTGTGCAAGCCGTTCCTGCTCACGCTCCGTCTTGAACTGCGTAACAGTCAAATGTTCTTCGGAACTACCACGTTCCCCACGCTCTACATCGTCATAGCCAGCGGAGCGCATATGCTCAAAGAAATCATCTTGCAGGACACTGTACGACTTTCGTAGAACGGGTTTGCCCTTAGCTGTGCGTAACGGCTCCCCGGTAGTTTCGTCCAGAATGGGCTTGGACGCCCACTTCTTGCTCATGCTCACCTGCATGATCGTTTCCTTGACCTTGCCCACCAGGGACTTGTCCTTGCACCGCTTTGTCCAGCGTATCTCCTTCTCCACTACCGGGATATAAACCACATGGAGGTGGTAGTGGTACACGTCCTCCCCCAGCGCCTCGGACATGGCCCGGTTGCGCTCGTCAGCGTGCATGACCGCCGACAAAATATACTGCTCTCCGCCCACGATTTTGATTGCGGCTTTATAGGCTTCGGTGTAAAATTGTTTTGCGAAGTCATACCCGCCGTGATTGTAGAAGTAAGCGGAGTTTACATCAAAGACCAACTCACCGTATCGAAAGGCATCCTCCTTGATGCCACGGGTGGAGATCACGCCGTCGGCCTCCATTTGAGCAAACATCTCCCGATACCCGGCAGACGGGGTTTTGAAATGGACATTGAGCGGCGTCCGCTCCAGTACAATGTCCTGATTGACATAGGAATCCTTCTCACGCTCGTTGTGCTGCTGGGTGTTACCGATCTTGGTTTCGGTCAGCCTCATATTTCTTGCGTTGGTACGGTCAATACCGTCGCCTCTCGCCATAGGCAAAAATCCTCCTGTTTCAGATGTTGGGTTGTTGAAAGAGGACGGGGGTTCGGGGGAGGCACTTCCTGCAGGAAGTGTAATAACCCACTATGACACTTTCATCCCTTCGGTCTGCAAAGTGTCGTGGGCTCTCCGAGGGGGTGTGGGGGCTTTGCCCCCGGCAACTGCGGTTGCCTCCCCCAGCAGGGCCGCCCTTTGAAAAGGGCACCCTGCACCCCGCCTAAAC
>JBGUPL010000037.1:0-1896 GCA_045130275.1 Bacteroidales bacterium
CGACCAGATCCTGGCTTGGAACAAGCTCGCTCTCTCCCAGCAGGGACGCTCCGTCCTTGGCTCCTCCGCCAAGATCTCCGGCGCCAACCTCTACACACGCCTCAACTACTGGATCGTAGCCTGCGGCGGCAATCCTCTCACCGAACCCCCGACCCTCGTCAGCGTCGAGACTCCGTCTACCGCGACGATCGTCTGCCAGGGTGACACCTTCACCTTCAAGCTGGACCAGCCCCTCACCGACAACGGCGGCATCGAGCTCGTCATCGAGGCCTCCGAAGGCCAGAGCAACGGCGTCTCCCGCGCCCACGCCAAGGCCGTCGCCATCACCATGGTCGACGAACCCGACACCTCCGTCGAGGACATCCGCGCCGCCTACGTAGCACGCCACGGCGCCCCGAGCGCAGCGGCTCCGAAGATCTTCTTCCGCTACTACTTCGTCAACAAGGACACCGGCGAGAAGTCCGCGACCATGCAGGCGGAGACCAAGTGGATCGCCCCGGCCTCCGTCGCGGCTCCGGAGATCAGCGGTACCACTCCGTTCACCGAGTCCACCCAGGTGACCATCACCGGTCCTGACGGCGCGACCATCCGCTACACTACAGACGGCAGCACTCCGACCGCGGAGAGCACCCAGTACAGCGCCGCCTTCACCCGGAGCGCCACCGCCACCGTGAAGGCCATCGCCATCAAGGACGGCGTCTCCAGCTCCGTCGCGGAGAAGACCTTCACCAAGAGCGAATAGGTCTCTTATCTTGCATTTGTTCTTGGGCCCCGTCGGAATTCCGGCGGGGTTTTCGTATGTGGTTATAAGAATATTTTATTAAATTCGCCACATCAATAAAGACAAGATGAAACTGAAGAAAAGAAAACTCAAATTCGCAGCGATATTTGGAGTTTGCTGGTTTGCCCTCCTAGTCCTGCTGGTTGACGGAATCCTGAAATTCCAAACCTTGGTCGACTATTTCGGATCATACGCTTTGGTGGAAATCTCGCTGCTTCTATTGGTCATTCTGCCGACAGTGGCCGTTTACATCTTTACAAAAGAATAGCAAAGGAAGTCTTGGGCTGTAAAAAGGTAATATACAGTAATACCGAATACCCTTGGAATAGGCAAATCATCATAAAAAGGATTAGGTTATGTTACAATTTGAGAAATTAAAAAAGGAGGATATCAAGGAGGCTTCAGAACTGGCCGCCAGAGCATATTTTGACTATATCTACATAACCATCTTTTTTGATCTTAAGGAGCGGCAAAGGGGGTTGGCCCGATTTCTGGCCATAAACAGGAAAGGAAACTTTAAGGGCTCACATATGTTGACCGCACGTTTGGATGGCCGAATGGTGGCTGAGGCGGCACTTGAGCCACCAGGTTACAAGCAGCCATCGGTACTCAAGTTCATTCTTTGCGGTTATCTAAAGATGTATTTCCTTACAAACTGGAACCACCTGCATGCTTTCTTAGCAAAGGACCAGGAGGCCGGCACCCCTTGTCATGATTATCAGAAGAACAATCCTGATGTATGGTACCTGAGTATGATTGAGGTAGATCCGCCGTTTCACAATCAAGGCATAGGCACTCAGTTCCTGTCTTATCTGGAGGATTATGTACGCCAGCACGGAGGCAAGACTATGGTGCTGTTCACCAACAACCGGGAGAACCTAAGTTTCTACACAAAACGCGGCTACGAGGTGTTCCATGAGTATGAAATAACCCATAACGGTCAAACCATGGGAAACTGGAGTCTTAAGAAATTACTGTAATGTGCCACTGGGAAATCAATATTGCCGACTGGCAGCAGGTTGACGAAGGCGGCAACGGGAAGACTAAACAATAATAACAAAAGCAATGAAAAAGATGAAAAATTGGGTAACTATGAAAATTGTTCCATTGCTGGT
>JBGUPL010000038.1:0-25476 GCA_045130275.1 Bacteroidales bacterium
CCCCGGCGGGATTCAAACCCACGACTTTCAGAACCGGAATCTGACGTTCTATTCAGCTGAACTACGGGGCCGGTTTTCGGCGGCAAAGGTACAATTTTTTTTATAACTTTGGCTTTTGGTTTTTCGCTTTTGGCAGAGAGAGTTATACCACTAAGGAGCAGACGATGAAGATGATGCTGGCGAATTGCAGGATGTTGCGGGCCAGGAACCAACGAATGGCGAACCATTCCAAATGGTTTTCCGAAATGGCATCCCAGTGCTCGATGGGACCGTACCACCATTTGCGCTTGAATTCGCGTTCGGGATGGTAGCAGAATTGGTAGAGGAGATAAAACAGCGTGACAGAGAGTGGCAGCAACAGGAAGATGGCGGAAAAAGCAGGGTTCAAATATTTGAAAATCAGCGAAATAAGAAGGATGATATAAGGAGTGAAGTTGAAGATTGCAGAAGCGGTTAGTTGCAACGGTTTGGTTTTCAGGACTTCGGCCAATGTCTTCTTCCCCACTTTTTTGTCGGTGGAAATTTCCATGACGGAGTGTGTGTACAGGATGTTGACCACCCAAAGGCCCACCGCGACGGAGACCACCCACACTCCTGCGTTGAGGGTGCCGCATGCGGCATAGTGAACACCAGCCATCAACAGGGGGCCGAAAATGAGGCCTGTGACCAGCTCGCCGAGACCGTGGTAGCAGAAGCGGATGGGTTTGCCGGAGTAGAAGAAGCCGAGAAATCCGGCGGCCAAGGCGATGTAAAGTGGTGTGAGTCCACGTTTTATGAAAACGATGCAACCTACCAGTATGGCGGCAAGCGCAAACAGCGAAGCCACGAGGAAGAGCTGTCGCGGGGTCACCTCACCGGAGGTCAGGTAGGGACTTTTGGCGATACGTGCACGCTGTCCCTCCGCGGCCGTCTGTTGCCGGACATCTTCGCTATGGAACTGATAGTCAAAGTAGTCGTCGAAGAGATTGACGGACAGGTGCGCCAGCATCACCCCGAATACTGCGGCAATGCTCAACCCGATGGAGAAATTCTCGTTTCCGGCAGCCATGAAGACGGCCACTAATGTCGGCAATACGCTCTGCGGAAGTGCGTATGCCCGTGCGTTCTGGATCCAAAATATTAACTTTTTCATCTAATTTCTAAACGCTAAACTATAAACCCTAAACTAAACAAAAAACCATCTGTTGATGTGACAGATGGCCTTGTTTTGTACTGCGTACGAGAATCGAACTCGTATTGCAAGATTGAGAATCTTGATTCCTAACCGTTAGAAGAACGCAGCAGTTGAAATCGGCGGCAAAAATACACTTTTTTTTGATATAACGGTGTGTTATCAAATTATTTTTTTTGAAGGTTTGTATTCTTGCAGTCTCCAAAGTGGTACACTTTTGAATGGCACTTTGGTGTATTTGTGGTTATTTATAGATTACAGCCAAGTCACTTCACCAACCCTTGCAACAGTTGGATTTCCCCCGCCCACAGCGTTTCATCTGGAGTCTCAAGGATGAGCGGCATGTTGTCGAATCGCGGGTCGTTCATAAAACGCTCGAAAAATTCCATACCCAACAGACCTTTTCCGATGCTGTCGTGGCGATCGACGCGGCTGGCGAGTTCCTTCTTCGTGTCGTTGAGGTGGATGGCTCGCAGGTACTTGAATCCAACCGTTTCTTCGAACTCTTCGAATGAGGCTTTGTAACCGTCTGCTGTTTTGAGGTCATAGCCGGCGGAGTAGGTGTGGCAGGTGTCAAGACAGACGCCCACTCTACTCTTATCTTCCACTTTGTCAATGATATACGCTAAATGTTGGAAGCTGAAACCCACGTTGGAGCCTTGTCCGGCGGTGTTCTCGATGACGGCAGTCACGCCCTGTGTTTTGTCCAAAGCGAAGTTGATGCTTTCGGCGACGCGTGTGAGACATTCCTCCATGGTTATCTGTTTCAGATGGCTGCCTGGGTGGAAATTAAGCATTTTTAACCCTAATTGTTCACAGCGTTGCATCTCTTCGAGAAAGGAGTTGCGTGACTTTTCCAATCCTTCCGGGTCTGGACTTCCGAGGTTGATGAGGTAGCTGTCGTGGGGGAGCACATAGTCAGCGGAAATACTTGATTTCGAGAGGTTTTCCTTGAAGGCGACGATGGATTTCTCACTCAAGGGTGCTGAGAACCACTGCCGCTGGTTCTTGGTGAACAGGGCGAATGCAGTTGCGCCCACCTGCATCGCATTCAACGGGGCGTTCTCCACCCCACCCGATGCGCTGACGTGTGGTCCGATATATTTCATAATGTTTTTTTTTCGTTTCGATTCCAGGGGTTGCGCTTCGCTTACCCCTGGCTACCAAGCTCTTGCCCCTACGGGGCTGCTTAAGGAAGCATTTTTATTATATTGGGGTTGTCCGTTGCTATTGCCTGTTGCCTATTGCCTATTGCCTTAACTTAATGTCCACCACCCCTTCTTTATCGGTCACATTACCGATAACGTAAGCCTTCTCGCCCAGTTCGTTGAACATTTTGACAGTTTGGTCGGCGTCTTTGGGATCCACCATCAGCACCATGCCGATGCCCATGTTGAAGACGTTGAACATTTCGCGGTGGTTGACCTTGCCGTATTTTTCAAGGAACGGGAAGATGGCAGGCATTACCCAGTTGTGCTCATCGACGAAGATGCCTTGGCCGGGACGCAGCGCGCGCGGGATGTTCTCGTCGAAGCCGCCGCCGGTGATGTGGCAGATGGCGTGGATGTCAACATTTTTTAACACTTCCAAAACGGGCTTCACGTAGATGCGCGTGGGAGTGAGAAGCACGTTGCCGAGCGTGTCGGGCAGGGTGTCGTATTTCGTGTTGAGGTCTAACTGGTTGTCTTTGAAGACAATCTTTCGCACGAGAGAGAAGCCATTGGAGTGCACGCCGGAGGAGGCCAGACCGATGAGCGTGTCGCCGACATTGACTTTCGAGCCGTCGATGAGTTTGGACTTCTCGACCGCGCCAACAGTGAATCCGGCGATGTCGTACTCGTCTTCGCTGTACATATCGGGCATCTCAGCCGTTTCGCCGCCGATAAGGGCACAGTTGGACAGTACGCAGCCGTCTGCAACGCCTTTCACGATGGCCTCAATCTTGGTGGGTTCGTTTTTGCCCACGGCGATGTAATCCAGGAAGAAGAGAGGTGCCGCGCCTTGGGCGAGCACGTCGTTCACGCACATGGCAACGGCGTCCTGCCCGATGGTGTCGTGACGGTCCATCATGAACGCCAATTTGAGTTTGGTGCCCACGCCGTCAGTGCCGCTGACCAGCACAGGTTCCTTGTAGCCGAGTGAGGCAAGGTCGAACATGCCGCCGAAGCTGCCGATGTTGCCCATCATGCCGGGACGGTTGGTGCGGGAGATATGTTTTTTGATGAGGCGCACCGACTCGTAGCCGGCTTCCAATTGCACGCCTGCTTCCTGATAAGCTTTTGACATAATTATATCGTATTAAAAAACGTTAAATAATCAACATGGCATCGCCGTAGGTGAGGAAGCGGTATTTTTCGGCCACTGCCTCTTTGTAGGCTTTCATCACGAACTCATAACCGCCGAATGCCGCCACCATCATCAGCATGGAACTTTGAGGGGCGTGGAAATTGGTGACCATCGCGTTGGCCACTTTGAAACGGTAGGGTGGGTAGATGAATTTGTTCGTCCACATATCCTCTTTGCCGTTCATTTCGGTGGTTTTAACCATTCCGCTGTCATAAACGGAGGACTCAAGGGCTTTCATAGTGGTGGTGCCTACCACAACGATTTTGTGGCCGGCTTTTTTGGTCTCATTGATCTGATCGGCCACTGCGGCGCGAATAATCATGCGTTCGGAGTCCGGTTTGTGTTTGGACAGGTCCTCAACATCAATATCGTTAAAATTGCTTAATCCGGCGTGTAAAGTGATATAGGTGCGCTCAATGCCTTTGATTTCCATTTTGGAAAGCAGGAAACGGCTAAAATGAAAACCGGCGGCAGGCGCGACCACGGCACCCTCTTCCGTAGCGTAGATGGTTTGGTAGTCCTGTTCGTCTTCAGGCTCAATGTCACGCAATCGTTGGATATCGTTAGGCAATGGGGTGGTGCCGATTTCCATCAGTTTTTTCTTGAAAGCGTCGTGATCGCCGTCAAAAAGGAAACGCAGCGTGCGACCACGCGATGTTGTGTTGTCAATGACCTCGGCCACCAAGCTGTCGTCCTCGGTGAATGAGAGTTTGTTTCCGATGCGGATTTTTCTGGCGGGATCCACAAGTACGTCCCACAAACGGCTCTCCTCGTCCAACTCTCTCAGCAGAAAAACACGAATTTGGGCGCGGGTCTGCTCCTTCTCGCCAAACATCAGCGCAGGGAATACACGGGTGTTGTTCATGACGAACAAATCCCCTTCGTCAAAGTAGTCAATAATGTCCTTAAACAGTTTATGCTCAATGGTTTTCGTCTTTCTGTCGAGCACCATCAAACGTGCCTCATCACGCTCTTCAACAGGGTGGAGGGCGATTAATTCCTGAGGCAAATAATACTTAAATTCAGATAATTTCATCAAATATAATTTTGGCGCGCAAAGATACAATATTTTTACGCGTTTGTCAAGTCTTTTTTTTTGAAAAAGTTCTTAAAAATATTGTACTTTTGCTTTGGTGCTTATATTATTAAAAACGAGTTACAATAGTTTAATAATCAAATAGTTATAAAATGAAAGATATTTTACTGCAACGTTTTTCCAAGTATATTTCCTATGCTACCACTGCAGATCCGGAATCTGAAACTTATCCGAGTACGCAAGCACTCCTCGATTTTGCCGATGTGATGGTCGAGGAATTGAAAGCAATTGGCATGAAAAATGTCAACAAGGATCAACACGGTTATGTGACCGCCTTGCTGCCTTCCAACACGGGCGAAAAACAACCTGTCATAGGTTTTATGGCTCACCTCGACACTGCGCCCGATATGCCCGGCATTGCTGCTCCCGTCATTGTGCAGAATTACGACGGTGGTACCATTGTGTTGGATAAGGAGACAAATACACTCCTTTCACCTGAAGAATTTCCGGAATTACTTGACTATAAAGGGTTAACAATCCTTACTACAGATGGGAAAACGCTTCTCGGTGCAGACGACAAGGCCGGCGTGGCGGAGATTGTTTGTGCGATGGAGTATCTCATTCAACATCCTGAAATCAAGCACGGCGATATCAAGGTGGCCTTTTCCCATGACGAAGAAGTCGGCAATGGCGTGAAATTTTTCGATGTGGAGGCATTTGGCTGCGATTTTGCCTACACGATGGATGGTGGTGCCATCGGTGAGTTGGAGTTCGAGAACTTCAATGCCGCTGGTGCAACTATTCACATCCAAGGCAAGAACATCCATCCTGGATATGCCAAAAACAAAATGGTGAATTCCCAACTCATTGCCATGGAACTCAACAACTTGCTGCCCGTCGCGCAACGTCCCGAACATACGCAGGATTACGAAGGATTCTATCTCCTTACCCGCATCGATGGCACTGTGGAGGAGACAAAGATGTCTTACATCATCCGCAACCACAACCGCGAGACGTTCGAAGCCCAGAAAAAATTCCTGCAGGATATCGTTAATTTCTTGAATATCAAGTATAACAATTGTATTACCTGCGAGATTAAGGACCAGTATTACAATATGCGAGAAAAAGTGGAACCGGTTTATTATGTGGTGGAGCGTGCCGTGAAAGCGATGAAAGAGGCAGACGTGGAGCCAGTCATTGTGCCCATCCGAGGAGGCACCGACGGTGCCAACCTCTCGTTCCGAGGCCTGCCATGCCCCAATATTTTCGCGGGTGGCCATAATTTCCACGGCAAGTACGAGTATGTGCCGCTGGAATCGATGGTGAAGGCCACGGAGGTGATTGTAAATATTGCGAAATGCTGATTCTCAAAGGTTTAATAATAACGGCGCGGTTTCCTATACCGCGCCGTTGTTTTTATACTCATTTGATACCGAAAAAGTTGTATTTTTGCGCCCCAAAGTTGGTCCTGTAGTTCAATGGATAGAACGAAAGTTTCCTAAACTTTAAATTTGGGTTCGATTCCCAGCGGGACTACTTTTTTGGTTTAGAGTTTAGTAGTTTAGAGGTTTACAGCCAACAGCTAGAAATCATATCCGACCATCTCCCCATGCGGGTGGATGATGGTGTATTTGGTGAACCGTTCATCGGCTTCGAAACCATCGCCATAGTTTACCGAACCGTCACGTTTCACCTGTTTCACTGACTTGGTGGAATAAATGGAGCGCTTTCGTTGATCCCAGATCACTTCATCGGTGATGACAGAGTCGCCCGTGGATAGGTCGTAAATGACCACATGGTCGGTGGCTTTGAAAAGGTTGTTGTTGATTTGGCAGGCATAATTTGCAGTGATGACGGCTTGTTTCCTGCCATAGTCGTTGAAGGAGGTGATGGTGATGCCCTCCGGGCAGTCTGTGTAGGAAGTGTCGGCGTTGTCGTAACGGTTGAACACGGGGGTGTTCACGATGAAGGCGGTCTGAGCCGAATCGCTGACGGTGATAGTCATGTTCTTGGCCGATTCATCAGGAAATTTGCCATTATATTCCAACAACTGTGCTTTGTTGTTGTTAGAGTCACAAGCAACAAAAAGCATCATAACGCATGACAACGTTATGATGCTTTCATACAAGTATTTAGATTTGGAAAACATTTAGAATTATCTCACAGTAGTGTTCTCTTGGATCCAGCAGCCCACGTGGTAGGAAGCGCCGGCGCTCAGACCGCGTTTGAAGAGTTCATCCTTGCTGGGGAATCTCAGTTTGGCGCGTTGTTTGTTGGCTTCATCGGCGCAGCTGGGATCCACGGCAGCAGCCTTGGCATATTTGTCAGCAGCCGCCCAAGCATATCCGCCAGGAACCTGCTCGTCGCCGCATCTTCCGCCGGAGTTGGCGTAAAGGTCTCCAATCAGGATATAGGCTTTGCCCATGTTGGGTCTTGCCTTCAGAGCATCGTAAGCGGCGGAACGAGCCTCAGAGAAAGAACCTTTCAATCTGTATGCCAGAGCCAGCATGTAGTTGGCATCTGCCTTTTGGTCGTGCGTTTCGCTCAATTTGGCAGCCTCCTTGAAATACTCGATAGCGGAGTTGATTTCCTCGGCGTCTTGGCTCTTGATGTAGTTTTGGAAGGTAAGGTTACCCATCATGTAGGCCGTGTTGCGGCTCGGGCTTGCCTTGTGCAGGATGGCCAATCCCTCCTGGAAAACAGGACTGCTGGTGCAACCTCCCTTGAACATCGTGTTGACCATTTTGCTGACAGATTGCAGGTCTCCCTTGATCTCATCGAACTTTTTGGTGTAGAGCATATCCATCACTTCGCAGGAAGCGTAAGGCGTCACGGCCTTTTCAATCTTGGATTGCGTTTTGCGGTAGTTGACGATGAGTTTGGATTGGCGCGTGGTGTCGGCAATCAGTCTCTTGGCTTGTTTGTCAAAGACAAGGCGGTCGATTTCTTCGTTGTCGAATTGTCTCTGCAGATCTTCCAAAGCGTCCAGGCTGGTTTCATAAGACTTGGTGGCATTCAGGATGGAGAGGTCAATGTAGTCGGTGGCACGCTCGTAAGCCTCAATCACGAAAGTGGTGTCCATAGATGCTTTAGTCTTATTCTCAGCCAGTTGGAAGTAGGTGTCCCAAATGGCCGGCTGGGTGTTTTCTTTCTCCATTTCAACAGACTCCACAAACCAGTTGAATGCTTTCTCGTACTGTTCTTTTCTGTAACGGATGGTGTTGTAGGCTTTCAGACCGAGACCGGAACCGGGCGTGAACTTGTCCGGGAAATAGGTGCTGCGGACATCGAAAGTGTAGAGCAATGAGTCAATGAGCAGTTCGCGGCGCGCGGAATCCTTTTCATCTTTGATCAGATTCTGGAAAAGGGTTTGTGCGTTGGTATAGATACCATCCCATGAGCAAGGACTGTGTTGGATAACATACTGCCAAGGTTCATAGGCGTCACTGTAGGCCTTGGCGTTGTAGAATGTTCTGAAGTTCGTAATCTCTTCAAGGCATTTGATGGAATCGGCCTCGTTGGCTCCGTATTTGAAGGAGCAAGGCTGCTGTGCGAAAAGAAAACTTCCGCCGAAAACCAATGCGATGATTGCAAAAATCTTTTTCATTTTTTCGTTTTTTATAGGGTTATACTTTTATTTCTAATCTAATTTGACTCGTTGATACCAGCGTTCTTGAAGGGTGAAGCATAAGGAGAAACGGAAGTAGTTTTGGCGTATGAGGTCGTTAGCGAGAGTTCCAGTTTTGCCGTATTCGAATAGGAGGTTGATGGACGAGTGCGTATTGAACGTTGTTAGTGGTATTCCTATGCCTATACTGACTCCGAATTCGGAGATAGGTTTATTGCGCAACATCAATTCCCCGGTGGAGTAGTGCCCACCTGCACGAAAGGCCATCTTCTTGAAAAACTTTGTGGACAGTGGATCCGGGATGTATTGGAATCCAAGAGAGGCGGAGATGGAATTACGGAGGGTGTCGTTGGACGGTTTCATGAAGGAGAATTTCGTCCAATTTTGCCAGGTCACATCACCGGCGATGGTCATTTTGTCCTTGTAGGTGTAGCTTAGTCCGCCACCTACCGACTGAGGGATATTCAAACGGCCGCGAACTGCTTCTTGGGAATACACTGTGTCATATAAAACGGTGGACATATACGTACCGGTATAGGCGTTCACCAGCAGTTTTTCTTTTGCCCAGATATAAGCGGTGTTACTGTAAACAGCACCCAAGCCGATGCGGTGCTTTTCCCCAACGTTGAAAAGATATTGGATTCCGGCATCAAGGTAAATGCCGTCCACGAGGTAGGTGTCGTTGACGTAAGAGTTTAAGAAGTTGTTTCCGTCGAATTCGGTGTTGCTGTAAGCGAATACGGAGCCGAAAATGTAGCTGGCGTTCAGTCCGATGGAAAGTCCCTTGCAGAGTTTGAAGGCGTTGCCCCAGTAGAGAGTGTTCAACCCGCCTTTTCCGCTGTATTTATAAGTGACATCCCCAATGTTTTCGATAGTTTTGACGGTTTCAATGCCATAGCCAATGTCGCTGAAAGGCATGATGCCGATACTGGTGCGCCAATGCCGCGTGACGGGCAGACCAATAGCAAGGTATCCTGGTTTCGCATAGGTGTTCCGCTGGATTCTGTCTCCCTGGTTCAGGCGGGAAGAGTAGATGGATGCTGCGGCGTCGGCGATGAAAGACAAGGAGTCGAAAGCGGCGTAGGAAGCTGGATTTCGGAAGTTGATGTAGTAGGGATTCTGCATGGCATAGGAAACTCCGCCCATGGCATCCAAAATTCCGTTCGACGAGTGGTTTACCATGCCGATCCCAATGCTGGAATAGGGAATGCTGATCTCGTTTTGCGCCCGGCTGGAAAAAAAGCTCAGACAACAAAACAAGAGTGTCAACAATAGAATATGGTCAGTTTTTTGAAGCATTCAATTTTAATATTTTAAGCAATCCGAGCAGAGTCGGATTTTGGGCGGCAAATATACGTTTTTTTATGTAATGAAGAAGCAGTTCGGCATCACCACCTGAAAATAGGACTTTTATAGGGTTATATATTTGTCTGAAATGATCGATCATGCCGGAGATTTCATGCGCCATGCCGTTGATAACCCCCGACAAAATGGAGTCTTGCGTGCTGTTGCCGATCAAGAAATCGATGTTGTCGGGCTCCACAAGGGGCAGGCGGGCGGTGAACTTGGACAAAGATTGGAATCGCATACGCAATCCCGGAGCGATGCTTCCACCCAAGTATTCACCGTTGGCATTCACAAAATCGGCTACAAGGCAGGTGCCAGCCATGATGGACAGCACATTTTCGCCGGGACAAAGGGCATTTGCCCCGACAGCGTTGGCGATGCGGTCGGTACCTAACGTTTCGGGGGTCGCGTAGCGGAGGGTGATGGGCAATCGGCAGGCGGGCGAAAACTGCAGGAGGTGTGAGTGTGCTTCCAGCCATTTCATGATCGCTTCGTCGTTTTTTCCAACAGAGGACACGATTGCGTTTTCTATAGGATATTGCACAAATAATGGCTCCAGCAGGGTCTCTGTCAGCTTGTCTTCATGAAAAAGACAGACCATTTTCTCGTTTTCATCGAAAACGGCCAGTTTCTGAAGCGTGTTTCCTATGTCAATTACCAGGTTCATTGTGGACGGAAGGGCCGTAGGACGCGCCAGGGCACGTCTCTGCCAACCTTATCAGTTCGTTATCGTGTCATTGTCTCCCGATTCCGCAGAATGTCGATGGCGAGGTATATGGCATTGCGCATGGCCTGCGGGTCAGCGATGTTTTTGCCTACAATGTCGTAGGCGGTGCCATGGGCGGGTGCGGTACGCACGATAGGCAGTCCGGCTGTGAAATTCACGCCGTTTTTGCCTAATAATTTAAAAGGAATCATACCCTGGTCGTAGTACATAGCCAAAATCGCATCGAATTTAGTGTAGGCTCCGGAGGCGAAAAAACCGTCGGCCGCGAAGGGCCCGAAAGCGTTGATACCGTTGTGGAACGCTTGAGCCACAGCAGGTTGTATGATTTCCTTGTCTTCTGTGCCAAGCAGACCCTCTTCGCCATTGTGAGGGTTGAGGGCAAGGACGGCGATGGTCGGGTTGTTCAAGGCAAAATCCTGTTTTAGCGACTGGTTCAGTATTTCCAGTTTGGCGAGGACTTTTTCGGTGCTGATGTTACTCGCCACTTCGTTGATAGGCAAGTAGTTGGTAGCAAAACCGACCCGTATGTTTTCTGCTACCATAAGTGGCATGGCCGGATGCTCTTTTCCGCCGAAATAGTGTTCGAAGAAAGCGGTGTGCCCAGGGAATTTGAATTTTTCAGATTGGATAATATTCTTGTTGATCGGGGCGGTCACGATGGCATCGATCAACTTGTTTTTCAGGTCGCGCCCGGCGGCATAAAGTGCACGTTCCGCCATCTGTCCGGAGACTTTCGTAGGGGTGCCTAAATCCAATTTCACTTCCTCCTCATACAAATTGATGAGGTTAGGGCGTTTGGTGGAAAGCTGTTCAGCCGATTTTGTGAACTGGAATGAAAAATCAGGCATCTCCATGTATTTCTTATGGTAGGATGCCACTTTTGACAAGCCGTACACCACAGGGGTGCACATTTCCATGATTCTATTGTCGCTCAACGACTTAATAATTACTTCGTAACCGATGCCGTTGATGTCACCTTGCGTAATACCGATGGTAAAATTTTTGTTGTCTGCCATACTTTATTTTTTGAGGTTGCAAAGGTACATAAAATATGAATACAAACTTGGACTATGACTTAGACTATGAACTTAAACTTAGACTATGAACTTGAACTATGAACTTAAACTATGAACTTAGACTTAGACTGAACAAGGTTTATTTCAATAGTCTAAGTCTATGTCAATAAGTCAAAAAAAGGCAGACCGAAACAGCCTGCCTTTTTCCTGATAGGGGATCAGATATTATTTGTTCACTTGGAATTTCTTGTCACCGTTGACGAAGAAGTTCACAATTTGGTTGGCGGCTGCCAAACCAGCGTTGATATTGGCTTCGGCGGTTTCGGCACCCTGTTTTTTCGGGGTGGCGAAGAAGCGTTTTTCGAACTTGTTGAATTCGTCCAAAGCATCGGGAGCGATGTCGGTGCAGTATTTGAGGTCTTCTCTCTCGGCCATGAGGGCGATGAGTTCTTCCTCATTGATGACCTCCTTGCGGGCGGTGTTGATCACGCAGCCGCCTTTGGGCATGAGGCCGACCAGGGCTTTGTTGATGGACTTTTTGGTCTGGTCGTTGGCGGGGATGTGCAGGGAGATGTAGTTGCAGTTTTTGTACATCTCTTCGAGGGTAGCGGGAACGACCACGCCTTCGGCTTCCATTTTCTCTTTCGGGACGAACGGGTCGAATGCCCAGACTTCCATACCGAGAGCGCGAGCTTTTTCAGCCACGAGGCGGCCGACGTTGCCGTAAGCCTGAATACCGACTTTTTTACCTTTCAGTTCGGCGCCGGTGCCGGGTTTGAAGGTGTTGCGGGCCATGTAGATCATCATGCCGAGGGCGAGTTCAGCCACGGCGTTGGAGTTTTGGCCGGGGGTGTTCATCGCCACGATATTGTTGGCGGTGCAGGCGGCGAGGTCGAGGTTGTCGAAGCCGGCGCCGGCGCGCACAACCACCTTGAGGTTCTTGGCGGCATCAATCACCTGGGCTGTCACTTTGTCGGAACGGACAATCATGGCGTCCACGTCAGCAACTGCTGCATAAAGTTCCTCTGCGGTCTCGTATTTTTCCAGCAGAACTAATTCATAACCAGCTTTTTCCACGATAGCGCGAATGCCATCGACAGCTGCCTTTGCAAAAGGTTTTTGGGTTGCAACTAATACTTTCATTATTACTTTTATTTAGTTAGTGGTCAGTAGTTAGCAGTTAGTAGTTTTGGTTGAATGAACTGCTAACTACTAACTGCTAACTGCTCACTTATAATATTATTTGTTCGCTTTTTCGAAATCTTGCATGCAAGCCACGAGAGCTTCGACGTCTTCCACAGTGCAGGCGTTGTAGAGGGAAGCGCGGAAACCACCAACGGAACGGTGACCCTTGATACCGATCATGCCGCGCTCTTTGGCGAAGGCCATGAAAGCGTCCTGCTTGTCCTCGTAACCGGGGGCCATCACCCAGCAGTGGTTCATGATGGAACGGTCAGCCTTGTCGGCGACGGTACCCACGAACATGCTGTTGCGGTCGATTTCTTCGTACAGCAGGTTGGATTTCTTCATGTTGATTTTGTTCATTTCAGCGACACCGCCAATGGTGTTTTTGAGCCAGGTGAGGGTTTCGTGCATCACGAAGATGGGGAGCACGGGAGGAGTGTTGAACATGGAGATGTTCTTGGCTTCCTCAGCGGCGTGAGTGCGGTAATCGACCATGGTAGGCAGCGGGTTCATGTAAGCGCGGTCGCCAATGTTGCCGAGGATGTCCTTGCGCACGATAACGAAGGTGACACCGGCAGGGCCGACATTTTTCTGAGCACCACCGTAGATAAGACCGTATTTGGTCACATCGACGGGACGGCTCATGATGTCGGAAGACATATCCGCGACAAGCATGACGTTGTTGCACTCCTCAGCGGTGAAGTCCTTGCGGATTTCGGTGCCGTAGATGGTGTTGTTGGTGGTGATGTGGAAATAATCTGCGTCAGCGGGGACGGTCCAACCTTTAGGAATGTAATTATAAGTTTTGTCTTCGGAGGAAGCGATGATTTCGGTTTTGCCGAAATTCTTGGCTTCTTTGGCGGCCTTCTTAGCCCAAACGCCGGTCTGGAGATAGGCGGCTTTGGTTTTCATCAGGTTGGCGGGCACCATGAAGAATTGGGTGCTGGCACCGCCGCCGAGGAAGAGGACCTCGTAATTGTCGGGGATATTGAGCAGGTCACGCCAGAGTTGGCGGGTTTCTGCCATAACTCTTTCCCAACCCGGGGTACGGTGGGAGATCTCCATCAGACCGATACCGGTGTTGTCAAAATTGCGGATGGCGTTGATTGTGGATTCAACAGCCTCTTTTGGGAGGACACACGGTCCTGCGTTAAAATTGTGTACGTTGTTCATAACTAATAAAATACGTTATTTTTTTAAAGGTGATACAAGCAAAAATTCTGTGCGGCAAAGATACAAAAATTGCTGTCGCTCAGTATCTTTTCAAACCATGAAATTTTTTTTGGGGAAATATGTGCGCGGATTGAAAAAAAGTGTATTTTTACAGCCTCAAAAATTCGGAGAGATGGCCGAGTGGTCGAAGGCGCGCGCCTGGAGAGCGCGTAAGCGCCAAAAGCGCTTCATGGGTTCGAATCCCATTCTCTCCGCAAAGACCCAAAGTATTGAAAGTCAATAAAGTAAAAATAATTTAATTTCAACAAATCAAAATCCATTATGAAAAAGCTTATCGCCTTACTTACCGTTTTCGGTTTCTTGACCTTCGGTATTGCAAACACAGCATTTGCGCAAAAACAGCAAAAATCTGCCGAACCTGCCGCTACGGAGCAGGCAGCAGAGGAAGTTGCAGAGGCTCCCGCCGCCACCGCTCAGGCCGAGCTGTCTGAAGATCCTGACGATTCTGTGAACCAAGGCTTACATTACGTTTTGAAAGACAAATTCATCCAAGGTGGTGCCGTGTGGATGACCCCCGTGTTGATCTGCTTGATCCTCGGTCTTGCATTTGTCATCGAACGTATTTTCTATCTCAACCTCTCTTCGGTGAACTCCAAGAAACTGCTGGATAAGATTGAGAATACCCTTAACACCAAAGGTGTCGATGCGGCTAAAGAACTTTGCCGTGATACAAAAGGCCCTCTCGCCGCTGTCTTCTTCCAAGGCCTCGACCGTTATGACGAGGGTCTTGAGTCTGTCGAGAAATCCCTTACCTCCTACGGTGCCGTCCAAATGGCAAAACTGGAGAACAATATGACTTGGATCAGCTTGTTCATCGCCCTGGCTCCTTCCTTGGGATTCTTGGGAACGGTCATCGGTATGGTGCAGGCTTTCGATGATATCGAGCGCGCAGGTGATATCTCCCCGACCATCGTCGCCGGCGGTATGAAAGTGGCTTTGTTGACCACCGTGTTCGGTTTGATCACCGCCATGATCCTCCAAGTGTTCTACAACTACCTCCTCACCCGTATCGACTCCATCGTGAACGACATGGAAGACGCCACCATCTCTTTCATGGATATTCTCGTCAAGCACAAAGCTAATAAATAAAAAGGAATAGGTTTCCTACGTTATTATATATACAATAATATTAAATGGTTGTATAATGAAAAATAGAATAATCAATATCGTCATATTCGTGGTCGCTATCCTGGCGGTCTGTGTGGCTATAGCATTCTCTTTCTTCTCCTTTGATGCGGAGAAAAAGGACAACTATATCCAAGCCCAGGAAGTGAAAGCGCAGATGCCTGAAATGGTGTCTGACCTTGAGACGGCCACCGTGGAAACCCTCCCCTCTGTGATTGAGAAATATCAGAAAGAGAACCAAACGCGCAGCGAGAACCTGAAGAAAGTCCAACTGGAAAAGGATATCCTTTACACCTATCTTCAGGATTTGAAAAATCTCGATGAGAATAATTTTGAAGCCTATAAAGCCAAGTTCCCTGAGCGTTCTGCCGGTCTTTTCGCCAAAAGCGAGAACAAACAGAAATATGTGGACGGTTTTAACGGCGTGCAAAGCTACAAGGATCTCGAAAATTATGTAGAGGATGTCAACAAAGATTATACCGCGTTGAAGCAGGAATATTTGGTGGAACGCAATTTCATCAAATCCGCCAACAGTCTCCTTGGAAGAGCAGACGCCATCAACGCAACAGCTTCCGCCAACAAAAAGGCTGCTGATTTGGATTCCTTCCAAAGTGATCTGAAGAGCTTCGGCAAGAGCGCAAAATTGCAGAACTTCTTCATTACCCTTACTTACATCCTTCTGATCGGTGCCTTGGCTCTGATGGTGTTCTTCCTGTTGACCAATATGATTGCCAACTTCAAGACCTCCTACAAGATCCTCCTCGGCCTGGTTCTTTTGGTGGTGGCTTTCTTCATCGGCTACCTTATCGGAACGCCTACGCTCAGTCCTTCAGCCATCAAGGCTGGAATGACCAGCTCAGGCTACAAGATGGTGAACGCCGCAACGTTCACGGTCTATGTGTGTTTGTTTGTTGCAGTAATCTCGATTATTGTGACGTTGATTATGAACGCCGTTAAAAACAGAAACTAACATGAGTAAAAGAAAAACACCAGGCTTGAATACAGGTGCAATGTCAGACATTTCGTTTCTGCTGTTGACCTTCTTCCTGCTGACCTCCTCCATCAACACGGAGCAGGGTATTCCGAGAAAGCTTCCGCCGCCAAAAACGGAAGACGCCAAGGATAAAAAGGTGGATATCAATAGAAGAAACGTGCTGAACGTGCTGGTCAATTTCCGTGATGAGATTTCCGTGAATGGTGACGTCATCATGATTTCCGAGTTGAAGGCGAAAGCCAAGGAGTTTTTCGCCAACCCCACCAATGACCCGTCCCTTCCGGAAAAGCAAAGCAAACCCATCGACGGTATCGGTGACTTCCAAGTCTCCAAGGGGGTTGTGTCCCTGACCAATGACCAGGGCACCAGTTACAACATGTATGTTCAGGTGCAGAATGAACTGCAACGTGCTGTGAACGAGCTTCGCGATGAAACCGCGTTGCAATATTTCGGCAAGAAGTTTGACGGTTTGGACTCAGCAGCCCAACGCGCTGTCTCCACCGCCATCCCGATGAGTATCTCTGAGGCTCCGCCAATTGACTATAGTAACTTCGGTAAGTAACCTTTAAAACGCAAGATTATGTCAAGATTCAGAAAAGAAGGAAAAAAAGAGACCCCCGAACTCAATATGGGTTCCATGTCTGATATTATCTTCATGTTCTTGTTCTTCTTCATGGTGATCACCACCATGCGCGAGGCGTCCCTGAAGGTCCATTTCCAGCCCCCCCAAGCCACTGAAATCCAGAAGCTGGAAAAGAAGTCACTTGTTGCCAATATTTACATCGGCGCCCCCATCTCCAAGAACGAGAACACTTTGCCTCCGGGAGAGGTGTCTGTCCAGCTGAATGACCAGACCATCAAGGCTGAAGATCTGAAACGTGACGTGCGAGATTTCATCGGTACCGAAAAGGAATCCCGCGATGCACAAGACAGAGACCGCCTGACCTTTTCCCTTAAAGTGGACAAAGATGTGCAAATGCGTTATGTGAACACCATCAAACAAGAGCTGCGCGATAATAATGCGTTAAAAATTAACTACGCAGCTGGAAAAAAGGTGGTGAACAACTAATATGAAATCACACTATATTCAGGACAATGTTCTGTCATTGTCCTGAATTTGTCTTTAAAATTCATATATAAACTAAAAATCAATATTATGAAAAAAATTTTACTTGCTGTTTTTACGTTGCTTATGATTAGTGCAACGTTTGCACAAACAAGAGTTGAGCAAGCCCGTAGAAGTGCTCAACCTGTTCCAATGCACAAAACCTACCTTACAGGTTTTGAAGAAGGTGCAACTCCTGAAATCCAAACTCCGATGTTGCGTGACGCAAGCCACAATTACATTGGTATGACCTATTACGATTGCCAATCCAACGGTTCTGTTGCTTCCAAAATCGTTGCTCACAACGATGGTACTGTTTCAGCCGTCTGGACGACCCTTGGCGCTACCGCTGCCAGCCGTGGTACCGGTTATAACTACTATAATGGTTCTTATTGGATCTTCAGTCCTACTTCCACGGATCGTATCGAGAACACTCGTACGGGTTGGTCTACCCTCACCACAGTCGGAAACGCTGAGATTACTGTTGCTCACAACGGTTCCAGCGCTCTCGTTATTGGTGTTTGCCCTCAAAAAGGTACCAACAACTGGACCTTCACGAATTTGCAAGGACCTTCCATCTCTTCCGCAAGCGGTACAAGCACCGCTTTGTTGTGGCCTGCAGTTGCTTCCAGCGGCAACACCATCCACTTGATTGCCTGCACGGAGTCTGACGATGGTTACTACTACAATGGTATTAACACTTGTTTGGTTTACTATCGTGGTACCTATGACGAGTCCACCGCTACCATCACTTGGGAAAGCCCTCGCGTTGTTGGTAATGTGACTGCTGATGAGTACAGCCGTTTCTCTGGTGACTCCTACGCTATCACCGCGAAAGACAACACGGTTGCCATCGTGGCTCTGCCCTCCAGCACCATGGATGCATTCCTTTGGAAATCCACCGACAATGGTGTCAATTTCACGAAGACCGTGTTCCTCGAATCCGCCATCAAGAACGGCAACCTTACCGCTATGCTTGATACCAACTTGTATGTCCAAGACGGTATCGGTGCTGTGGCTATCGGCGATGACGGCATTGTGCACGTGGCATTCGGTGCTTATCTCGTGGTTTCTGATGTGGATAGCGGTGATTCTTGGTACTGGTATCCCGGCATTGGTGAGTTGGTTTACTGGAACGAGAACCAAGCTCCTATCCTTTACAATGGCGATGATACGTACATGCAGCCCGAAGTTTTGAGAGCAGCTGGCCACACTGTCATTGAGCGTTTCAATCTTGACTGCGACGAAAGCATCTGGTCAGTTTCCAATTGGGACATCAATTCTTATCCGAATTATGGTGCAGGTAGCGTCTCTTTCCCGCAGTTGGTTGCTGAGAATGGCAAAGTTTATATGGTTTTCTGCCAATTGATGGAATTTCCTTTCGTAGATGCTAGCGGTAGCATGTATTACAGAGGCGTTTTCGGCACGAAGTCCCTCGACAACGGTCAAACCTTTGGTGACTACAGCTGGTTGTCCTACAACAAAGATTGTTATTATCTTGATTCTTGGGAGCTTTTCCCGCTCGATAGCACGACTACCCTCGCCGATGTGGAAGAATATACCGAAATGAAAGGTGAGAGCGTTTACCCGTCTGTGGCTCCGAGACTTGTCAATGGCAAGATCTTCATGACTTGGGAACAAGATATGCACGCTGGTTCTTGGATTAAAGAAGCTCCGTCTGATGCTCCTATTTCTGTTTGTCCCGAAGAGTCTTCTATTTATTATTTGACTATGGATGCTGACGAAATCGGTGTCTATAATAACACCAATGAGGTTTGTCAAGGTCTTTGGATTGACCACACCGGTTTGAACAACAGAACGATCTCCGGCATGAAGATGTATCCGAACCCTGCATCTGAGTCTGTTAACATCACTTTCTCTGCTGAAAAAGCTGAAAGCGGTGTCATCTCTGTCATGAATCTGATGGGTCAGACCATTTATACTTCCAATGTTGATGTCAACGAGGGTTACAACAAAGTCATCGTTCCTGTGAAGAACTTCACCAGCGGCGTGTATATGGTGACCCTGCGTACCAACACGGGTATTTCTACTCAGAAATTGATTGTCAAGTAATTTTTTATAGTACAAGAGAGAAAAGGCAGGCCTAAGTGTGACCTGCCTTTTTTCTATATAATACAATTTAGTTATGATAAAATCCATGACCGGTTTTGGTCGGGCAGTGTTAGAAAGCGAAGGAAAGAATATTACTGTTGAAATCCGCACATTGAACAGCAAACAGTTGGATCTCAACACTCGGATTCCTCTGCTGTTCAAGAATTACGAGAATGAGATACGCTCCATCCTCTCGAAAGAACTGGAGCGAGCCAAGGCCGATTTCACCATCACGGTGGAAAACAGGGCTGTGAACAGTGCAGTAGCCATCAATTCGGATCTGGCAATGTCTTATTATCAGACGCTCTCGGAATTATCCAAAAACTTGGGGAATCCAGTTGAAAGCGACATCTTCTTGCATGTGCTACGGATGCCCGATGTGATCTCCACCCCACAAGAGGAGGTGAGCGAGGACCTTTGGAACAAACTGAGGGATGCCATCCTCGAAGCGTGCGGCCAGCTTAATGAGTTCCGTATTTCAGAAGGAAAAGTTTTGGAGAAGGATTTTGTGAAGAGAATCACGATGATTCGCGACATGATTGATGAGGTGACCCCCTTTGAAGAACAACGGATTGTCAGAATACGTGAGAAGTTCGAAAATTCTCTTAAAGACCTTGCTCCAAAGGTGCAGTATGATCCTAACCGATTGGAACAAGAGATATTCTACTATCTTGAGAAATTAGATGTCACCGAAGAAAAGGTGCGACTTCGCAAGCATTGTGATTATTTTATCGAAACGCTCAATGACAACCAGTCCAATGGAAAGAAATTAGGTTTCATTGTGCAAGAGTGTGGCCGCGAAATCAACACACTCGGCTCCAAAAGCAACGATTTCGACATCCAACAAATTGTGGTGCGGATGAAGGACGAGTTGGAAAAATTGAAGGAGCAGTTGGCGAATGTCTTGTAATGGTTAATGGTTAAAGTCATTAGTTTAAGTCTAAGTTAAGAAACATGGGAAACATACTATCATTGATCGGTCGGCCGAATGTGGGCAAATCGACTTTTTTCAACCGTTTGATACAGGCGCGGGAGGCTATTGTGGACGCCACGGCTGGTGTTACCCGCGACCGTCACTACGGGAAATCCGACTGGAACGGATACGATTTTTCCGTGATTGACACCGGTGGTTATGTGGTAGGGTCGGATGACATATTTGAGTCGGAGATCCGCAAACAAGCTGCGCTGGCCATTGAAGAGTCGGATGTCATCGTCTTTATGGTGGATGGTCGTGAGGGACTGACACCATTGGACGAAGAGATTGCCGACATTCTGCGTAAGTCCAAGAAACCGTATTACCTTGCGGTGAACAAGATAGACAGTCCGAGCAATTACTTGGACTACACGGAGTTCTATGCGCTTGGTATCGGGGATATCTATCCCATTTCAGCAGTTTCGGGAAGCGGCACGGGCGACCTTTTGGATGAAGTTGTGAAGCATTTTTCAAAAGATGTGGACGATCTGCCCGATGATCTGCCGCGTATCGCCATTGTGGGTAAACCGAATGTGGGTAAATCTTCCATCATCAATGCGTTTCTTGGCGAGGACCGTCATATTGTGACACCGCTGGCGGGTACGACTCGCGACACGATTTTCACCCGCTATCGCAGTTTCGGTTTCGATTTCTATCTCATTGATACTGCTGGCTTACGCAAAAAGAGTAAAGTTGAGGAAAGCCTGGAATTCTATTCCGTCATGCGTGCCATTCGTTCAATCGAAAATTCCGATGTCTGCATTGTCATGGCAGATGCTTCGCAAGGATTTGATTCGCAAGACCTTAACATCTTCGGATTATGCGCCAGAAACCATAAGGGCATCGTGATGGTAATGAACAAGTGGGACTTGGTGGAAAAAGACACCCACACGCACAAGAATTTCGAAGATGCGTTGAAGAAACGAATTGCACCGTTCACCGATGTGCCGATAATTTTCACCTCTGTGACGGAAAAGCAGCGCATTTACAAAGTGTTGGAAACCGCCATTCAAGTGTATCAGAACCGTCAGCGACGTATTTCGACATCGGAACTGAACAACACGCTGCTGCCGATTATCGAGAATACGCCGCCGCCAATGAACAAGGACAAGGTCATCCGGATTAAGTATGTCACGCAACTTCCGGTAGCTTACCCTACTTTTGCCTTTTTCTGCAACCTGCCACAGTACGTGGTCGATTCCTACAAACGTTTCTTGGAGAACCAAATTCGCAAGAATTGGGACTTTTCGGGCGTGCCGATGGAGATTTACTTTAGGAAGAAATAATCAAAAAAGGTAGTAAATGAAGAAATTGTTCATAGAAACATACGGCTGTCAGATGAATTTCGCGGACAGTGAGGTGGTGGCCTCCATTCTGAAGGAGATGTATTCGTTGACAAAAGACATTCAGGAGGCTGATTTAATCCTCATAAACACGTGTTCTATCCGCGACAAGGCCGAGCAGCGCATCCACAAGCGTTTGCGTGAATTAGAGGCATATAAGCGCAAAAAACGGACATTGCAGGTCGGGTTGTTGGGTTGCATGGCCGAACGGATGAAGGAGGAACTGTTACAGACGGAGCCGGTGCTGGATTTCATTGCCGGCCCCGATGCCTATCGATCCCTACCGCAACTCATCGCCGATTCGCAGCATGGACACACCTCATTCAACGTATTGCTCTCGAAAGAAGAGACTTACGACAACATTATGCCTGTACGCTACGATGCCAACGGTGTGTCGGCGTTCGTCTCCATTATGCGCGGGTGCAACAATTTCTGTTCCTACTGCGTGGTGCCTTACACGCGCGGTCGCGAACGCAGCCGCAGTCCGAAAACCATCCTCGGTGAAATTGAGGATTTGTTGAAGGATAACTATAAAGAAGTCACGCTGTTAGGACAGAACGTGAATTCTTACTTCTGGAAGGAGGAAAATCAGGAAGTTTCTTTTGCCAAGCTGATGGCAATGGTGGCGGAGATGTCACCGGAGTTGCGGGTGCGGTTCGCCACTTCGCACCCGAAAGACCTGTCGGATGATTTGATAGAAACGATTGCCCGTTACGACAACATTTGCAAATGTATCCATCTGCCCGTGCAGTCGGGTAGCGACGAAATGCTCCAGAAGATGCGCCGCGTCTATACCCGCGAAAGCTATTTGGAAAGAGTGCGCAAAATCAAGGAGGTGCTTCCTGATTGCGCCATCACCACCGATATTATTGTTGGATTTAGTGGTGAAACACTTGAAAATCATAAAGATACGCTCTCTATTATGCGTGAGGTCGGCTATGAGTACGCCTACATGTTCAAGTATTCTGAGCGCGGCGGCACATTAGCCTCCAAGCAATATCCCGACAACATTCCAGATGAGGAGAAAACCCGCCGGTTGGAGGAGGTCATCGCGTTGCAAGGCGAGCTCTCAATGGAAAGCAACCGCCGTGATGTGGGCAAAACCTTCCGTGTGCTGGTGGAAGGCGCTTCCAAACGCTCGGATGACCAACTGTTTGGCCGGAATAGTCAGAATAAGGTCATCGTTTTCCCACGGGAGAATTACCGGATTGGCGATTATGTGGATGTGACGGTGACGGAGTGTACGCCGGCGACACTTTTGGCTAATTCATAATTCATAATTATGGGCGATATCCGAAATATAAAATTTGACCAATTGGTTTCGTTTTTGCGGGAAATTGGGGAGAAGCCGTTCCGGGCGAAGCAGATATGGACGTGGTTGTGGAAGCGCGGTGCGGGCTCGTTTGAAGAGATGACGGACCTCTCCGTGGCGTTGCGGGCGAAATTGCAGGGGAATTTCACGTTTCACCGGGCGGAGATTGCCGAAGAAGTACAGAGCAGCGACAAAACCACCAAATTCCTGCTGCAGTTTCATGACGGCAAGATGGTGGAAGGGGTGCTCATTCCGAGCAAGGAGCGCGTTACGGCGTGTCTTTCCACGCAAATCGGCTGTCCGCTGCACTGCGCGTTCTGTGCTACAGGAACCATGGGCTTCATCCGTAATCTGCACTACAGCGAAGTCATTGACGAGTATGTATTGCTCAACAATCGGGCGCAAGAAATTTATAACCAGCACATTACCAATATCGTCTTTATGGGGATGGGCGAGCCGTTGCTCAATTTCGACAATATGATGACGGCCATCGACATTTTGACAGGCAAAGACTTTTTTGGGCTTTCACCTGCGCGTATAACTCTTTCCACAGCAGGTATTATTAAGGGTGTTAAAGCATTGGCGGACAATGGGTTTCGTTGCGGATTAGCCATTTCGTTGCACAGTGCCGACCCCATTGTGCGCGGTAATATCATGCCGGTGACGGAGCACAACCCGTTGACAGATTTGCAAGCGGCATTGGCGTACTATCACAAAAAAACGGATGAACGTATTACCATTGAGTATCTGTTGCTTTCGAAGGTCAACGATTCAGAGAAGGCTGCCGAACAGTTAGCACGATTCTGCCGTCCCTTTCCTGTGAAAATCAATATCATAGAATACAATTCCACCCCTGATTCGCTGTTCCACAGGTCGGACCCGACCCGTCGCCAGAACTTTATTGCTGTGTTGGAGCGTTGCAACATGGTGGTGAATATCCGCCAGAGCAAAGGCCAGGATATCGCCGCGGCCTGCGGCCAGCTGGTGAAGAACCAGGTTAAAGTTTAGGGTTTAAAGTTTAGGGTTTAGAGTTTAGAGTTTAGAGTGGTGACCGATTCTTATTCTTTCTTGCCTGTTGCGTTTTGCCTGTGGCCTATGGATTTTCCTTCACCACGCGGTACCCGCCGGTCTTCTTGCTGCCGGTGTATTCGATGAGGCCTTGTTTGGAGAGTTCAGAGAGGCAGCGTTCAACGGTACTCAAAGAGAATGGCATGTTTGAAGTGATTTCTGTGGACCGGCAATCGTGATGCGATTGTATATAGTTGAACACTGCATCAAGTTTGTTTTGAGGTGGAATGGAAGGGTATCTTTTATTCAGCTCTGATTCATCAAGTGCTTTATTATCCTTGAGATACTGGTTAATAATCTCCGCTATCTGATGGTTTCTTTTGGAATCCAAAGGAAAAGAAATGGGATTTTCCATCCAAGGCGTTTTCTTCAGAATCACTTTTTTCTCATCACATGATGCGATAAAAGTATATGGAACTATGGTAGAGTGAGAAATACGGATAAATTCCTTGTTTCCCAATAACTGATACAAATACTTAAGGGAACAATAGCGTGTAAAATAAGGGCCTTCTGTAGTATATATTCGAGAATAATTACCGTTTTTAATGCAATAGTAGATGTTTTCAATAGAAACGTGATGACAGTTATTATGGATGTCGCATGCATCAATCAATCGTGCATACTGATATACAATTTTCACTTCTGTTTCCAAGAATTGTTGAAGAAGAGATCTTTCTTTTAACATATAAGGGAAAAAATTGAAAGCGATATTGCGACCGAAGATTAACAACAAAAGCGTGAAAAAATAATTGTAAAATCCGACCTCATTAATGACATACGTACTACATTGTGCAATATACTTGTATGCTAAGGTCAGTTCTGCGGCTGCTGTTACTAATGTGAGGGCCGTCATCGAAGTCCAATAGGCAATGATGTGACCTCTATGAAGTTTGGGATATAAAATATAATAGTTGGCATACAAGGTGGTCAACAGCAAAACTCCTGAGATAACCTCTCTTATCCTACTTCCTGCGTATGGACGAAGATAGGAGAATCGGGAGAAGAACCAAAGAAGGGCTCCGCAAAAGATGACATTCAGCAAAACTAAGACAATTGTATGAAGATGTTTCATAAAAGGATGATTTAAGTTCAGTGGCAAAGATAACGAATTTTATCCTTCATTCATTCCCTCAACGCATTTTAATCCTTTATTCGGGAGATTTTAAGGGATTAATACGTAAGGATATGTATAATACTGTTTACCAGAGTGTTATAATTCAACAAAAGGGTTGTATGGGGGGGGGTAGCATCATATTATTGGCGTAAAGGAACATATTGTTGTTGTAAAGGATATAATTGTATCGTGGCAGAAAGTATTTTTGCCACCGGAATAAACAAAGTTAATCAACAAAAAAGAATTGTTATGAAAAAAAATTTGCATTAACAATGACAGCCCTCACAGCGATGCTATTGTTTGGGGCGTGCGAAAAAAAACATGATCAGACCGATGAGGCTCATTTTTCACCGAACAGGATAGTTAATATGCCTTCCGAGGGCAAGACTGCGCCCACAGTCTTGATGCTGGTGAGAATAGGGCATGATGCCAGAAATTGTAATGGATGCGTAATGCATGACGGTCATTTGGTACATATTGATTGCATGGGACAAGGTCATTATTGCGCTATATCGTCATCGGTGATATTGGATCAGATTGGCACCGACATCACCGCCACCACAACGGACACCTTCGGTTTGACCTCGGAGGACTTTTTCCTGATGCCGGACCGTTCGCTGAACTATACGGACGAGAACAAC
>JBGUPL010000039.1:0-47290 GCA_045130275.1 Bacteroidales bacterium
TTTTGCAAACTCTCAAAACAATGAACGTATCATTTGAAGATGTTGAATTAGAAAAACTTATAACGACTCACAATAGCAAAAGGTACAAAAAATACACCCGAGACAAGAAATTCTTATGGGCTTTAGATCGTGTGTTTAACGATTTGCAGGGTGTTGCAAAGTGCAGCGACTTGAAACAGTTGAGCTATCTGCATTACGAGAGCTCAGGAAAATTGGATTGAGCTCAGTGAGAGTGATGAATGGAAGAGTAGAACGGCTTTTATTTCAGGAATTGGAAAATGGAATAAGAATAATCATCATAGAACTTGATGAATCACACTATGGACAACGATAACAGAATCACAGCTTTCCGGGCGGTGCATCCCGGAGAAACACTTGCCGAGGAGCTGAAAGAGCGCGGCATCAAACAAAAAGAGCTGGCCAAAGCAATAGGCATCCAGCCCAGCCATCTGAACGAGCTTATCAAGGGCAAGCGCAGTTTCACCACCGCAGTGGCGATGGCACTGGAAAAGGAGTTGGGCATTCCTTACGATTTCTGGATGCGCCTGCAATACGGCTACGAACACGACTGCCTTGTCATTGCCCAGCGCGAAGTGGAAGAGCAGCAGTGCACCCGACGTGAACCACCCCTTCTGAACAAGGTGGCCACAATCCTTTAATATCGACAGAAAAACCGACAATCCTAACGGCTCTTCACCGTTTTGTTCACCGAATTCTTCAGCGTAACCGCTTTGAACATGATCCTCTCCCACGGTAGGTGCTTCGCCGAGCATCCCACGAACCGATTGCCACTTCTTTGTTCAAGACCGAGGCTTAAAATATAAGACCTGATTCGGGAAATCGATCACCACCTCGCCCATGCGCTGTAGCAGACCGAAACCGAAATAGCCGATGACATCCTTGGAGGGGGCTTTGCTGGCGTGGCCGGATGCATCCGTCGTGGCCCTGATGGCGGCAGAGTCCGCCGTGAAGTTCTGAATTACAATGCGTTTTGCAATAAAGGACTCGCTCGTGCTGTTGCCTGACGCACCCTTGGATACTATCGTATCCCGATCTATATCCAAACTTTCGAGATTCAGTTTGCGGGTAACATCCGAGAAAAGGCGCACATCTGTTCCCATACCGGAATCGAACAACAACTTGCCGGAGACCTTCACGCTGTCCGTCAGGTACAGTGTGGCGGGTGCCTCAAAATAGTACATCTTGTCCTGATAAAACAGCTTCAAGGCATGCCAGTTCCGCTTCACCGAATCGGGCACAACCGGCAGAATATCAAACGACTGCGTTTTAAAATCGAATGCCCAAACATACTTTTTGATAAAGACCAGCCCTATCACCCCGTCAACGCTGTCGCAAAACGTGCTTCGCAGGTTAGGGGCCGGGATTATCGGGAATTCCTCGCGCTTACCCGCAATTGTGACGTCCCAGTCCTGGAACGCCTTCACCACCTGCCGTCCTTCCGTCCCGATGCCCTCGAACGCCATAGTCAGCTTGCTCTCATAACCGTAATGATTGTCCACAAACGTGCTGTCCAACCATACGAAGGACGCAGCGCAGTCGTAAACCATACGGAGGGACAGGCTGTCGTTCAGGAAGGCATCCACATAGATGTGCGGAGTGTAGGTATGAAAGCGGAAGGGGTACTTTTGAACAGAAGTCCCGTTCGCACCGCCCTCGCTTGGCTGACCGATGCCGGCCAGCACACTTCCTAAGAAAACGATGATAATGAGGCGTTTTTTCATTGCTTTATTGGTTTTAGGTACAACTTGTTGTGAGGATAGTCGAAGATGACATTGTAATGTCTTAGGAAATCTATGCCTATTACGCCGTTCTTGAAGTTGTCCACATGGACAGTGTCCGCAAAAGTGTCCATGTAAACGGATTCTATCATAGGGCATTGATTTAACAGCGAATAGATTATTGAAGCAGTGTCATTTACCATTGATTTACTTTTTGCGATGTCGATTTTGTCGCAGAATGGGTAATCAATATTGTTTGTGACACTGCCTAAATCAATGAGGAAATTAGAAGATACCGGCTCTCCGTTTTTGTCATATAGTCCATCTATGGTCAAAAATCTGAATTTATGATAGTAAGGGTCGCCTTGTTTATGTAGAGAAACCATATCATATTTTTGATAATCCTGAATGTTTTCGGGCAAATGGTCGCATATAAAAATCTTTTGATTTTCGAAATCAATGCCAACAATGCTTTTATTAAACAGTTCTACCCCTATCATTCCTTTGAGAGATAATGAAGAAAAATAGTTTTGTGAATATTTTTCCGAAGCGACATAGATAGTGTCAATAGAATAACAATAATCCGATAAAGATATGGTTGTAGGGCAATAATAATAGTCGTAATTTCCACTTTTTTGGACAAAATGCGGAGTGTTTTGTTGTTTGAATGACTGCCAAAAAGTGGAGTCAAACATAGTTGTAGAGGCACCATTATCCAACATAAAACGCAGAGAATCCATTTCATTGATTTTTGCATAAATGACGATTCTTCCCTGTTCTAATTTGAAATCAAACGCACATTCCTCTTTCTGAGGAATACTTTGGGCTTCTTTTTCTCCCATATATGAGCAACCTGTAATAACAATTGGAATCAGGATGAACAAAGCATGTTTTTTCATAACTGCTAACGGCCAACTAAAATTCTACCACCACAGTCTCGAGTGAAATGGTATCGATTTTAAGATGCAAGACGCGGGGACCGGACAGCCCATCGGATGTGACATGGTCTCCGTATGTGAATGCGACAGGCAGACGTAGCCTGCAACGCACCGGCTGTCCGTCCTTCATGGCGGGCTTGCAGGCGGGTGCGGCGCGGAAGGCACGGTTGATTTCCGTCTCGATGGGCTCCATCAACTGCCGCACAACCTCATTCCGCGCTTCCTTATCTTCGGGTGTGTCCTCACCGAAATAAAAACACGCGGACGCAACGCTGTCTTTACTTCCGATAATAGGCGACATAGCCACTATCATTTCCGAAGTAGGCTTCCATTTGAGTTCGGCCGTATCCAACTCCGTATAGAGGACACGCCCATCCTTCTCTACGACAAAACGAACCGTGAAAAGCCCTGTAAGCTTGTATTTCTTGGATAATTCAGGGTACTGCATGCTGTCGTAGAGATTATTGGCATACTGCTGGATGCCACCCGGAAACTGCGGCATCGTATCGGGATCCATGCAAACGGGCTCATCGATAACTTCCTCAACCGCCTCTTCCTCAGCAATCGTCTCCGTTTTCGGGTGACAGTTCACCAACAAGAGTCCGGCGATGATGGGAACGAGCGCGAGCAGCCACCACGCAGACACTCTGCGTTTTACCGGCTGGCTCATCATCAAAATACGTTTTTTGGTCAGCAGGTGGCGGAAACTGTTGCCCACGGGCACGAACTTGCCCACGCACAACTGCTTGTACAGCAGTTCCAGGTAGTCGCGGCGAGAGAATCCGCACGAAAGCACTGCCTCATCGGCCAAATACTCATGGACGCTGCTCAACTCCCTGGCGTACAAGTAAATGACGGGGTTGAACCATTGCAGCACCCGCACCGCTTCTGTGAAGAGCAGATCCCACGTGTGACGCTGGCGGATGTGCGTCCGCTCATGCCGCAGCACCTGCTGCAACTCGCTCTCCGTGAACACTTCCGGATTCACGAACACCGACCGCAGGAACGAGAACGGAAGGTTGCCGTCGGGCTCGCCTAACACCCGCACACACATGTCGCCCGTCGAAAGCTCATCCGACAGCACACTGCGCCGATAGTACCTGAAAGTCTTAAAAAGCTTGACAACCAACAGGATGAAAGCCGCCCCGCATCCGAGAACGTATCCATACCATATTATATCCTTAAAAGAAAATGTTTTGGTAGTTTCTGTCGTTCCCGTTGTCTCAGTTGTCATATTTGTCATATCTGCCGTTGATTCAACAGCCTCAGTTGTCGTTTCCCCAGCCACATCTACTTGAATAACAGCTGGTTCCTGCGTCATCCCAAAATGTTGCGTATAAGGTTGCGCTACAGCGGTCACACGACTCGGCATCTCAAGAGAGACAAACGGCAGCACCAACGAAAGCGCCAATGTGCCCACAAGATAGAACCGGCGCAAGCGGAACAAGTTGCTCCGGCGCAATGTCAGCCAATAGAAACCGAAAAAGAGTGCCATGGCGATGGCGGAGAAAAGGATCGTTTTCATGACTATTCGGTTTTTGCGGGTGAATCATCTTGCGGAACGGCATCGATCATGCGACGGATGTCGTCCAGTTCTTCCAACGTAATATCCTGGTTGTTAGCGAAAAAGGAGACCATCGACTTGAAGGAGTTGTCGAAATAGTTGCGCACAAAATGCTGCATGAACTCTTCCGAGTACTGTTCCTTGCTCACCAGCGGGTAGTAGCGGTTCGACTTCCCGAAGGTCTCGTGCGACACGAACCCCTTCTTTTCGAGAATGCGCACCACGGTCAGCATGGTGTTGTAGGCCGGCTTCGGTTCCGGGAAATTGGCGATGATGTCAGCGGCGAATCCCTGTTTGATCTGCCACAGCACCTGCATCACCTGTTCTTCTGCTTTGGTTAATTCTTTCATTGTAATATTATTTAGTGATCAGTGATTGGTGATCAGTGATCTATGTTCTAACAATTTATATTCTTCATTCTACATTCATCATTCTACATTGAAATCGGCGCGGCAAAGATATAATTTATTTTTTAATCATACAACGAAAAAATTAGTTATATATTGCATTCGTTGCGAAAAAAAATTTTTTGGAGGAGAAAATGTATATGATTAGAAAAAATATATTTTTGCAGTGTTAAAACAAAATTAAAAAATATGAAAACAACCACACAATCCCCCCGTAGGGGCGTATCGCATACGCCCCAAATGCACACGCCCCAATCGCATACGCCCCCATCAAACACGCCCCCATCGCATACATTCCACCACCGCCGTAGTATCAGATTAAAAGGATATGATTATTCCGCCGATGGATTGTATTTCATCACCATTTGCACAAAAGACAAGAATCATTATTTCGGTCGGGTCATTGATGGCAAAATGATTTTGAATGAAAGGGGGCAAATAGTAAATAATGAATGGTTAAACACCATCAACGTAAGAAAAGACGAGGTAATCCTTCATGATTATATCGTTATGCCCAATCATTTTCACGCCATTGTCGAAATTTGCCGTGGGGGCGTATCGCATACGCCCCAATTGCATACACACCCATCGCATACACCCCCATTGCATACACCCGACGACGGCCTAACATCCAACAACGGCGTATGCGATACAACCAACAACGGCGCATGCGATACAACCAACAACGGCGCATGCGACGCAAAAGATAGGGGCGTATGCGATACGCCCCTACGGTCACCGTCAAAAACGTTGGGGGCAATTGTACGGGGATTCAAATCCGCCGTGACAAAACAAATCGGATTTCCGATATGGCAACGAAATTATCACGAACATATAATCCGAAATACGAACGCATTTACAAAAATTTCAAATTACATCCGAAATAATCCCGCGCAATGGCACACTGACATGTTCAACAACGGTTGATTAAAAAAATCGTCAATAGATACAACGACTTATGCGTGTCAGCCGTTTTTCTTATTTTTGCAACCCCAAATCAAAACAATGATGAAAAGAACCATAGCTATTCTATTCTGCTGTCTGTCAACACTTTTCGCTACCGCCAACGACGGTGTCTTCTACGCTTCCGGCAACCAGCTGATCCCGATTACGGAGACCGACATCAGCGTGAAGAAGGAGGTGTTGACCCTCAACCGGGTGGGCGACCATATCGAGGTGACCGTCTATTATGAGTTCTTCAACCCCGTGGGCGAGAAGGAACTGCTGGTCGGATTCGAGGCCGAGTCGCCCTACAACAGCAGTCTGGATCCTTTCAAGGTATTCCCGAGACATCCGCACATCCGCAACTTCAAGGTGGCGATGAACGGAGAACCGCTGACCTTTGAAATCGCCAATGTGCCCCTGAAATACTATGACCCTGTCAAAGATACCTTCCTATCGAATCCGTATTTCAATAACGGGCACATAGAAACATGGGACAAACAACGGATTACAGACTCCATATACGCCTGGGGCGCGCCGGACCTGCCTACAGACTACGTCTATCACTTCAAAGCGAAATTCCGCCCAGGGCTAAACATCATCTACCACACTTACGACTTCGACCTTTCTTTCTCTATCGATGAGGAATTCTATTTTCCCTACGTGCTGACCGCTGCCAACCGCTGGGCCAACCACCAAATCGATGACTTCCTGTTGTTAGTCAATATGGGCGACCGCGAATCTTTCAGCATTGATCCGGATTTTTTTCAAAGTCCTGACGAATGGAGATTCCTCGGGAAAGGCAAAACCACGACATACTCTTCTTCATACCCCACGAAAAGGGATATCCCTGTTTTCCACGTCCAAGAAGGCAGCCTCGCTTTCCGAAAGGCCAACTTCCACCCGGAAGGCGAATTGTATCTCACCAAAAGCAACACCATCCATTACTCTTTCGGTGACCCTGACGACGCTCCTTCTTTTACAGAGACACTGGCAGAACAATATTATTCCTATTCTGATTTGCTGGCGGCCCTTCGACACGAAATCACGAATTCGCTGATTATTCCATCCGACACCGACTACGAATACAACTACGACACCCTCGTCACCCCCGAGCAGCGCCGCATCCTCAAGAACCTACCTTTCGCCTATCGGGGCTACATCTTCAAAGACAAAGCATTACGAGACTATTTCGAATCCACCGACTGGTACCTGCCGAACCCGGAATACGACGGGAATATGGATGCTTTCAGCGCAGAGGAGAGGAAATGGGTGGAGTTTTGGAAATAGGAGCCGACGCTTCCAGCGTCGCACGTTATTTGACGCTGGAAGCGTCAGCTCCTAGGGTGTACTGATCAGGCCTCAAATTGCAGGGATTATGATTGATGTAGTTGACGCACGCCTCATAACTTTGCATATCACGAACAAGACGGTCAAACACATTGCGCTGCCAAACATTCCCTCTGCGCCCTAAACGTTTGTTAATGGCATTAGCGGAAAACTGTTTGACACTACCAATGGATTTAACCACCTCGTTGTCACCAATAGGGGAAAGTAACAGATGTACGTGATTGGGCATAATAACGAAATGGTGGAGTCTGTAACGTTTTCCGTTATGAAAAAGCAGTGCATTCACAACGATTTCCCTGATTTCTCCCCGTTCCAAAATGCATTCACCGTAACCTTGATCAAGCCACCGGTCCACTTTTACGCGAATTTTATGGTTATACTCCTCTCGCGTCTTATTGTCCCACGGCTCTGGATGCTCCGTCAGCCATTGTTTCTTGAAAGTCAAAAGTTCTGAAAGTTTTGCCTGGGGTAGTGAATCTGCAAGACGAAAAGTAACAAACTGCACTTTATCTGTCTGATGCCAATGGGGCAGTTTGGAACCTTTGATACTGATGAACTTGTCTTTCTCCATAAACAATAGCTGGCTATCTCCCTCGAAGGAGGCAACGCTTCCAAGCGTTGCAGAATTATTAATTATGACGCTGGAAGCGTTATCCTCTATTATGACGCTGGAAGCGTCAACTCCTATTTTCACCCGTTTCATTTTCATACAAGATTTTATTTCAAAGTTATTAATAAGATATTATCAAAATTTTAAGTTTGCAAAGATAGTTTTTTCCCTGACACACTAGTCGAGGGGAAGCCCCTATTGCAAAGAATGTATGACAGCAAGTCTCTATAACGACAACATTTTTCTAGTCATCAAATCCCAAACACTCTCTAATTTCATATCACAAAAACAAGAAAAAATTCGATAACTTGCGATTAACTATAAAATAAAATGCGTTAACCGCAAGCTATCGCGTTGTTTTAACATAATACTATAAGGTTAACTATATTTAATAAAGTCGGAATGAAGTAGTTTCTATTATTTTCGTAACTTTGCACTATCAAATCAACCCCACTATGAGGAAACTCATTATTGTAATATTATGCTGTATGTCAATATCTTGTGTCGATAAACCAACGGACACGACACAAGATATGGATAGCACGGATACCGCTTCCGTCGCCTCCGCAACGGAAATACACCGGGTTGTGCGGGAGACCCTGCTCTACTGGGATTCGGTGTCGCCGGACAACAATGTCAAGATTGTTTCCCTTCAGGTCTTCCCCGAAGATAATCCAACAGACTCGCTCCATTGGCTTATGGTATTTCCGCTTCCCTGTTATCACGCGGCATCATCCAATGACTATCTGGAGTTTTTTGACAAGAAGCTGACCAAATTGTATTCCATCATAGACGGAAAATTGGTCAGCTTGGTATTAGACAGCTTTATGCTAAGCAGGAATGAATCCTCGTTGGAATTCGTTAACCTCGAATCCTTTCCCGAATATAAAAAATGTGACGGAGAATTCCACTATGACCCTTTGATTTGGTTTTATTGTTTGCGAAACGACAGCTTCAAACTCCGACACATCGGCTATTACCTCCCCGAAAAAATCCGAAAAGGGAATTTCAAAGACACCCTCCCCGAATTTCCCTACCCTCCATACCCTTAAACCATAAACCTTAAACCCTAAACTAACAAGATGGAATCCATCAAGAAAATCTTCAAAATCGGCTACGGCCCTTCGAGCAGCCATACTATGGGACCGCACCGCGCGGCCGAAATCTTCAAAGAGAGAACCCCTGACGCAAGCGGCTACCGCGTGACCCTCTACGGCAGTCTGGCGGCCACCGGCAAGGGGCACTTCACCGACAAGACCATCATCGACGCCTTGTCCCCGAAGTCCACCGAGATTGTCTGGAAACCCGAAATCCAGCACAAATTCCACACCAACGCCATGCTCTTCGAATCACTCAAAGGCGAGGAGGTGACCGACCAGTGGAAAATCTACAGCATCGGTGGCGGCGAGATTGCGGACGAAAATTCCGTGATGGACCACGAAGAGCGCTACGAGGAGAACAGTATGTCGGAAATCGTGAAACTGGTGGAGAAATACGGTATGAACTTTTGGGAATACGTGGAGAAGCACGAGGACGCCGACCTTTGGGACTTCTTGGAGGAGCGTTGGAAGGTGATGCAGTCAACCATCGAGAAAGGGTTGCAGAACGACGGGGTGCTGCCAGGCGGGCTGTACGTCAAGCGGAAAGCCACGCAGTATTACGTGAAGGCGCGCAGCTACAAGGCATCGTTGCAAGGCCGCTGTCTCGTGTCGGCGTACGCCTTGGCCACGGCGGAGGAGAACGCCTCGGGCGGCAAGATCGTCACCGCGCCCACCTGCGGCTCGTCGGGCGTGCTGCCTGCGGTGCTCTACCACCTCAAGCACAACCACGACTACAGCGACAAGTTCATCCTGAAGGCGATGGCCACAGCCGGACTTTTCGGTAACATCATCCGCACAAACGCCTCTGTGTCGGGGGCCGAAGTGGGCTGCCAGGGCGAAATCGGCTCCGCGTGCGCCATGGCCGCTGCCGCCGCCAACCAGCTTTTCGGAGGCTCGCCGCAACAAATCGAGTACGCCGCCGAGATGGGATTGGAGCACCACCTCGGGCTCACCTGCGATCCCATCTGCGGTCTTGTGCAGATTCCCTGCATCGAGCGCAACGCTTTCGCCGCCCTCCGCGCCCTCGACGCCAACCTCTTCGCCATGATGTCCGACGGCAAGCACCTCATCAGCTTCGACAAGGTGGTGAAAACGATGAACCTGACGGGCAAAGACCTGCCGAGTTTGTATAAGGAAACGGCGATGGGGGGACTGGCGGTGGATTGAAGCCCTACTTGGATACGATAAAACAAGCAAGCATAAAAAAAAACAGCTTCCTATGAAGCTGTTTTTTTGTGGGACGTACTGGACTCGAACCAGTGACCTCTGCCGTGTGAAGGCAGCGCTCTGAACCGACTGGGCTAACGTCCCTCATTTGCGGCTGCAAAAATACACTTTTTTCAATATCGGCAAGCTTTTTTCCGAAATTATTTTATTCACTTACAAGTATTTGTATATCAGTAATATATATAATTTTAGACTTAAGACTTAAGACCTAAGACGTTGAGGTTATCCGCAAAAAAATCTCTGAATGTTCGTATTTATGTTATTTTTGATACCACTCCAACAAAAGAAAAAAATAACTGTCAGCAGAAAAGTCTCAAATCTTAAGTCTCATGTCTCACTTTCCCCGAACATTTCGTCGTTGAAGTTGAGAAGGTAAACATTCTCCGTTCCGCGCGTGACCGCCGTGTACATCCACCGAAGATACTCCTTGTCGGTGCTGTTGTCGGGCAGGTAGCCCTGATCGATGAGCACATGCTTCCACTGGCCGCCCTGCGTCTTGTGGCAGGTCAGCGCGTAGGCGAACTTCACCTGTACAGCGTTCAAGAAGGGATCCTCCTTAATCTTCAGGAAGCGGGCTCGCGGATTCAGTATCTCCATATAATCCTCGGCCACAGCCTGATACAACTTCTGATTGGCTTCGTGCGAGAGCGATGGCCCGTCACAGTCGAGGCTCTCCAAGATGATTTTGATGTCCACGTACGAATGTTCGGGGTAATCGCAAAGCCGCACGGTGACGTCAGCGAAGTGGAAACCGTAGATTTCCTGCTGCTTGTGGATGGACATGATCTCCATGATGTCTCCGTTGGCCAAGAAGCCCGCCTCGGAGGTAACCTCGTCCAACCAGTAGTAGTTGTTCTTCACCGCCATAATGTAATCGCCTGTGGCAATGATGTTTTCACGGAAGAGCACACGGCTTCGCACGGCATTGTTGAACTGGAACGCCCGCTTGTTGGAGCGCGTCACAATGACAATCTCGTCGTGGTCGTGGTCGTTGTAGAGAGTGTTGAGCAGTTCCTCCATTTCGCCGCCGTTGATGCGCCGGAAATCCTCGAACGGTCTTCCGCTGAACAACGGCGGGTTGTAGTCGCCGGCGTTGAGCTTGTCGCGCACGAGCGTGGCGTTGTAGAGGATGCCGGAATCGAGTGACTGCCGCACCACATCGGTGAGCCGCGCCCCGAAAACCTCCACGTTGTAGGCACTTTTCAGGTATTCGGCGTCGAGCGCGGGACTCTCGTCCGCGTGGACCGGCGGCAGCTGCGCGTCGTCACCCACAAATAACATCCGATTGCTGTCGCCGAGGAAGACAAATTCCATCAGGTCGTCCAGCAAGCTATTGCCTATCAAATCGTTAACACCTCCTTGCGCCGAAATCATGGAGGCCTCATCGACGATGAAAAGCGTGTGGCTGTCCTTGTTCTCGCGGCGTACAAACCGACGCACCCCGTCCTTGCTATAGACGCGGTAGATCCATTTGTGGATGGTATATGCCTTGCGGCCAGCGTACTGCGAGAGCACTTTGGCGGCGCGGCCCGTGGGAGCGAGCATCACAATATGGACACCGATGTCAGCCAGGGTTTTCATCAATGCGCTCACCAGACTGGTTTTGCCGGTGCCGGCGTAACCCGAGAGCTGGAAAAGGAAGTTCTCCCCCTTGCCGTAGATGAAATCGGCCAGCCGGTCCATGGCCTCCGCCTGGCTGGCTGTCGGCTCGAACCCGAAATGCCTCCTCAGCCCCTCCTGAAATGCGCCCTTGCTCCTATCCATATCGTTAATGGTTATTGGTTTTTGAAGTCTGTTCACTGAACACTAATCACTGTTTACTAAAAAAACAATCGGCAAAGATAGACATTCTTCACTCATCTTTCTACATTCTTCATTAAAAAATTCGTATCTTCGCGGCTTGAAAAACCAAAACCTATGGCTGAAGAATTTGAAGATGAAGAACTGAACGAAGAATTGGACGAGAATTCTTCGGATGTCATTATACCACAGGAAGATACAGACAACAGCACTCAGGACGAGTCTGGCTTGCACAAGGTGATTTTCGCACAGTCGATGTACCGCGAATGGTACTTGGACTACGCCTCCTACGTCATCCTCGACCGTGCGTTTCCCGACGTGTATGACGGCTTGAAACCCGTGCAGCGCCGTATTTTGCACTCCATGGACGAGTTGGAGGACGGTCGTTTCAACAAAGTGGCCAACATCGTGGGCAACACCATGAAGTACCACCCGCACGGCGACCAATCCATCGGGGCGGCATTGGTACAGATGGGCCAGAAACATCTGCTCATCGACACGCAGGGAAACTGGGGTAACATTCTCACCGGCGACGACGCGGCGGCCCCCCGTTACATCGAGGCTCGCCTTACACCCTTCGCCAAAGAGGTGGTCTTCAACCACAAGACCACCGAGTGGCAAGTCTCCTACGACGGCCGCAACCGTGAACCCATCGCGCTGCCTGTCAAGTTCCCGTTACTGCTCGCCCAAGGCGTGAAAGGCATCGGCGTGGGTATGTCCACCCTCATCCTGCCCCATAATTTCAACGAACTTATTGACGCTTCCGTGCATATCCTCAAAGGCGAGGATTTCGAGATCTACCCCGATTTCCCGACGGGCGGCACCATCGATGTGAGCCGTTACAACAACGGTGCGCAAGGCGGCAAGATCCGCAACCGCGCCAAAATCAGCATTGTCGATAATAAAACACTGGTAATCAACGAGATTCCTTACGGCACCACCACCGAAGACCTCATCTCCGAATCCACCAACTCCATCACCAAGGCCATAGACAACGGCAAGCTGAAAATCAAGAAGATAGACGACAACACGGCTGCACAGGCGGAAATCTACCTCCACCTGATGCCTGGCGTCTCCCCCGACCAGACCATTGACGCGCTCTACGCTTTCACCGACTGCGAAATCACCTACTCCACCAACGCCTGCGTGATATGGAACGGCAAGCCAGTCTTCACCAACGTCAAGGACATTCTGCGCATCAACACCGAAAACACCCTCAACCTGCTGCGCAAAGAGCTGGAAATCGAGCTCGACGAGCTGCGCCAGCAATGGCACAAGGTCTCGTTGGAGAAAATCTTCTTCGAAAAACGCATCTATAAGGAATTGGAAAAGGATGCCGAATCATGGGATGCACAGATCGACCGTATCGAACGCGCCTTCGACCCCTACCGTCCGCTCTTCCGCCAGGAGATCACCCGCGACGACGTACTTGCGCTCTGCGAGAAACCCGTCCGCAAAATCTCCAAATTCGACATCAAGGCCGCGATGGACAAGCTCGCTGAAATCGAACTCAATATGGACGAAGTGCAGAACCATTTGGACCACCTCGTCGATTACGCCATCAACTACTTCCTGCAACTGAAGAAAAAATACGGCGCCGACCACAAACGTCTCACCGAAATCAAGAGTTTCGACAACATCAACGCGGTCACCGTGGCCGTGGCCAACCAAAAGCTATACGTCAACAAGAAGGAGGGCTTCATCGGCACGAACCTCAAGAAGGACGACGATGTGGAGTTCGCCTGCCTCTGCTCCGACTTGGACGACATCATCGTCTTCCACGAGAACGGCGAGTGTTCCATCAGTAAGGTGGCCGATAAGCACTTCGTGGGCAAGCACATCATCCACGCGGAGGTGTTCCGCCGCGGCGACGAACGGCAGATCTACAACATGATCTACTCTGCAGGGGTGAACGGTCCCGTCTATGCGAAACGATTCAACGTGGGCGGCGTCACCCGCGACAAGAAATACGACCTCGTGAAGGGCAACAAAAACGCCAAAGTGCTCTATTTCACCTCCAACCCGAATGGCGAGGCCGAGGTAGTGCGCGTGAAACTCAAACCAAAGCCCAAACTCAAAAAACGCGAGTTCGACTTCGATTTCGGCACGTTAGCCGTGAAAAACCGTGCAGCGCTGGGCAACATCGTCACCCGCTACCCTATCGCCAGCATCACCCTGGCACAGAAAGGCATCTCCACCCTCAGCGCCATCGACGTCTATTTCGAGTCTGCCGTGATGCGTCTCAACACCGACGGAAGGGGCGAATTGGTCGGGTCATTCCACGAAGATGACAAGATTATAACCGTTTATAAATCTGGAAATTACAGAATCACCGGGTACGAGACCTCCCTGCATTTCGAGGATGACTTGGATATCATCCGGAAATGGAAGCCATCGATGATCATCACCGCCATTTATCAACTCAAGAAAGACAAGAAGTACTTCATCAAGCGTTTCCAACCCGATGTGATGCTGAAGAAAGTCGATTTCTACCCCACCGACGGCACCGCCAAATTAGTGGCCTACTCTATCGACTATCTGCCGCAAATCAAGGTGGTTTATCATGCGAAGAAATCCGACACGGAAGACACCACCACGATAATCCCATGCGCCGAATTCGTGGAAATGACCACCGCCCGCGCCAAAGGCAAACGTCTCAGCTTCAACGACATCAAGTCCGTAAAATTCGTTGATCCGCTGCCGTATGAAGAACCCGAGGAGGAACCGGAACCCGAACTGCCCGAAGACGTGGATCCCGTCACATCTGTAGATGAGGAAATCGCCAAAGATATCTTCGACACCATCTCCGCCAACAAATCGGACCTTTCGCCCGAAAATGATGCACCCGGCACACAATTAGGGTTATTTGATGAAGAATAGTATTATAAACAACTTCCTTGAACAGCCTATTCCCCTTCTTTTAGAAGGGGTGCCCGCAGGGCGGGGTAGTTTTAGGGGCAAGACGCGCGCAGTGTTGGGGCGAACAAGCATCATCCTCATCCTTTTGTTCCTTTTCGCCTCCTGTCGCGAACGTGTCGAACCGCCCACCCCTTACGAAATCCCGATTCCCAAAGGGTTTCCAACGCTGTTGAACATCCCCGCCGACAACCCGATGACGGTGGAGGGCGTGGAACTCGGGCGGCTGCTCTTCCACGACCCGCACCTCTGCGGCTACACGGGCACAGATCCCGACTCGCTGATGTCGTGTTCCACCTGCCACCGACGCGAGTGCAACTATGATCTCGGCACCGGCAACCCGCACTTCCCCGACGGGAAGCCGCGCGGACGCACCACCGGGAAACCCACCATCCACAACGTCATGCCACTCATGAACCTCGTCTTCAACCACGAGGGCTATTTCTGGAACGGACTGATTTCCAATGACAACCCGAATCCCAAACAACGCACCATCGAGGACATCGTGCTGATGGCTATCACCGCAGACGACGAAATGTGCGGAACGGAGGCGAACGCAGTGGCCGCCATCAAAGCCGACAACAAGTATCCGCCGCTGTTCAAGAAAGCCTTTGGCAGCGAAGAGGTCACGATCGACCGCATCCAGAAGGCTATCGCGCAGTACGTACGCTCGCTCGTCTCTGTCAACTCCAAGTTCGACCGTTACTTGCGCGGTGAGGAGCAGCTAACCCCTCAGGAGCTGCACGGCTACGTCCTCTTCACAACGGAGGAGGGCGCCGACTGTTTCCACTGCCACGGAAGTGGCGGCAGTCCGATGTTCACCACCAACCTTTTCTACAACAACGGATTGGATGCGCAACCGGCAGACGAGCACGACCGTGCCAGCGTAACAGGCGACCCTCGCGATTGCGGTGCCTACCGAGCCCCTTCGTTGCGCAACGTCACCAAATCCGCGCCCTACATGCACGACGGCCGCTTCAAGACTTTGGACGAGGTGCTGGAGTTCTACAATTCCGGAGTGCAGAACTCCCCGACCATCAGTCCATTAATGCATCACGTCAACGATGGCGGAGTCCGCCTTACCCCCAGTGAGATAGCCGACCTGAAGGCGTTTTTGGAGACATTGACAGAGGAATAGTTCACATAGATGAACCCCGTAAGGGCGAATAATTATTCGCCCCTATACGGTATTCAGAGGGCGCATACCCACCCCACGCACAATCTTCTCCCCTATCGCACATTTCAGACATCGCTTCTGTGAGCAATACCGGTCCATCAGTTCTAACTGAGCCTGCGAATCGTAAGCGCTTCCGCACGGGAAGGCACTGCCGAGGAAAAGACGGGTTGTCTTATTGTCTTCGTAAGGTATCCGCTCCAACAGTCCGAGCGCGTCCTCCTGCATCTGGTCGTCTCCCGTAAAACGTGCATACGCAAAACGGATAGGCACAACTACATTGATAATCAATGAATTAACCACCAATTCTCCTATCCCCGACGCATGCTTGGGACTACTTTTCCCGAGCATATAATGGGTTTGCCAATATTCGTCGGGAACCAATGACAACCAGTTCTGCAGAACTGTCATTCCCGACTTCAACACCTTGTCGGAAAGCGTATTACCCGTTTCGTACAGCATCTGTGCGAACTGAGCCAATCGCAAAGGCGGGAAATTCTGTGGCCGCAGCCGCAACCAGTTCCATTGATGAGCCCCGATAGGACTTAACTGGTATTTATAGCGCAGATAGTCATACTCGTAACACAAACGCTCCGTATATTCGTCACTATCTGCCGCATCCAACAATCCCGACTGCCCGAAAACGAGCGCATATATCTGCAAGCTTGAAGAAAGATGGTTTCTCACAATACGATACGGCAGACTCTGCGCCAGCAGTTCAAATGCCGTGCCATTCTTCTTGCATCCAAATCCTACTGCCATCACCCTGTATATCAGCTCGCCCCAATCGGACTGACAACTCCTCAGCATAGCTTGGAACCCGCTCTGCCGACGCATCATCCTTTCCATCAGTACCGCAGACAACTGGCTTTGGAGAATGAGTTTATCCACATCCGATGCCTGAATACTACACAGCAACATATCGGGCACTTTCATCAGTGACTCATAACGAACGAACATCTCCTTTGGAATCTTTCCCTTAAGTTCCAGTGTCGGCACGATTTCTCCTTCTCCAATGGATATTTCCATATCATGCTCATACACCACATGCAAAACCACCGACTTGTACTTTTCATCATCTTGATGTCTGTGTCTCAACCAGTCTGAACTTCTGCAATGTATCTCCACACTGCCAATCCAACGGACACCGTCAATCTTGACAACTGCTTGAAGGAAGTCAGGTCCCGCGTCGTGATTGTGATAGCCTGGAAAAAGCACATCAACAGGTTGACCAGCTGTAGTTTTCGCATTCAGAAAATCGTAATGGCGATGCTGCCACACATAATGCAGAAATTCTTCTTTCATATTCATTTTGTTAGTTCATGATTAATGCCCTTCATTCCACCTCTTCTTCCACTGCAAATATACAACAAATGACAAAGAATGTCAAGTCTTTGAAGAAATTATTTTTCCTCTCATTATCAACAACATAGAAAATCGACTTAACAATTTACAATACAATTAGTAAATTTTTAATCATAGATTTCGCATAAAAATAATAAATACACCGCATTTTCATATTCGATTTTGTATATCTTTGCGGCGTCTTAATCTATTATTCACAAAAATAAAAAAAACAATGAAAACGGAAAAACAACTTCAGGGATTAAAAGGCGAGGATATGGCCGTAAATCTCTTGTTACAAAAGGGTTACAAAATCCTGGAACGCAACTGGCGTTGCGGGCACTTGGAGGTGGACATCATTGCCGAAACCAACGATTGTCTGGTCATCGTGGAAGTGAAAACACGTAAAAGCATCACTTTCGGAAATCCAGAAGTGTTCGTGGATCTCCAAAAACAGCGTCGGCTGATACGTGCAGCCATCTATTACGCAAAATTCAAATGTGTGCAGAAAGAAATACGTTTTGATATCATCTCTGTGATCTGCAATCCGGAAATGCAGCAGGTGACGCACATTGAAAACGCTTTCAAACCCCGGTGGTAAAAAAAAGGAAAACCCGTAAGCCGGGTTCTGTTTTATGTTGTCATTTATCTCGAGCATGCGTCACCGCATACCTCTATCAACCTACCCTCCGGGTCGGACGAGCAGCCCTCAAGCCCCGGTTTATTTGGTCTTTCAACCCATAAGGTTTACCCCCGCCGGCATCACTGACGGCGGCGTGAGCTCTTACCTCACGTTTTCACCCTTACCCGCAAGCGGGCGGTATCCTTTCTGTGGCACTTTCTGTCACGCTCTCGCGTGCCTTCCCGTTAGGAAGTATGGCGCTCTGTGTTGCCCGGACTTTCCTCAGCCTCACGGCCGCGACAACTCGGTTTTCCTTTTTCGACTTGGCCCTATTGCCTTTTGCCTATTGCCTTTTGCCTAATAATTCAGCATCACCGGCATGATGAGCATCAACACATCCTCATTCTCGTCGTGCTGCTCGGTAGGAGATATGAGAGCGGCACGGGAAGGTTTTGAGAAGGACATTTGAATGTTGTCTGCATCCAAATTCTCTATCATTTCGCGCAAAAACCTAGAATTGAAACCAATCTCCATCGGCTCGCCATGATATTCACATTGGATGTTTTCAGCTCCTTTATAAGAGAAATCCATATCTTCAGCAGTCATATTCAAGCCGTTGTCATTCAATGAAAGACGGACTTGGAAAGTGGATTGGCTGGAGTAGTTGCCCAATCGGCGAATGGATTTCAGAAATTCATCACGCCCTATGACCAGAACATTCGGATTATCTTTAGGGATAACTTGCTCATAATTAGGATATTTACCCTCTTTCAAAGAAGAATAGAGTTCAAAATTGCCAAAAGCGAAACGAATATGGTGAGTGCTTTGCGAATAATCTATATGAACGCTCTCGGCATGGTTCGTCAAGATATTCTTCAGATGGGCAATCGGTTTCTTGGGCAATATGAAAGAAGAAAACTCATCGGTTTTCACTTCAGAGTTGCGATAACGAACCAGTTTGTGGGCATCCGTTGCCACAAACGTGACACAATCCGCGGAAAGCTCGCAAAAGACGCCCATCATATTGGGACGCAACTCGTCATTACCGGTGGCGAAAATCGTCTTGCTGATGGCCCGTTGCAGCACAGAGGCGCGGATATCGAAACTCTGCGGTTCCTGAATGGGCTTGATTGTCGGGTATTCATCACTCGGAAAACAAGGTGCGCCATATTCACCATTGGCGGACGAGAACTTCACGATATTGTTCTCCGTGTCAATGGCGAACACCAGCGGCATATCCGGCATCAGCTTCAGCGTCTCAAGCAAAATCTTGGCAGGCACGGCAACCGACCCCTCACCTTCAACATTATCCAACTCGATCACGGATGTCATGGTTGATTCCAAATCCGACGCCGTTAGTCTCAATTTGTCGCCCTCGATTGTGACTAAAAAATTGTCCAAAATGGGCATTGTGCTGTTCGTTCCCATCACTCCGCTGATGGCACTTAAGTTGCGATACAACAAGTCGCTTGATACGATGAATTTCATATTCCTTTTCTATTTTATTTCAAACTGCAAAGATATACTTTTTTTTGGTTTAGAGTTCAGTAGTTTAGCGTTTAGGGCTTAAATCTTTGAGCGGAGAGAAACCATTTCCTCCAGCTCGGCATACCAGGCCGCGCCGTACTTTGCGATCAGCGGCTCTTTCAGAAACTTGTAAACAGGCAGTTTCAGCCGGTTGCCGTTTTCAACGGCGGTCTTGCATATCGACCAATGGTCATAATTCAAGGCGTCGTAGTCCCCCACCCTTCTGATCCGGATCGGGTACAGATAGCAGGACATCGGCTTCCGGAACGGGATTTCACCTTTGCGGAAGCACTTTTCGATGGCGCACTTGGCGATCCCATCTTCAAAATAGGCGAACGCGCAGGCGTAATTGCTCTCCACCAAAGGGGTCTCGAAAGAGTCGTCGCCATTGAAGACAAAGGTGCCGCCGCTTTCGGCCACGGCGACACCTTCTTCGGTCATATACTTTTGGAATGCGGGATAATGGTCCTCCAACTCGGCTACCTCTTCAGGGGCTATTGGCGCACCGCTGTCGCCTTCCACGCAACAAGCGCCCTTGCACTGCTCCAGGTCACAGCAGAAACACTTGTCAATCAGTTCTTCCGAGACGAGGACATCCCCAACTATCAGCATCGTGTCCAATTACTTGAGACGTTTGAACTGACAGGTGAAGTGGCGCATCAGCTCGGCCTCCCAAGTGATTTCCAGACCACGCTTGATCGTGTCACGACGGTCATAGACATTCTTGAGGGCGGCGGCGATCACGTCCATGTGATTGTTGGTATAGACGCGGCGCGGGATGCACAGACGCACGAAGTCATTGCCTCCGAAACGGTTCTCGCGGGTCACCGGATCGCGGTCGGCGAGCACGTAGCCGATCTCGCAGGCGCGGATACCAGCCTCCAGATAAAGCTCGCAAGTGAGCGTCTGGGCCGGAAACTCCTCTTTCGGGATATTGGTGAGCACCTTGTCGGCATCCACGAAAATGGCATGTCCGCCGGCAGGACGCTGGTAAGGAATACCGTATTCATCCAACTTGTCTGCCAAATACTGAACTTGTTTAATACGGGTTTCAACCATATCAAACTCGATGTTCTCCTTCAGACCGACAGCCAAAGCATCCATATCACGGCCGTTCATACCACCGTACGTCAGGAAGCCCTCGAACGGGATGCAGAACAGTTTGGCACCTTCATACCATTCTTTCTTGTTGGTGGCGATGAAACCGCCCATGTTGACGAGACCGTCCTTCTTGGCGCTCATGGTCATGCTGTCGGCATAGCTGAACATCTCCTTGCAGATCTCGCGGAGGGTCTTGTTCGCGTAACCCTCTTCGCGGGTCTTGATGAAATAGGCGTTCTCAATGAAACGGGCACTGTCGATGTTGACGGGCACCCCGTATTTGTGACAAAGCTCGCAGGTCTCGCGAATGTTCTTCATACTGACCGGCTGGCCTCCAACGGTGTTGTTGGTGACGGTGAGCACCATAAACGGGACATTGCCCTTGTTTTCCTGCAGCACTTTCTCGAGCTTCTCCAAACTGACGTTTCCTTTGAAGGGAACTTCCAGCTGGGTGTCGTAAGCCTCGGGGACGGTGACATCGATTGCGAAAGCCTTGCGGCTCTCAATATGGCCCTTGGTGGTGTCGAAGTGGGCGTTGCCAGGGATCACCTGACCGGGTTTCACCAAGTAGCTGAACAGGACATTCTCCGCAGCGCGGCCCTGGTGCGTCGGGATGACAAACTCGAAACCAGTCAGTTCCGTGATCGTATCTTTCATATGATAGAACGAACGGGCACCGCCGTAACTTTCATCGCCCATCATCATGGCGCTCCACTGACGGTCGCTCATTGCACCCGTACCGGAGTCAGTCAACAGGTCGATGTAAACATAATCGCTTTTCAGCATGAAAATGTTCTGGTGGGCTTCATTAAGCCATTTTTCTCTTTCTTCTCTTGTGGATTTCTTAATGGGTTCCACCATCTTGATTTTCCACGCTTCTGCAAAAGGTAATTCCATATTATATCGGTTTATTTGTTTATTATTAATATGTTTGTTATATATATTTTTGGATAATTGAGTCTCCTGATTGGGAATCAATAAGTTTGTGTATGCGACAGCGTGCCGTCCTCGTTATAGAAACGCCATTCGCCGGTCTGACGACCCATCTTGTATTCTCCTGTGTATCTTACATTTCCGTTGGAATAATAAACCGTATAACGGCCATTTTCCTTTCCGTCAACATAATAGGCTTTCGTCTGGACGGTGCCGTCGGGGTAATAGGCATACCACAGGCCGTCCCTGCTGTCCTTGTGCCGGTTCCCGTCGATATATTTCTGATGGTTCTCGTAGTAATGGGTCTCGTGGGCGATTTCTCCCGTAGGATTCCCCAAACTGTCCAGCACATAATACACGTCCACCTTGGGCGTTTCGTCGTCGTATTTTTTCAACGTCACACGTCCATAGAGCGAGTCAACGAAATCAATAGGGGGAAACTCGTGCAGGCTGGCAATGAACTCCTGTTCCTGCATCACGAGCTGTTGCTGTTTGTGCCGGTTAGAGACGGCCAGGTAGGCCAATGCGGCTGCCAAGGCGCCGAAAGCGACACAAATAAGAATCACATGGACTACGCCAAACGGCCGTCCGCCCTTTTTCTCTGTATTATTTTGCTTCGTCTCCTCCATCCGTCAGCTTATTTTTTCTTCTTGAAAGAACGGTTCAGCTCTTCGATCACCTCTTTCGTAATATCGTGTGCGGGATCTGCATACAACAGTTGCCCCCCATCTTGATAAGTGAAGATGTACGATGCGTTATAGGCGGCGTTCACCCTTTTCGCGGCTGCGTTCAGGGAATCCGCCATCTGTTCCAACGCCGCGGCATACCGGTTCTGGAAATCCTCCATGTAATTGCTGTAATCGCGCTGAAGGCGCGTGCTTTCCTCCTGGATGGACTGCTGGGCATATTGCGCCTGCTGCGGGGTCAGCGATCCGGAACTGTAGTTCTTCTCGAAATTGGCGGCCTTGGTCTCCAACGCCTTCTGCCGGTTGTTGAACACCACTTCTTGTTTCTGCTGCTCAGCTTCAAGGGTGTCTTTCAGAATCTTCACCATCTCATACTGCTCGTTCACAGAGTCGATATTGATGAACACCACCTCGCCGGTACCCACTTCCACGGGTTTTTGCACAACAGCGGTTTTTCGGCCGTTGTCGGCGAAATGCAGGATAAACAACGCTATCACCGCAGCCAGCAACACACCGTCAACGATCCAGTGACACAAAGAGGAATTATTCTTACAAGAGGGTTTAGCCTCTTCGTTTTCAGACAATTCCACAGGTTTGTTCTCAACCACAAAACCTTTCTCGTCCACAACGGTTGCAGTCTTTTCCACAACCTCATTCTTCATTTCTTCAAAATTTTCTTCCATTATCAATTTTCAATTTTCATTTTTCAATTAATTTCCCACGTCGGACAAGTACTTAATACGCATGATTCTGATCTCGTCCATCGTATATTCGTCTTCGCCCAGCACGCGGAGTGCCTCTTCGGCGGAATCGGTGTCGGCATTGGCGAAATAGTCGATAATGTCTTCCTGATGGTACGGTTCGATCTCTTCGTCAATGTAATAGGAGATGTCGATCTTCGCACCGGAAGCCACAATATGCTCGATTTCAGTCAGAAGTTCGTCCATGTCCAATCCTTTGGCGATGGCGATATCCTCGAAGCTGATCTTATGGTCAATGCCCTGGATGATAAACAGTTTGTTGGCGGATTTTTTGGCGACGGTTTTGAGCACAAAATCCTGCGGTCTGTCGATTTCGTTCTCTTCCACATACTGTTTAATCAGTTCGATGAAACGGCGGCCGTACTTTTGCGCCTTGCCGGGGCCGACACCCACCACACGCGTCATTTCCTCCATGGTGATCGGGTACTGGATGCACATGTCCTCCAGCGAAGGATCCTGGAAAATGATGAACGGCGGCAAGTTCTCTTCTTTGGATATGGTCTTCCTCAAATCCTTGAGCAAACTGAACAACACCGTGTCGAAAGCCTCTTCGACATTTCCTGCGACGGCATCCACGACTTCGGCCTCGTCTTCGTCCTCTTCGGTCACCGGCTTGATAGCCATAATGGGATACGGATTGGTCATGTACTTCTTGCCCTTGTCGGTGATTTTCAGCAGACCGTAATTCTCTATATCCTTGGCAATCAGATTGTCAAAAATGGAAACACGTACCACATTAGACCAAAACTTTGCATCATAGTCCATACCTTCGCCGAACTGTTTCAGCTTCTCATGATGGAATTTCAAGATTGAGGTAGTCTTGTTACCACAAATGATATCCACAATCTGGTCTTCCTTGAATTGCTGTTTGACAGCCTGGATCACTTCCAACAGCAGCTGGATCTGTTCGGAAGCGTCCATTTTGGGTTTCGGATGGTTGCAATTGTCACAGTTATGGCAATTCTCCTCCTCATAATTCTCGCCGAAATAGTGCAGGAGATGCTTGCGGCGACAATTGGTGGATTCTGCGTATGCGGCTGTCTCGGCAAGGAGTTGCTTCACGATTTCCTGTTCAGACACAGACTTTTTCGCAGAGAATTTCTCCAATTTGTTCAGATCCTTTTGATCATAGAACGCTATGCAGAGGCCCTCCCCGTCATCGCGACCGGCACGACCAGTCTCCTGATAGTAGCCTTCCAGACTCTTCGGCATATCATAGTGGATCACGAAACGCACATCCGGTTTGTCAATTCCCATGCCGAAGGCGATGGTGGCGACAATAATGTCGGCTTTCTCCATTAGGAAGTCATCCTGATTCTGCACACGTGTTTTGGAATCAAGACCGGCATGGTACGGCAGGGCGCGAATGCCGTTTTCCTGCAACAGGACCGCCAGTTCCTCCACCTTCTTTCGACTCAGACAATAGATGATACCGGATTTCCCGGGGTGGTTCTTAATGAATTTCACCACTTCCTTGTCCACGTCTTTGGTCTTCTCGCGGATTTCGTAATAAAGATTCGGGCGGTTGAAGGAAGATATGAAAACCTCCGCTTTGTCCATGCCCAAGTTCTTCTGAATATCGCTCTGAACCTTCGGGGTGGCGGTGGCTGTCAACGCGATAACCGGCACATCTTTGCCGATTTGTTGGATGATTTTCCGGATATTGCGGTACTCCGGACGGAAATCATGCCCCCATTCGGATATACAATGCGCTTCATCGATGGCATAGAAGGAGATGTTGATGTCTTGGAAAAAGTTCACGTTTTCCTCCTTTGTAAGGGACTCCGGCGCAACATAAAGGAGTTTTGTCTTACCTGAGACCAGATCTTTCCTCACCTCGGCGATCTCCGCCTTGTTGAGCGAGGAGTTCAGAAAATGCGCTATCCCACGGTCAGTCCCGAATGTGCGGATGGCATCCACCTGATTTTTCATCAGAGCAATCAGAGGGGAAATAACGATGGCCGTGCCGTCACTCATCAGAGCGGGCAACTGATAACACATGGACTTACCACCTCCGGTCGGCATGATCACAAAACAATCCTTCCCCTTGAGCAAAGTCTTGATTATCTTCAGCTGATCGCCTTTGAAGGTGTCAAATCCGAAAACGGTTTTCAACGTCTGATAAATTGCTTTATCCGTAATTCTCTTCATGCAAGAAAGAAATAAAAATACAACAAAAAACGGGGCTTTTGGGCTCCTCTAAATTTCAGTACAAAGATATAAAATATTTGATATGGAAACGCACAAAAAAAAATTCTTCATACTTTTTTTATCAACATACTGTTATTAAGACCTGTTCACCGCAAAAGGTGCCGCCTAACCCACATTTTCATCCCTTTTTCAATCGGACAGAACGTTTTTTTATACCCAACACGCCTTAAATGCGACAAATCGGTCGGACACGCAGGCACCCCGATTTTATCCCCGACCGTACCGTTTGGGAGATATTGGATATGGGGTGGTCGTTTCAACGTACGAAAAATGGCGTTGACAACAGCTGTATCCGTCCGTGGAAAGCCGCTTCCCAACTCATAAATTCCGTTCTCGGGACGGTGGATTTGAAACCAGTACAACACGCGCATCACATCCGGCAGAGACACATAATCCATCTGCCTTTCGAGCTGACCGCCATGTTCATCGGTGGCTTGGGCAACGACAGCCACTCCGGTAGTGGAAATCTGACGATAATACTCCTCGAAGACAGGATTCCGAAAATCGCCACCATAAACTTCACCCATCTCAAAAATATAATGAAACGGAGGATTCCGATACTGTTTCCCAACCCAGTCCGCGAAGCGCGCCAACTGGTCGTCAATCGAGAAATCAGACTTGTATTTATGAAAAATCAAATTTAGCGGGATTTTCTGTTTGGTGGCAAAAGACCACAACAACTGGAAGAAATCCATGCGAAATGAGGATTCTGAGGTTTTTCGGCACTGCTCGAAATAATAAAGAGCGTTTATATCTCGATGATATGCCGTCAAATAATCCATCAAGCCGGTGCCGCTCTCCAGCCGGACGACATTATTTTCTCGCATGTCTCTGAATTTTCTCACCAGAGCGTCTTCCAAACAATCAGATTTTCCAGATATGAGTATCATCTCCGTTTTTTTGCAAAGATAAAAAAAACGGACACTCACGTGTCCGTTTTCTGAAATTATGAAAAAGTTGTTCTACATTAAAACTCCCAAAGATCGTTTTCGAACTGGCGCAGTTTGTCAGTGATACGCTCAGACTCGAGGCGTTGGTCGCGGGAATTGGCGATATACTCTGAAATCTCACGGTCGTAAACATTCGACTCCTTGTAGATCAGGCTGGAAAAATCGCGTTTCCAAGTGATCAGGTCGTCGAAAGAGATGCGGGCAGCCTGGTTCTTCACATTGAACACCTCCTGCTTGGCAAGGAACGGGCGAAGTTCATTGTAGTAGATGTAACCAAGACGTTTCAGCGTCTTCTGAGCGGCTACAGCTTCCTGGTCTTCCTCTTCGTCGTCATAATAAGCGGAGTTGTTGTTCGGACGTTCGTACTCGATAATAGGTTCTATCTCAAGAATCTGCACTCTGAAGGTAGAATACTGCTTGTCGAAATACCAAACCTCTTTCACACGATAGTTGATGATTTCCTTAGGCTCGAATTGGAGGATGAGTTCCTGCGTTCCAATCACTTCGCCAGACTCAATATCAATCTGATCGATAGTCTGAACCTGCGAAATCAAGCCTTGGAGCTCGTCGCGGGAATAGGGCAGCGTGCACATCTCGTCGGAATAGACCGGCAGGACGCCTTCCGTTTTCTCAGGATTGCTCATGTCAATGGCATCAAAAATCGTCTGGCCGAGGCTTCTCCACGTGCCGCGCACTTCCGTGGGGAAATAGAGCGGGTGGTTCACTTTCTCGCGCAAGTCGATAATGCGCCAAACCGTCCAATAGTACATCACATCTGCCTGACGGACAGGCGCATATGCGACCGGTTCGGTAAAATCACCAGTATTCACCTGTTCCCAGGGCATTTCCACTGGAGTGCGAACAGGTTGTTCCAGGGTGCTGCCGTCCACTTCGTCGTCCTGCGCGAACACGAAACCGGCAGCAAACAACATCATTACGATTAATGCAAACTTTTTCATAATTATATTTTTTTTCAGTTATTATCTGATACGGACGGAGAACTCGTCCAACGTACGGGCACCGGCCTCAGAGGAGACCTTGATGTCGCTGAAATAGACAACCGTGTTTGCGGAAGCCTTTTGGATGGCTGATTTGGCCTTTTCGCTCAGAGCGCCGCCCTGACAAACGATGGCGGGTTCCTCCATGCCCTTGCTCACGATGATCACGCGGAAGGAGCTCACAGACCATTTCAAGTCATACACGAAGTCGTCGCCCATCGTGGCGCGCACCACAGGGTTGGCGAGAATTTCGGCTTTCGCACGCTTGCCACCGCGGATGTTCGCACCCAATACGGCACGCGGATCCGGAACACGTTTCACACGGAACGTGGTGGAACCTAACGTCTTGGTTGACTCGCCCACGCGAGCAGCCACCGTAGCCGTCACCGTTTTGCCGATCAAAGAAGCGGGAACGCTCACATTGAATTTGCCAGCACCTTGTGAAGAGGCATTACAACCAGGGAAGGACACGCTCAGTTTGTCGGAAGCCACAGGTCCAGACACGGACACAGGGTTGGCGATACCGGCGTAGAGCACATTCATCTTGTCGGCAGCGATGGTTGCAGAAGGAGTCAGCACCGTGTATTTATCCTTGAAACCATAGTATTTCGGTTCACCGTTAGGTCCGATAATTTTGATCAAACCGGCGTATTTCTGCTCGCCAGTACCACCGGTACCGATTTTCAGTTTCACGAGGCCATTCTCACCTTCCAGTTTCGTAGCACTGCCAATGCCGTCCAGCGTCAGCGTGTCAGCACCCATCTTATACCAAACTTCGGGGTTCGTCTTGCTATCGTAAGCAGCCACAATAATATCGGCTTCGTAGGCGTCGCCTGAGAAAACCATCTGCGATTTCGGGATCGAGCGTCCAGTCACCTTGTCGAACTTGAAGTCATCGGCACTGATGGAGGCCTTCAGGTAGTTGAGCATCACTGACTCGGCGTTTTTCACCTCACCGATCATCTTGTTCAGCAGCGTGGCCGAAGCGGCGGAGATGATATGGTCGAAATTGTGCTCTTCCCAGCTGACCGTGTTCATATCTTTCGTATAAGTGGCGTCCACATTCAGGCCCAAAGCCTCTTCAAGGCGCTTCTGGTCCTCTTTTTTCGCCAGTTTCAGAATGTTGGCCTTATACTTTTTGATTTGAGCCTTCAGTTCTTTGGCATGGCCGTTATTGATCATGAAGTCTGTCGGTATGTCGAAGTTATCCTTTTTGACAATGTCCGACACTGCTTTCGCCACCTTTTTACCGTCTTTTTCGACCAAGGAGTCGCCATCAACGGCAAAGATGAGTTCGTTACGCATTTTCTCAATATACCGCACCATCGCGTCAGATTCCTTTTTAAGGGTCTGGGCTTTGTTGTAGGCATCTTCAACCTTGGCCCCCAGGATGGTCTTCTGACCGAGGAACCACTGATAGTCGTTGGCGTTTTGGTTGGCGGCGATATTAGTAGAGGTGACCAAAGTGTCATCCACGACCACAAAGGCGTTCAGAATCTCAGCGGAAACATTCAACGCCAACATGGCGGTGTACACCAGGTACATCATCTGAATCATTTTTTGTCTCGGGGTTTCCGGACAATTTGTTGCACCCATATCTCAATGAAATTTAGTTAGTGATTTTGGTTAATGGAACTTGTAAAATTACTTCATAGCGGCGAGCATGTTGCCATACACGTTGCTCAGTTTGGAGATATTGGCGGTGAGTTTGTCCATCTCGGCCTTGAAACTGCTGGTCTGAGCCATGGACTTGGCAGTTTGATCGTATGCCGTCGCCAGTTGGTTGACAGCCGTGGTGGCTCTCTTCACACTCTCGATGTAAGCGGCGGTGGCACCACCGTCGGTGTCGAGGTTGGCGGCAACTTTATCATATTTCAGCGTCAGGTTACGCACAGACTCAGATGCTTTCTGCAGGTTGCTGGTGTAGTTGTCGGTGGAGACAACCGCGTCGGAGACACCTGCCAGTTTGTGAGCGTTGTCGCTCAAGTTGCGCATACCGGAAGCAAGGCTTTCCATCAGTTCGGGACCGATCTTGGCCTCTTCAAGCATCTTGTCCAAAGCCTGCGTGGTGGAGAGCGCTTCGTTCTTCACTTGCTGTTTTTTCTCACGACGGGACTTCTTTTCAGTCTCTTCCAGCTCGATGTCGGTACCGGTGGCCAGTTCAGGATAAACCAGGGCCCAGTTGTACTCCACATGCAACGGCTCGAAAGCGGAGAAGAAGAAGATGATGGACTCGGTGAACATACCAGCCATAAGCATGATGTTAGCGCCGGGCCAGTGCAAGATTTTGAACAAAGCACCCAAGATGACGACAGCAGCACCCCAGCCGTACAACTTTGCCATGAAGTTCTTGTAACCTTTCGATCTGACTAATTGATCAATCTTACTCATTTGTTTAATTTTTTTAAGTTAATGATTTATTTGTTTATTGAATTTTCGAAAAATTAAGTCTAGTAAACGTGCGAAGCGCTCTTACTGTTGTTGTCGCCTCTCTGACGTCCCATGTAGGATTGTACGTTACGGAAACCGACGTAGGACTTACAGGTGTCCTGATACTCGTAAGTTCTTGCATACACGGTGGTGTAGTAGCTGACATCCTTCCAGGAGCCGCCGCGGATCACCTTTCTCTTCTTCACGGGAGAGTCATCCTTCGTGGCATAATAGACGTATGCCGGGTTCATGTCGTGGGTGAAGTTGGTGGCGGACTCGTCGAAAGCGTCCTCACACCATTCTGCCACGTTGCCGCTCATGTCGAACAGACCCCAATCGTTGGGATGATAGTGAGCGACGATGCCGGGATAGAAATTGTCGTCGGCGATATAGTTACCGCGTTGCGGTTTGAAGTTGCTGAGGAAACATCCGTTGCGGTTAGTCGTGTAAGGACCGCCCCACGGATAGGTGACGAGGGCGTCGCCGCCACGTGCTGCCCACTCCCACTCGGCCTCGAGAGGCAAACGGAACTCTTGCTCCTGGGCGTATTCCTTGCCGGCCAGCCAGGACATGCGCAGTTGGGTTCTCCAGCTTGAGAAAGCCTTTGCCTGACGCCAGCTCACACCCACGACCGGGTAATTGTCGTATTGCGGATTGTTGAAATAGTTCAGGATCATCGGCTCATTGTATGAATAGACGAAGTCATGCGCCCAACAGAGAGTGTCGGGATAGACATTCACGACCTCATGTTTGATGAAGCGCTGCCAGCCGTTGTTCATGCTGCTGGGACGGTTCGCATAGATGCCGCCGAAATCATTGCCCTCCTTGTCGAACTCCTTGTGGGAAGCTCCGAACTCATCAGGATTCTTGGGGTTCTGATAGTTGCGGTAATCAAACCACCAATATTCGTAGTTGAGCATGGCGGTGTTCATGCGGTTTGCGCTGTAATGGTAGAAGCGGGTGTTGAGCTTGCTGAACAGCGGGGAAAGGGCGGACTGCACCTCCTCGTTGTCAGAATCCCACGGGATCTTCTCCTTCCAGTTAATCACCTTGGGCTCGATAATCTCGCCCTCGTTCTCGCCCTTATCGTATTTCAGATAGTGGCCATACTTCTCGGCCTCCGTGATTTCGGCGTCACCGAGGAGCGTGTGGGCGATGGAGTCACGCACCCAATAGACAAACTGGCGGTACTCGTTGTTGGTGATTTCGGTCTCATCCATCCAGAATGCCGCAACCGTCACGTTTTTGGACTGTTGGGTGAGAGCGAATGGGACATCTTGGTCACCACCGCCCATCAGATAGTGGCCGGTAGGAATATAGACCATGCCGTAGGGCTCCAGATCGGAGAATTCAGGACGGTCCTTCACGCCGACGAGCTGGCCGTCGCCGCCGTTTTGACACGACACCAATAACACGAATGCCGCTGCAAGAGAAATGATTACCCGTTTCATATCTTTTTGATTTTTAATTTTCAATTATAGCTTATTAACGCAAGAATGTTAATTTTAGTATCTGTTCTTGTAAATATATCTGGAATTACCGTAACCAGAGAAAATTTCAGGTTTGTAAACATCGAAGCAATAGCGCACTACCACCTCCACATCACCGAAGCTGCGATGCTTCTTGTAAGCCAACGAATTGGTGGTGATACTATAGGAAATACCGAGGTCAAGGCCTTTCAGATAGATGTTCGAGGAGTTGTAGAAGGGTCTTGCACCGAATGCAAGAGAAACAGCATCCTGGAAACGATAGCCGAGGCCGCCCCAATAAACGCCGTTGTAGCGGGCTAACGCAAGGATTTCCCATTGGTAGGTCTTGAAATCAGTTTTGACAAGTGCTTGCGGGATCAACTCCCAGTTGGGGTTGAACGGCATGATCCACGTGTAACCGCCATGCAAATAGAGCTGGGAGGAACGACGACTGCCATACTCGCCAGAGACTCTGAGAGCCTGGTTCTTGTCAAACAACGCCGCTATCTGGGTCCAACCAACACCGACATACCACTGTTCCGCTTTGTAAAGCACGCCGAAATTGAAATCCAGATCCAACGTGGACTGAGACAATTGGTCAATGATCGGATCGCCGGGCTGGAGCGGATTCAGGGGATCCGGCTTGATGGCCTGGTTATAGAGCGAGACCTGCGCACCGATACCCAAATGGCCACCTCCAACGCGCAACTTGTACGCATAACCCAATTTCACACCCGTGTTGCTGTAGATACCCAGACGGTCATGCACCAAAGTGACACCAAGAGATCCATGCAGCTTCTTCAGATAGGTTTCTATACTAAATAGGAAATCCTGCGGGGCAGACTTGAAAACAGAATCGTTGTTGATAGAAGAAACATCCCCCCATCCAAGATATTTGTTATTATAATCTGCTGTAAAACACAAAGTATTACTCTGTTCACCTATTCCGCCGGCATTATAATAGGACGTCACCCACGGGAAAAAGGTAAATTGTGCATCATCTTGAGCAAAACCTGACATAACCGCAGACATTGCCAGAAGCACTAACAGACCCACTTTTTGTATATGTTTCCTCATACTCGATATGAATTGTTTTATACACTAATTAATTAACAATCAATGTATTACGCAATCTTTTCGACATTATTACAATCTATTTTCATTTCCTATACGCTCCCCTCATTCAAAAAGTTACATAACACATCAAACTTCAAAAAATTTGAAGTGACAAAAATAGCATATTTTTTTAAATCGTTCCACCTTCAATTACAATTTTGGCAAAATAAAACTAAACTTATCAACAATCATCTATATATCAGTTATTTACAATAGTTTTTACTCATATCTTATTTATATTCAATATTTTAACTAAAATAATGCAGTCAGCACCACATTTCCGGTATGGATGACGGGATGCCCTTGCATGGCACGCCCCTGGTATTGCAGCGTTATCTGAAGAAACTGATTCATTGCTATTTGCGAGGAAACCGTCCATAACAAGTTCTGTCCTATGGAGAGTCCATCCAAAATGAAATAGGAAACTGTGGAATTTTGACCCGCAGTGCCTTTTAGAACCACATATTGTGTTGATAATGAAATAGTTCCACGATTCAACATTCGATATTGCAAGGAAAGTTCAGCATTCCCTTGATGCACTTTTTCCGTGCCCTGACGGTTCTCTTTGTGGGCATACATTCCCTTAATCGTGGCAGTGAAACGGTTCTGGAACTGTAATCTGATCTCCTGCAATGCAGAGTAGGTTTCTACGAGATAATTGCGTGACGTAAAACAGGTGGAACTGTTCCGCGTCTTCCTATGCTGCAGAGAAGTTTGCAAATAGAGCAACTGCACGGGTGTACTTTTCAATACAAGTTCTTGATATTCAACATTGTTTGTCTCCAATCCATAGTACAGAAATTGTGTATTGCCATTTTTCTGAACCACAAAGTCAAAAGCAAACGGAGAACTGCTGTTATTGAACGAGAAGGTGTTGGAGAGATTCAGCCGGTTCATCACCAAATTGGAATCCTCGCCCGAACGGGCAAACGGCAGAAACATCCGCGTCTTATGTTTCAATGAAGTGTTGATAGCCAACACATTAGAGAATCTGGAAAGAAATTTTCGGAAGCCCGTCTTGCTGTTCCAAACGGCAGCGGGGCGTAATTGGAAACTTTGCGTCCATTGACTCTGCCACGCGTTCACATACTCGGTGCCTGCGATCCAAACCTTGACATACTCCGCCTCATCGGGAAAGAGCGAGACCTCGAACTCGTCCAACTCCTCAATGCCGTTTCCATTGTAGTCATTCCAGACATGCGTCCCCTGCCCTCTCGCCACTTTAATAAACGTGAACGTCTTTTTCAATTCCATCCCACTTCCTGTTTCATAATAGGTATTAATAACCAGAGCATTACGCAGGAATCGTCCTGTGTATTGGACATTTCCGACGAAATAGTGCTCTCCGGCACGCGCACTTTCGGTGCCGAAAAGCGACTGATTCCGATAAGTGGCATTCAGAGAAAAGGACTGGTTCTTAATCTGCGCAAATCTATACTGCGCCCGCACCTCATGGATCAGCAGGTGCGCACGCAACATTTGCGAGTCAGGGGCAAGCTCCACGCGGTTCTTATATCCCAGAAGAAACTGGTGGACAGCCTTTTCCACACTTTTCACAGACACGTTCAGTTCATTAAACGCGAAACTGTTCATCCGCAACGAATCGGTGTTAGAAGTTCTGAAAACATTGTATTCCAACAAGTTATCTACAGAAAAAGAGACTTTTTTCAAGGGTTTTGTCAGTTGCAGACGAGTGACCGTGTAACGGCTTTTCTGCACGGAATCGCGTGAAGTCAAGAAACTCGAATGGGTTTTCAGGTGCCAATTCTTCCAAAGGTCGTCCGTTTGGAACTCGTTCCGTAGAGCGGTGACCTCCCCTGTACGGTTGAACAGGTTAAAGTCATAGCGCAGGCGGTGGCGCTGGTATTTTTCCAAGGTGAGTCCCGCCGTGGCCATCCACTCGGGACGTGCCACGGCATAATCGGAAGCGAGATTATACTGCCGGGCGAATTCCACCTCCCGAAAAGACTCGAACGGGGTGAAATTCCGATGGAGGAACTGCATCCGCGCACGGCTTTCCAACCGCCACGGCACGGTATCTCTCCGGGAATGAAATCCTTCCTCATCGCTGATATTCAGCAGATAAGCGAATCCTACATCGTCATTGCGATCTTTCTTAGAAAAGGTGTTTTGGTCATAATGCGACAGCGCCACCTCCGTTTGGATCCGCGTATGCTTCCTGGCGGAAAAATCCAAACCCAAAACGGCCATTTGTTGCGAAACGGGGGTGGAGAGCTGTAATACAGGCTCATAATCGCCTTGAGTCACCCCATTCTCAGGTGCAATCCAAGCGAAAACACGACCATTTGCTGTACTGCTAACCAATGTGTAATTTCCCTTCCCCGGTCCCATGTAGGTGAAATCGGGAGAAAACAAGACTTTGTCTTTATCAGTAGAAAACTTATAAATAGTATATATTTTATTGTTGTACAATGTATCTATCTTTTCATATAGTACACGATCCGGTGTATATGCCACAGAATCGAATATGGGGAAAAAAGCATTTCCGCCCGTATCGCCCAAGGCAGCGAGGAAACGGACATGATCATTCGTCAATTCCGGCTGGATGGAATGATTTTTCATATCTTGTTCATGAAAAAGATCGACATAGAGCCGTAGAGGATGCTTTCCTGATATTTCCAACTCATTATGTGTAAACAAATTATATCGGGAATAATGGCGATTGGTGTATTCAAATTCCACAATAAGACGTTTCTCCGCCGTCACGAGGATTTTCGGGGTGAAGGAAATCTCCGCAGTGTTGTAATCGACCACATAGTCATTGTCCGCGCCACGCACAAGTAATTGTCCGTCAAGGTAAACACGCTCCGATCCAGCCACGATAACAATGGATATTTCACCATCGGCACCGTAGAGTTTGTACGGACCCTGCACGCCTGTCTGCACAGGCAGATATTGGCGCACGAACCGGCCTTTCGCCATACCGCCGCCCGCTTGATTCAGCATTTTCAGTTTCGGGGAAGGTTGCGATCGCACCTGCGCATTCATACCCAGCATGTTGCGCGACACGCGAAGGAAGTTGCCGCTATCGCTTCGCCAAACCACATCACCGGCATTTAAAACCGCCATCTCCTTGATTTTCAATGCAATAAATATACTGCTTATATCTTGCAGGCTCTGTGTGTTGCCTTCAGGCTGAATAGGGATATTCTTGTCGGAAATGGAGGCCAGCACCTCGACATCCTCTGAGATTTTGCCGGAAATCTGCAGGTTCAACGATGAATTAAGCACAAGATCCTGGTTGTTTCCCACCGAAACGCCGCGCGAAATCGACCCGTTCGTGTACAGATCGTTACTGTTCAACACCTCACCGAGTGTCGGAATGGGATATTCGAGGATTTGGTGTTGCGTTCTGTGCGGTTCGATACTTCCCAGCGATTTGTGCGCCACCGGCTTCGAAAGGTCCGTCGGATAGACCTCGTACTGGAAAAAGAGTCGTTGTCCCAACAGACTGGAATCAAGGATATAAAGGGTGGCTGTCAGCGGATCAAGGCGATATTTTTCTTTATTAACATCCTGTATATGAAATGTTTGCGGGTTAATTGAAAGTGTATCAATATGGAGGGTGAGCGAGTCGGCGGAAAGGTGTCCCACCCGCCAACGAACCTGCTCCTGCGCCGATAGGGAAGCGGCAGAAGCAAGCAGCAAGACAGCGAGGGAGAGAAGCAGTTTTTTACTCATCAAAAAATAATCCGCAAATAAATGCGGCAAAGATAACTCTCTTTTCTCAAATTTCGTATTTTTGCCGAAAATTTTTGGCATGGAGAATATAGAGAATTATGCAAAGAAAGACACCCGTTCCGGGTTCGGTGCCGGCCTGATGGAAGCCGCGCAACGCAACGAGAATATTTTCGCATTGACAGCTGATGTCACGGGAAGCGTGAAGATGGGCGACTTCAAGGCGGCCTATCCGGAGCGTTTCATCCAATGCGGCATCGCGGAGGCCAACATGATCGGCATTTCGGCCGGTTTGGCGCTTAGCGGCAAGGTGCCGTTCGCCAGCGCGTTCGCCGGGTTCATCTCCGGGCGCGTCTATGACCAGATCCGCATGACAGTGGCCTATTCGAACCTTAACGTCAAAATCGGCGCATCACACTCCGGCATCACCGTGGGCGAGGATGGTGCCACCCACCAGATGATGGAAGACCTTGGGCTGATGAAGATGCTGCCCAACATGGTGGTACTCAGTCCCTGCGACTATAATCAGACCAAAATGGCGACCATCGCGGCAGCCGAATACAACGGTCCCGTCTATATCCGCTTCGGCCGTCCGGCAGTGCCCAACTTCACGGAAGAGGGCAAGCCGTTCGTCATCGGCAAGGCAGAGGTCATGCGTGAAGGCGCGGACGTGACCCTTTTCGCCACGGGGCATCTGGTGTTCCCCGCGCTGCAGGCAGCCGACATGCTGGCCGAGCAGGGAATCTCCGCTGAAGTCATCGACATCGCCACCATCAAGCCGCTGGACGAGGAGACTGTCTTGAACAGCGTACGCAAGACCGGTTGCGCCGTCACCGCCGAGGAGCACTTCCTCAACGGAGGCATGGGCGACTCCGTCTGCCAATGTTTGAGCCGCAATCACCCGGTACCCGTGGAGATGATCGGTGTGGACGACCACTTCGGCGAGAGCGGCACCCCTGACGAACTGATGGCGCACTTCGGTTTGGACAAGGAACATATTGTAGAGGCCTGCAAAAAGGCTATTAATCGTAAATAACTTATAATCAGCGTATGCCGGAAATCACCGACGAATTCATCCTAACTCTATTCAGCAACGAGAAGACCAAAGAGAAAGCCTTCGAGATGCTGCTGAAAAAGTATCAGAAGCACATCTACTACAGTGCACGGCGCATCACGACCATCCACGAGGACGCGGATGACGTGACCCAGAATGTGTGCATCAAAATCTGGCGGAACCTCGACAAATTCCGAAACGAGTCGAGCCTGAAGACTTGGATCACCCGGATTTGCGTCAACGAGGCATTGACCTACATCGAGAAGAAGAAACGGCTGTTGAACCTAGACGACGACAGTTACACCGACTTCCTGCTGTCGAGCCAGGCCGACCTCAGCACGGTCACTCCGGGCCAAATCGAGCAATTCTTGCAAGAGGAGATCACCAAACTGCCTCCAAAGCAGCGTGCTGTATTCACCATGCGCTATTACGACGAGACCCCATACGCTGAAATGTCGAAGATATTCAACACTTCTGAAAGTGCGCTGAAAGCCTCTTATCATTTCGCCGCGGAAAAAATCAAAAAAAATATTTCCGAGCGTTTAACCTTTTAGATATACCGCAGTCATAGTACTGTAATTTCAAAGCGTTATGATTGATTTAGAGAATATAGACAAGACCGAACATTATCAGATCCCGGATAATTATTTCGAAGAGCTGCCAGGCAGAGTTATGCAAAACATCAAGCATGAGCAGCGTAAAAAAAGGACCATCATCTCGTCTGCGGTCGCAGCGGTTGCTGTCGCTGCCATCGCTCTCGGTATTTTCTTCACTGTCAACACTCCCGAGCAAAACAGCGCCATCACCCAGACGCAGCAGATAGCCGCCAATCCGGTTGAGGAAGAGATGCTGGAGACCGTGGCTACTGACTACTACAGCGAGGAGTTGGCGATGATGGACTATTATCAGTATATAGAGTATTAATGCAAAAAAAAGAATATCATGAGAAAACTGTGGATCACATTAATTATGGTGCTGATAGGGGCATCCACCGCTCTTTTCGCCCAAGTAAAGAACCCTCAAACGATGATTCAGAACCGCATCGCTTACATGCAGGAGAATGTTGAATTGAGCGGTAAAGAGAGCCAGACCTTCTGGAAAGTATATGAAGAGTATCTGAAAGCGGAGATGAGAGTGATGGACACCTACCGTAAAAATCTGGAAAAGAGAGAGATCAAGTTAGGTGCACCCGGTTCCAACAAGGAGCTCATCGCGAAATTGAGCGACTCCCAACTCTCCTACCTCCAGGATCAAAAGTTCGAGTTACGCAAGAACCTGCTGAACCTCGAGACCACCTACTACAAGAAATTCAAAACTATTCTGACTCCGCGTCATCTCCAAAATCTTTACGACCAGGAGTACAAATATAAGAAAGGCTTGACAGCTAAGAAGCAAGAGGTTAAAAAGGACGATGCCGGTCCCGTGAACACCGGCAAGAAAAAACGTTAACAAAAAGAGTGCCGAAAGGCACTTTTTTTGTATCTTTGCCCCTCCTAAAATATACCCATAATGAAAGAATACGAATTCCTGAAAACAGACTTAGCGGGGCAGATATGCACCCTGACCATTTCTGCGCCGAAATCCCTCAACGCATTAAATTCCAATCTTTTGAAAGAGATGGGCGATTTCCTGTCGAACCTCAACCCAGACATCCGCGTGTTGATCATCACCGGTGACGGGGACAAGTCGTTTGTGGCAGGTGCTGATATTTCGGAGATGCAGCCGCTCAACTCGGAAGAGGGCGAACGTTTCGGTGCCTGCGGGGCGAAAGTGTTCCGCATGATTGAGACCCTGCCGATTCCGGTCATCGCGGCGGTGAACGGGTTCGCACTCGGAGGCGGCTGCGAGCTGGCACTTGCCTGCGACATCCGCCTTGCCTCCAACCGCGCCAAATTCGGGCAACCCGAAGTCGGTCTCGGCATCATCCCCGGCTTTTCGGGCACTTACCGTTTGGCCAAAATCGCCGGCATGGGTGTCGCCAAGGAGCTGATCTTCAGCGGCCGCGCCATCAAAGCCGACGAGGCACTGCGCATCGGACTCGTCAATGCCGTCTATGAGCCGGAGCAACTGATGGAAGAGGCCGTCAAACTTGCCCAGCGAATTGCCAAGAACGCGCCGATCGCCGTCCGCTACGCCAAAGAGTGCATCAACGCGGAATACGACCTGCCCGCCGACGAGGCCATCGCCTTCGAAAGCCGCATGTTCGGCAAATGTTTCGCCACCAAAGACCAAAAGGCCGGCATGACCGCCTTCCTCACCAAGCAGGAGGCTCATTTTACAAACGAATAATTATTTATCAATCAATAACTTAAATTCACCAATATGAAAATTTGTGTTATAGGTACAGGTACTATGGCCAAAGGTATTGTGAAGGCGTTTGCCGCCAAGATGCCCGTGGTCATGAAAAGCAGAACCCAGGCCAGCATTGACAAGGCGATGGGTTCCATTTCGAAATCTTACGCCAAGCTCGTGGAAAAGGGCAAAATCACGGAAGAGGCGATGAATGCCATCCTCGGCAACATCACCACCACCACCGACTATGCTACCTTCGCGGATGCCGACCTCGTGATTGAGGCTGCCGTGGAGGAGATGCAGCTCAAGAAGGATGTCTTCATGGAGCTTGACAAGATCTGCAAGCCGGAGACGATTTTCGCCACCAACTCCTCTTCCTTGTCCATCACGGAGATTGCGGCTTGCACGAGCCGTCCGACGCAGTTCATCGGCTGCCACTTCTTCAACCCCGCCGACCGTATGGCTTTGGTGGAGGTCATCAAGGGCCAGCTCACCTCCGACGAGACCGCCAAGTGCATCGTCGATCTGACCACGGAAATCGGCAAGACCCCAGTGCCCGTGAACGAGGCTCCCGGATTCGTCGTCAACCGCATCCTCATCCCGATGATCAACGAAGCTGTGGGCATCCTTGCTGACGGCATCGCTTCCGCCGAGGATATCGACAAGTGCATGATGTTGGGTGCCAACCACCCCATGGGTCCGCTCGCGTTGGCAGACCTCATCGGCAACGACGTTAACTTAGCCATCATGGAAGTGCTCTACAAGGAGTTCGGCGATCCCAAGTATCGTCCTCACCCGCTGTTGCGCAAAATGGTCCGCGCCGGTCTGCTTGGAAGAAAGACTGGCGAAGGCTTCTACAAATACTAATCGAAAAGGTGCGTCGGGAACGGCGCACTTTTTTTATGTCAAATTTTGTGCCCGAATATCCATTACATGTTGATTGTCCATATCGTTAAAAAACATACATTTGCAGCCAAAACTAAAAACGGCAATGAAACTGGCGAAAGAGTATTTCCTCACGGACGATGTGGTCGGGTTCGCGCGCGACCTGCTGGGCAAGCATCTGTTCACCAATGTCGATGGACAGCTCTCGGGCGGTGTCATCTGCGAGGTGGAAGCCTACAAGGGCACTACGGACCGTGCCTCGCACGCCTACGGGGGACGACGCACCCGTCGCAACGAGATGATGTACCACGAGGGCGGGGTCGCTTACGTGTATCTTTGTTACGGCATGCACCACCTGCTCAATTTCGTCACGAACATTGACGGGATTCCCGATGCGGTGCTCATCCGCGGGATTATGCCCACGCACGGCGAGGAACTGATGCTACAACGCACCGGCAAACGGAAAATCACCCCCGACATCGGCATCGGACCGGGGAAGGTATCGAAATTGCTCGGACTCACTGTCGCCGACAACGGCGTCTCGCTCTGCGGCGACAAACTGTGGATTGAGGACCGGGGAGTCGTCGTGCCGAAGGATTGCATCGAAATCACTCCGCGCATCGGGGTGGACTACGCCGGCGAGGACGCCCTGCTACCCTATCGGTTCGTGGCACGATGTCAATGACCCACACGGTGTCAACACAGCGGCCGCAAGATTGCACAATGTTGAAAACATTTGGCGAAAGGGAACATTATTACAATACCCGAAATTATTGTATCTTTGCTGTCCGAAATGTTTGGATGAATAATGTGGCAATGGATTTTGACCTGATCATTTTCGATTTCGACGGGACGTTGGGCGACACACGGCAGAAAATCGTGCGTACGCTGCAGCAGACGATGCGCGAGATCGGACTGCCCGTGGCCGACGAGAAGTCCTGCGCCGCCACCATCGGGGTGCCGCTCGCGGAGGCCTACCGGCAGCTGTTCCCGGACATCACGGCGGAAACGGCGGAGAGCTACGCCGAGCACTACCGCCGCACGTTCGAGGCGAACAAGCAGCACCTCATCCCCGACCTTTTCCCACATGTGACCGACACACTCGCCCAGCTGCACGCGAAGGGGCTGAAGATGACCATCGCGTCGTCGCGCACCTCCAAGTCCCTGCGCTGGTTCCTCCAGGAGATGGGGTTGGAGCGCTATTTCGACTTCGTTATCGGGGCGGAGGACGTGCAGAAGGCGAAGCCCGACCCAGAACCGGTGCTCACCACCTTGGCGAAGATGGGAATCGAAGCAGAGCGGGCGTTAGTGGTCGGCGATATGGCTGTGGACATCCTGATGGGTTCCCGCACCGGCGCGCGCACCTGTGGCGTCACCTACGGCAACGGCTCCCGCGAAGACCTCCTCGCCGCCGGCGCCGACTTTTTGGTGGATGACATTGGGGAGCTAGAGGGGATTATGAATTATGAATTATGAATTGTATTGTCAGCCACCGAAGGTCATCACGAAGGTAGTATTCGGGCGCGTCCGCAGCGTAAGGGTGCCGCCGGAAAGGCGCATGATCTGGCGGGAGATGCTCAGCCCGATGCCGGAGCCCTCCTTCTTGGTGGTGAAGAACGGGATGAAGATGCGCTCCTCGACCGCCGGCGGAATCGGACCGCCGCTGTCGGTGACCTCCACGACCACATCCTCCCTTTCGTTGAGGAAGGCCCGGACCTCCACCCAACCGTCGCTTTCCTGTCCTATCGCCTCCACGGCGTTCTTCAGCAGGTTGTTGAGCACGCGCCCGACCAAGTTCTCGTCGGCGTGCAGCAGCATGTCGCCAGGCTCCACCGACCAACGGAAGTCGATGCGGGCGTTCTCCGGCACAGACTGCACCAATTGCACGGCACGTTCTACCAATTCCCGCACGTAAAACAGGGTCGGCGCGGGCGTCGGGATGTGCGTGAACTGCCGATACGACTCCACAAACCCTTCGATGCCCTTGCCCGTGGAGTGAATGACGTCCAACCCCTTGTAGAGCTCGGAATCCTTTTCGGGCACCAACTCGCGCAAACTTTCGCTCAGCGAGGTAATCGGGCTCATGGAGTTCATGATCTCGTGGGTGAGCACGCGAGTGAGCGAAATCCACGAGTCTATCTCTTTGTTGTCCAATTCGTTGTGTATATCATTGACGACCAAGATGCGGATGTTTCGGTCGCGAATGCGACTTTGCGAGACCTGCAGGGAAAGCTGCCGAGTACTATCACCATCGTGGAGGGTAAGCGTGCGGTTGTCGCCCGCCGCCGACAATAACAGCATGTCCGCCAGTCCGTTGCTGACACGGTCAAGTTGGCGGATATGGGTCAGCACGGGGAGTCCGAAGAGTTCCGCGGCCGCGCTATTGGTCTGCGTGACGAAGCCCTGATCGTCATACGCCACGATGCCGGTGCGCACGTTCTCGAGGATCTGTGCGTAGTAGCGTTCCTTGTCGATGGTCTCCTGACGGGTGCGGCTGAGCATGTCGCGGATGCGGTTCAGCGAGGCGGCCAGCACACGGTCGCTGCGCCGGGGATCGCCCTCGGGGAAGGTGAAGCTGAAGTCGCCACCCGCCACCGCCTCCGACAGGAACTTGATGCGGTTGTTGATCCGCCGGTTCCGCCGGACGAGGAGCCACGTGGTGACGGCCCAAGCGATTACTATTCCTATTATGATTATCGTTGTCATCTTATCATCATATCATCGCATCATCGTTTCATCGTTCTCATCGTTCTCATCCGTATCATCGTGTCATCGTACCATCGCATCATCGCATCATCGTATCATCGCATCATCGCATCATTGTGTCATCGCATCATCGTATCATCGCATCATCGCATCATCGCATCATCTCCCTCATCCGTACCCCTACCGAGCTCTTGCCCCTCCGGGGCTGCTTAATGAAGAAGTTTCAATATATGGGGGCTCTTCCGTTGCAACTGTTCACTGTTCACTGCTCACTAAATTCCGTATTTTTTCATCTTGTTATACAACGTCTGCCTTGTAATCCCCAGCGTGTTGGCCACGGCGGTGAGGTTGCCGGCGCATTTGGCGATGCACTTGCGGATCATCTCGGCTTCCATCTCATCCAAGGTGGTGACTTCCTGCACGTTATCCTTTTGTATCGGGGTCGTGAGCTTGAAATCCTGTTCCTGCAGCTCGGGGCCGTCGCAGACGATGACCGCATGCTCCACGGCATGCTCTAACTCACGGATGTTACCGTACCACGGGTGTCCCATCAGCTTGCGGGCGGCTTCGGGGCTCAGTCTGAGGGTGGGCTTGTGGTACTTTTCGGCGAAAACCGTCAGGAAACGCTCCGCGAAGGGCAGGATGTCCTCGCGGCGGTCGCGGAGGGGCGGGATTTCCAGATGGATGGTGTTGACGCGGTAGTAGAGGTCCTCGCGGAACTCGCCGCGCAGCACCTTCTCATCGAGCTTCTGGTTAGTAGCGCAGATGAGCCGGAAATCGACGGGAATGGCTTTGTTGCTGCCCACCCGCGTCACCGTGCGCTGCTGGATGACCGTCAGCAGCTTGGCCTGCTGCGGGAAGGCGAGGTTGCCGATCTCGTCGAGGAAAAGGGTACCGCCGTCGGCCTCCTCGATTTTGCCGGCGCGGTCGGTTTTCGCGTCCGTGAAGGCCCCTTTCACGTGTCCGAACAGCTCGCTCTCGAAAAGCGTTTCGGTGAGCGCACCCAAATCCACGGTCATGAACGGTTTGTCACTGCGGGCGGAGAGTCGATGTATCTCTTTGGCCAACAATGTTTTGCCCGTTCCGTTCTCACCCGTGATGAGGATGGCGGCATCCGTCGGGGCTATCTTCTCCACCATCAGTCGAAGGTCTCGCATCGACGGACTGTCGCTCCAAAACAGGGCGCTATTGTCCTGCGATTTCCGTTTCATGTTGCCCTTTTCGGGAGTGCAGGCACGAGTGAGGGTGGCGATGAGGCGGTCGTTGTCCCACGGCTTCACCACGAAGTCGGCGGCGCCCTCCTTCATGCCCGCCACAGCCAACTCGATGTCGGCATAGGCGGTGAAGAGCACCACAGGGAGCTGCGGGTAGAGCCGCTTGATTTCGCGAAGCCAAAAAAGGCCTTCGTTGCCGGTGTTGAGTCCGGCGGAGAAGTTCATGTCGAGCAGCACGACGTCGGGCCGGCACTGCTCGATCTGCCGCAGCAAGGTGTTGGGCGACGGCAACGCGACCACCTGCCGGAACTCGCGCTCGAGCAGCAGTTTCAGCGCCGCGAGGACGTTGCGGTTGTCATCGACGATGAGAATGGTGTTGAGCATCCTGAATGGTTATCGGTTATTGGTTATTGGTTATAGAAGCAGTATATCGAATTCCGTGCCAAAAATAGTAAAAAAATAAATATCAAGGAAATGTATGAGAAAGAACAAAGAATTATCGTCCAAAAATAAGACGACGGTGTCTAAAAATTGGACGGTGGTGATTTGCTGTTGGCTATTAGCTAGTTCGGGGCATCACTGTCCGCGTATCTCGCTACTCGATCCAGATGAAACGGGTGTCCACAACGGTCCACTCGCCATTCTGTTTCTCCAAGATCACTTGACCGCCCTCGTACACGAACCGGAATAAGACGACCGCCCGATTCATCTCCAGGTTAAAAATAATCTGTTCCGCTTTCGGGTAGGTTTCATACTGCCAATAGCCGCCCCAATGTCCATAATAAATGTGAGCTGCGTGATCTATGAACTGTTGCTTTGCACGACTGTCGCCTTTGGAAAAAGCCGGTTGCATGATATTATTTTCGCCCAAATCAACATGATCGTCTCCCAAAAAAGCGTCCAATATTTGTTTGTACTTTTTTGTCAAATAGACCACTTTTTTACCTTCAATATGCACCGGGGGCCGGAAAGCGACATCCGATAACACCACTGTATTTGGGATATGCATTGGGCCCCAATCGTTATAATAGTTAAACCAGAAGCCAGCCCAAGCGTCGGGAGGAAGGTTCTCCAACCATTTTTTTTGATAAGCCGTGTCGTCAGCATAGACCGGCAAGCAGTGAGCTATCATGAACGAATCAATCTCCTCTTGTTTATACAGGATATATTCCACCTTGCCAATTCTCCAAAGAGAACTCTGCGCGATGAAATAGGGTTTATCATCATACATGGTTTGCCGCTCATCACGCTTAACCATTTGCATAGGTTGGTAGAACGCGGCAAACACCTTATGAGCCTCCGCAACATAAGGGTCTTTCGTTCTTTTCTCATTGGATGTCACATCTTTGGCCCAATTGTCGAAAAACTTGAACAGCATCTCGGTGGAGTTCTCCTCAAATGCTTTCCGTAACAGCTTGGTCTGTTGCTTGTGCTGAGCCATTGAGAACAATGCGGGCACAAAAAGCAGTAACAAAAGGAACAGTTTTTCTTTCATAATGATTCACATCAAGAGCTTCAAGCTCGAGACACAGCTGAAAGATTATCACAATCGGATTTCTCCATACTTTTTCCCGTTCTTCCGTTTCGACTTCTTAGACTTTTTCATCATTTTATCGGCTTTGTCCATGACACCAAACAATTCGTCAAGGTGGGCAAGGTGGAGCGACACGTCAAAATAGATGTCAAATGTCTCGTCGGGAGCCTCGTCTTCATAGACCGTCATCTGGTCGCAATGCCCGATCAACGCCTGCGATTTGAGGTTAAGCCCGAAAATGCCATACAGGATACAATACTCGTCCGACACCTCCAGAACTTTGAAAGCGGTCTTTTCCGTCCGTCCGTCGCCTGAGGAGAGAATAACGTTCACAATCTGCCCTATCTGGGTGGAGTACAGGGCATTGCTCTCGCCAAGGCGATTGGCGCAGGTATAGGCTTTGAGCAGCAAATCCAGCGAGCAGGGCGACTTCTCCAACTCTTTCTTGCAATGTTCCATAGCGGACCCATAGGATTCCGATTTCATCATATTCCTCAACTCCGAGGACGCGTCTTTATAGGAGTAGTCGGGGGAGAAATAGCTGCCGTAATAGATTTTTGCCACCTCCATGTTCGTCAAAGTGGTGTCGCCGGAATTGAAACGGTTAACCAACGCAGTGAAATCTTCGGTTTGGTTCTTGGCGAACTTCTCCACCGCTTTGTAGTCGATGTTCAGGAAGGATTTGCCATTCTGCTGGGCCGTCAAGTTCAGACTGGCGAATAACAGCAAAACCGCAACAATCATTGACTTTTTCATATTGTACATTTTTGGTGAAATTTCCATTTTTAACTATCTCAAAAAGCGCGATACCATTACGGCACTTCCGTCGTAGGTGACAAGATATATCGAATATGGATGTCGGCACCATCTATGGTCAGCATGCCAGCGGAACCTTCGGCGGTGGAGAAGGGTAACGTCAGGCGGCTGTCGCCCGGACCGAGATTCCACCAACGATTTGGCTCGCCCCAAAAATCATAAAAGGTCCACCCTTGACCCAATTCCTTGACACGGATCAAATCATTGCCGTTCCTTTGGGCAATGAACACTTCATTGTTGCAGCTGACGACATAGAGCAGTAGGTCGTGTGACACAAAAGCCCCGTGAAACAGGGTATCTGTGGGCATCGTGGAAGAATAGTGCTTTCCGATGCGACATACAAATCCTCTAAAATAATACCAACCGCCATAACCGCTTTGGGGATCGCACCATTTGGATTTGTCATGGCGTAACATTAAATTTTCGTCCGTAATGTCAAAAATGGTATTCTTCACCAGCGGATTTCCCGGGTTTTGGTCGATGCGCAGACTATCCACCCGTTTGGGGTTAATAAAGTAATAGTAATTCCCATGGCGCAGTATTTGATGGAATTCCCCGGTGAAATAGTATTGCCGGTTCACATATTCATACTGCAACCACCCATTGTGAGCGTCAATGTACAAAGAAGGCTGTTTTGCCGTGAAGAGGATGTCTTCGCCATAATTGTCTTGGCTGACCGTGTAAAGGTCGTCCTCGTACAAGACGGAGGGGTACGGCCTTGACCTTGTCCAATGCCATTTATCGTTGTACCCGCTGCTGAATGAGTAACCGTCCCTGTAGAAATGATCTTCTGCTGTGAAAAAGGTGTCAATCCGCACGATGAGGGCTGGTTGCGCCAATCCGACGTGTATCACGCCTTGCAAGAGGAGCAGGAAAAGGGTCATAACAGCGAATTTTTTCATACCTTTTTTAGGGGACTTATTTTATTACTCTCTTCACGTCGCTTCCGCCGAGGATGCGATGTCCATTAACATCAGACAGTGACAACAACGCTGCAAAACTACAACTTTTTTATTTATATGACGCAAAAATGTCAAAAGGTTGCAGTGGTCAGGAATATTTTTCAATGCATCAGATAAACAGCTGTGGAAAACGACACCTAAAATCCCCGTTTCGGTCAACTTGCGACAGATGAACTTTTTATGGTGAAAATTTCTCGCAACCCATTGTCATTC
>JBGUPL010000040.1:0-2754 GCA_045130275.1 Bacteroidales bacterium
CTCCAACCCATTTGATGAATGGCCGAGCTTGAGTCATGTCTTCGAACAACTTCATAAGCAATTCATATTTCTACAAAGTTACAAAAAGTTCGGATCGGACAAAGCAGAAAAATGAACTTTTACTACTTTTTCTTGTAATTGCTTCTAAATGCACTATAGCTCACCACGCCGCTCTTTTCTATTTGCAATCACCTCATTCTCATACTCTACATACGCTTTCTTCAGGACGTCGAATATCTCCGCCCTCATCTCCTGGTTGTAGTGATTCAGCCCCTCGCTGAGATTCGCGTTGGCACGGTCCAGATTCAAGTCCAGAATGTCGCCGAACGCCGCAAACACGTCCTTCCGGTCAATCTGGCCACCAACCTCATCCGTGAAGTAACCAGCCTCGTGCAGCGCCACCAGAACCCGCAGGAAGTCCAGCTTCCGGCCGGCCCCGGCATTCAGCTTCACCGGCTTGTGAGCAGCCTTCTTTCCGTGCTCTTTGTCGTACTCCTTCTTCCAGGACTCCGGATACGGCATCCGTACCGGCATGGAAACCTCCTGATGGAGAGAGAAGTCGTTAATCACCCCGTTATTGTTCAGCGTATCAATCTTCATTGTGCAATCTTAGGCAAACCCGGGCCGCAATCCGGCAGCTGCACGGAGGAGCCCGAAATCTCGTTCAACGTACCATTGTTGTTCAGCGTCCCGATGTGAACCTCGTACTTCTCGGAATGCTCCCGCATCTGGGCGAACACCCTGGTCATCACTTCCTCGGCCTTGGTGCTCCAGCCGGTCCCGGTGAGCAGGAAATTGATATGCTGCAGGGCCTCGGTCTGCATACTGAACGTGGGCAGCCGCAAGATACACTCGGCAATCTTGTTGAAGGAAATGTGCGAGCGTCCCAGCTGCTCCTCCATGGCCTTGATGGTGGCCTTGTATTCCTCGGACTCCTTCATCCGCTGGGCGTTCTCGGCCTGGGCCTGGGCAAGTTGCTGCTTCTTTTCCTCGATCTCCCGGCGGACCTCCGTGAGTTCCTCGGTAGCGCGGGCCAGTTCTGCCAGGGCCTGCGGATTGGCGTCGTAGTCGGAAGGCTTGATTTCCGCAGCCGTCTTGTGGTAGAGGTCGTTCTGAACGTCATCGCCGACATAGACCTGAAGGATCTGCTCTTCGGTAAGCTGGGCCTTCAGCAGGGCTTCGGATTCCTGCAGGAAGATGTCGTCCAGGTTGTCGTGCAGGATGGCGTAGGCACGGAGCTGCCCCAGGATGGCTTTGGCCACCAGCTGGGGGTATTCGTAGGTGCGGGCCAGTACCAGGATGCGGTTGACGTTGACAGGAAGGAAGTTCTGCGTCATCCAGCACCAGTTGACGAAGTCGGAGTTGGAGAAGTAGGGCGTCCGGGGATAGAAGTCAATGTAGGCGGTCTTCACCGGAAGGGCCTTAAGAATGCGTTTCAGGGCGGTTGGCGTGACGGCCTTGACAATCTGCCGGCGGAGCCCTTCGAGCACGTCAAAATGGTCCAGAAGGCGGTAGGTGACGGCGTAAACGGCGCAGGCGACCTTGCGGCCCATGCGCTGGCGGGTTTCGTCGAAGTAGTCGGCTTTGAAGTCCAGCTCCGGGTCGAAGTCCAGCAGGAGGGCGCGGGCCTGATAGTAGGCTTCGTCCACGATATCCTCGGCTGTCCATTTTTTGGAGGTGGCTCCCATCTGGTCCAGAGAGACGGCAATTGCCCGGACGAAGTTCTCTTCATTCAGGTACTCCTCCCACTGCTGCCGGGTGGTGTGTATGAGCTCTCTGCCGTGTTTCATCTCTGTGAGCAGGCTGTTCAGCCCCTCATTGCAATTGGTCTATGTGTCCAGATGTAAAATGTGGGAATACAAATATAATGATTTTGGGTGACAGATAATAAGTAAATTATACGCAAAAGCAGTGAACACCCGGCAAATACGCTTTGCAGGGTGCTCAGATAAGGGAAAAAGTTTTCAACAGGTTTTCCTAGTGTTTGCGGCCGTTTCGGATGAGCCATTCGTCCACTTCGCTTCGGCGGAAATAGTAAGACTTGGCGTTCTGGTAGTATGGGAAGCCGTCGTAGCGTATCCACTGGTAGATGGTGCAGCGGGCGTTGTGGCCCGGAAGGTAGTCGCGCAGCTCGTCTATGTCCATCCATTCGGACGGGCTTGCTTTGGCGGTGGTATGTTCCAGCAGGGCGGTGAGTTCTTCGATGCGGTCGCGCAGCTGGGCCAGTATGGCAGGTATACTGTCAAAGGTGATTCTTTTGTCTGATGAATCCATTGTCGTTTGCTTTCGGGTTGAACAACGGGTTCTTGTATTGAGGCCTCAGAACAAAAATCCCAGAGTCGGTTTTCGGCTCTGGGTACAAAAATATAGCAAAAAATCCGGGGATTTCCTTGAGTCAAGGACAGGTCAAGGAAAACTTTTTCATTCATCGGCCTCCTCCATCTTTTCAACCCCCACAAACTCCAGATCCAGGTCGTGGATGAGCGCCCGGATCTCCTCGTGTACCTCCGGAGAGAAGTACTGCGCAACGGCGGCAAAGGTAGCATCGGCCCGGGGATTGGGCGTGCGGTGCCAGCGGATGAGCCAGTCGGCAATGTCGATGTGGGCCTCGTGGTCCTCCGGCTTCCCGTATTTGACCAGAAGGTCGCATACCGTGTAGGAGAAACCCTCCAGCTGGGCGAGCTTCTCCACCCATGTGCTGTATCCGTCAATATCAGGGAATGCAGTTATCGAGCGGCCCTTCAGGACATCCAG
>JBGUPL010000041.1:0-2642 GCA_045130275.1 Bacteroidales bacterium
GACGCCTGCACCAGCTACGTGTACAGCATCCTGCGTCTCTGGGCAAAAAACGGCTTCGACAAGACTCCCGAGGAGCTGGGCGATGTACTGACTGAGTCCATCGCCATCGCGACCGACCTGTTTGGAGAGCGGTGAACCCAGAGCATTTGAATATAAAAACACGAATAGAAAAACAGAGGAACGAACATTTCGATTCGGAATGTTCGTTCTTATTTTTTTGCCTGATTTAGAATGGTTCCGAAATCTGACAAACCAGTTCGGGAGACGGCGGTAAATCGCCACAGCATTCCCGGAGAAAGGAAATGAAAATGGCAGTACAGAAAACCAACTTTACCTTCCCCTCGGCGTCCAAAGCGGGCGTCACGCTCAACTGCTTTCGCTACCTCGATGACGCGAAGGACCCCGTCGGCGTCGTCATGATCACCCACGGGCTCTCCGAGAACATCGAGATGTTCGAAGACCAGGCCGTCTTCCTCGCGGAGCACGGGTATATCTGCGCCGGCATGGACTTCCTCGGCCACGGGACCACGAACGGACCGGGTTGCGTCGGCATTGCGCCGGATGACACGAACGAGGCCATCTGGAAAGACATGTTCACCCTCTACCACCTCCTGAAGGACGAGTACCCGGACCTGCCTCTCTTCTCCTTCTCCCACAGCATGGGCTCCATGATGGTCCGCACCTTTTTGGCGATGTACGGGCCAGAGCTCGACATCAAAGCCTGCTTCTTCACCGGCGACTCGCACCTGCCGTCCTTCCTGCACAAGTTGGTGCCTGCGGCGAACCTCCTCGGGCGGATCATCTCCCGCTACCCGAAAGACCTCGAGAAACGCCGGGCAACGTTTGAACTGACCGACTACGGCCAGAACCCGCCGCTCCTGCGCCGCATCCCTCTGTTCTGGCTGGCCTTCGACCGGCAGGACATCATCAATTACATCAGCAACCCCTACAGTGGCGGCGCGAACGCGGACTTCAAGCACGTCATCGGGTTCGTCCTGAAAGCGCTCTCCTGCTTCGCCTACGCGGACCGTCCCGGCTGGGCGGAGAAGATTCCGGACGACATCGTCCTCCACCACGGCTGCGGTCAATGGGACATTCCCGGCCTCCTCGGTCTCGGCCCAAAGTTGATCCACAGGGACCTGCTCGCTGCCGGCAAGAAGACGGAACTCCACCTCTACTTCCGGGCGATGCACGAGGTCCACGCCGAAATGGGCATCCGGGAGGAATTCCACCGGGACCTTTTGACGCTTTTCAACGACAACAACCCGCTTCTTTGAACCCCTGTAGCCTCGCCAGATTCCTCAACTAACAAAAGCACTTCGCGATGATATGCTCCCTTTAGAGCCGACAAGTTAAATAATAAAACTTGTCGACTTTGAAGGGAGATTCTTTATGTCCAAATATAGTCCAGAAGAAAAGATGCAAATTGCTGAAATGTATTTGTCAGGAAAATATAGTTATGGAAGTCTTGCAAGAATTTATGGAGTTCAGCTTTCCACAATTCGGCTATGGGTGGCAAATTATGAAAGTTTAGGTGCCAAGGCCTTTGAGCCAGGGGCTTGGACAAGACGATCGTCTACAGAAAAAGAGGAGGCAGTGTTGTTTTATTTAGCGGGCAAAGGTTCATTGCTAAGTACTTGTAAAAAGTATGGAATTAAATCAACTTGGACTCTAAGAAACTGGATAAAGAAGTATAATAGTCATGAAACATTAAAACCGACTCGTGGAGGAGGAAAACGTAACATGACTAACGGACGAAAGACAACACTGGAAGAACGGATCGCCTTGGTTGAAGAGTATGTAGCAACCAATGCCAGCTATGATGACCTGGCCGCCAAGTACAAGGTTTCATACCAACAAGCCTACAGCTGGGTGAGAAAGTACAAAGATGGCGGCGTGGAAGCATTAGAAGACCGACGAGGCAAGAAGAAGGACATCTCTGAAATGACAGAGATGGAGAAGCTGGAAGCAGAGAATAGACTTCTTCGAGCAGAGAACGAAAGAAAGCAAATGGAGATTGACTTCCTAAAAAAATTGAAGGAAATAGAGAGGAGGTGGGGCTGAACCCATGTCGCAACCTTAACCTCTACCTTGCAATTAAAGAACTTCATGAGGAGAAAGGTTACCCCATTTACCGTCTGTGCAAACTCGCAAAGATTAGCCGGGACGCCTACTACGACTGGCTTAAGCGTGAGCCTTCTCCGGAAGAGCAGTACAACGAAGGCCTTGCCGCTCTCGTTTGGGAAATTCACGAAACTTTCCCTGAGATGGGATACCGGAGAATTAATGACTTTCTGAAACGAGAATGCCATGTTTACGTGAACGACAAACGTGTGCTTCGAATTTGCCGACACCTTCAGATTAAGTCCACCATAAAGTATTCGAACCATGGCTGCACTATCTCGGCAAAGAATCCGCAACATGTTGCCGAGAATGTTCTTGCACGGAAGTTCAAGGCAGAAGCACCGAACCAAAAGTGGCTGACCGACGTGACGGAGTTCAAGTACTATGAGGGTCTCGCCGTCCACAAGATTTATCTTAGTGCCATCCTGGACCTTTATGACCGGAGAATTGTTGCTTTCAACATTGGCGACAGCAACAATAATTCTCTTGTGTTTGAAAACTTCAATGAAGCAGTTCGG
>JBGUPL010000042.1:0-34555 GCA_045130275.1 Bacteroidales bacterium
GGCGACGCCGGCCCCTTCCTGGCCCCGGTTGTGCTGCTTCTCCATCATCAGGTAGAGTTTGCCGAGGGCATAATGGCTGTCGCCGTACTTTTCTTTGTAGAACTCCAGTGGTTTGAGCAATCGTACCATCGCCACGCCACATTCGTGTTTCAGAGTTTCCATTCTAGTCTTATTTTCAAAAAAAGCGCAAAAATAAAAAAATATGGAATATATTCTAAAATTCCAGGATAAAAAAAAGCACCGCGTCAGCGGTGCTTTATGCCAAAAGCTAACAGCTAATAGCCAGCAGCCAACAGCTAATAGCTATTTAATATTCGGTTCCTCGAGACCGAGGTGCTGTTTCTTATCGACAGCCTTCAGGACGATACCGAGAATGAGGGCGGCGACGCCTAAGCAAGCCAACATCACCAACGGCCAAGTGTAGTCGTAGGAGACAGCAGCTGTTTCAGCATCAATCAAACCTTGGTTCATCTGATCGATAATATCAGTATTAGTCTTGTCGAGCACCTTGCCGATGAGCAGCGGGAAGAGCCACAAGCCGATGTTCTGGATCCAGAAAATCAGGGCGTAGGCGGAACCGATGATCTTTTCATCGACCAATTTCGGGACACTCGGCCACAAAGCAGCAGGCACCAATGAGAAAGAAGCACCCAACACCAAGATGGTGAGGTAAGCCACGACGACACCGCCAACGGCGCTACCCTTGAATTGCGGCAGAATGAAAGCGAAGGTCAAGTGACAGATGATCAGCAACAAAGAGCCAATCATCAACATGGAAGCGGCTTTACCCTTGTGATCGACATAGTTACCGAGAATTGGGGTGATGGCCACGGCCAACAGCGGGAAGACGGCGAAGATGGTCTCAGCCGTGCCGCGCATATAACCCATCCAACAATAGATCACCAAAGCCACCACAGCAGCAACCATCAAACCGACCTTAGCGGTTTTGTTCTTGGAGAAGTTGCTGGTGAAAGAGCAGACAGCCACCGCCAACATAATGAGGTATTGGATGATGGTCACGGAGCTGCCACCCCAGAAGGTGTTAGGATCCGCTTCGGTAAGCGTCAGGTTGCACTGCAGCATGTTCACGGCATATTTCTGGAACGGGAAGATGGCGCTGTAGTAGAGCACGCAGAGGAGAGCCACCAACCAGAAACCACCGGAAGAGAGGATCTTGCCGATATCGGACACTTTGAACGGATCGTCCTTCTCTTCAGCCTCACCGGTTTGAGCATCCAGTTTCTTGTCCATGAAGAAGTAAACGATGAACATCATCAAGGCGATGCAGAGCAGCACCACGCCGAAAGCCACGGAGCGGGAAACATCGATGTTGCCGCCCAGCTTGGCGAAGAAGGGTGAGAAGATCATGCAGGTGGCGACACCCAGACGGGCGAGGGCCATCTCAGAACCCATGGCCAAAGCCGTCTCACGACCTTTGAACCATTTCACGATACCGCGGGAGACCGTGATGCCGGCCATTTCCACACCGCAACCGAAAATCATGAAACCGATAGCGGCCACTTTTGCGGAAGCAGGCATGCCCTCATAGAACGGAGCCACGCCAAGTTCCTGGAAACCAGGGATGTAGTTGAGGTGGTTGGTAAACCAAGTTTCTAAGCCGCTGCCCATAAAGGCTTCAGTGACAGCATAATACTTGATCAAACCGCCGATGAGCATGACAGTACCGGAAAGCACTGCGGTAAAACGCACACCCATCTTGTCGAGGATGATACCCGCGAAGATGAGGAAGAAGACGAACACGTTCAGGAACGTCTCTGCGCCCTGCATCGTGCCGAAAGCCGTTGAATCCCAACCTCTTGTCGATTGCATCAAGTCCTTGATGGGCGAGAGGATGTCCATGAAAATGTAGGAACAGAACATGGCCAGAGCCAACAGCAACAACGCCGTCCATCTCATGGCCGCGCTGTCTCTCAATGTTTGTAGTTTTTCTGTCATATTTTATAATTTTAGTTTGAAATAATTATCGTTTTATTGTAGCGACGCGCCATGGCACGTCTCTACAGAGATTATTCGTTTTTCTCGGAACGGTTCTTGCTGGACTTCACGAGGTCGATGAGGATGTAGCCTGTCAGGAGACCCCAGATAGACATCAGAACCGGGCTCTTTTTCAGGATATTGTCGGAAAACTGGCCTGACTTGTACCAATAGAGCAGAGAGAGCACGACACCCACCACCATGGCCACAATGTGCATCCATGAGAGGTTTTTCTTCCAAAAATCGCTATTTTTGTTCATTGGCTATCTTGTCGTATTGATAATTAAAGTAGTTCGAGCGAATCTTCTCGCGAATCTGTTCATCGCTCCAGCGAACGAGGTCGTAATAGTTAAACCGGCAATACATCATAAAATCCAGCAATTCATCCCCTTGCAAACCAGTTAAGTTGGACACAATATCCCGGTTGTATTTCTGTTGGATACGTTCTACTTCATCCTCGTATGAGAGCATTTCGTTATACAAGCGGTTCATTTTGGCCTTCTTGCTGTATTTGTCGTACAAATAAGTTATCGGGGACATGGTCATGGAACCGCCTAAAGACAGGATATTGCCATTTTCCTTGTAAGATGCGTTTGCTTTCTGCCATTCTGAAAGCTGAGTCTCTTGGATCTGTTTGTAGTAATCCGGTAGTTCCAGTGTGACAATGTCCTTTTTAAAACCTTCATAAGACGGGTTGATGCCAATAATCGTCACCTCTTTCAGCATAGTGGCTTTATAGTAGAGAAAAAAGTCCTCATAGCCGTAAAACAGTTTTTGATCGATTACGGCCACGTGCTGTCGGTACACTGATTTGGAGATGATGAGCGTGTCGTTAAGGGACAGATTGATTTCGAAACGGCCATTTTTGTCGGTGAATGCGAACTTCTGGGTGTTTACGTTATATACGCTTGCCCCGACGAGAGGTTGGTAGGTGATGCCGTCAAACACCCGCGCAGCGTATTTCTTTTGCTGCGCCTGTGCCGTCATCAGACAGCACAACACCCCCAATATGACCATAAATTTTCTCACGGTATTATCCGTTCAGCGCATTGGCTCCGCTCACAATCTCAATCAGCTCGTTGGTGATGGACGACTGGCGGGCGTTGTTGTACTTCAGGCGCAGATCGCGCAGAATTTCAGTGGCGTTATCCGTGGCCTTGGTCATGGATATCATTCGTGCTCCGTGTTCTGACGCAATGGAATCGGACAGCGTCTTGTACAACTGCGTGCGTAAAATCTTGGGAATCAGTTCTGAAAGCAGCTTGTCCGCAGATGGCTCAATGATGTAGTCGCTAGTCGTCTTCTTTTCCTCGTCGCTTTCGAGTGAAGTCACAGGCAGGTAATCCTCCACAGTGACCCGTTGTGTGGCAGCGTTCAGGAACTGATTATAGACAATGTCAACTTTGTCCACCTCATGGTTGGAAAACTGTTGCATCAGATTGTCGGCGATAGCGGAAAGCTCAGTGAAGTCAGGATTGTCCAACAGTTTTTCGTTGTAAAACTGTACAGGGTAATGCTTGCTGAGTTGTTCGTTGCCTTTTTTCCCGAAGCAGATCAGTTGCACGTTGCCGGCGCGGTGCTGCTCGGCGTATTTCTCTGCGATGAGGTGATTGACAGTCTTGACAATATTCGAGTTAAACGCACCGCAAAGACCTTTGTTCGAAGTGATTACAACGACAATTACCTTTTCAGGTTCGCGCTGTTCGAAAAGAGGAAGCGGTTCGGTGCCCGTGTTGGCGCCGGCCAAGTTGTTCAGAATCTCGCTCAACTTCTGGGAGTATGGGCGGAGATGCTGGATGGCGGTCTGGGCGCGGCGAAGCTTCGCAGCCGACACCAGCTTCATAGAGCTGGTGATCTTCTGTGTCGATTCAATCGAGGTGATGCGGGTGCGTATTTCCTTTAGGTTGCCCATATCTATTCGTATTTTTTAGCCACTTCGGCGCATGCGGCTGTCAGTTGCTGCATGATACCGTCATCGATAACTCCCTTAGCCAAGGTGTCGAGAACATCCTGATGGTTGGAATGCATGTAGGAGATGAACTCGGTTTCGAAGTTGCGGATATTGGTCACGGGCACTTTCTGAAGCAGTCCGCGGGAACCGCAGAAAATGATGGCGATCTGCTCTTCCACCTTGTAGGGGGTGTATTGCGGTTGTTTCAGGATTTCCACGTTGCGCACACCTTTGTCGAGAATGAACTGCGTGGCGGCATCCACATCGGAACCGAACTTGGCGAATGACTCCATCTCGCGGTATTGCGCCTGGTCGAGTTTCAGCGTGCCGGCCACTTTCTTCATAGACTTGATTTGCGCGTTACCACCCACGCGGGACACGGAGATACCCACGTTGATGGCGGGGCGCACACCGGCGTTGAACAGGGACGTTTCCAGGAAAATCTGACCGTCGGTGATGGAGATCACGTTGGTCGGGATGTATGCGGAGACGTCGCCGGCCTGCGTCTCGATGATGGGCAGAGCCGTCAGGGAACCGCCGCCCTTCACGATGGGCTTCAGCGTTTCCGGCAGGTCGTTCATCTTGGCGGCAATCTCGTCGGATTCGATGATCTTGGCGGCGCGCTCCAACAGTCTGGAGTGGAGGTAGAAGACATCGCCGGGGTATGCCTCACGTCCGGGCGGACGACGGAGCAGCAGGGAGACCTCACGGTAAGCGACGGCCTGTTTCGAGAGGTCGTCGTAGATGATGAGGGCGCTGCGGCCAGTGTCGCGGAAATATTCGCCGATGGCAGCACCGGCAAACGGAGCGTAGAACTGCATGGCGGCGGCGTCCGACGCGGTGGCGGTCACCACGATGGTATAGGGCATGGCACCGCGCTCGGTGAGGGTCTTCACCAAAGCGGCAACGGAGGAACCTTTCTGTCCCACAGCCACATAGATGCAATATACAGGATTACCTTGTTCGTAAAACGATTTCTGGTTTATGATGGTGTCGATGGCGATGGCCGTCTTTCCGGTTTGTCGGTCGCCAATGATAAGTTCACGTTGACCGCGACCGATGGGGATCATGGCGTCGATGGCCTTGATACCGGTCTGCAGGGGCTCTTTCACGGGCTGGCGGTAGATGACGCCGGGGGCTTTGCGCTCGATGGGCATCTCGAAGAGCTCGCCTTCGATGTCGCCCTTGCCGTCAATCGGCTGACCCAGGGTGTTGATGACGCGACCCAGCAGCCCTTCGCCCACCTTGATGGAGGCGATACGGCCGGTGCGTTTGCAGATGTCGCCTTCGTTCAGCGACTTGGAGTCGCCGAGCAGCACGACACCCACGTTGTCCTCTTCGAGATTGAGGGCGATGCCAGTGATTTCGTCACCGTTTTTGGTGCTGAACGTCACCAATTCGCCGGAACGGGCGTTGTGCAAGCCATAGACGCGGGCAATGCCGTCGCCGACCAGCAATACGGTGCCCACTTCCTCCATTTCAGATTTCTGGTTGAAGTTCTGGAGTTGCTGGCGCAGTATAGATGTAACTTCTGAGGGTTTGATTTCTGCCATTTATATGCGGATTTAAAATTGTACTTGAAAACTGTTTTGAGAAAACTCTTGACGTAACTTGTTGATTTTGGAAAGGATGCTTGAGTCTAGGTAAAAGTCGTCCATTTGGATGACAAAACCGCCGATGATGTCTGGATCCACTGTTTCCTGAAGATCGACGGTGGCTTTTATCTGTTCGGTAAGGGTGGCAACAATCTTGGATTTGAGCGCGTCGCTCAGGGGTTGCGCGGTCGTGATGGTCACCGGCTTGATATTGTGTGCGTTGTTGTACATTTTGAAAAACTCCTCGCAGATGGTGTCCAACGCAGGCTCACGTTTCTTGCGCAACAGCACGTCAAGGAATTGGTAAGTGGTGTCATGGAGTGTGCCGTCGAAAATGCTTTCGAAGATTTGATGCTTTTGATGAGGTTCAATGACGGGATTCCGCAACATCAACTGCAGATCGCGGTTCTCTTTCAGTGTGTTTGCAAACAAACGAAGATCTCCAAACACCTCTTCAATTTGGTTTTTTTCGCCGGCGAAGTCAAACAGTGCCTTGGCGTATCTATTGGATAATTTCGGGTTTTTCATCTACAAATAATAAAGCGGCGGCAAATATACATTTTTTTTGGCTATTGGCTATTAGCTTTTAGCTGTTGGCTTTTGAACTACAAACCATTAACCATTACATCTTCCGGCTGCCGGGTTTGACGAAGGGCAGACCTTGTTTGCAGAGCGGACAATCTTCCACAGCCCAGTTCTGGATGTTGAGTTTGGTAGCGCTATAGACGGGGTAGGGGAAAGAACCGTCGCTGCGGTCGGCGAGGCAGCACACGCCCACGATTTCCGCGCCGAAAGCCTTCAGCACCTCGATGGTTTCGAGGGAGGACTTGCCGGTGGTGACCACATCCTCGGAAATGAGGAGCTTCATGCCGGGTTTCACCTCGAAGCCGCGGCGCAGGCACATCACGTTATCGACGCGCTCGGTGAAGATGGCCGGAACGCCTAATTGGCGACCCAGTTCGTAGGCCACGATGATGCCGCCCATGGCCGGTCCCACCACCATGTCGATGCCCAAATCCTTCACCTGCTCCGTGATTTTCGCAATCACGCGCTCTGCCCTGTCAGGATATTGCAACAACTTGGCACACTGGCAGTAACGGTCGCTATGACGGCCCGATGACAACAAAAAATGTCCTTCAAGCAGCGCTTCCGACTGCTTCAGTTCTTCGATCACCATATTTGTATTTTCTTCACTCATAATATTTTAGATTTAAAATTTCAACAGATAATAAAGCGCAAAGATACATTTTTTTTCATTAAGAATAATATAGGCAACAGGCAACAGGCAACAGGCAACAGGCAAATAGGCAATAGGCAATAGGCAAAGGAAATAGGAGAATTAACATTTTGTTTTTTATAAAATATAGGATGACAGATGTATAATTGATTGAAAATTGTATCTTTGCAGATTTATGTGGATTGAATAATAGTCAAGTTTCGAAATGAAGAGGGCAGTAGCCATATTATTGTTATGGATGTTGGCTTGCGGATGGGTTTCCGCACAGCAACAGCCTTTCCCGTATAATGTCTCTGTGCAGACAGTACCCGGACATTGCTACGACGACGCCCACCTCATTTTCACCCTGACGGACAATAACGGCAACGTAATCCAAATCGATCCCCAAACCCACAACGCGGTGAATATCGGCCAGTACCCGTTGTACAATGTCCAGTATCATTACCAAAGTGTTTCCGGCGGGCTTGGGGTGCATTACGATTATGACCATGATATCATGCTGTCGGCGGGCACCTATTGCGTAGGAGTTGTCGCAGAAATCCCTGCGCCCGGCGGAGGTTACACGCAAGTGGACACCACTTTCTGCAATGTCCAGGTCACGACTTCCTATGACCACATGGAAGCCACTGCCCTTTCCAATGTGGCCTACGACAATGATGGTGACGTGGAAAGGTATGGCTTTCGGGCCTCCTTCCATTGCGCCAATGTAGGACGCATACAGTTACGTATTGTCCAAGGATCTTTCCCTTATACCGTGACCATTCTTGATGAACAGCAGGATACGGTCAGGCATAGGGTGTTCTATCATCGTGCCAACAGTGGCAATAATCCCTATGCTGCAAGCTATCGCGACTACTACACCTTCGACAGCCTTGCCATAGGGACATACTCCATATACGTATCCGATTCATGCGGATATACCGTGCCGTTAACATTCAGTATACCAGATTATGAGCCTACCCGGTATTTGGCCCTTGTGGAATCTAATCTTTCAGGCTGTTTGGACGAAACTGTAGTCCCTTTCAGAGTCGAAAGAAGGTATCCTTCAGGGATCAGCGCCATCTGGTGTAATTACAATTATGCCTATATGGACAGCATCCTTATGTATCGTTTCATCAACCCGGGAGGCGATACCACCGAATGGAAAAACTTATATTCCCCTGGCTATGCTGCCACATGGGTTTTGGTTAATGACACGTTCCCAAGTTATTGTGATATTTTCTACGATACCATCAAGATGCAATTGCATGATTTGTGTCATGACACACTGATGACGTATTCGTTCCGATTTCTTCCCCAGTTTGGGTTCTCTGATTCGATGATTGTGGTTTATCAGCAAGATACGATCATTCATGACACCTGCGCTACCCATCTTCCGAATGGGGTCTCCACGCAGAGCTACAAAATTTGGGGAAGTACTTGGACCGGTGCGGGAAAGACTATTTACGGTAGCGCCTATGGTGCTTATCCGGTGCCATTTCGCTATTACAGATGTCCGCTCTCATATAATATTTGGTCCTTACCGGATTCCACGCTGTTAGGACACGACCAGTCTGATGAATTCACGGGATTAGGTACATGGGAGACCTACTTTGCGGACACGAGCCTTCACGTGTACGTCTCGGTGACGGATGCCCAAGGCTGTACGTTGGCGGATAAAGATACTGTATTGGTTTACCAGACAGAGCCTGTGGATGAGTTGCTTTTTTGGTATGAGTGCCATAACGACAAAGACGATGACGGAAAAGACCATTGTTGTGCAGATCGCTACTTGTGGATTCAGGAACACGGGGTGGATGCCGACACATTTCGCCGGAATATGACCCTTCGCCTGATTGAAAGCCCGCTGTATAACCAGTTCAATTTCACAGCGATACGACAAGACGGTGTATGGACGATCACGCCCGACGACCCAAACAACCATTCCACATACGTGGAGTTTTCATACGAAGACGGCTGGCGTGCCACTGTCCGCGATTCGGTTTGTCTTTCTCCCGGACGCTATACCTTTGAGGTTTCCACAGACTGCGGAGTAGATACGATTACGTATTCCTGGGCAGGTTATTTTTATGACACTCTTGACTTTGTTTCCGCTCCGCAATATGTAATTAAGCAGGTTTGCGACCAAATTGTGGTCACGCAAATATCCACAGGCCTTGAAAATTATATGTATTTCGTTGATCCAGAGATCAGCAATGACATCCCCAATGAAATGATTCCAGACCACGTTTGTACTAGCTATTCCTCACAAGGTGGATCCAACTACAAGGATTCACAAGGAAGAAACGTATTGGTCTTTTCTATACCAGGAGACTATGTCATTACCACATACGCTTATAACTGGCCTTATTCCAATTGCACAGGCTGGTGTAGTGAATATCACTACCATTACGACACTATCGCAGTTGCCTTCTCCTATGTCGATTTTGACATGGCGGCCGCATTGTTATGCGATGCCTCGGCAACAACGGGAATCGTGACGGCGCAAGCCATCAACGGCAACTCGCCTTATACATACACCTTATATAGCCAATGGGGTGCCACCGGTGATATCATCGCCACCAACACCACCGGTTTTTTCGATAACGTGCCCATGACCGTAGGACAGCATTTTTCCGTGCAGGTGACGGACTCGTGCCAAACCAGCTTTTCGGTCAATGTTACGGCGACGTTGCTTACCCATGGGAGCCTGGTATGGGAGCAGAACGCCAACACAGGACTCCACTGCGCGGGCGATACAGTACAGCTCACTGCCATGAACTTCCCGCCGCCGGCAACATACCAGTGGTCAGGGCCGAACGGCTTCAGCAGTACCTCTCAGACAGCGGATGTCGTATTGCCCAGCTACAATGAAAATGGCTGGTACAAGGTGGAAATCCTCAATAGCAACATGTGCAGCTCAAGCATCTTTGACAGCATTTTGGTGCCCATGGCTCCAAATCCCCAGGTAACCATCACCGGGGATTCGACTGTTTGTCCCAACGGGTCCGCCACCTTGCAGGCGAACGCCTCTATCAGCGGGTCAACCTATCTTTGGAGCACGGGTGACGCCTTACAGTCCGCCATTATCTCTCCCGAGCAGGCCACCACCTACTCCGTGACCGCGACCTCCCCGGATGGCTGTACCGGTACGGCGACGAAGATGGTCCAGGTGAAGGAACCTGTTCCGGCCAGCACCCATATTTTCCTGTGTTCAGACTCTACCACCACGCTCACCGCACGCAATGCCGTCTCCTACCTCTGGAGCAACGGCGCCACCACGCAGTCCCTCGTCGTCTCCGCAGCAGGCTTCTATCTCGTGACCGCCACGCCTTCCGGAGGCTGTCCCGTGGTGGACACCTTCAAGGTCACCACTGTGAAAGTCAACGGCATCTCCAGCATCCACATCCCCAGCATTTGCGCTGGCGAAACTGCGGATATCACCGTGGGACATTCCGCCTCCTGCAACCTGAATATTGTTGACCATGAGACCATACTTGCCCTCCACGATACGGTGTTCCTTCCTGACGGTGTGCCTTGCGACCCCTACGGCTGCTCGTACCAATCGTCGCTGACCTTCAACGGATATGATGATACTGCGCACGTGAACAGTGTGAATGATATCCGATATTTGCGGATTAACATAGAGCATTCTTACGCAGGTGACCTTTATATCAACCTTACATGTCCAAATGGGCAAAAAGCAGATATTCTGAGATGGGGGTATAATATTTATTCATCTAATTGCGCTTCCCAAATCGACACCAACTCTTTCGGGTGGCAACCTGACGTTGAGGATGTTTATAACACTCCTATGAGTACGGATTTCGGATTAGCAAAAAAAACAAGTGATTCAGAATATCCCTGCGACCAAGACAGACCAAATAATTTATTTGGAACAGGGTGGAATTATTGTTGGTCGAATAACGATGTCCAAGGATATAGCTATGCGGATGGAACAGGAAGTTTAATATACAGAAGCTGCAATTCTCATAATTACAGTACCTCTTTTTGGAATCCTCTATATATTTTCGATTCTTCCAACGTGGCGGCAGGCACGCAATTTTATCATCCGGATGAATCGTTTTCCAATCTTATCGGCTGTCCGCTGAACGGGCCTTGGTATATCGAAGTGATGGACGGCAACAATGTGGACAACGGCTATCTTTTCGGGTGGGAGTTGGCGTTAGCTCCTGATATTCAGACGATTGAATATGTTGATGTGGTAAACACGACGGTGGATGGCCCGTGGGTGACGGCCACCAGCGACTCTTCCTTCCTCTTCTCTCCGCCTGCAAATCTGCCCCACGACACGACCGTCAACTACACCTTCCATTGTCACGGCCAGTTCGGCTGCGGCTACGACACTGTGGTGAGTGTCACCTTTTATGCCCAACATAACATCATCATTGACACCACCGCTTGCAACAGCATCGTCTGGAATGGTGTCACTTACACCGCAGACACTTCCTTCACGGACTCGTTGACCAACGTCCACGGCTGCGACAGTATCGTCACGGTGAACTTGCACGTGCTCACCACCCCGACGGTCATGGTTAAAGGGCCGCAGTTCCTGTGTGCCGATGATTCGGTCACGCTCAGCGCGGTCACCGAAACGGCGCCGCAGTCCTACCTTTGGAGCAACGGTGCCACGGACAGTACCATCACGGTTTCGGAGCCGGGCGTTTACACGGTCACCGCCTACTTTGTAGGTGGCTGTACCGCCGAGTCTGAAAATTTCCACCTCCTAATATCTGAAAATCCGATTTTGGACGCACACCTCTCCGATATGGTGGCAGGGGACACACAGACCGTGGTCATCGGTGCTTCGGTATTCTTAGACCCTAACTTACTGTATTCCAACCCGCAATCCACACTCACTTATTCGACGGTCACATTTTTGCCTGACGGCGTGCCCTGCGATCCTCTCGGATGCTCTTACAAGGCGGAAATGGTCTTTTCGGGTTTCCCTGACACGGCTGTTATTCATTCGGCGAACGAAATCCGTTATATCCGTCTGAATATGGAACATTCCGCCCCTATAGACCTCTATATCAATTTGCAATGCCCGGACGGGCGGAGGGCGGATATTCTGAAAAAATACGATGGCAACAGTACCTCACCGTGCATGAGTTTCATAGATGATTCGCACAAAGGCTGGCCCAGTGGAAACGTTCATGAAGTCTATTATTCGAATTATCCATATAAGAAAACTTGGTTGGGTGTGCCGAATGTTTCCCATTCAGACAACGATACGGTCAATCGGTGCGACCCCACAAAAAACAAGCCTGGAATCGGGTGGAACTATTGCTGGTCGAACAACACCACCGAAGGGTACCAATATGCCCCTGCCAACGGATGTTTGGTGGATCCCAGTAATGCCATTTTGTACTACAACGGAACCCCAACGCTGTCCCATCTTGACAAAATTTTCATAGACTCTTCCAACGTGGCGGAGGGAACACATTTTTACCATCCGGATGTGCCATTTGACAGTTTGATCGGATGTCCGGTTAACGGTATTTGGACCGTTGAGGTGATTGATGGCATTAAGAGAGACAACGGCTATGTTTTCGAATGTGAAATGGCGGTGGCAGAGCACTTGGCCAGTGAGCACTACGCCCCATTGGCTCAAATGAATTTCGATTCGTCTTGGGTCACCCGCATCAGCGACTCCACGTTCATCATCACCCCGCCGGACACGCTGGCCAACGACACAACGGTGGCCTATACGTTCACATTGACCGATGAATACGGATGTACTTTTGACACAACGGTTTACATCACCATTTATGCTCACAAGTACACAGATTTGTACGATACAGTTTTGGCTTCCGAACTGCCATATACTTGGAACGGGGTGACCTTCCATCACGTGGGATGCCAGGATATGACATTGCAAACCGTTCATGGCGCCGACAGTGTAATCACTATGCATCTGTCGGTCATTTACCCGCACAATACAGCTGTTTGCGAAAACGATCTCCCGTTTGAATGGCGAAACCATCTGTTCCAGAATGCTGATTCCGTGACGCTCTCCTACCCGCTGGACTGCGCCGACAGCATCGAAGTGTTGGTTTTGACCTCGAAACCCGTTTTCCGGGATACAGTAAATGACGTAGTATGTGCTAGTGAACTCCCTTATTTTTGGCACGGAAAGCAACTTTTCACGTCTGCGACTTACTATGACTCCCTGGTTTCCTCCATAGGCTGCGATAGCATTTATGTGCTCCAACTGACTGTTAATCCGATCTTTCATGTTCCCGTTATGGAATCGATATGTGCTCGCGATACGTTCTTTTTCCATAATCAGGCACTCACCGAATCAGGAATCTATTACGACACATTACAGGCGCTGACGGGCTGCGACAGCATCATCGAACTGACACTGATGGTAAATCCGATTTATTATATTTCTGTTTTGGAAACAATATGTGCTGGCGACACGTTCCTCTTCCATGACCGGCTTCTCACCGAGACAGGCATTTATTCCGACACTCTGCCGACGATGACGGGTTGCGACAGCATTGTTGAACTCCAACTTTTTGTAGATCAAGTGTTCAGGGATACATTAGAGGTCGCTACTTGCATAAACCAACTGCCATACAATTGGCGTGATGAAGAATATTTCGCAACGGGTATTTACTATGACTCTCTAACCTCCTCCCTGACGGGCTGCGACAGCATTTATGTGCTGAACCTGACGGTCAATCCTTCCACAGCCGGGGAAATCACCATTACGACCTTGGAAAACAACACGCCTTATCTCATAAATGATGAATACTATGACAGTACGGGTGTTTATACCCAGCATTTGACCAATGTTGCCAACTGCGACAGTGTTTTGACCATCCATCTGACGGTTCTCTACAATGTACAATCAGCCATTGACAGCACGATTTGCGACAGTTTGCTGCCTTTCACCTGGGATGGTATGGTTTTCACGGAGGCGGGAATACAAGACACTATTTACCAATCCGTTAGTGGGAGCGATAGCGTAGTGGCGATGACCTTGTACGTGAAAGCCTCCTCTGACAGCACGATTACAGACACTATTGTGGAGAACAATCTGCCCTACACTCTTAACGGAGTTGAATACGATACTATCGGCACGTATGTGCAGCACCTGTCCAACGCCGTTGGCTGCGACAGCACGTTAACCCTGTCTTTGCAGGTATTGTACAATGTCCATAACAACAAATATGCCACTATTTGTCTGAATCATCTGCCGGCGACCTGGGAGGGGCACGTTTGGACGGCAGCAGGCACTGTTATCGACACCTTCCTCCGAGCGGATGGCACCGACAGCATTGTTGTTAAAACCTTGACGGTCGGAATGCCTACCGACACCACGATTTATGATACTCTGGTGGAAAATAACCTGCCTTACATTCTGAACGATTCAATCTATAATGAAATTGGTGATTATCAGCAAGTTTTGACGAACAATGCGGGTTGTGACAGCACCATTACGTTGCATTTGACGGTGTTTTATAATGAACAAACCACTCTCGACAGCACTATTTGTGATGACTTGTTGCCGTTTCTCTGGAATGAGATAACGTTTACATCTGCAGGAACAAAAGACACCCTTCTCCATACCACCCATGGTGCGGACAGTTTAGTGACGATGACTTTGACAGTCAATGAAACCACTTCCAGTACCATCACGGCTACAATTTTGGAAAATGACTTACCCTATATGTTGAACGGAATCGCCTACGATTCTACTGACATCTATACGCAAAGTTTCACGAATGCAAACAACTGCGACAGCACACTAACACTCGATCTGACAGTTTTTTACAATGTGGAAACTGAGATGGATTCGGTGATTTGCAGTGATTCGTTGCCTCTTGTCTGGAACGGCGTAACATTCACCGAAGAGGGAACGCAAAACCTTGTGCTTCATTCTGTTACGGGGGCGGACAGCACTTTGGTCATGCATTTGACGGTTCATAATCCCACTACGGAATTCATAGAACTTTTTATTCCGGAAAACAACACACCGTATCTGTTGAATGGGCAATATCTAGATACTAACGGTGTATATATACAGCATTTGACCAATGTGGTGGGTTGTGACAGCACGTTGACTATTTCGTTTACGAAATTGTTCAATGTCACAGCTGAGGCAGACAGTACGGTTTGTGAAAACGTGCTGCCCTTTACTTGGAACGGGGTCACGTTCACGGGGAACGGTTCCCAAACGATTGTAATCCAGCGACCTGACGGCACCGACAGTATTCTGACGATGAGCGTGCTTACAAAACCTGCTCCGAATGCCCAGATTTCTGGTCCTCCGGTGCTGTGTGCCGATAATTTTGCCACGTTGACGGCTAACGATGCCACCTCCTACTTGTGGAGTACCGGCGATACGACCCAATCCATTCAGGTGTATTCGCTCGCTACATACAGTGTGACAATATCAAACGAGTACAACTGTACCGATAACACTTCGTTGACTTTGAACGAGTCTGTCATAGTCAATCCTATTGAGTCAATCCAATTCCCTGACATGTGTGCCGGCAATGCCTATTCCATCACGGTCGGGCATGAGAGCAGTAGTACCGTTGTCTTGGAGAATCCGGTGTCATCGCTTTCGTGGGCTGACACCGTGTTTCTGCCCGATGGAGTGTATTGTCAGCCTTATGGCTGTTCCTATGAGTCGCCGCTCACCTTTACAGACTTTGCACAGGGTTCGATGGTGAGTTCTGTCAATGACATCCTGTATGTCCGGCTCAACATGGAACATTCTTTCGCCGGAGATCTCTACATCAACATCACTTGTCCTAACGGGCAAAAAGCTGATATTCTGAGATTTAAAGGAAATAGCAGTTATTATCAGGGGCAGTGTATGTCTGAAATACCAATGACATCCCGAAATTGGCAAACGGGGTCCAATGCGAGCGGAAGCACTTTTTTTGGAATGGCATACGACCATTCTTCATCGCTTAATAATGCTTGTAATTCTAACAACAGTAGTAATGCACCAGGTATAGGTTGGAATTATTGCTGGTCCAATAATAATGACCAAGGTTATACCTATGCTCCCGGACAGGGCAGTTTGGTTTACAGGAGTGTCAATGTTCATCAACACACTAATGCCTATTATAATCCATCTAATCCATGGAGTGGTGAGGAACATTATGTGGACATTTTCGATTCCTCCAATGTGGTGGCAGGTACTCAATTTTATCATCCCGACCAGTCATTTGCCAGCTTGATTGGCTGCCCGTTAAACGGATCTTGGACGATTGAAGTCATAGATGGGATACAAGAAGACAACGGCTATCTTTTCGGGTGGGAGTTGGCGTTGGCACCGTATTTGGTTCCCAGTGAGTTTTCGGACGTGACCATTGTCACGGTGGATGGGCCGTGGGTGACGGTCGTCAGCGATTCGGCGTTCATTTTCTCGCCACCCGCCGACTTACCGAACGACACGGTGGTTGAATATACTTTCCATTTGGAAGATATGTACGGGTGTGGCTATGACACTGTCGTTTCGCTCAATGTGTATGCGCAAAGCCGGACAATCTTCGACACGACTGTTTGTGGATCTTTCCTCTGGAATGAAGTTACCTATACTGAAAGTCAGCAAATTGTCCTGAATGATGTGAACATTCACGGATGTGACAGCGTCACAGAGATCACTCTGACAGTGAATCCGATACCTGTGACCGTTGTTTCGGGGTTGCCCGTTCCCTGTGTGGATGACACCTCCCACCTTGCTGCTGTCTGCGCCGACACTACCGCGACATTCTTATGGAGCACAGGCGACTCCACTCAGACCCTTACGGTGGAGGAATCGGGTGAATATGCCGTAACTGTCACAAATTCAAAAGGATGCAGTTATGACACGGCCGTAAATGTCCTCTTCACCAGCAATAGTTATTCGGTCATTGATACCACGGTGTGTGATAATTTCTTCTGGAACGGTGTCAATTACACACAAAGCGGGCAGTTTGACCTTACTTTTGTCAACAGCGAGGGCTGTGACAGTGTGGTGACGCTTGATTTGACTGTAAATCACAGCACGACCACACACGATACACTGACACTGTTGCAGAACCAACTGCCTTACTATTTTGCTCCGCATGACACCACCTTTAACGCTGATTCGCCTGCGGAATTCCAATTCAGTTACACACTTCTCACACAAGACGAATGTGATTCCATAGTTCTGCAAAAAGTGTATGTTTATTACAACACATCACAGAGTTTTGACACGACTGTTTGTGCTGAAGCAGTGCCTCTATTGTGGCACGGGCATACGTTTACGTGCACCGCTACCATTACCGACACGTTTTTGTCCGTACATGGCAGTGACAGTGTAATGATATATTCCGTTTTTGTTGATACGATCAATGTCACCATTGGCAATGTCAACCATGTCCTCTGTTTTGGTGACAATACCGGTTCAGCCTCTGCCACTGTCACAGGGAGTGTGGGGTCGATTCAGTATCAATGGACGACACCAAATGGGACACTTGTTTCCAACACGAATGCCATCAATGGCAAGCCAGCAGGTACGTATAATCTCTCTGTATCGGATGAAACCGGTTGTGTGACTACCAGTTCAGTGACGATCAATACGACGCATGGAGCGATGTCGCCCGGTGAGATATCCGGTTCGGAAAATCTTTGTCACGGTGATACCATAGAAATTGTTATGGGAACCGCCGCAGTCGGCGATGCGGAGTGCAGTTATCAGTGGCAGGTATCCTACAATGGAACGGAATGGAGTCCTGCGCCAAGTCCGAACAACACGCAGAATTATGTTTTCAACGAAGGCACTTTTCAGGCTTTCCATTTACGCCGTGCTTGGATCAGTGCGAGTTGCGGTACACAGTATAGTGACACTCTCTCTTTCGTTGTCTGGCCCACTTTCCGTGACACCATTTACGACGACATCTGTTTGAACCAAGTGTATCAAGAAAACGGTTTCAACATTTCTGACACGGAGACAGGGGAGGCGGGAACGCTTACCTCAACAAAGTATTATGACACACAACATGGATGTGACAGCGTTATTGTGCTGATGCTTACCATACATGAACCTCAGGATACAACCCTTGCTGTTGAAATTTGTGAAGGTGATGGCTATTATGGAAGCGGCTTCTCAATTCCCGCTCAAGAAACAATAGGCAAAGACACCCTGCAGCGCACCCTTAATTTGTTCAGTGTTAATCAATGTGACAGCGTTGTCCAACTGAATGTCTCCATCATAGATACCGCTCTCCGCATTATCTCTTTGACCGAAGATTTTTGCGAATCGATGTCGGCGGAATTGGTGGTGGAGACAGAGATGACGGATTACGTCTGGAGTACGGGCGAGCAGATGCCGAATATCACGGTCGTGTTGCCGGGCACCTATTCCGTCACGGCCACCCAGGGCGGCTGTCGCGTCACGGCCCGGTATCTCATAGAATCCTGCGATCTCGGCATTTACTTACCCAATGCCATCTCACCGTCCAGAGAAGATGGACTGAATGATGTATTCCGTATTCCGGAAATGACACAACGAATGATAAATGATTTTGAAATCAGTGTTTTCAATCGTTGGGGCGAATTGATTTATTATTCCACTGACAAGAATTTTTCTTGGAATGGGGAAGTCAAGGGGAATATTTTCTATAACTCCGTCTATAATTACATCATCCGCTATACCGATGCCAACGGGAAACCGTACTTTGTGAAGGGCTCTATAACGGTGCTGTGATGTCAGTTTAGGGTTTAGAGTTTAGAGTTTAGAGTTTAGGGTTTAGAGAGGGGATAGTAGTTTCTCTAAAAGGAAGGTGTCTTCCGGGTAGGTGAGTTTCATATTGGTTATTTCGCCCGGAACGATGAAGATGGGGGTTTCGGGACAATAGCGGAGAAGTACGCCGCAGTCATCGGTGCTTTCGAAATCTTTATCTTGCAGAGCTTTGTGATAGGCTTCTCGGATAATTCCAATACGGAATGCTTGCGGGGTTTGGGCGCAGCGCAAACGTTTGCGCGACGGTATGTTTGTGATGAAATTTCCATCCTCACTCACTTCGAAGATTGTATCCGTGGCAGGAATGGCCACCGCCACCGCAGGATGCGTTTCTAAAGCTGTAATTATCTTGTTTATAATCAGTTGGCTAACCGATGGACGTGCCGCATCGTGGAAGATGAGGTTTGCCTCAGCAGTGTTTTCGTAAGCATTGATGGCGGCAAGGGTGGAAAGGTAACGCTCCGCGCCGCCGGGGAGCAGCTTGCGCACTTTTTCCCAACGGTTTAGGCTGATAATCTCCTGCATCTTGGGAAGATAGTCGGGATGCATCACCACCGCAATCTCATCGATGGCCTCACACCGCTCGAATGCCTCGATGCTGTGTTCAATGACTGTCTTCCCAGCCAACGGCAGGAACTGTTTAGGCAGCTCGGTTCCAAACCGTTGTCCGCTTCCGCCAGCAAGGATTATCGCTATATTTCTGATATCGTTCATCGTTTTGTCATCGTCATTCGTTTCAAACCAAGGGTTGCTGCTTTGCCTTACCTTGGGCTACCGAGCTCTTGCCCCTACGGAGCTGCTCAAGGAACAACATTATGGTAAAACCATGCTAACTACCAACTGCTAATTACTAACTACTCCGTGGGCAGCGCCTTGAACCCTTGTCCCATGATCTCCGCGCTGTCGATGATATTTACGAAGGCGGTGGGGTCGATATTGTGAAGGTTGTTCTTCAGTTTCACGAGGTCGGAGCGCTCCAAGGAGACGTAAATCATGGTGCGCTCGGTGCCGGCATAGAGGCCTTGGCCCAAGAACAGCGTGCCGCCGCGCTTGAGGTCGTTGAGGATATAACTCCGCATAGCCTCCACATTGTTGGTCACGATATAGACGGTCTTGTAAGTCTTCATGCCCTCCACGATGAGGTCGATGATCTTGCCTTCAATGTAAATCAGAATGATGGAATAGATGGGCAGGCGGATCTGCTTGAAGGCGATGAGCGTGGTGAGGGTGATGACGGAATCGACAATCATCACGAGGGTGCCGAGGGATATTTTCGTGTATTTGTGGATAATCATGGAGATGATGTCGCTGCCGCCGGAGGTGGCTCCTGACTTGAAAATCAGACCAATAGCAATACCGTAGATGATGCCGGCCACCACCGTGTTCAGAAAGTAGTCGGGCATAAAGAAGAGCTCGCTGTGCGGAATCTGCACCATGTTGGGCATATTGGCGGTCTCCACAATACCTTCGTGAATCAGGGGATTATAGCCCCAGAAAGTCTCTATTAACCATGTGAATGCGAAAATCAAAATAGTCGAAAGCACGGTCTTGAAGCCGAACTTCGGACCGAGAATCCAGGTGCCGATGAGCAGCAAGGGAATGTCCATGCAAATGGCATAATAACTGATTTTCCACGGCCAAACGGTGTTCAGCACGTTGGAAAGACCGTAGGTGCCGCCCGGGGCCAGCAAGTACGGGTTGACAAACATCACGTCGCCGACTGCAAAAAGGAAGCTGCCGGCAATCAACATCAAGTATGCGAAAATCTGCTCTTTAACTCTGTTTTTCTGCTCCATTTCTTTCGTTTTTTTGCGGCTGCAAAGATACGGATTTTACTCGTACCGCAATGCGCTAATCGGATCCATGTTAGCCGCCTTCTTCGCGGGGTACCAGCCGAAAAAGATGCCGGTGAGGGCGCAGACGAGGAACGAGCCCACGATGGCCATTTCGCTCACTACGTAGGGCATGTTCATCAGTTTGGAGGCCACATACGCGATGATTAGCCCGAAAATGATGCCGATAATGCCGCCAATCAGACTCAAAATGACACTTTCGCACAGAAACTGCAGCATGATGTCGCGGTTGTGCGCCCCGATGGCCATACGCAAACCGATCTCCTTGGTGCGCTCCGTCACCGTGACGTACATGATGTTCATGATGCCGATGCCGCCCACAATCAACGAAATGGAGGCGATGGCGGCCAACAGCGTGGTCATCAAACCCGTGACGGAACTGATGGTGGAGACCAGCTCCTCCTGTGTGCGGATGTCGAAATCGTCGGCCGCGCCACTCTTGATGCCGTGGTTGCTGCGCAGGATGTAGGTGATTTCCGTGGCCGCCAATTCCGACTCTTCCTCGGAACGCGCCGAGGCGAACAGCATGTTGAAGTAGTTGATACCCAAGAAACGTTTCTGGATGGTGGTGTAAGGGGCTAACACGATGTCATCCTGGTCGTTGCCCATACCGTTCTGCCCCTTCTCCGTCAGAGTCCCGATCACCGTCATCGGGATGGAGCCGAAACGGATGGTCTTGCCTATCGGATCCTCGCCGTTGGTGAAAAGCTCTTTCACCACTGTCTGTCCGATAACACACACCTTACTATAACGCCGGACATCTTCTTCGGTGAACATAACGCCCTCTTTCAGTTCGTATTTACGGATGTCAAGGTAAGAGGCGGACACACCGTTGATGGAACAGCTGTGGTTGTTGTTTCCGTAGATCAACTGTTTGCTGCTGCTGACCATGGGGGAAACGGCTGCAACGTAGCGGGTGTTCTTGGTTAAAGATTCCAAATCTTTGTTATCCAATGTTTTAGAGGACGACATGCCCATATCCACACCTCCGCGTTGCTGGCGTGCGGGCATAATCATAATCATGTTGGAGCCCATAGTGGAGAGCTCCGATTTGACGCTCTGGGTAGAGGCCTGCCCAATGCTGACCATGGCGATGACCGACGCGATGCCGATGATGATGCCAAGCATGGTGAGTGCAGTGCGCATCTTGTTGCGGAACAACGAGCTGAAGGCTACTTTGATGAGATTTCCAATATTCATAGCTTAGTCCTCTTTTTGAAGGTTAATGGCGGCTAATGCGTCGGCGGCCGATTGGGTGTTGATGGGGGCATCCTCGATGATCTGCCCGTCGCGGAGCTTGATCTTGCGGGTGGTGAAAGTGGCAATGTCAGGCTCGTGCGTCACGAACGCGATGGTCTTGCCCTGCTCGTGCAAGGCTTGGAACAGACTCATGATTTCGTAAGAGGTTCGCGTGTCGAGGTTGCCGGTGGCCTCGTCGGCGAGCAGGATGACGGGGTCGTTGACCAACGCGCGGGCGATGGCCACACGCTGCTGCTGGCCGCCGGAAAGTTGGTTGGGCATGTGTTCCATTCGACTCTCCAAACCCACCAACTTCAAGGCTGCAATCGCACGGTCGCGGCGCTCCCTGGCCGGCACGTCGCTGTTGTAGAACAACGGCAACTCCACATTCTCAATGGCCGTGGTGCGCGCCAATAGATTGTAATTCTGAAACACAAACCCGATTTTCCGATTGCGCAGCGTTGATAACTCGTTCTTGCTCAGGTCTTTGATGGAAACCCCATCGATGATGTAGTCTCCTGCGGTGGGCGTGTCCAAACAGCCGAGAATGTTCAGCAACGTCGATTTGCCGGAACCGCTGGTGCCCATGATGCTCACGAATTCGCCCTCGGTGATAGTGAAGGAAACACCCCGCAAGGCATGCACGTCTTCACTACCCACGCGGAACACGCGCTCCAGTTTCTCTACTCGTAATATATCTTTTGCCACTATATTCTTTTTTCTGTTATTTTATTATCATTCATGCTATTATGACTTTGGCTGTTGGCAATAATCTGTATCCGAAAGCCAATAGCCAAAAGCTAATGGCTAAAAGCTAATAGCTATCTGGTATTACGTTGCGGCGGACCGGGCATGAAAGGGTTGGAACTTTTGCTGTCCTTGCCCTGTGGCATTCCCGTGGACTCGCTCACACCGGTGACCACCTCTTCCCCTTCTCGCAAACCTTCGGGAATCAAGGTGTTGACACCGTTATTCAATCCTATCGTCACGCTTTTCTGCTCGAAAGCATTCTCGCCTGTTTTCACCCAAATGGTTTTTTTGGTAATATCTTTCAACCCTTGAGTGAGTTCTTCCTGGTTTTTGTACAGCGATGTGAACGTAAAACCTTTCTTCTCCAGCTGTTTCATCGTCTCCGCGTCGATGGAGGTGAACAAGGCGGTCATAGGGACGCAGACACCACTCTCCTTCTTGGTGGTGATGGTCACGCTGGCGGTCATGCCCGGGAAAAGCTTGGTCTCGGGGTTGGGTGCGTTGATGATGACCGTGTAAGTCACCACATTGGCGGTTACGGTCGGGTTGATGCGAACCTCCTTGACGATGCCGGTGAAGATATCGTCAGGGAAAGCATCCACGGTGAAGGTGACAGGCTGTCCGGCTTTCACCTCGCCGATGTCAGCCTCATCCACTTTCGCCTCCACCTGCATCTGCGTCAGATCGTTGGCAATAGTGAACAGCGTGGGCGTGTTGAACGAGGAGGCCACCGTCTGACCCTCTTCCACCGCCTTGTCCATGATCACACCGTCGATGGGCGATGTGATGGTGGCGTAAGAGAGGTTCGTCTGTGCCCGCGACAGGTCCGACTGGGCAGTCCTGAGTTGGTTTTTCGCGAGGTTCAGCGAGTTGGTCGCCGACTCGAAAGCTTCCTGCGTGGCCGCCTTGTTGTCGTACAGCGTTTTGATACGGTCATACTGCTGTTGCGCCAACGTCAAGTTGCTCTGGGCATTCGACACGTTGGTTTTCGCCTGTGTGAGCTGCTCGTTGAGGTTGGAGCGGTCGAGTTCGGCCAGCAGCTGTCCTTTTTTCACCACGGAGTTAAAATCCACATAGATGCGTTCCACGATGCCGGACACCTGAGTACCCACATCCACCTTATAGACGGGCTGCAGTTCGCCAGTGGCCGTCACGGTCACCTCAATGCTGTCAATGCGACTGCGTTCAGTCATCACCCGCAACTCGCTCTTCTTGCCTTTTTTCAGGGTGAACATCAAGATTAACGCGATGATAACCACCGCCACAACACCTAATATCCACCATAGTTTTTTCGATTTTGTCATATCGTTATTCATTATAAATATTCATAATTCAGCATTCATAATTCATAATTGTCACAGCGTTACAGGAATTCCCATATACACATCCAAAATCTTGCGTTTCAGCACATAGGAATATTTCGCTTGCATAAAATTGTTGAGTTGGTTGAGAAAGTTTGTCTGCTGCTGGATGAGATCGACGGCGGTGACGGATCCGTATTGGAAGCGAAGCTTGTAAGTCTTGTAGTTGGCCAAATAGGCCTCTTTCTTGGCCTCCGCCGCAATGTAGTCGTTCTGTGCCTTGGCCACATCGATATAGCTTTGCTGCAACTCTTGGTTAACCTTATAGATAATCTCTTTGTTCTCCAATTCGACCTGCTCGGCGCGGTATTCGGCCATTTTTACGCTATTGCGGACATTGCTGCGCTGGTAAATCGGGATGTTTAGACTGAGACCGATGTTTTCGCCGAGGCCATGCCACAGTTGCGTGCCCCAGCCCGTGTTGGGCGAGATGAGGTTAGAACCGTTGTAGCCTGTGCTGATGCCCGCATTCGCTGATAGAGTGGGGTAGAATCCGGATTTCTGAATCTTCACGTCGTAATCTGCGCTTGTAATCTCATTCTCACTCATCTTCAATTCCGGCAGATAGTTTATGGAACGGTCGATAAGTTCCTGCATCGCAGGTAGTTCCAGATTTTTGAACAGCGTTACGCTGTCAGGGCGGGAAATGGATACATCCATCGAAGGGTCTAAGGACAATAAGTTTTTGAGTGTCAAATAATTGGATTGTATGTTATGTTTGGTGTTTTCAATGTTGTACAAGTCGGAAGTATATTGCGCCTGCAGCATCTGGTAGTCGCTTTCGAGAATCTGGCCGACGTCGAGTTGTTGTTTGCCTTGCTCCATCTGCTCTTTGCTGCTTTCCAACACGTGTTGTTGGTAATCAAGCATATCCTCATTCATCATAATGGCCAAAAAGGCTTGGATTACAGCGATACGGATACTGTTTTTGTTGCTTTCAAGAGACAGTTGCGACTGTTCCACATTCAGCTGGCTTTGTTTGATCTTGTTGGCGTTACTCAATCCGTTGAAAAGGGTCATGCCGGCGCTGATGCCGTAGTTGCCGCCCCAGCCCACGGATTTCTCGTAGTTGCCGAAGTTGACGTTTTGCGACAAAGATGCCGACACTGTCGGAGCGATGTTCTCTTTGGCCTGACGCAGGTTTAATTCAGAAGTGGAGACGTTGATGTTGGCCGCTTGAAGGGAAAAATTATTGGTTTCGGCGTATTGCAAACACTCTTCGAGGGTAAGCGTACGTTTTCCTGTTTCATTTTGGGCATAAATACCGTTGAATATTAACGATAAGCAGATTATCAGTAGCGTGTATTTTTTCATACAATAATTATATTGTGAATAAGTTTGCGACTTTATTTCCTGCTCAAAGTTTAATACCAAAACACCTTTTGTTTTAACAAAAAAGAGGAGTTCGATAAAAAACTCCTCTTGATGTATTAAAAATATACGTAAAAGACTTACTCTTTAGTCAGAATTTCCTCCAGCATTTGTCTGAGAGAGGAGGAGGTGAGGTCTCGGGTCAGAGTGCCGTTGCGGCAGATGGAGATGTTGCCGGTTTGTTCGGAGACAACCACAGCCACGGCATCGGTGAACTCGGTGGCGCCGAGGGCGGAGCGATGGCGCAGGCCGACTTCTTGCGGCAGGTCGCGGTTCTTGGACACGGGCAGGATGCAGCGGGCGGCGGCAATGCGGTGATTTTTAATGATGACTGCGCCGTCATGCAGCGGACTGTTCTTGAAAAAGATGTTCTCTAAAAGCTCCGCCGAAGGCTTGGCATCAATCATTTCACCCGTGTTCAGGAATTCATCCAGCGGGGTCTGCCGGGCAAAGATAATCAAGGCACCTGTCATGTTGGCCGACATGTGCCGACAAGCACTCTTCACCGCCTCAATTTCCTGGACATACGAGGATGTCTTGGTCTGTTTGGCGAATCGGTCACTGAAGAAATGCACCAAACGGCCGTCTCCGATATAGAGCAGGAATTTGCGGATTTCCGGCTGGAACAAGATAAGCACGGCAAGCACACCTACACTGACGAGCTCGCCCATCAAGTCGGAAAGCATGGTGAAGTGTAAGTATGTGACCACTTTCCAGATCACATAGATGAAAGCCAGCATCCAGAAGATTTTGACAGCGGCAGTGCCCTTCGTCAGCTTGTAGAGCTCGAAAAGCAAAACCGCCACAATCAGGATGTCGAGGACATCAACGATGCGGAAACTTACAAAATCGAAGATAGCGGCCAGAACCATCATGCTTGCCAGCTATATTAGGCCATCAAAGCGGCCAATGCGATGGAATACATTTTCGTTTTGGCGCTGTCACCACGGGATGAGAGCACGCAGGGCACCTTGGCGCCTTTGAGCAGTGCACCCAGTTCGGCATGGTTGAATTTCGTGCAGCATTTATAGAACACGTTGCCGGTTTCGATGTTCGGGAAGAGCAGACAGTCGGCGTCACCGGCCACGTCGCTCTTGAATTTCTTGATTTCCACCGTCTCTTTGTCGATGGCAAGGTCTAAGGAGATGGGGCCTTCGATGTAGGCGTTGCCGAGTTGTCCGCGGCTGCCCATAGCGGCGAGCAAAGCAGCGTCAACACAAGCCTGCATACCGACAGACACCTGCTCGGTGGCGGCCAGACAAGCCACTTTCGGTTTTTCAATGCCCAAAGCCTTCGCGGTTTCGATCAAATATTTGAGGATGGCCTGTTTCTCTTTCAGTTCCGGGGCAGGGATCACAGCCACATCACCCACGATGAGCAGCTTGTGGTAGGCCGGATTCTCGATGACGGTGACGTGCGACAAAGTGGCCTTCGGCGGGCAGAGACCCTTTTCCTTGTTCAGGATGGCGCGCATGTATTTGTCTGTGGGCAGCAGACCTTTCATCAAGATCTGGCCTTCGCCGGCGTTGATGAGATCGCAAGCCTTGGCGGCAGCTTTCGTATCAACGTATTCGGGAACGATGGTGAACTTGGACATGTCGAAGTTGTGCTCTTTGCACACTTTTTCAATCTCTTCGGGACTGCCCACAAGCGTGGCATCAATCACACCCAGTTCCACAGCAGCGTAAACTGCCTCAATAGTGTGAGCATCGTTGGCGTTGGCCGCCACAAGTCTTTTTTTCGGTTTTGATTTTACTAACTCTACTAATTGGTCTAATTTTGTGATAGCCATAATGTTACAATTTTATTGTTAGAAAGCGCAAAGATACGTTTTTTTTGGTTATGCGGTTAAATGGTAAAAGGCTCGGTTTTGTAATGTTTTAAGAGATTAATGTGCCTCTAACCAATTATGCCCAGAATTAATATTAACATCCAGTGGTACAGATAGTTGCATGGCTCCCGACATGTGCTCGCGAACGAGGTTCGAGAGGGCTTCCAGTTCGTCGGGACAAGTGTCGAAGATGAGCTCGTCGTGGACTTGCAGGATCATCTTGCTGCGCATATTCCGCTCGTTCATAGCTTGATAGATGCGCACCATGGCGATCTTGATGAGGTCGGCGGCGGTGCCTTGGATGGGCGCGTTGATGGCGTTGCGCTCGGCAGCGGCCCGCAAAACACCGTTCTTCGCGTTGATGTCGCGGATGTTGCGGCGGCGGCCCATGAGCGTCTCCACGTATTCGTGCTCGCGGGCGAAATCCAATGTATCGTTCAGATAATCAGAGATTTTCGGGAAACTGCGGAAATAGTCGGTGATGAGCTGCTTGGCCTCGGCTTGCGGAATTTGCAGACGGTCGGCGAGACCGAAGGCGGAGATGCCGTACAGAATCCCGAAGTTGACGGTCTTGGCGGCGCGGCGCATATCGGCGGTAACCTCCTCTTTGTCAACGCCGTAGATGTGAGCGGCCATTGTCGCGTGGATGTCCTCGTTGTTGCGGAAGGTCTCGATCATGCGCTCGTCCTGGCATACGTGCGCGACGATGCGGAGCTCGATTTGCGAGTAGTCGGCGGCGAGCAGCACGTTGCCGTCGGAGGGTACGAACGCCTTGCGGATGTCGCGGCCGCGCTCGGTGCGCACAGGGATGTTCTGCAGGTTCGGGTTGAGGGAGCTGAGCCGACCCGTGGCCGTAATCGTCTGGGTGAACGTCGAATGGATGCGTCCCGTCTTCGGGTTGATGAGCTGCGGCAGCGCGTCGATGTAGGTGGATTTCAGCTTCGACAGCTTGCGCCACTCCAAAATCAGCGGCACTATCGGATGCTTGTAGGCCATCTTCTTGAGCACCTCCTCACCGGTTTGGTACTGCTTGCTCTTGGTGAGCCGGGCATTCTTCACGAGGTTCATCTTCTCGAAGAGAATCTCCCCTAACTGCTTGGGCGACCCGATGTTGAAAGTCTCGCCGGCATAGTCGTAAATCTGCTGCTCGATGGCGGCAATCTCGGCGTTCATGGTGTCGGAGTTCTGCTGCAAGGTGTCCACATCGACCTTCACACCAGTGTATTCCATGTCGGCGAGAACCGGCACGAGGGGCATCTCCATCTGCGTGAACAAATCCGACAGCTTGTTCTCTTTCAATTCCTTATCCAACAAAGGATAGAGCTTTTGCAGTAACAGGATCTGTTCGTTCTCGGGTGCGGGCGACGGTTTGCCCGTTTCCGTGAGTTCGCAGTCGAAATAGCTGAGGGCGAGGTCGTTGAGTTGGTGTTTGCGTTCGGGTTGCAGTAGGTAGTGGGCGATTTGCACGTCCCAGAAGGTGCATTTCGGCTCCACGCGGAACGACCGGAGGTACTTGTAGGTGTTCTTGCAGTCGTGCATGACCACGGTGCGCGGTTCCCCGAAAATAAGCTTTATAAACTCTTGATAGTGACGATGTTCACTCTCCACCCAGTGATAGTAAGTTTTCGTCTCGTCCGTGGCGAAGGCGAATCCCGCGATGCGTTCTTGCTGAAATATCCATGCAAAGAAAATAGTGTCATTCTTTTTTGCTGAAATATCTTTAATGGATTGTACCTCAACAGTTTGTGGAAGATTAAAGACCGTCTTAGGTGCCTCGACTTCCGTTGGGGCTTGCTCTTCCGTCTCCTCGATAGGGGAGAAGAGGTCGGGGGCGGCTTGGGGTTGCGGCATCTGCAGCGAGAGGTCGGTGAAGATGCGTTTAGTGAGGGCCTTGAACTCCAGTTCGTCGAAGATGGCTTTGAGCTTTTGCGGGTCGGGACCGTTGTAGGCCATTTGGTCGAAATCGTACTCCATCGGGATGTCTATCATGATGGTAGCCAGCTCTTTGGAGAGGAAGGCCTGCTCTTTGTACTGGTTCATGAGGGTGCGGGTCTTCTCGTTGTCCTTGTCGAAGTTGCGGGCGTACATCTCTTCGATGCTGCCGTAGTTGGCGAGCAGTTTTTGGGCGCGCACCTGTCCGATGCCGGGCACGCCGGGGATGTTGTCGGAGGTGTCGCCCCAGAGACCGAGCATGTCGATCAGCTGCTCAGGGCGTTCGATCTTGTACTTTTCGCAGATCTCCGCCACGCCGAGGATTTCCGCCGGCTGCCCGAACTTGCCGGGCTTGTACATGCGGATGTGGTCAGAGACAAGCTGACCGTAGTCCTTGTCGGAGGTGAGCATCAGCACCTCAAATCCTTCGATTTCAGCGTGTTTGGCCAACGAACCGACCAAATCGTCCGCCTCGTAGCCGTCGATGCCGACCATCGTGATCTGGAAGGCGTCGAGGATACGTTTGATGTAAGGGATGGAAGTTACGATGTCGTCGGGCGTGGCCTCGCGGTTCTCCTTGTAGTGTTCGTACTCGACGTGCCGGAAGGTGGGTGCGCCAGTGTCGAACGCCACGGCCACGTGGGTGGGTTTCTCGTTCTTGAGCACCTCGTACAGCGAGTTGGTGAAGCCGAGCATCGCGGAGGTGTTCAGCCCCTTGGTGGTGAATCGCGGACTCTTAATCATCGCGTAGTACGCTCTGAAAATCAAGCCCATAGCATCTATCAGGAGGATTTTTTTCGTCATTGCCTTTGGTGTTTTTTAAGAAAGGCAAAAGTACAAAAAAAACAGCTATTGGCTATTAGCTGTTAGCTGTTGGCTAACAGGGTCAAGTTTGAATACTTGAGATATACGACTTGAGACTTTTGGGTTTGTCTGTAGAGACGCAATGCATTGCGTCTCTACAATGGCGTCTCATTTTTCGTGGCACTCGAAGGAAAAATACATCCGAATGCCGTATTCCGGTAAATATTGCCCAACGGTATCCCTTGAGTTCCAGAAGGAACATTCCATAGCGGATTCCCTTTCGTATAGAACAGAATTATCATAAATAGGAATTGGCATACTGTCATACAATGCGGTGTCGATAATGTCATAATAACTATTATCCATGCAGTAGCACGTTCTGATTTTTCCGCATCCCGCTGCCATTATCGCTGTAATGACCAATAATATGCAAATTGTTACATTCTTCATCATTCTTAATTCTTAATTTAAAACGCGTATCCGATGCCCGCCGAAGCAAACCCTTTGATGCCGACGCCAAGTTCAAAGGAGCCGAAGAGGTGTTCGCCCCCGGCCCGTACTCCGAAAGCCGTGAGTTGGAAGGACGGGGTTACCTTGCTGCTTTTTTCCCAACGGAATTCCCCAAATTTTCCCATATACAATTCCTTCCCCAAAAACAGGGTCGTGCCGGCAGCAACGGCCGAATAAAGGGTCACGTGCGGACGGTTAAAGTAGGAAAACCGCAGTTCGGGCATCAGGGTGAGGCAATTCATCCTCCGTTGAATGTAAGCGGCGTCTCTGTGAAAAAACGGATAGTCCGTGTGGTCTTTGTAGTAGGCGTAATTCACCATGGCGCCGACCCAAAACCACTTGGTCAACCGATAATGGTAGTTGAACGAGAAAACAGGGGTGGTGCGGAACGCAAAGGCCAATCCGTCATCTGGATTTACTTCGTATTCTGCTTGACCGTAATCGAGTTTATGCAAGTGCATCCTGATGAAGAGTCCAAACGGATCACTGACTTCGAAACGAACTTCGTGTCGGTGGTGCATCCCGTCGAAAGTGCTCCAGTGCGGTTGCGCTTGCATCCGCTTCCGATGTTTGTCAAAACTCTGGATATAAGCGATTTGGAAATAGAGGTGGTTGTTACGTTGGCGTGTTTCGGTGGGCTCAACTTGGCCGGGAGTCGAAATCCAGCCTACAATCTCGTTCGCTGTGGCGAAGTTCAGTCCGGCGGTGAAACGCAAGTAATCGTTGTTGTGTAACCGATAGTAGATTCCTGCATCGAGCATGATGTCCGCGTATGGGATATTCCTTTCATAAATACCCTCTATGCGTGTCCCTGTCTCGGGATCTGTTCCGTAACCCCAATATCCATTGTTTCTGTCGAATCCTTCCAGAAAAGTCCGCGCGGGCACGCGAAGGCGGACGCCAGCATTAGCCGTAAACAACACCTTTTCACTCACCGGATAGTGGAATTCGAATTTCACAGGCGCGGAAAAACGTAAGAAACGAGATGCTGTAGTTCCGAAGTTTAGTGCGGCCGAAATCCCGAAAAAGTCGTCGAAATGGTAGGAACACTCCACCCCGACATGGAAGCCGGAGTGCGGGATTCCCCATGCTTGCCAATCCGCGCCGAAGTCCCTTTTCATGGCAGGTTCTATCAAGTCATACTGGATAGTATAGCCAAGATGAAACCCATTTATAGGATTGTCGAAAAGGTGGGTTTTATGCTTTTTGGGGGAATCATGCGGTCTGCCCGCTGCGGTGCTGTCCGTCTGCGCCGGCGACATCGCATTCAGCCCTAAGATGATCAGTCCGGCCAATCCGTATTTCTTGATGCTGTCCATACTTGAAAACGTTTGCTGTTCATCTTTAAAGACGCGGCTTTCCCAAAAAGTTACGGTCTGTTGTAGCAACTTTTCCTTCAAAGAGTCCGTAAGCGACAGATTGTCAACATATTCCGAACTGTAGAAGAGCCGCTCGAACTCTTCGCTGCGGAGGTAGTCGGCGATGTTCAGGGTGTCGTGGACGCGCACGGTGTCATACACGGTGACGGTGTCGTAGGTCACGGTCTCACGCTCCACATACACGGTGTCGCGGTGCTGGGCGGCGAGAGGGCAGGCGAGGGTGAGGAGCAGGAGGGTGAGGATCCTTGCGATAAGCAGGTGCTGTCTCTGGCCCCACACTACGGCTATCGCCTTGTGTGGGGTTATTAGCGCTTCGCGCGTCTTGCCCCTTCGGGGCTGCTTAAGGAAGTAGTTTTTAATCATGGGTCTGCATCAGGAAAACGGTGTCGGTAACGGTGATGGTGTCGTGCAGGACGACGGTGCGGGTGACGGGAATCTCGCGGGTGATGACCACCGGAGCAGACGCTTCCAGCGTCTGGTGTAGAGTCGTGCCACGGCGCGTTTCCACGGGTTTCGAGGTGACAGTTTCCGCAACCGTCGTATCCGAAATCGGGGTCTGTTCCGGTTCCTCCGATGGTAGAGACGCAATGCATTGCGTCTCTACAGGTGCCGGATTCGTTTCCCCCGGCGTATTCCGCACCACCTGCCACACGCAAATTCCTCCCGCGACGGTGGCGGCAGCGGCTATGAGGGCGGCGGTTTTGTGGGTGGCGACAGCTATTCCCGCGCTGGCGGGCGAGGTGGCGACGGCGGAGCGGATTTCCGATTCCGACAGCCGGTGTGCGGGCGACATCCGCAGCTGCGACAGCTCGGAACGATAGAGCCGGTCGAGGTGGTGTGCGGAATTTCGTTTCATCATGAATAGAAGTGCAATCATAAGCAGTCCTTTCTTTTTGGATTCTTTTTCGTGGGCTTTGGCGGTGAGCAGCTGCTGTAGGCGCGTTCGGGCACGGAGGAACAGCTGCTTGGAGTTGGTGACGGAGATATCCATCAGGTCGGCAATTTGCTGGTGCGAAACGCGGTCGATGGCGTGGAGGTTGAAGACCAAGCGTTGTCGTTCAGAGAGTTGCTGGATGGTTTCCAACAGTTCTTCCTTCGTGAAGTCGAGCTGTTCGACAAACTCCTCCTCACAGTCGGGTAGGTCGGCGGTCAGTTCCTCTTCCAACGGCACAGTTTCCGGTCGTGTGCGCAGGTAGGAGATGCACCGGTTGACCGTGATGCGGGTCAGCCAGGCGTCGAAGGAGTCCATCACCCGGCAGGTGTCGGCCCGTTCAATGGCCTTCAAGAACGCCTCATGCGCGAGATCCTCCGCCGTCTGCCGCTCCCCGACATACCGGTAGCATATCGCCACCAACCGGTCGATGTTGCCCTCGTATTTCCGTGACCAAAATTTCGTTTTGTCCATTCTAATGCCTATTGCCACGGACGTATTCGATACGTCCCTACATTATTTTCATAACCGCAGCCTTTTTGGAATCTTTCACTATTGCCTTCTGCCTATTGCCTTTATCCAAACATGACGCAAAAATACAAAAAGGTTACGGTGCAGTGAAATAATTTCTTATCATTTTGTAACATAATGAGTATTTTATAATCCGCCTATTTGCATTGTTGTTTTCATAAATGGGCGGATTATAAAATTATATTCCGCCTATTTATATAAAAAATATGTCTTTAAGGCGGATTATAAAGCTACTATATGGCAGTATGACCTCTTCCACGAAAGCTAACAGCTAACAGCCAAAAGCTAATAGCTAATAGCCAACAGCCAAAAGCCAATAGCCGGTTTTGGCCCTTTTTCGTACTTTTGCGTCTTCATAATAAAACAGCAAAAATGCAGGCGAAACAGTTTTGGACGAAGGCGTACCAGCGGAACATCGCGAAGATGGTCGGGATGTGCTGTCGCTATGTGGGCGACCGTGCGGTGGCCGAGGACCTCGCGCACGAGGCGTTCCTCAAGGCCATCGAGAAGTCCGGAACCTACCGCCGCCTCGGCAGTTTCGACGGCTGGCTGATGCGCATCAACCTCAACACCACGATGGATTACCTGCGGCGGCAACCTCAATTTCTGTCGATGGATGACGATACTGTGGGGTCGCGATTTATTGCATCCGCATCCGACGAACCTGATGAAACCTGTATCGCTGCATCCGACCTCACCGAATCCGAAATACTCTCCGCCATCGCAGCCCTGCCCGACAAGCAACGGACCGTTTTCAACCTGTATGTCTTTGAGAACCAATCCCATTCGAAAATCGCGGAGACCTTGCAAATCGGGGTGCGCAGTTCCAAACGATACCTCTCGGAGGCGCGGGTGCAGCTGCAAATCGCCCTGAACAACCTTGTCCGCCACAAAAAATCTGGTCTTATGATATTGCTCCCACTTCTCCCTTGGAAATCACACGCCATCAACCGTCTTTGCCGTGCGAAGCTGAAACATCTGGCGTTGTCGCCTGCCACGCCGTCGCCCTTATCCGCCGTCAACTGGACCGCAGCCCCGAAGCCGGGCGTCTGGATGGCCGTCACCGCCGCCAAAGCCCCCGCCATCGCCACGGGCGTGGTTGCCACGGCCGTGACGGGATCCGTTGTCGCATGGCAGGTGCAACCCGCACCCACACCCGCCAGCCCGACCCCGCAAGAGACGGTGATAACCACGTATGTTACAATCGATTCCGATTCCACGCACGCAAACAACGATACCGCCGTCGTAGAGACGCAATGCATCGCGTCTCCCGCAACCGATAGTGTAGAGACGCGCCATGGCACGTCTCTACAGGAACTCCCATATCCTCAACAGCAAGTAAAAGGAACCGAATCATCTGTTTCACCATTGCCCGCAACGTCTGGCACGTCCGCGCCGGCTTCTAATCATAGCCTGAAGAAGTTCGAGCGTAACGGCTACTACGGTCTCCAAGACGAAAAAGGGAACATCGTGGTATATCCGAAATACACGGACATACAGCCGTTTGACGAATACCGGACCGGCTGGGCAATGGTGGAGATATTCGGG
>JBGUPL010000043.1:0-10227 GCA_045130275.1 Bacteroidales bacterium
CTCCGCCACAAAATAAGAAGCTGATTCAGGGACAACATACCCGACAGCATGTTCGAACTGGAACTGCAAATCCGGAAACGTCCGTCCTTCTGCCTCCTCCAGTTCCCGCATCTCCGAAACGCATTCGTAAAAGTCCTCAATGGCCTCTTGTTCTGTATCACCGTATCCTGCAAGCCCGAAGTTATACTCGTCGGAGGGCATATAGGCGGAATAGAGTCCGTCCGTGCTTACTTCTATTATCACTTTTTCGGTTTTCATATTCTTTGTATTACAATTCAACACCTGATTTTTTCGCAATATCTTTTAATGTTCCCGAAGCCACTTCTTTTGCAGTATGGCGTGGTAGCGGAAAACGTCTTTGTGTGATTGGACTATACCATATATCGTGATTGGCACCATGTCTGACCAGGGTGCATCCCGAATCAAGCAGCTTCTTCCGTAATTCAGTTGTCTTCATGATTTTCATATTTATTTTCACGGTGCAAAAATACAAAAAAACAAAACCAAAAATCAATAATCTATAAATTTCTTTTTATTTCTTCCTCACCGCAATCACCCTGAACCCGATCAGCGGGGACGGGCCGTTGTAGGGCTTCTCGCTGTCGATGCGGATGTCGTAGCCGGGGTCGAGGTAGCTGCCGCCGTAGGCGATGCCACGCTCATACACCATCTCCGCCACGTTGCCGCTCATATTGTACAGACCGTAATTGTTGGGATGACGCGATTTGGCTGGATCCGGAAGATTATCAATATAATGAAAAGGATCATAGTTTATCACTACGACATACTTTCCATCCTGCTTGGTGATACTTTCTTCACCGAGCCTTAAATAGTTGTATAAAGGTTCCCCATTACGATTGGTGAGATATGGTCCTCCTATCGGGTATGTGTTGTAGATTAGCCCGCCATGGGCGGCATGTTTCCACTGGTCTGTGGTAGGCAGGATGTACTCCCACTCGTCGCCGCCCATTTTTTCCGTAAGCCAGCGACAAAACAGCATCGCGCCCTCATGGCTGATACAGGAGACGGGATATGTAGGTAATGGCGGGAATGCTGGATGGGTACCGTAATGAGTTACCAAGATCGCCCGGGCAGTGTCAATCTTGGCCTTCTCGAAGTCGGCCATTCGTCCCTGCATCTTCAGGTCTTCCAAAAAGAGATTGTACGATGCGTTGGTCACCTCCGTTTCTAACATCCGGAATCCCGCTATGGTCACCTTTGTAGAGTCCCCGTTACTGTTGCGAATCGTGTAATGTCCCGCCGGAATCTCCACAAAGGTCCCCACAAGCCGTTTCTCCAATTTCACGGTTTTCTTGTCGGGCTTCTGCGCCCAGGTCGCCGCCACTGCAGCAACCAAAAGGATGGTTAAGGTTAATTTTCTCATAACGGTTAAGGTTTTGGATAGGTTTCTATATGTAATAACGAGATTTACAGGGAGAATCTTGGGTGGGAGGATGTTATTTTCATCGAGGCGTATGCGATACGCCCCCACGCTGTCTTGTGTATGACTTCCGACATTCTCCCGTCCCCGTTAGGGGACACCTATCTGTAGAAAAACGGATGCCCGCGCGGTTTCCAAAATCCCCGTCAGGGGATTCATTTAAAACCCGTTTTTTTATCGTAATCCATTGATATGCAACCCCTAACGGGGTTGTGAGGGGCCGTGTACGTTTCCTGGCTACAGATATGAATCCCCTAACGGGGATAAGAGAATCGCTATTTTCCCTCCAGCAGTTGCTCCAACCGAATAACCAAAGGCCGCAATTCTCCTTGAACCTGATCGGGTTTCAGCGTGCCACCGATCTTCTCCACAATCACATTCCGGTCGGCACCGATTAGGAGATTCGTGGGGAAATGGGAAGACGAAAAGGTGTTCACGAACGCTGTTCTCTCAAGGACCACCAACTGGAACTCCATCGGATGCGTCTTGAGAAATTCCGCAACGGAAGCTGAATCGTCGCATGCCACCGCGACAAACCTCACCTTGGGGTTGTCCTTGTATGTCAAGGCAATCCGGTTCAACTCCTCCATCTCTAGGATACAAGGTTTGCAGCGCGTATGCCAGAAGTTGTACCACACGATTGAGCCGTCAAGGGTGTCGCTCCTGAGGGTGTCGCCACCGATAGTCACCAAGTCCTTGTGGACAAATGCCGTTCCTACGGTATATGTCGAGAATGGATGAGTAGCATTCTGCGCAAAAGCCATACAACACATTGATGATAACACTAATATGACGGGTATTCTTTTCATTTTCCGTTCGGTTTCAGATACAATTTGTCATGTAGATAGTCGAAGATTACAGAATGCTGCGACAAATAATCAACGCCAAGAGTGCCGTCCTCTTTGACATTATAATCATCTGTGATAGGGATGTAATAGTCGTTGAGCTGATGGGTCTTCAGTAAATAATCGTATGCTTGAGAAGTTGTATCCTGCTTTAAGGAATCTGTCGTGAGTTGCATTCGGAAATCCTTATACCACACAGCGGTTATAGAGCCCAAATCCACAAGAAGCCACGCGTCTGTCTTAGTGCCGTCTTTCTTGACAAACCCCTCGAAAATCACACGTGGAAGCATACTGAATTTTTGGTCTTCGGGGACTCTGTGCAGATCGTATGCTTTATATGATGATGCCTTGTCAGGTAAAACACTGTGTATGATGATGTTGCGGTGTTCGAAATCAAGCTCTACAATGTTCCGCTCAAAAAGTTCAAAGCCTAATATGGCATCACAATAAGACTCCCATTTGAATTCTTTAAAAGCATGAATAGTGTCCAAATGCAAGGTGGTGTGATTCAATAGCAACGTCATATCCGTTGTGGACAATTCGTAATCCTTATTGAAAACCGTAAACGGCTGATTGATTTTTTCCAACACTTTTCTGTTAAAGGCAGAGTGAGGGAATCCACAATCCAAAAGCATTGGCAAGACGGTGTCGTTAATGCCGACCTGGACAATAATGCGATTGAAACTGCCCAGATTTTCGGGGGTCGGAGCAACGCCAGACGGGAATGTGTCCACCATGGTGAACGGGATGGTGTCGCACACGTCAACCGCTTCCACGACGGCCTCGTCCGTTTTAGTGCGGGAATGGCAGCTGGCAAGCAACAGCAGGCAAAACAGGATGGAGATGAACTTTTTCATAATGGTTATGGTTTTGATGAAAGATTTCTATAGATAAGAACGTAGTTTTTGACGGAAATCTTGGGTGGGAGATGATTATTTTCGTCATCGCTACTCCCGCAGTCCGCAACGGTCTGCCTTGTCAAGCCCCACACTGCGCTGCGCTTGTATGGGGTTAATTGCGCTTCGCGCGTCTTGCCCCTTCGGGATCCAGGGGCTGCGGCGCTCGTGCCTCGCGCCTTACTCCTGGCTACCGAGCTCTTGCCCCTACGGGGCTGCTTAAGGAAGTAGTTTTTATATATTGGGGCTTTTTCGTTTCATCTATACAGTATTCTTCTTCATCAAATTCTATTTCGTTTCAAAAATCAGGTCAAAATCTTTTCCCATAACGGCATCTGCACTTGAAGTATATGCAGAAACAGGTATCCCGTATCTTGTATGTGGTTTTAGCGGACCTTCTATTGGAAATAAAACGGTGTGGTCATCAGCCCAGAATTCATCTCCTTTGAAAGGAGGTATTTCCACGTTAAGACTGTCCGGAAAGTCTCTCCACCATGCGAAAAAAGGTTGCATAGGTTGCGAAAAAGAGATAACTATCGTGTCCAAATCCGTATCCACAATGGAGTTAGCTGCAGGATAGGTGTATAATATACGTGGTCTGAGTAATCTATGCTTGGGTATATAGTACGATTCCATGTTTTGTGGCACTTGTTGCAGAAATCCCATAAGTTGTGGCATACAGTCTTCGAAATACGGGTAAGACGTTTTTCTATTTGTGAGAACATCTAAAAAGTCAATCATCTCTTGCTGCCAAACAAATCCGATCAGGTTAGTGATGATCATATTGGTTTTCTTTCTTTTTTCAGAAACAATCGGGTGTATCTTGAGATATGAATATTCACACAACCTGTTTATACTTTCGTAAAACATTGCTTTTGGAGTTCCATAATGGCGACTTTTCAATTCGTCTCCGACAAAACTAAAGATGCTGTCGCAGGTTGATTCTATCCCGTTCCAAAATTTGTCGCAAATCGGGTTGGCGTAATTGTGGCATATCTCATGGATCAGAACATTAAGATCCGATTCGTCGAAAACAGGATATCCCAAAGAATCGCTCGTACTACATCCTAACGCGCAGTTAAAATGAATTTTACCAGTTTTATCCTGATTGCTCACAGAATAATTATTTGCTCCATTTGCTGGTATCACCCAAACATTTGCAAGTTCGGGAGAATGCCCAAAGAATGACTTAAACCAAGAAGTGTCAATCTGATTCACGATTTGTTGCATTCTTTTTTCTGCCGTTCGATAATAATCGGTGTGCTGTACAAAAAAATCATGGAATTTGGTGTCCTTGTAAAACTTGTTAAGCAGACGAAGATACTCTTCCAATTCGGCTTTCGTCCATTCGCTGTTGGTTGTGTCCTTTTTCGGTGCCAAATCATAGCAGGTGAGCAGCTTTTTAGAAAAGTGGATGCTGTTACCGCTAATTTCGATATCTGCCGCCGATGTGACCACAAAAGTCATTTCAAAAGGCATTTTCGATTCCACAAGATGATTGAGAAATTTGACCAATTCGTGGTTCTTGTATTTGTCGAAATAGGCATCAATGTCATTAGCATAGCTTTGGGGAACGGACTTTGCGAATGTTTCAATCCCTGTAAGCCGAAAGACTATGCCTGTCAATTCAAACCGTTCATCTACACTGACATTTGTTTGCCCATAAACAATTATTGATGAGGCAAATAGGAATAGGGTGACGATTGTTTTTTTTAAATTTTTCATTGTATGGTGATTGTTGGTTTATCTACTACACTGCGTTCCTGCGTCGCTTATACAAGCCCAACACTGCGCTACGCTTGTATGGGGTTAATTGCGCTTCGCGCGTTTTGCCCCTAATACTACCCCGCCCTGCGCGAGGGTGTGTCAAAAGTCCAAAAATCGGCATTTTTCGATTTGTAACTATTTGATAATCAAATAGTAATTTTTGCCAAAACAGACTTATGACACACCCTCATGGGCTGCCTAAGGAATGACGTTTATGTTGGCAACGCTCACTTGGTTTCGAAAATCAAATCGTAAGGGACGGTAGGCCAACCGTATGTGCTGTCAGGGGCTCTTCTGACCCTGAAACCATACCGGGCATGGGGTTTCAACGGTTCCGTCAAATGAATAACGTAATGGTATTCGTTGAGCCAATATATGTTGTCATAATCATCCACTGGGAGAGGGAGGGCGTGATAACTACTGTCCACAGCACCCACCCACATATATCCTTGCATGGGCTTTGAAAACAAAATCTCAACGGTTTGCAAGGTGGTATCCACGATGGCATTGTTTGCCGGAAACGCTGCCACAACAAAAGGTTGCATCGATTTCATCTTGGGAAGATAATAGTCATCCATCTTTTCAACCACCTGTTCAAGGAACATCTTCAAATGCGGCACAAACTGTTCGAATGTGGGGAACAACGCCCTGTTTGCACGAAACGCCTCCATATACTGCAACATTTCGTAAAGCCAAATAAAGCCTTTTCTTTCCTCCATTCGTATAAATCGGTCAAACTCTTCCTTGTCGAATATCTGGTTATCCATATAATAACTGTACTCACATGCGCGGTTCAATCCTTCATACAGAATCGACATCGGCTCCCCATAGTGTTCAGAGGTCAACAGCTCACCCACGAAAGTGAAAAGCGTGTCACACACCTGCCGAAAATCGTCTTCGTACTTTTCGCAAATCGGGTTGTTATAATTATGACACACCTCATGGATCAAAGTCCTTAAGTGGCGACTGTCGAAAGTGGGATAGCCTAACGAATCGGTTCGGGTGGTCCCCAAGGCGCAGTTGCGGTAAATCTTGCCGCTTTTGTCAACCCTTCTATCCATGAAATTGTGCGGTCCCATCAAGGGCACAATCCATATATTCGACATGTCGAATCTTTGCCCGAAAAAGTCCATGAACCATGCCGTATCAATTTGCGACACAATCACATTGGCATTGGCTTCAACTTTGGAATAAAAATCCGAATGGTTGACAAAAAAGGAGTGGAAACGGGTCTCTTTATAGAATTTGTCCAGCAAACTCACATACTCTTTCAACTCGCTTTTTGTCCATGTGCCGCTTGATGAATCCGGTCCGTTGCACGACAAATTCCATGCATCATTGAGCGCAACCCCCTTTGGCGTTATCTTTATGTCGCCAGCCAAATCAACTGGTAGATAAAGATTTAGGACGTTTCTGGAATGTATTGTCCGTTTCACATATTCAATCAATTCGTGGTTCTTGAATTTGGCGAAATAGGAGTCCACGTCTGTCACATACTGCATCTCAGACGCGTAGGTGAACGCCTCCACGCCTGTCAACCGGAACACGACCATGGTCAACTCGAAACGCTCGTCCACGTGACCTTTGGGTTGCGCGGAACCATCATTCACCAAAAGGAAAGTGGCAATGGTAATCAATACAGTTCTGACAATGTTTTTCATTTTAATTGTTTTTTTGCGATAATCATTCAATATTACTACCCCGCCCTGCGGGCATCCCCCTAAAGGGGAGAATTGGGGCTCTTTCGCACCATCATTCTTCATTATGCATTATGCATTATGAATTACGCACCGTGTCCACCGGCTCGAACCGCAGCGACAGCGCCGACTGCACCGTGATGACTAACGCCGTGAGCGCCAGCAGGATAACGTACGCAAGGAGGAACACCCAGACGGCGATGGGGGCGTGGGCGACGAACAGCTTCAGCCATTGGCGGAGCAGCAGGAGGCTGACGGGCACAGAGAGCAGAAAGGCGACGGTGCAGATGAGGGCGTACTTGCCGTTGGCGCGGGCGAGCAGCTGTCCCGTGGAGGAGCCGAAGATCTGCCGCAAGCCCAACTCGGGACGGCGGTAGGTCATCTCCAGTAGCAGCATCCCCGCCACACCCATCAGCGCGAGCAGCACCGTGATGCCGCAGAGGATGAACATTCCTTTCGAAAGACCGGCCTCCTTGGCGTAAAACCCATCCAAATCGTCTTCCAACGTGTTGATTTCCGATTCTCTCTGAATTCCGAATTGTTGTGACAACTGCCGTATTTTCTCCTTCAGCGCAGCCGTATCGGCAGTCTCATCATACTTCACGAAATAGTGCCGCAATACCTGTCCATATTTCCCGACCTCGATTCCCAATGGTTGAATGGTATCGAAAAGCGGACGGAAATGGAAGTCTTGCACGAAACCGATAAGCGTCGTCCGTGAGATGTCAAACATCCCCTCGTAATACCAGTTCAAATTCAAATGATACATTTCCTGTGCTTTCCGGTTAAATATGATATAACGCTGCTGATTATTAGAGATATCAAGGTTTTTGAACGTACTACCGTCACACATCTTCAATCCGAAAAACTCCATAAAATTGGGATACACTTGCATACAATTGAACTGCACTGCTTGTTCCTTTTCGCTATTAGGGTCATAGAACAATGCCCCATACAACGTGTAGCCAGAATTGCGAACAATGTTGCACGATGCCGCCGTAACATCTTTCACCCCAGCAAGTTGCTTTAATGATTTCAGATACGGATACACACTGTCATAACGAGCCATATCCACACTGTAGTTCAAGATGTTATGCGTACAGAAGCCCATATCGTACATCTTCAGGAAGTTCTTCTGGGTCTGCACGAAGAGGGCGCAGGTGAGGATGACGGCGGCCAAAACAAACTGGATGCCGACGAAACACGTTCGCAGCCGCATCCCCGCCTTGGAGAAACCGTAGCTGCCCTTCAGCGCGACATCTGGAGAGACAACGGTAACCATTCGCGTCGGGTATATGGAAACGACAACGCAGACAACGATGGACAACAATAAGGTAATTAGGATGATAGGGACATTGCCGGACAAGGTAACGGGGTTGGACAACATAGGAATTTCCGGCAAGCGGGTGCAGAGCAGGAAGACGACAAAGGCGATGAGGAACGCCATGAGCGAGAGGGTGATGTAGCCCTTCGCCATTGACCACCAAATTCCGCCGTCCGACTCGCCAAGCACTTTGCGGGTGTTCACGCGCCGCATACGCAGGGGCGCCTCCGCGATGGCGAAGTTGGCAAAGTTGAGGAAGGCGATGATGAGAACCGCCCACGCGATGCCCGACAGGCAGTTGGTCACGAAACGGCTCACTGCATCGGGATTAACGTCACGGAAGGCGTCGTTTTCGAAATGGATGTCCTTGACCGCTGTCAAGCGCACGACTGGAGATTCGGACTTCACTCTCGAATAAAAACGTTCTTTCACGGCAGCGACAAGGGTGTCAGGGTTGGTGCCAGGTTTCAGTTTGCAGTAGATGGAGCCTGATGGGGTCACTTCCCTTAACGTACGCTTCACTAGCACAGGTGCAGGGTCGAGAGAGTCCATTGTGGCCCTAAGAAACACAAACTTCGACTTACTCTTTTCCGTTGAGTCTGAATTTTCGTCTGTCTTGCAGAAGAGACGAGCTTGAAGATACATCGTGTCAAAATCGCCCCTTCTACCATATTCCCAAACATCCGCATAACACTTCTCCGGTCCGCCCCAAAGCGCTTGGATTGAATCTTGGTTGATTTTTACCGCTTCGTAAAACCAATAGGGCTCCTCAATGAAAACCAACGGATTGCCGAAAGAGTTGTTTGCTGGCATATCCCGATACACCGCCACGATCTTCCGATTCATGATAGTGTCCTCGCTTCGGTATTTATTATGTAACGAGATTGTTTTTCCAACGGCTTGTCCCTTGGGGAAGAGTTTGCGGGCCAACGATGCCGGCACCACGACTTCCTCTCCGTTGTCCAAGTCGCCGAACGAACCTTCCACGCATTTGTAGCCGAAGAAGTCGAAGAATTGCGTGTTACAGATGTCAGCGGAGTTCAGTTCGCCGACACCCTCCACGGACAGGGTCGGTTCGCCGTCGCTTTCTTCGGAGTCTGCCAAACGGTAAGCGGCGAAATTAGTGATGTCCACTTGATAGACTGCTTCCACACCGTCGAGGCTGTCGAGGAAGTCGGCCACTTCATTGTCGGGCATCCTGTGGGAAAAGCCTTGGTTATGTGTGTTGTCCTCCACGCGGTACATCCGTTCGGAGTCCGCGAAGCAGCGGTTGTAGCGGCGGTCGTAGCGGACCTGCGCCATGAGGATCATGAAGACGGCCAGGGCGGTGGCGAGGCCGAGAATGTTGAGCACCGTTGCGGTGCTGGTGGGTCTTGTGTTTTTCATATCGTTTTGTTTTATTTTCTCTTTTTTTATTTGGGCGCCCCGGCGCGGCTCAGGGGGCGACGCTTCCAAGCGTCGCAATCACACATTCTCGAGCCAACGTCGCGAAACGTTGTCTCCTCTCGCCGCGCCGGCGGGCTTTCCGGTACAATGTTTTTTGCCATCACACATGCCCGGCGGGACGATTCGGGCGTATGCGGCGTATGCGATACGCCCCTACGTACGGGCGTATCGCATACGCCCTCCTGCAAAAAACATTTCCCCTTCAATCCCTGGCGCGACCCTCGTCGGAATCCTATCCCCGTTTCGCGGCGAAGCACCTGATCCCCTCGTCCGTCACCATTCCCGCGCCGCGATTTCCACCCCCGCCGCCCTGCCCTACCGAGCTTCTGCCCCTACCGGGGCATCCTTCAACGTCCGCAACGTCTGCCACGCGGTGATGGCCAGTGCGAGAAGGGTGATGGTGAGAAAAACGACGATGAAGACCCAGGCGGGGGTATTGCTCTTGAAGGCGAAGTGCTGCTGCCATTTGTGGAAGAGGCCGACAGCAAGGGGCGCGGCGGCGGCGAAACAGACGATGCAGATGATGAGTTGGTTGCGGATCATCTTCCAGAGTTGGTTGCCGGTGGAGGCGCCATACACGCGGCGCAGACTCAGCTCGCGGCGACGGTACGTGCAATCCAACATCACCATGCCCAACAGTCCAGTAAGCGTGACGAACAAGGTGACCAGCCCGAACAACGCCATCAGTTTGGCGAAGTCGTCCTCTTTCTGGTATTCTTTGTCAATGACATCCTTCAGCGAGGTGAACGGGCTCAGATGTCCCCAACGAGCACAAACGGTGTTCATCTGGCTTATCAAAGACGTATCCAAA
>JBGUPL010000044.1:0-37339 GCA_045130275.1 Bacteroidales bacterium
CCACGCTGTGGGTGTTTACAATCTGTTCTCGGTGTAATTTTGAAATTTCCTACGTTTCAGTGTTACTCGAACAAATAGCAAACGCTAAGATTGATAATATGTTAGTTTACTTTTCTTTCTATATTTCTCTTTTTTGTTGATACTCTTTTCTTTGTTTAGACGGCAAAAATACTAAAAATCCTCATATAGCGGCTTTTTGCGATTCATAATAGAAACAATCCTCTTCCCACTTCATTGGATTTTGAGCCATATATTGGAGAATAGTAAAAATAAGGCACACAGTGCGATTTCTGCGGGTGTAGTGGGGCCATAAACTTTTCCTATTTGAAATGCAGTTTTAAGACAACCTCATCGCGGTGCATTCGGGTTGTGCAGCAATTATAGGAATGAGGCGAAAAGGGCGTATCCCCCCCATATCCTCCATCACCTTGTCAATCTCGTGCAGCTGTTCCGTAGCGAGCAGGTACTCCCATTGTGCCCTGTAGGGAGCTGCTGCCTCATGCACCATGTTACTCTCGCTCAAGTTCACCTCTGTCATCGTATGGATGACGAAGTTTTCCACTGCGTTTATTTCGTTGAAGGATATGTTGTTATTATGATAAAGGGTTGTCAATTGGAATCTCTATTGATACATTTTTTATCAATTCGATTATTGATGTACTTACAGATGATGACTCTCGGTATAGATTGTCACTACAAATTTCACCTGTTGTCGATTGTATATTAGGGTTATATCCAGACTCTTCCATGTTTTCAATATTTATTCTCGTGTTTCCAACCTTCAAAAACTCTATTGTCGGTTAATCCTATTTGTCTTGTCATAGGATCCTGAGCGCGAACTAAAGTTCCCTCACTTAGAAAAACATCGGTATCCGTAATTGTTTCAATAAGCCCCCGTCTAAAAGAATAGGATGTGTTCGGGGTGTTGGCATTATTTAGTAAAATAAGAGGGTCATATGGGTTTTCTATTTCAAGTTCTGCACTAATATCGTCATGTATCCTTTTTATTATTGAATATAGTTCCATAGTCGGCTTTTCCACATTAAACCCCAAACTGTTGATGGCTTCTTCTCTACGTATTGAATAGTCATGACTTCCTGATTCACTACAAAGGAATTTAATTATGGTATCTGTTTTTTCTTTGTTTATTTTTTGATACTTCATTAAATTGCGAGCTATCATTTGTATTTGACTTTTGGATTTATATACTTGACCTAAAGTCAATGGATGAATTTTATCTGATAAATGAAGTAATACTTCAGTTAGATTTTTTTGATCTGTTATCCCAAAATCCTTTTTCGCCATCTCAATGTATGCATTAACATACTCCACACTAACAGGAACTTTTGCATTTGGATTCTGAATCCCAGGAATCATAGGGTTTAAAGGACCGTTAATACTCGGATCTATCGGGCCGAGAGCTGCTTGTTTTGTCATAATAAGCCTATTGGCTCCTAAACAAATCAATGTTCCTGAACTAAAACAATTAGATGGAATAATCACTTCTAACTCCTTGCAAAAACTACGGATTAAGTTTACCAAACTCCATGCTGCTAGAGTATCACCTCCATTTGTGTATAAAAACAATGAGATTTTTTTCGTATCACCAATATTATCCAGTTGATTGGAGAACTTCGGTAATACATCTTTGGCTATTTGAGTTTCAAGACCTTGTCTTGTGCTTGTATAATACACAAGTAATTTTGAATTCCTTTTGGATTCAAGTTCTTTGTATAATTCAACTCTATCTTTTTTCATATATAGAATATTTTTTGATTAATTCTTGTTTTATTTGTTGTGTACCATCGCATTTATTTTGTTGAAGGATATGAAGTAGGGTATTTAAATACTAACGGTTTGTTCTTTATGTTTTTTATACCGCTATTGATTTCTACAATATCACCATTTGTTATGATAGGAGAAGAATATGTTTGTATATCGTCACTTTTATTATATTTATTAAAGTTCGAAAAAATAAATAACTCTTTTAAAAAGCAATCAAATAATTGTTGAATTCTCGTTTCATCTAATTTGAGAAAACCGATAAATTCTTTTGAAAGGTTCTTTATAGAATTATCAATTGTCATGTTTATCTTAAAATCAGACATGTTTGTCAGAGTTAATGTCAACTGATATTTGTTTTTTAAGGAGTTTGGAAATAATGATATCTGGTGATTAGAATTGGATTTTCCTTTTGCGAAAACGTCTTTAAGAGATTCACAGATTATATGAAAGATCATATTAACACCCTCACGTTCAATATCAGTCATGTCTTTCCACCATTCTTTAAATTTAAGGAGTTCAAAAGCAGGTAAATGTTTTAGCACACGATATCTATTGAGATATTCAATAAATTGATGACCATAAAAAGTCATTGCGTCATAACGAAGAAAAAACAATTCACTCTCTGTTAATTGTGCTCTTATGATTTTAGCATATTCTTTTTTGTGTTGTTCGCTAATTAAATCTGTTTTATCAATCAACTCAAATATTCGATAAAGAGTTCTAAAATATGCAGCCATTTTACTACGATTTTTTACGTAAAATACCATATAATCATTAATGGCTTTGGGGATGTTGTCCTCATATGCAGTCGAATGTTGGTATCTATCTTGAATCTTCTTTTTTTCTTCGTCAAAAAAATCTTTGTCGGTGTATTGTATTTGCTCTGTTTCTATTGTGAACTTTTTTTCTTCATTTTTCTTTTTTTTGACCCCTACAATTCTTACATTTTCTCCGTTTAGCTCTTTCACTTCAGATTGATATAAATGAAGTAGTTCAAAGAACAAATCATTGAACCTTTGTGTCTCTGCTGTTTTATTCTGTGTTTGAAAAGTCCAAGCTACCAAAACTACACCAATCAATGACAAAATAATACCCAATGTTCCTCCAACAAAATCGCCAAATTGTCCCCATTTATCTGTGTCAATTGGTAATGTTGTATCAAATGTTGACCACCTATTGGTAACAAAAACAAAAAAGGATAAAATCAAAAATACAATAGTGATAAAAACATATAAAGATGCCCTCTTTAATAGTTCATATAATTTATTTTTTATAAGTTTTGCAATTATAAACAAGACTGTAGCTATAATAGCCACAAAGACTATAGGTTTCCAATGAATAGATCCCAATTTGACATTGTTTAATTCAGCCCCATTTGGATATAAATGAAACAAATCAATGATTACGATACATAATACTATTATTAAGAATGCTATTATCACACTTAACCTGTTTTATTTCTTTTTAAACCAAACAATAAATTTCTCCATATATCTATAACATTATATTGATTAATTCCTGTTTTATTTGTTGCGATTGCTCAATCTGAGTTATTGATGGAAATATAGATTGTTGAATTTGATTTATAACACTGATGGTTTGTTTTTGTACTTCCAGTCAAATAACCGTCAAATAAAGATATGATTGATAACCAACGCGTTACATTTCAAATTGTATAAAAAGTGATTTTCCAGTCAAATAAAAATCAAGCCCATATCGGTATATATTTGATAAGTTTTTTGGATGTGTTTTCGGGGTTGTCTTCCTTGATGAGTTTTTTGTCAAGAGTGTCGCGAATGACACGGGAAACCATTGACGAGTTGTTCGGCGATATTTTGAAACGTTCCCGTAAGGATGTGTTTGTCATTTTCTCGTTCATCACATACCGGAGACATGCGTGCTGGTAACAAGCTCTAATTCTGTCCCCTTTTTCCATTTTTGAAAAGGGAAGATATGAATATAGTATCACTTTGGTGTGTCTCTCCTGAACTTGAATATCGTAGGCTGGTAATTGGAACATTTCTATGCTTTGTACCACTTTGTCCAACCCACTGCCTTTTTCCTCGCAAATGCCAAAACGCCGCATAATAGAAGCCAGAGCCTCGTTGCGGCTTTGGTATTCGTCAATGAAGCGATCTGTTTGTATTAGAGGTAATCCAGGGTTTGATATCTCTATGCGGTCACTGTAAATTTCTATCATGGGTCCTGTTCCGGATATGTCAAAATCCTGATGTATGAGGGCGTTAGCCGTAAGCTCTCGTATGACCAATTCAGGATACATGGTCACCTCTTTGCGTAATGCTTCTGTAATGATTTCATTACTTGGAAGTATGTCCATTATGTACTTGATAAGACCTTTAAATCCAACGATATAGCCATAGACTCCTTCCTGGTCTTTGACCGTTTCCATCTTACCCTTCCCTTTGTATTGGATAACACGCACTGCTTTTCTCTTCAGAAAGTCAAATTTTGAAATGTCTTTCGCGAATAGAATTGCGCCTAAATTGGTTATTTCATAGCCCGAAAGCGTTTGATTGACAAGTTTTTCGTTCATGAATCTTTCGGCGACCCCATCTTGAGTCTTGGGAAACGGAAGGTTGAGCAAATCAAAATAACTTTGGGTATCAAGCAACGCCATCACGTCATCAAAACTATGGACTTGTTTGGCTATTCTATCCTCAAAAGCTTTCTGGTTGTTGGTAAGCCATATTTTTCTTTCCTTCTCTGGGAAATCTTTTAATTTTCGAGTTATGCTGCCAACTTTAATATAGTCAATGTTGGTAAAGGTGGTGGGTTGGCCTTTGGCGGCAGGGATTTTGAACAACGCTATTGGTTTTCCGAAATAGTCTCCTTCAAATATCTCAACATCTATCCGAGGGGAAAGTCTCTGCAGCAACCAGTTTTCAAATTCTTCGTTTCCAACTTTGTGCATTTTTGGACGAAAAGAGGTGCCTTTTACTTCTATTGTATCATCATCAATTCCGAAAAGAAGAAAGCCAAAAGGAACATGCTGCAAACAAGCTCCATTGCTTAAGGCAGAGATGTTTTTTCCTATCTCCTCATCTGAATGGTAATTCAATTTGTATTCCACCCATTCACACTCCTTGGGCAACTTCAATAAATCGGCAATCATTTGTTCTATCATAATAAAGTGATTTTCCAGTCAAATAAAGATATTATTGATAATCAGTGTTTTATATTCTAAATTGTATAAAAAGTGATTTTCCAGTCAAATAAGATTAATTATTTTTTCATACATTTCTACACGATTCTTCTTCCATTCTGCCAACAACTGTTTCAGCGTTTCATCCTTCACTTCTAATCGCAACATATATAGCGATAGGGTCAACATTCTTGATCTTTTAAGTGTGCAAAAATACAATTATTATGTAAATGGTAAGCCCACTTTCCAAAAACAAACAGGGCGCACCGAAAATCTCCGATGCGCCCTATATTTATATTGTAGAGACGTTGCACGCAACGTCTCTACAGAAAGAATTCCAATCAAGGATTATTTCCCTTCACTCAGCTTCTTATACCCTTCGTATCTCAGCTTAGCGAACTGCTCGGTCTTGGCGAACAACTCCTTGGCTTCGGCCGGGAAGGTCTTCAACAAGCTGTTGTAACGGACCTCGCCCATGATGAAGTCTTGGAACTTGCTCCAGTCGGGTTCCTTGCTGTCCAAGTGGAAGCCGTTCTGACCGGCCTCTTCTTCGGCAGGGTTGAAACGCCACAGGTGCCAGTAACCGCACTCGACAGCCTTGGCCTCTTCGTGCTGGGAACGACCCATGCCGACCTTGATACCGTGGTTGATACAAGGAGCGTAGCAGATGACCAATGACGGTCCCGGATAAGCTTCGGCTTCCTTGATGGCTTTGAAGTACTGAGCCTGAGAAGCGCCCATAGCGACCTGTGCCACGTACACGTAGCCGTAGCTCTTGGCAATCATGCCGAGGTCTTTCTTGCGGACCTTCTTACCGGAAGCGGCAAATTTGGCAACAGCACCGGCAGGAGTAGCCTTTGAAGACTGACCACCGGTGTTGGAGTAAACCTCGGTGTCGAGCACGAGCACGTTGACATCCTCGCCGCTGGCCAACACGTGGTCCAAACCGCCGAAACCGATGTCGTAAGCCCAACCGTCACCACCGAAGATCCACTGGCTGCGTTTTGCCAAGAAGTCTTTGTTAGCTAACAGTTCAGATTCAAGCTCGCAACCGTGGCAAGGACAGATGGGGCTGCCGGCTTTCTTAGCCTTCATGGCTTCTTCCAACTTTTGGGCAGCCACTTCGGCACCGTAAATTTTCTTGCCCTCGGATTTCCAGAAATCGATGCAATTGTCAATAGGCAGGATGGCCTTCTCCAAAGCAGCCACAAACTCGTCGGTGGCAACGCTGTTGGCAACGGTGTCATCGTAGGTGTCGAGCCACTTCTGGGTAGCCTCGCGCATCCAGTCGAAAGCGGTCACGCCAACCAGTTCCTCAGCTTTCTTGCGCAAGTCGCTGCGCAGCTTGCGGTAACCGGTAGCCATACCGAGACCGAACTCGGCGTTGTCTTCGAACAAGCTGTTGGCCCAAGCCACACCTCTGCCGCTTCTGCAGTTCTTGCAGTACGGAGTAGCAGGAGCTGAACCACCGTAGATGGAAGAACAACCCGTAGCGTTGGCCACGATCATTCTCTCACCGAACAGTTGCGTGATAGTCTTGATGTAAGGCGTCTCACCGCAACCAGCACAAGCACCGCTGAACTCGAACAGAGGCTGTGCGAACTGGCTGTTCTTGATGGTGGCAAATTTGTCGATGAGGTTGTCCTTGTAGGTAACCTTCTTCTGACCATACTCCCAGTTCTTGGCTTCGCCGAGCTGGCTCTCGAACGGTTTCATCGTCAGGGCTTTCTCCTTGGCAGGACAAACGTCGGCGCAGTTGCCGCAACCGGTGCAGTCCATGACGGAAACCTGCATACGGAAGTGCATGCCAGCGAGTTCCTTCGGATTCTTGATGTCGATAGCAGTCATGGCCTTCGGAGCTTTCTTCATCTCAGCGTCGGTCATCACCACGGGACGGATGGCAGCGTGAGGACAAACCACGGAACATTGGTTACATTGGATACACTTGGTGGGATCCCATTCCGGAACCACGGTAGCGACACCGCGTTTCTCGTAAGCGGTCGTACCAGCCGGGAATGTACCATCCACGATGTCCTTGAAGGCGCTCACGGGCAGGTCGTTACCGCACTGTGCCACCATCGGGCGCATCACCTTGTTGATGAATTCGGGATCGTTGGGGTTGCTCTCGAACACGAAGTCCGTGCTGCACTCCAGCTTGGCCCATTCAGCGGGGATCTCGACTTTGGTGATTTCACCGCCGCGATCCACAGCTGCATAGTTCATGTTCACCACATCCTCACCCTTCTTGCCGTAAGACTTCACGATGAATTTCTTCATCTGCTCCACAGCGAGGTCGTAAGGAATGACGCCGGAAATCTTGAAGAATGCAGATTGCAGGATGGTGTTGGTACGGTTGCCCAAACCGATCTCGGCGGCGATCTTCGTAGCGTCGATGATGTACATGTTGATGTTGTTGAGAGCCAAGTATTTCTTCACGAAATCAGGAAGATGTTTCTTGGTTTCAGCCACGCTCCACGGAGAGTTGTAGAGGAACGTACCGTTCTTCTTCAGACCGCGCAGACAGTCATATTTCTTCAGGTAAGAAGGAACGTGGACGGCCACGAAATCGGGCGTACCCACGAGGTAAGGAGCCAAGATGGGTTGGTCGCCGAAACGGAGGTGAGAGCAGGTGTAACCGCCTGACTTCTTGGAGTCATAGTCGAAGTAAGCCTGGCTGTATTTGTCGGTGTTGTCACCGATAATCTTGATGGAGTTCTTGTTGGCACCCACGGTACCGTCAGCGCCGAGGCCGTAGAACTTGGCTTCGAACGTGCCCTTAGGCAGGATGGAGATTTCCTTGCCGACCTTGAGGGAACGGTGCGTGACATCGTCGTTGATACCCACCGTGAACTGGTTCATCGGCTTGTTGGAGGCGAGGTTCTTGTAGATAGCGAGAACCTGAGCCGGGGTGGTGTCCTTGGAGGAGAGGCCGAAGCGGCCGCCGATAATCAAAGGTTTGTTGGCAGCTGGGATGTCCTTGCAGTTGGCGAAGGCTTCGACAACATCCAGATACAGCGGGTCGCCATTGGCGCCGGGCTCCTTTGTACGGTCGAGGACGCAGATGCGCTTGACGGTCTCAGGCAGCACTTGGCCGAGGTACTTCACGCTGAAGGGACGATAGAGGTGCACGCTGATGAGACCGAGTTTCTTGCCGGCTTTGTTCTCCTTGTCGATGACGGTTTTGATGACATCGGTGATGGAGCCCATAGCGATGATGACGTCGGTGGCATCTTTTGCGCCGTAGAAGGTGAACGGAGCATATTCACGACCCGTGATCTTGCTCAGTTTCTTCATGTATTTGGCCACGATGTCGGGAAGAGCATCGTAGTACTTGTTCTGCAACTCTCTGGTCTGGAAGTAGATGTCCGGGTTCTGAGCGGTACCGCGGGTCACGGGGTGCTCAGGATTGAGGGCGCGGTCGCGATACTCCTTGAGGGCTTTCCAGTTGACGAGTTTCTCGACCTTGGCTTGGTCGGTGGCTTCCACTTTCTGGATTTCGTGGGAAGTACGGAAACCGTCGAAGAAGTGCAAGAACGGGACACGACCTTCGATAGCGGCCAGGTGAGCCACAGGAGCGAGGTCCATGATCTCTTGCACGGAACCGGTGGCCAGCATGGCGAAACCGGTCTGACGGGCACTCATCACGTCGGCGTGGTCACCGAAGATGGACAAAGCCTGAGCGGCGAGGGCACGTGCGGAGACGTGAAAGACGCCGGGAAGGAGCTCACCAGCGATCTTGTACATGTTGGGGATCATCAGCAAGAGACCTTGTGATGCGGTATAGGTGGTGGTCAGAGCACCAGCCTGGAGGGAACCGTGGACGGCGCCGGCGGCACCAGCCTCGGACTGCATCTCCACGACCTTCACGGTCTCACCGAAAATGTTTTTTCTGCCGCCAGCAGCCCACTCGTCGATGTACTCAGCCATCGGGGAAGAGGGCGTGATAGGATAGATAGCGGCGACTTCGCTGAACATGTAGGCAACATGGGCCGCAGCCTGGTTACCGTCACAAGTCATAAATTTTTTTTCTGCCATAACTTGATTGTAAATTCTTAATTGGTTGATTATTAACAGTTTTTGATTTCAAATAAAAACCGCGCAAAGGTACAAAATTATTCGGATATAAACAGACGATTGTTGTTTTTTTGTCTTTATTATTTGGGCGAGCCGGCGCGGCTATGAAGGCATCTGCGTCCCGCAGATGTAGAGACGTGCTATGGCGCGTCTCTACGACCCGTTTCGTTACTGTCCGCCGCCGCGCCGTCGGGCTTTCCGCTGCAATGTTTTTGGCCCGCCATTACCGTAGGGGCGAATGATTATTCGCCCCTACAACCCATTATACGACAATGATTTACAATTCGTTTCTGGCCAAAAACATTTCCGCTGCAATCCCTCTCGCGATCCCCGCAGGCACGGACGTGTGCAACACGTCCCTACATCCGCTGCCGGATCACAATCCCGTAACCGCGTGTCGCCCCTGCCGGGGCTTGGGTAAACGCGGGAAACGTCTCATCTACCGAGCTTTGACCCCTATCGGGGTCTGTGGCAAGTGGGGAACGTTGCCTCCTACAGAGCTTTGACCCCTACCGGGGTCTTTGGTAATCGGGATGCACGCCGTCCTACAGAGCTGTTGTCCCTTCGGGACATGACAGAGGCGAGAATGAGCACGTTTCACCCCTGCGTGTGTAGCACGAAATCTTAATAACCCCACATCAGCGTAACGAAGTGGAGCGCAGTGTGGGGTTGGACGTGCGCACACGGGGTCAGCGTGTTGAAAACACGCAACTATCGTCTGAATATCACGGGCACCTCATAATAGCATCGTATAGGGATTCCCCGAACCGTGCCGGGATGCCATTTCGGCATGGACATGATCACGCGGACAGCCTCCTCGTCGCATTTGGGATGCAGCGAGGTTTTCACTACCGGATTGCGGACACTCCCGTCCTTCTCCACAACAAATCTCACCAAAACGGTCCCCACGGCATCCAAAAACGGGTCGTTCGGATAGTGGGTTTCACGGAGCAGGAAGGCATTCAAGGAATCGATGCCACCGGAAAATATCGGGAAATGTTCGGGAAAACGATAGATTGTGTCGCCATCGGTGATATCAGCGAAGAGCGTAAAATCCGGATCATCCGGGCTTGGCAAATCAAACTCGAGATCGGGGTCATAGTAATCCTCCCCTATCACAATCGTGTCATTCCCTTGGATTTGGATCATTCGGGAATAATTTGTCCCGCACTCAAGAATGTTCAGGACGACTTCTTCCTGGCCTTAGTACGAATTCCACTTTTTCACAAACTTCTTCAACGATTTAGTCCAATCTTTTTGAAAAAAAGTGGGATCTATTGGCAGCGTATTTCCCCAATCTCGTCTATAGATAACCCGTGCATATTCGGGTATGAAACTGGAATACCAATCAAACAGTTCCATTGTGTATTTTTTCCCATTTGGGAAAGAGAATATCAAATAAGTATTATGTAAGAAACTATATCGGGTATCTTGGTCATCATAGTCATGAATACATTTCATATTTCGAAATGTGATGGAATCCACCGTCAACACAATATCCCCATATTGAAATTGGCAAATCGTATCAAACATGATACAATTGATGCACTTGTTTTTGACGAGTATGGCGGAAGGCATCTTCTGCGATTTTTGCGCGGATACGACAATAACCACCGCGCAAAAGACGACGGTCAATGTCACCGACAGCAATATATTTCGATTGTGTATCATCATGGCGCGAAAGTACACTTTTTTCGTCGATACCTCGCTATGTTTTGCAAAGGTAGGGTAACGCATCGGGTAGTTGCGTGCCTCCGGCACGCTGTCCTTGCGCATTGTCCGCACACCCCACACTGCGGCCTAACAGCCTAATGTGGTGTTATTGAAATATCGTGCCTTTGGCATGTAGCGATAGCTACTTCTCAAAATATTCAAACGCATCAATAATATCCAGATACACCCCGTCGAAGCCGGCGGCGAGGATGCGGTTGATGTAGCTGTCACCATCACCGCAGATAATCTCTTGCCACGCGGGATCCCAGTAACGGACCTTGTAATTGCCCCGCCACTCGGAGTTCTCGCGGGCCAACCACGCCGGTTTGTGACGTTTCCAATCCGACTGCCAATAGTAACGGTAATCCTCTGCCTCGCCAATCGACATATAGCAGATAACCAGCCTCTTACCGCCGTTCGCCTTATGCTTCAGCCGTTCCACCTCAGCCGCCGTGAATGCCATGTCATCTTCGAAAAACAGATCCAGGATGAGGAGATCATAGTTGGTGGCGGAAACGGCATCCAGAAATGCTGCCTTACTGGAAAAGCGTTCGCAATTAAGAAGATACAGGAAGTTCTGGGCATCACTCAGACGGACAATGTCCTGCGCGTTCTCGTGCGTGGGCGCACCGGCGGGAATGACATCCAACTCGCGGCTCGGGGCGGCGAAGGATACAAAGCCCTCCGCATCGCAACGGCTTCTGGCGCCGGCCACATACTCCGAACGGGAGCAGTAGTCGGTCACGAGAATGCAATTCCCCGTTCGCTTCGATCGGCGGAGATACGACAGCAGATAGTCCGTCTCGGCTGCGGGCGTGGGCTTGTCGTCGCGATTGTACCCGTAGAAGAGATCCTCCTGTCCGTGACCGTCGATGGCGGCCAGATAGGTGGCGGCGAGCTCCGCATCGGCATCCTCGCCCACGGTCACCAACTCGATGCCGTTTTGCGGAATCACGATGAAATCAGGATGCTGCGACCGCGCTGTTTCGCTGATACGCACCACAAAATCGCGCATCGCCTGCTGGTAGTCGTCGCAGGGAACCACCTCCGTCCTATTGCAGGCGGTGGTGAGCAGGACTGCTAAAAGGAGCAGCCCGCATGTCCTATTATTTCGAGTCTTCATTAACATGCCGCAAAGGTACATTTTTTTGCTATTGGCTATTAGCTTTTGGCTATTAGCTTTTAGCTTTTTGCCAATAGCTAAAAGCCAAAGTTTATCCCAAAGCATATCTCCCTATTTTACATTCAGCATTCAGCATTCATAATTCTTCATTATTTCGTATTTTTGTCGCTACGCTCCAGTAAGCGCAAATGTATTATAATTTATTGTAAATCAGAAAAATAAAACCATATTATCATGAAAAGAACACACGTCTTCATACTTCTTGTTGTGTTTTTTGCCGGCATTATGTTTCATGCCAACGGCCAAGCCCCCTACAAACATGGCATTGGCGTGACCATAGGTACCACGCAAGCCGTTTCGTACAAGACTTTCTTCGGCGACCACTTCACTATCCAGCTCGATGCGGGTACCAAATATTGTTATGTCTATGGTTCCCATCTTTGGTCGGCGGAACTCGCCCCGAATTTCATGTACGAGGGACGGCTCTCCGGCGACTTGTTCGGACTCGTGGGTGTGGGCGGAAGCATCGGCTACACATGGAACAATCTTTTCAGCTATTTCAACGAATATGGTCAGCAATGGAGCCGCCACAACGCCAAAGGCGGCGCGAATGCCATTATTGGTTTGGAATACCTCATTGACACTTACCTCGCTTTCCAGTTCGATTTCCGTCCGGGTTACCGCTGCGTCTTCAACCGGTATTTTGCCGATCACAAATTTGACTGGGGTTTGAATTTCGGAGTGCGCTACACGTTCTGACCTTGAACTTTGAAAAATATGTATATTTGCAGGTTCAACTAATAATCAAATACATTATGAAAAACAAACCTCTTTTTATCGCCATTATGGCCGTCGTGCTTGCATCATCGGTTTATGCTCAGGCTCCCACCATGGAACTGGTTTATGTACGAGGCGGGGAATTCATGATGGGTTGCACGGGCAAGCATTCCGACTGCTCCGTGAACGAGGCTCCTGCACATCCAGTACAACTCAGCAGTTTCTATATGTCGAAATACGAAGTGACCCAAGAACTTTGGATGTTTGTGATGGGTGGCAAGAACCCATCCAAGGTTGTCGGCGACAGTTTGCCCGTCACAGGCGTCAGCTGGTATGAAGCACAGACATTCATTAGTAAATTGAACCTGCTCACAGGCAAAAAATACCGTTTGCCTACCGAAGCGGAATGGGAATACGCCGCCCGCGGTGGAGATCTTTCCAAAAATTACAAATACAGCGGCTCCAACGATTTGGAGGAGGTGGCATGGTGCAAGGACAACAGCGAGGACAAGCCTCATGCTGTCGGCACCAAGAAGCCCAACGAATTAGGCATCTATGACATGAGCGGCAACGTGTATGAATGGTGCAGCGACGGTTTTGATCTTTACGAATGGAACTCCAGTGTGCCACTTGAGAATCCCACTGGATATAATCTGAGCGAGACCAAGGTCTATCGCGGCGGCGGCATGACCAGCTATTGGGATGTCTGCCGTGTCTCCGCCCGCGCCCAGGGCCTTCCTAACGCCCAGTTCAATCATGTTGGATTTCGTCTGGCATTGGACGGGAGTCCAGAATAGAAAACCTTGTTCTTATATTAATTCTAAAAAATAATGTATATTTGCACCCCTGCCCCGTCAGGGGTATCTTTTATTGTAAATATTTGATTATCAAAAATAATAAGTAAGAATCATGATTAATAAAAAGCATTTCTGGTTTGTTCTGTTATGCCTTTTTCAGGCCACGACAATCTCTGCGCAGACCACCTATTTCGTTTCCAACAGCGGCAACGACAGCAACAACGGCCTGTCGTGGGCGACTGCCAAGGCCACCATCAACGGGGCGATGGCGCTCATCACCTCACCCAACGACGACTCTGTGTTTGTGGCGACAGGCACCTATCCGGCCTGCTCCATCAAGAACGGCACGCACGTGTATGGCGGCTTCGCAGGCACAGAGGCATACCTGTACGAGCGACAACCGCTCACCTACGGCATCGCCTCCGACAGTTCCTGCTCCATCATCGATGCCCAGCACAACAGCAATTACGCTGTCCAAATCAACAGTTACTTTTCCTATAACGGCACCTATCATTGCCGGCCCGTCGATTTTGACGGTTTTTATGTGACAGGGGGTGATCAATATGGTGTTTACAGCGAAGCTAACAACACCTACACTATTTCCAACTGCACCATGACAGGCAATGCCTGCGGTTTGTATTTGGGAATATCATATTCCAACTCATACTATAGTTCCACCTATCAAGTTTCAAACTGCAAGATTAACGGCAACACAACCAACGGTGGTGTGGTTATGTACAACGGCAGCCAAAGTTATGGTGCCACGTTTGAATTCGACAACTGTGTGATTGCAGAAAACACCGGCAGTCAGTTCGGCGGGATGAGGTTCAACACGTATGCTTATACTACAACCAATCATATTATTGTAAACAATTGTGACATTGTAAAAAATGTCGCATCCGGGATGAATGCCAAGGCGGGCGGTATCCTCACGCAGAGCAATGATTTTGACTATGCCAAGACAATATGCGAGTGGAGAATCCTCAACTCACGCATCATTGATAACACCGTCTATACCACAGCTACCACAGCCAGTGCTGACAACAGCTGGCCCTATATTGCCGGAGGCATCAGTGCTTACACCCACACCACGCATATTTTGGGCTGTGTGATTACCAACAACAGCGCCATCTCCACCGAGGGCATCGATGTGACCGGTGGTGTGGCATCATACGCCAATGGAAATTCCACATCCTCCAGTAACACCGGTGATCCCGTGGGACGGTTATTTATGACCAACTGCGTGGTGGCCAATAATCTGGCGCAGACTACGAACAGCTTGGGAACGGGAGGCATCCGAACAGCCAAGACAGCGACGGTCAAGAACACGGTGGCCTGGAACAACAAGCGCGGCAGTGTTATTGACAATTCAAGATGGTCCCCGAACTACACGCAACCCTACACCTATTGCGCGAGCCAGGCATCAACGACCAGTGATTTCACCACAGACAGCACCAATATCGTACTGGATTCACTGACGCAACCCTTGTTTGTTGCACCTTCGTCTATGGTAGGCGCCACGACCATTGCCACGGACCAGTCGAACCTTGTCGCTGACTGGCGCGTGCTGCCCAACTCGCCGCTGATTGACGCCGGCGACCCCAACACGGCATTCATCACCTATTTGCCCGCCACGGATATGGACGGCAACCCGCGCATCGGCAACAACATCGCCGACATCGGGGCTTACGAGCATTCGAACACCACCTTTAACCAATCCATCACATGGAACCAGGAGCTGGCCGCCGACCTCGCTGATGGCACACTGACGCTCAATGCAACCGCCACATCAGGGCTTCCCGTCACTTACACCAGTAACGACGAAAACATCGCCACGGTGAACGGCAACGTGCTCACGTTGCACGCTCCGGGCTATGCCATCATCACTGCCTCGCAACCCGGCAACGCCAGCTGGAACGCCGCCGCGCCCGTCTCCAAAATTCTCACCGTGACGAGCACCGCCCCCGAGCTCCAAGAGCAAAGCATCTTGTGGGATCAAGAACTTACCTTCCCGTTGAGTGACAATCCCGTCATGCTCGCTGCCGCCGCTACCTCCGGCCTGCCCGTGCAGTTCACCTGCAGCGACGAGAGCGTGGCCACCATCAACGGCAGCATCCTAACGATGCACAGCGTAGGACTGGCTATCATCACCGCCGCGCAACCCGGCAACGATCAGTATATGGCCGCCCAACCCGTGATGAAAATTCTTCAGGTGACCGAACCAGTCGGCATTGCCGACCACGCATTGGCAACCGCCAATATCTGGCCGAACCCGACCAATGGGGTTGTCAATGTGCAATGCACAACGGACAATGCACAACATACATTCTCGAAGTGGCAGCTGTTTGATGTTTTCGGCAAATGTCTGAGCAACGGGGAATTGCATGGTGACAACATCCGCATTGACCTGTCGGACTATCCCGCCGGTATCTATTTCCTCGATTTACGTTCCGCCGACGGGCAATCCCTGCGGGCGAAAATCATACGGACACGATAATCCTCCGTCCCCCGTTCCAAGGCTCACTGCGTTCACCCTGGCTTACACATGTCGGGATTTCATTCCTTTTGGAATCATTCCACATTCTACATTCTACATTCTACATTATTTCGTATCTTTGCCGCGAAAATATTTTGCGATTATGATACCCCGTTATTCGCGTCCGGAGATGAGCGCCGTCTGGACTGAGGAAAACAAATTCGGCGCCTATTTGAAAGTGGAAATCGAAGCCGCCGCCGCGTGGAGCCAACTCGGCGTGATCCCGGCTGAAGACGTTGAGAAACTGCGCACGAAGGCCACCTTCGACGTGCAGCGCATATACGAAATCGAGAAGGAGACCCGTCACGACATCGTGGCGTTCACCCGCGCCGTGAGCGAGAGCCTCGGCGACGAGAAGAAATGGGTGCACTACGGGCTCACCTCCACCGATGTGGTGGATACCGCCAACGGCTACCTCATCAAGCAGGCCAACAACATCCTCCGCAAGGATCTCCAGCGGTTCATCGAGATTCTCAAGAAACGCGCTTACGAGTTCAAAGACACGCCTTGCATCGGGCGCACACACGGCGTGCACGCCGACATCACCGCCCTCGGTCTGAAATGGGCGTTGTGGTTCGAGGAGATGCGCCGCAACATCGAGCGTTTCGAGATGGCCGCCGCCGATGTGGAGTGCGGCAAGATCAGCGGCGCCGTGGGCAACTTCGCCAACACCCCGCCGTTCGTGCAGGACTACGTCTGCGAGCAGCTCGGCATCCACTCCGCCCGCATTTCCACGCAGGTGCTGCAACGCGACCGCCACGCCCACTACATGGGCACCCTCGCGCTCATCGCCTCCACGATGGAGCAGATGGCCATCGAGGTGCGCCACTGGCAACGCACGGAACTCCGCGAGGCCGAGGAGGCCTTCGGCAAAGGGCAGAAAGGCTCCTCCGCGATGCCCCACAAGCGCAACCCCATCGGCAGCGAGAATATGTGCGGCTGCGCGAGAATCCTCCGCGGCTATATGGTCAGCGCCTACGAGAACATCCCGCTCTGGCACGAGCGCGACATCTCCCACTCCTCCGCCGAACGCATCATGCTCCCCGACGCCACCATCCTGCTCGACTATATGCTCAACCGCTTCGGCAACATTCTCGAAAACCTCGTCGTTTTCCCGGAGAACATGCTGAAAAACATCTATTTAACCCACAAGGTCATCTTCGCGCAGCGCGTCATGACCGCCCTCATCAACAAGGGATTCTCCCGCGAAAGCGCCTACGACCTCGTGCAGCCCATCGCCATGAAGGCATGGTTCGAAGGACAGGACTACAAGGAACTCCTCTCTCAAAACGAGACCGTCATGAGCCACTTCACCCCCGAAGAACTCGACCAGTGCTTCACGTTGGAGTACTACCTGAAGCAGGTGCCCGCCATCTTCGAACGCGTGTTCGGCAATTAGAAATTAGCAGTTAGTAGTTAGTAATTAGTAATTACCGCTCTAACGTGAGCTGCCAACTACTAACTGCTAACTACTAACTATATGAATAACCAACCATTAAAAAGATACATTATGAACAACTTACACATTCTAGGAGCCCAAAATTCCCTCTTCAACGAGTTCATCTCGGAAGTCAGAAGTGCAGACGTGCAGATCGACAGCATGCGTTTCCGCCGGAACTTGGAGCGCATCGGCGAGATTTTCGCCTACGAGATCAGCAAGACTATGGCCTACGCCGAGCAGGAGGTGGTCACCCCGTTGGGTATCGCCAACATTCCCCGACTGCAGGAGAAGCCGGTGCTGGCGACCATTCTGCGCGCTGGACTGCCGCTGCATCAAGGCTTGCTCAACTATTTCGACCGTGCCGAAAACGCCTTCATCTCCGCTTTCCGGAAATATGAGCGCGACGGCACCTTTGAGATCCAGATCGACTACCTCTCCTCGCCCGACTTGGACGAGAAAACGCTGATTCTCTGCGATCCGATGTTGGCCACCGGACAATCGTTGGTGTTAGCGTACGAAGAACTGATGAGCAAGGGTGACCCGTTGCACACGCACATTGTGAGCGTCATTGCCAGTCGGCAAGGCCTTGACTATGTGATGAGCAAGCTCCCCACCGACAGCTGCACCTTCTGGATTGGTGCTGTCGATGAGGAACTGACTGCGCACTCCTATATCGTGCCCGGCCTCGGCGACGCCGGCGATCTCGCCTACGGCATCAAAGAGTAGGATCTATTGCCTGTTGCCTGTTGCCTATTGCCTATTGTCTATTGCCTAAAAAATGGTTTTCAGCAGTAACGTCTTTCTGATACTGTTTTTGCCTATTTTTCTGATATGCTACTTCGCATGTCCGAAAAAATGGCGAAATATCATTTTGTTACTGTTTTCCATCGTTTTCTACGCATACGGAGCCCCGACTTTCATCTTGTTGCTCCTTGGTTCCACCATCATCAATTTCTACCTGGTAAAGCTGTTATATAAGTCTGATAATCTTATACACAGAAAACTGCTTGCAGGGTTGGCCATTGCAATCAGCTTGGGACTTCTGGGGTATTTCAAGTATGCGAACTTCTTTGTGGATAACCTGAATGCGCTACTCGAAGCTTTCGGTTTTGAACCTTTCACCTTCGCTAAAGTGCTACTGCCCATCGGCATCTCCTTTTTCACGTTCCAGTCCATCACCTACGTGGTGGACACCTACCGCAATATCCATAAACCGATGGAGCGGCTCACCGACTACATGCTCTACATCATCATGTTCCCCCAGCTGATAGCGGGCCCGATTGTACGCTACTGCGACATCGCCGACGAAATCCGAAGCAGGGAGCAGAACTGGTCAGAGATCCTACAGGGCTTTTACCGTTTTGTGATTGGACTTTCCAAAAAGGTACTGATTGCGGATGTCATTGGTCGTCAGGTAGATACATTGCTTGCAGGTGATTTGCTGACGATGGGCACCGGCACGGCATGGATCACGATCATCGCCTACACCATGCAGCTCTACTTCGACTTTTCCGGTTACTCCGACATGGCCATTGGCTTGGGCAAAATCATGGGATTCCACTTCCCCGAGAACTTCGACAATCCGTACAACTCTGCAAGCATCAGCGAGTTCTGGAGACGCTGGCACATTACGCTGGGTACATTCATGCGCAACTATCTTTACATTCCGCTCGGCGGCAACCGCTGCTCGAAACCGAGGATGTATTTCAACCTCTGGGTGGTGTTTCTTCTTTCAGGATTATGGCATGGCGCAAGCTGGAATTTTGTCATTTGGGGCGCTTATCACGGCTTTTGGCTCGTGCTGGAACGCATCGGGTTGGGAAAAGTGTACGAAAAGATGGGTAAAATCCCCAGCGTCATCATCACTTTCCTTATCGCAACAATAGGCTGGGCCATTTTCCGAATCGAAAACCTCACGGATGCCTTTACGTTCATTTCAAGACTGTTCGCCTTTGATTTTCAGTCAATTGTCCCTATAAACAGTTTGCATTTTTACGCTGTGCTAATCGTGGCAATGGCTTTCGCATTTTTCTCCCTGTCCCCACTCGGGAAAAGAGGACAAACCTTTTTCTTTTATACCGAATACTCTAAGAAACAGCATCTTGCGATTTGGCCGGTGAGTGTTTTGTTGTTCATCTTCTGCCTCGGAGCCCTCAATGCGTCAGGTTTCAGTCCGTTCATTTATTTCAGATTTTAAGATTCAACCATGAGAAAGCATTTCCATAAGATATTGTTTTTCAGCACGATAGTAATCATGGTTGTCTTCCTGCTCCAAACGGTTACCGGAGTTGTCAAACTTGAGCCGCTTCAAGGGGTCACCATTGAAACCGAAAAGCCAAAACTGACCTTGAAAAACTACACAGACGGTTCTTTTCAGAACGAATCGGAGAATTATCTGCGGGAACATTTCGGTTTCCGCGAGTGGCTGATCAGGGGCTACAACCAATTTCTTTGGAGCTGTTTCCGAGAATCGAACAACGCCACTGTGGTGCGCGGGAAGAAAGACTGGTTGTTCGAAGAGATGCATGTACGGGATTACTACGAAAGTCTGATGTACAAATACGTTGACGAGGACAGTGACAAAATGCGGAGTATTTTCGAGACCGAAGTGCAGCGTTTCAAGAAAGTGCAGGAGTTGCTGGAAGAGCACAATATTCATCTTTTTCTCGTCATCGCTCCTTGTAAAGATGCGATTTATCCGGAGTATCTACCTAAAAATAAAACGTATATCCGACCAGACGGGCTCCACGCCTACGATTATTACAAAAAGCGGTTTGATGAGACCGGAGTGAACTACATTGACTTCGTCTCCTATTTCAGAAGCATCAAGGATTCTGTGGATTATCCGCTCTTTCCGTCGGGCGGCACGCACTGGAGCAATATTGCCTCTGTCTATGCCTTTGACTCCATTCTTCGATATATGGAAGTCTTAGGTAATCAGAATCTTATTAATCTGGATATTGGTGAAAGGTACCCGGCGGAAACCCGGGATCCCGACAATGATTTGGAAAAAGTCCTCAATTTAGCTTTCCCCATCAAGTCGCGGCCGAATGTTTACGCCGATGTGCGCGTCAACGTGGATTCCACGGCGGTGAAACCGAATTTCCTGGCGGTTGGCGACTCCTATTTCTTCAATATTGCCGGCAGCACCCCGATATGGGAGATTTTCCAGAAATACCTCTACTGGTATTACAACAGCACCATTTATGGCGATGACGAGCATACGACCACGTTGGAGGTGGACATTGAGCAGGAATTGATGCGTCCAGACTATATCATGCTCATCTATAACCCTGTAACACTCTATGAATTCAGCAGTTACTATTTACCGAGAGCCCTGTTGCATCTTTGTTATGACCAAGCTGCCATTGATTCTGTGGCGCGCAGGACGATGAGAAAGATTAAGTTTTACGATTACCATGACTACTCCTACTATTTGGAAGTTGCCAAAAAGAGCAACCGAAGTATAGAAGAAGTGTTGTATGACAACGTCTTATATCTGTTCCGCACCGAACCTGAAAAATATTTTAAAGAGCTGGAAGGCAACAAGATGCCTTACTCCCGGAACAAAGATTTGAAAGCAATCCGAAATAAATGATTACTGCAGTTTTGCCTTCGCTTGCTGCAAAGCTTCGCTGACGGCCGCCTCGACTCCGTCGGGGTTCTTGCCACCGGCCATGGCGAGCGTCGGGTGTCCGCCGCCTCCGCCCTGGATCAGCTTGCCGGCCGCCCGCACTAACGTCGGGGCATCGACCCTGTCGGTCAGGTTCGTGCTGATGGCCACCGCCAAGTTCGGCTTGCCGTCGTGCACGCTGCCCAACACCACCACGTGGTTGTCACCTTCACGCAACTGCAATGCAACCTGCCGCAGCATGTCGGCGGAGTAATCCGTGACTTTCGACATGTACAACACGCCGTTGATATCCTCGGCATTCTCCATCAAGGATTTGCCGAACTCCAACGCCATCTGACGGTCGATGTCTTCCATCTTCTTGCGCAACACCTGGCAATCGTCCTGCAATTTCTGCACCGATTGGATCAGATTGGTGGCATTCGTCATGGCCTTCAATTGCGCCAGGGTGTCCTGATCAGCATAAACCAGCTGCTCGGCAGCTTCACCGGTCACCGCTTCGATACGGCGCACGCCGGCAGCTACCGCTCCTTCGGACACGATCTTGAAGAGCCCGATGTTGCCCGTCGCGGAAGTGTGCGTACCGCCACAAAGCTCCACTGCATCGCCGAACTGGATCACACGGACAGTTTTTCCGTACTTCTCGCCGAACAGGGCGATGGCGCCGCGCTCGCGGGCCTCCTCAATCGGCACATCGACAAATTCCTGCAGCGGCAGATTCTGACGGATCATGGCATTCACCATCTTCTCGGCCGCGCGCAACTCCTCGTCCGTCACCTTGGCGAAGTGGGAGAAGTCAAAACGCAGACGGTCGGAGGCCACCATGGAACCCTTCTGCTCCACGTGCGTGCCCAGGACAGCACGCAACGCGTGGTCGAGCAGGTGCGTGGCAGAGTGGTTGTTGGCGGTCTTCTGCCGCTTCACCTCATCGATGTGCGCGGTGAAATCCGCCGTCACATCGGCAGGGATCTTGTTGGCGTGATGAATCACCAAATTGTTCTCTTTCGTAGTGTTGTAGATATCCACTGTCTCCGTGCCGTTGGTCAGCACACCGGTGTCACCCACTTGTCCGCCCGACTCCGCATAGAACGGAGTCTTATCAAGGACAATCTGGAAATAGGTCTTGTTTTTTGCAGTTACTTGTCTGTATTTCACTATTTTACAAGCGCATTCCGCCTCTTTGTAGCCGACAAATACAGTGGGGTTTTCCTGCGGGAGCAATTCAACCCAGTCACCGGCAGAGATCGACGTGGCGGCGCGGGAGCGTTCCTTCTGCTGGCGCAAGCCCTCTGCGAAACCGTCCATATCGACCGTCAGGTTCTTCTCGGAAGCCATCAGGCAGGTGAGATCTATCGGGAATCCGTATGTGTCGAACAACTCGAAAGCGAAATCACCGTCGATGACCGTCTTGCCGGCCATCTTCTTAACGTAGTTCTCGAACATGAGGATGCCCGAGTCGAGGGTTTTGAGGAATGAGGTTTCCTCCTCGCGGATGACATTCTCGATAAGCTGCTGCTGTGCCTTGATCTCCGGGAACTGGTGGCCCATTTGCGCCACGAGGTCGGCGACCAGCGCGTGCATGAAGGGTTCCTTGAAGTTCAGGAAGGTGAAGCCGTAACGGATAGCGCGACGCAGGATGCGGCGGATGACGTAGCCCGCCCCCGTGTTGGAAGGCAGCTGTCCGTCGGCAATAGCAAACGTGACGGCGCGCAGGTGGTCGGCCACCACACGCAGAGCAACGTCCACATCGTGCTTCTCGCCGTACTTCACTCCGGCATTCTGCGCAATCTTTTGGATAATCGGCTGGAAAACATCCGTGTCGTAGTTGGATTTCTTATTTTGGACGGCCATGCAGAGGCGTTCGAATCCCATACCCGTATCGACATGTTTAGCGGCCAACGGGTGCAACTCACCGGAAACCACGCGGTTAAACTGCATAAACACGAGGTTCCAAATCTCAATAACGAGCGGATTGTCCTTGTTCACCAGCTCGGCACCGGGAACTTTGGCGCGTTCGTCGTCGTCGCGCAGGTCTATGTGGATTTCGGAGCAGGGGCCGCACGGACCCGTGTCGCCCATCTCCCAGAAATTGTCTTTCTTATTGCCCTTGAGGATCCGGTCTTCGGGAAGATACGCCTTCCAAAAGTCGAAGGCCTCCTGGTCGAAAGCGGTGCCATCCTTCTCGTCACCAGCGAAAACGGTGGCGTAGAGGCGGGATTTGTCGAGTTTCATCACCTCGGTGAGAAACTCCCACGCGTAGGCGATGGCCTCTTTCTTGAAGTAGTCGCCGAACGACCAGTTGCCGAGCATCTCGAACATGGTGTGGTGGTAGGTGTCGCGACCGACCTCCTCCAAGTCGTTGTGTTTGCCGGAAACGCGAAGACATTTCTGCGAGTCGGCCACGCGGGGAAATTCGCGCGGGGTGTTGCCGAGGAAAATGTCCTTGAACTGGTTCATGCCGGCATTGGTGAACATCAATGTCGGGTCATTTTTAATCACCATCGGTGCGGAAGGCACAATCTGATGGCCTTTGGACTTGAAAAAGTCCAGAAAAGCGGAGCGTATTTCGTTGGATGTCATAATCGTGAAAAATTAAAGCGGCAAAAGTACAAAATAATTGACAATTGAGGATGGGGAATTGAGAATTATCATTACTCTATTATTTCCCAATTTTTTATACCTTTGCCGTTTGATTTCGAATGATCCAGGAAAATATGGAAAAACTGAAGAAAATATTACCCGACATCCTCAAGGTCATCCTTTTTTTAGGATTAGGGATTCTATTTATTTGGTTATCAATCAAAGATTTAGACAAAGAAGACATCCAAATGATCTTCTCTTCGATGTCTTTGGTCAACAATCCGCGTGGCTGGTTTTTCATCCTCCTTTCGGTTATGGCCATTGTGGCGGCAGACCTCATCCGCGCCGCCCGCGCCAAACTTCTGCTTAAATCCATCCACTACAAACCGCGCTTCTCCATGATGTTCTACTCCGTCATGGTCTGCTACCTGGCCAACCTCGCACTGCCCCGCCTCGGCGAGATTCTCCGTTGCTCGTTCCTCCAACGTTACGAGAACATCCCCTTCCAGAAAACCCTCGGCACCGTTATCCTTGAACGCGCCGTCGATGTGGTCTGCTGGCTCTTTCTGCTCATCGTCGCGATGTTGCTGAACAACGGTCTGCTGTCGCAACTTGTCGTGGATCAGGAAACGGGCACAACCCTTCAGGAATGGTTTGCGCAAAAAGGACTCAGCTATATCGGCAACTACTTGATTTACATCATTATAGCTGTTATCATTCTACTTGTTATTATTATCCGCGCAACTCGCAATTGGTGGCAAAAGAAACCCGCGCTGGTCAAGGTCGCCGACTTTTTCAAAGGTATCTGGCACGGTTTTGTTTCCATCAAAGATATCCCCAAACCGTGGCATTTCGTTTTCTGGACCGTTGCCATGTGGATTTGTTACTATCTCGGGGTATTCCTCTTCTTCCAATCCCTACCCTACCTGCAACATATCGGTCCGGGTGCGGCTTTCACCGTGCTGGTCTTCGGCACTATCGCCTTCATGATCTCCCAGGGCGGATTGGGCGCCTACCCGCTCATCACCGCCGGCATCGTCATGCTTTACGGCATCTCCTACACACAAGGCCTCGCCGCAGGATGGATTGGATGGATTCTGCAAACCGCTGTGTCATTGATACTTGGATTCTTCTCGCTCGCCATCACCTCTTTTTATAAAAGACGTGATGCAGCTCAAATCACAGACGAAAATGCTTGATTATCACGCTGATATTGCCCATCGAATTGTTGGACGCGACTTTTTCAAAGAGAACGCCCTTAAACTGCACCAACAGAAAATCGTCTTTACGAACGGTTGTTTTGATGTTTTGCATTTTGGACATGTACATTATCTGTTGGAGGCCAAAAAGTTGGGGGATTTGCTGGTCATCGGTCTGAACAGCGATGCATCGGTGCGACGGCTGAAAGGTCCATCCAGACCCGTCAACGGGGAAAACGAACGCGCTTTTGTGCTGGCAGCACTGCGTTTTGTGGACTACATTTCCATATTTGAAGAAGACACCCCCGAGGAACTTATCAAAACAGTTCAACCGGATGTGCTGGTGAAAGGCGGAGACTACAAGCTGAACAACATCGTGGGAGCCGACTTCGTGACACGAAACGGCGGTACCGTCACCACCATCCCTTTTGTGGAAGGATTCTCTTCCACCCGCATTATTGAACAATTAAATATCATATAATGAAGAAGTTATCCATTTTCATCTTGTCACTTCTCGCCACCACGCTGACAGCGCAAAATCCAGATGTCACCGCCTACACGCAGAATATCGCATTGGCGGACTCCTTTGCCATCCAACAGGATTTCACTCGACAGCTGGCAGCATATCCTTCCATATCAGAAAGTTACGAAATCCCAGCCTTTAGTCTATACCAAAGATACTGGGATACGGCGAACCTGCGAAGCCAGACGCTGACAATCCCCTTCTCGAATGACCGGCTGATGCTGATGTTGGTACAAGACGCCAACACCCCGTTTGTCATGCCCTGTCAGTTCGACAGAGTCAAAACCAGTTACGGCGAAACGAAGAACGGTAGCTTCCATCCCGGCATCGATCTGAAAACGGAACCGCAGACACTCGTCAAGAGTTGCTTCGACGGTGTCGTACGTATGGCCCGCCCCTACGGCGACTACGGGCTGACCGCAGTGGTGCGCCACTACAACGGACTTGAGACCGTCTATGCCCACTTGGACAAAATTTGCGTAATGCCCAACCAAATTGTCAAGGCCGGACAAGTGATCGGTCAGACCGGCACCTCCGGCAACACTAAAGAGTGCGTCCTGCACTTCGAAACCCGCTTCATGAACGAATATTTCGATCCGGAACTGGTCATCGACTTCGACGAAGAAGATGTAATCCAAAACAATATGGCGCTGATGTCCCGCGACTTCAACATCATTCCGCTGCAGGAAGTTGGAGGATGGAAACCCGCCACCCCGAAACCGAAAGCCGCCGCCCCCGACATCAAGCCCGAGTTGGTCAAAGAAGAAAAGATCGAAGCACAACCGCAGCCCAAGATGACAGAAGTGGATCCGGACACGATGTCGCCCGAAGTCTCTAGCACGCCCGCTCCAAAACCGCAACCGCAAGCGCAAAGTCAAAAACCAGCCGAGAACACCGATGCTGTTTATCACACTGTTTCAGCTGGAGAAAACCTTTACAGAATCTCACTAAGATATAACACCACCGTTGACAAAATCCTAAAACTCAACAATTTGAAGAATGCCGACCGGATTGTTGAGGGACAACGGTTACGGGTGAAATAGTTCTTGACTTTTAGCTATTAGCCATTGGCTATTGGCTAACATAATACCTTATTTCTATAAAATAGCAATGCTAAAATAAAGCCAAAAGCTAAGAGCTATAAGCTAATTATTTTTCTCTTCTTTGAACGCAAAGATGAACGCCACGGCGATCACCAGGGCGTAAGCGGCAAAGATGTACCATGAGTTTGACCATCCTTGCATAATCGTGGCTGGATCCGCGTGATTTTTCAACGGGGTGAAGACATTGTGGTTGAGCACCGCCTGGGCAGCAAACGTACCGAGTGTTGCTCCGATGCCGTTTGTCATCAGCATGAACAAACCCTGCGCAGAGGAGCGGATGGCCGGTTCGGTCTGCTGGTCAACAAACAAGGAACCGCTGATATTGAAAAAATCGAAAGCGACACCATAGACAATGCATGAGAGGATGAACAACCACACACCGGGGCCGGGGTTGCCCAGACCAAAGAAACCGAAACGCAACACCCAGGCGAACATGGCAATCAGCATCACCTTCTTGATACCAAAACGCTTCAAAAAGAAGGGAATCAGCAGGATACACAATGTCTCGGAAATCTGCGACAACGAAATCAGCATATTGGCGTGCTTCACTCCGAAAGTGTCGGCATATTCAGCTATGTGACCGAAGCTATGCAAAAACGGGTTGGCAAAACCGTTGGTAATCTGCAGGGAAACACCCAGAAACATGGAGAATATGAAAAATATCGCCATTTTTTTCTGTTTGAAGAGTTTGAAAGCCTGCAAACCGAACATATCCGCCACAGAAGTGACTTTTCCGTCATTATTACTGTTGCACACCGGCAGGGTGAAAGCATACAAGCCCAACACCAGACCGATGCAACCGCTCATTACGAATTGGCTGGCAGTCTGCTGAAAGCCAAACAGATCGACGCACCACATAGAAACAATGAAGCCGATGGTGCCGAACACGCGGATTGGCGGGAAATGCTTTACCCTGTCAAGCCCGGCCGACTCCAGCGCATAATAAGCCACTGAATTGGACAACGCGATGGTGGGCATATAAAACGCCACACCGATGGCATACAAGGAAAACAGCGGGCCAAACTGTACCGCATCTCCTGCGCTCAAACCGTAAATTCCTGCACAAATCATCGCAGCAGCTGATATCAAATGACTGATACCCAACATTTTCTGCGCCTGAATCCATCGATCGGCTATAATACCGATGATTGCGGGCATAAAAATGGATACAATACCCTGGATCGAGTAGAAAATGCCAATCTGCCGCCCCAATCCGTGCGTGTGCAAATAGGTACCCATACAGGTCAAATACGCCCCCCAGACGGCAAACTGGAGGAAATTCATGAGAACGAGTCTAACTTTAACGTTCATAATATTATTGGTTTTAGTTTATGTCTAATTAAAGTCTAAGTCTATGTCTAAGTCAAAATTCACTTCACATGAAAGTCAAAAAGGCATTCGTCTTCAAGGTATCCTTGTAGGTGGTCGTTGATATGCACCGGACCCACTCCGACGGGTGTCCCCGTAAACAAAATGTCTCCCATCTTCAACGTCATGAAGCGGGAAACATACGAGATGAGCGTGTCAATGGAGAACAGCATCTCTCTAGTATGCCCGGACTGCACCTTCTCGCCATTCAACAGTAGATGGAAATGCAAATCCTGCAGATCGGCGAATTTCGTTTTTGGCACAAATTTGCCCACCACGGCAGAGCCGTCGAATGCTTTGGCAATCTCCCACGGCTCACCATCGGCCATACAACGGCGCTGGATATCGCGGGCCGTGAAATCCACACCCAAACCGATTTCGTCATAATACTTGTGAGCGAATTTCTCGGAAATGCACTTCCCCAGCCTGTTGATTTTCACGATAATCTCGGTTTCGTAATGCACCTCTTCGGAGAAGTCAGGCAAAAAAAAGGGACGGTTACAGCGAGTGATGGCGGATTCCGGCTTCAGAAAGAAGACCGGCTGCGACGGCACCGCATTATGCAGTTCCGCAGCATGCGCCGCATAGTTCCTCCCTATGCAAATGAACTTCATGTGGCTTAGAAAAAGTTTATGTTCAACGCAATCTCCACATAGCCCAAATTGGCACGCTGGTCTAGCTTGCTGACACTGTTCTGCGCTTTGCCTTTGCCCTTGAAGTAATTCGTGATACCCTGGACATAGTTAATCATAACGCCTGCACGCATGTTCGGCGTCACCGAATATTCAAAACCCGTTCCAAAATAAAACGACTCTTTGAGCATAGCAGCTTCTTGCGAATCTTTTTTCTCCCTTGACCAAAGTTCAGCTCCAATCATGTAACTATCTGTATTTGTGGATTTAAGGTTGAAACTGTGCATCAGCCCCACATTTCCGCAAACGTAGAAATTGTTGATGGAGTTGGTCTTCATTGTAATGCCTGTCGGGACTGAAAGGTAGATTGAGCGATAGGTCCGCTGTGTAGGAATGCTGTCGGCGATGATCAACGATCCTATCGGGATTCTGTCCAGAAATTTCAGCTTGCCGCCGCAATGTTCCACAAACAAGCCTGTGGAAAAATAAAAGTTCTTGCGCTCGGTGAGGTTGATGTTGAGATTCAGACCATAGCGCAACCCCATGACAACACCGTTTTTGTCATAGCCTTCCGTATGCGGGTACATCCACTCGATAGTCGGTGCAAACGTGGCACCGAAGTTGATCCGGGAGCCGTTGCCAGGGTCCTTTATAAACGTGGAGGACAATCTCTTGCCCTTGTTGTTTTCCATAGGGGCCTCCTGAGCATAGGCACTGCCCAGCAAGGAGACGGTCAAAATCACCAGAAACAGAATTGACTTTTTCATAATAGGCTTGGTTTTAAAATTCAGCCGCAAAAGTACAATTTTTGTTGAAATGGCGATTTGTGATTTGTGATTAGGGAGTAGGCCCGAGGATATAGTGGTTTAGTTATTGTCTAAGTCTAAGTCTAAGTCTAAGTCTAAGTCTAAGTCTATGTCTATGTCTATGTCTATGTCCCCGATAATAATTCCTCGCAAGCGAACTACTAACTCCTAACTGATCACGCTCCAGTTCGTGTCGCGCCTCATCACCTTCTCCAAGGTTTCAGCCAAACGCTTATGTTCGGGCATCGAAAGATCTGGATCTTTTTCGAGGATTTGCATGGCATAATTGCGGGTGTAAGCCACCAATTTTTCATCCTTGGTAAGATCTGCAATTTTGAAATCCAACATCCCGCTCTGACGTGTGCCCTGCAGGTCGCCGGGACCGCGAAGCTGCAGGTCGAAATTGGCAATCTCAAAACCGTCGTTAGTCTCCACCATAGCATCCAGACGCTTGCGGCCTTCTGTGGAGAGTTCATACTTGGACATCAGAATGCAATACGACTGGTTGCCGCCCCTGCCCACGCGCCCGCGCAACTGATGTAATTGGGACAACCCGAAACGCTCGGCATTCTCGATGACCATCACCGTGGCGTTCGGCACATCGATGCCCACTTCAATCACTGTGGTGGAAAGCAGTATCTGTATCTGGTTCTTTTTGAAGCAATTCATGGTGTAATCTTTCTCCTCTGCTTTCATCCTGCCATGCACCACCCCGATGCTATACTCCGGGGGCGGGAAACTGCGTTCAATGGCCTCATAACCGGCCTGCAAATCCAGCAAATCCAACGCCTCAGACTCTTGTATGAGCGGATAAACGACATAAACCTGCCGTCCCTCTGCAATCTGCTTTTTCAGGAATCCGAACATTTTGAGACGGTCTTTCTCGTAATAATGAGTGGTGACAATGGGTTTACGTCCCGCAGGCAGCTCGTCAATCACAGAAACGTCAAGATCACCGTAAAGGGTCATGGCGAGGGTACGCGGAATAGGAGTAGCCGTCATTACCAGAATGTGTGGCGGAATGACACCGCTCTTGCGCCACAACTTCGCACGCTGTTCCACGCCAAAACGATGTTGTTCATCAATCACAACCATCCCTAACTTGTTGAAAACCACATTATCCTCGATAAGTGCATGCGTGCCAATCAGAATATTGACCTGTCCGTTCTGCAAATCCGTCAAAACCTGCTTCCGTTTGGCGGTTTTGGTAGAGCCAGAGAGGAACTCGACCTGCAATCCCAACGGCTCCAATTGTTTGCTGATTTTCTCGAAATGCTGGGTGGCCAGGATTTCGGTGGGTGCCATGATGCAGGCTTGGTAGCCGTTATCGATGGCCAACAACATGCTGAACAAGGCGATGATAGTCTTTCCACTGCCCACATCGCCCTGCAGGAGCCTGTTCATCTGGTGCCCACTGCCCACATCACTGCGAATTTCCCGAAGCACCCGCTTCTGCGCATTGGTCAGGTCAAAAGGCAAGCAATCCTTATAGAATGTATTGAAGTAATGACCCACCTGCTTGAAGACATATCCTTGGAATTTGGCGGTATTTATCAGCTTGAGTTTCAGTAATTTAAGTTGCGTAAAAAAGAGCTCGTCGAATTTAAGACGGAGAGTGGCTTGCGACAATTTTTGGCTGTCTTCCGGATAGTGAATGTTCACCAACGCATCGCGGAGCGACATCAGGTGCAGTTCCTCCACCATCTCACGCGGCATGGTCTCAGGAATGACATCCTTGACCTGTGCCAACAAGTTGGCCGTCAGTTTGGACACGGCTTTGGAATCCAAAGACTTCTTCTTGGCGGTTTCGGAAGTGTTATATAGTGGCTGGAACCGTAGCGATACGGGAGAGTTCTGCTGCTGTGCCGGATCGATGAGTTCGGGGTGCGTGATGTTCCATCGTCCGTTAAAAAGCGTCGGCTTGCCGAAAATCACGAACTCCGCACGCGACCTCAGCACATCCTGCACCCAACGGATGCCATTGAACCAAACCAAATCTATAGAGCCGGTCTCGTCGGAAAACACCGCCGTCAGTCGCTGCGCACGCATCTGCCCCAAGATTCGCACATCTTTAATGGTGCCGCGCAACAAGATATACCCTCCGTCATTCACGATATCACTCACATGATACACATGCGATTTGTCAATGTGCCGGTACGGGAAATAATACAATAAATCGCTGTAATTCTGTATATTGAATTCCTTGCGGAGCACCGCCCCGCGCTTCTCGCCCACCCCTTTAAGGAATTCGATGGGCGTCTGGAGTATGTCGGTTTCAGGTTTCAAGTTTCAGGTTTTAGGTTAGGGTTTCAAGTTTCGGATTCCAGCAAGTGAGAAGTCAAAAGCCAAGATTATAATTCACTCAGGCATTGTAGAATTATCCGGCAGGAATCGTCGATTTCGTCATCGGAGATAGTCAGAGGCGGGGAGATACGGAAAGCCGTGTCACAGAAAAGGAACCAGTCGCTCATAATACCGTTATCCTTGAAAAGCGCCATCATCTTGAAAAGTTTCTCGGAAGTTCCGAGCTCGACGGCCATCAACAGGCCACTGCGGCGGATTTCAAGCACATGCGGAGCGTCCTTCAGTGCATCCTCGTAGCGTTTGCCTTTCCGTTCAACATTCTCAACAAGATGATTATCAAGAATATATCCAAGAGCAGCAAGACCAGCGGCGCAACATACAGGATGCCCGCCAAAGGTGGTGATGTGACCAAGCACAGGGTTGCTTTGCAGGGAATCCATGATGGTTTTGGAAGAGACGAAGGCTCCCAGGGGCATGCCGCCACCGAATGCTTTGGCAAGGCACACAATATCGGGCGTGACTCCGTACTTCTGCATGGCAAACAGGCTTCCGGTCCGTCCCATGCCTGTCTGTATCTCATCAAATATCAGCAAAGTGCCCGTTTCATTGCAGCGTTTACGAAGGGCTTGCAAGTAGCCCTCTTTCGGAGGAATGACGCCGGCTTCGCCCTGGACAGGTTCCACCAGCACGCAGGCGGTCTCCGCATCAATCCTGTCAATGTCGTCAAAATTGTTGAACCAAAGGTACTCAACGTCAGGAAGCAGCGGCTGGAACGGGGCTTTCCACGTGTCACCCTCGGGGGAGGCCATCATGCTCAGCGAGCCGTGGTTGGAACCATGGTAGGCACAATGCATCGACATCATCTTGTGACGACCGGTGTAGCGTTTCGCCAGCTTCAATGCCCCTTCCACCGCTTCACTGCCGGAATTGACGAAATAGACGCTATCCAAAGGGGCGGGAAGCAGCGTGGCAATCCGGGTGGCGTATTGAACTTGCGGGTGTTCAACCATCTCACCATAAACCATAATATGCATATAATCAGCTGCTTGCTTTTGCACAGCAGCAATCACCACAGGGTTGGCATGACCGACGTTATTCACAGACACGCCCGATACAAGATCATAGTAACGCTTGCCTTCCGGGGTGTAGAAAAAGACACCTTCCGCATGTTCCACTTCCAAAAGAAGCGGTTCCGGGGAGGTCTGGCCCACATGTTCCAGAAATTGCTGACGCAGTGTTTTCATAATCACAATTTTAATTTGCGGCAAAGATAGTAATTTTTTTGGCATTTCTTCCGCTGAAGACGCATAACGAAGAGGATGTGCCTGCTTGACACACCCTCCTCTTGTAAACCATTACATGAAAACAAACACCCTTTCTAATCAGAAAGGTAAGTCGTCAGAGAAACTTTCCTCAGGCTGCTGACTGTCCGGAGGCGCCGGCTGCGGTTGGGGTGGAGCCACAACCGTCTGGTTCGGCACTTGAGTTACCGTGGGACCCGCATTCTCCTTTGGAGAGAGGAACGTAAAGGTATTGGCCTCCACTTCCGTGATGTAACGTTTCACACCGTTCGCGTCATCCCAGCTACGGGTGCGAAGACGACCCTCCACGTAAATCTGACGGCCTTTGGAGAGATACTTCTCTGCCAATTCCGCCAAGTTACGCCACATGACCACATTGTGCCATTCTGTCATCTCAATGCGGTTGCCGTCCTTGTCCTTACGGTACTCGGTCGTTGCCAACGAGAAACTCGCTTTCTTGCTGCCGTTCTCAAAAGTTCTGATTTCCGGGTCTTTTCCTAAATGACCCACTAAGATTACTTTGTTAATTCCTGACATAATATTTAGTTTTTTAAGTTCACGGCAAAAATACAATTTTTTATATCATTTTCAACTTTATTTTTGAAAATTTATCAAATGTTAATTGTTGATAAATAATTATTTTATTAATTATCAAATAATTAATTAGGTTTATAACCCGATTCTTTCAGTAATTTTTGGCTATCTGTCATATTCATGAGATCCTTCAGAGTGGTTCCGGGATGCGTTTTCATATAGCTTTGAACAATTTGGAAACCGATGAACACGCCCAAGCGCCCGGGAGAACTGTTGCCGAAATCGCGCGTGAAGGGAGTTTCGTCGATCATACGGCGTATCACTTGGTCGGTGTTGTCATACACCATGTTCTTTTCGACCAAATAATGCCAAACGGAAGACTCGTGCGAGGTGGCCCACCGGTACTGTTCCTTTGAGTATCCGAGAATATCCTGCACCGGCGTCGCCGGGAACATGGTTTGTGTGAACAGCATCTTTTTGCCGGCATCCACCATATTGTCCAGCAACGTGACCAACGTTTTGTCAGGCAGATGCCTATACACAAGGGCCTTGGAGAAACAATCGGTGGCCATGTATTTCTTGTCGCACCGGGCCGCAATGTACTTCGGCATGCCAGCCTGCGCATATTGGCTGTAATTTTTTCCCATATACATATCCAGACAAATGAATATGGTGTTTTCGAAACCAAACACCTGAGGCATCTGGAAATCTATTCCGGAGACCAATGTGCAGAAATCGGGGAGAGTTTCATTCGGGAAATGGGTAAGATACCGGGTGAGCGCAGGGGTGATTTCCTGTTTGAACTGCGACATATCAGCAAACTGTTTCTGCGTATCCTGGTATATTGTTTTGATGACAGGATCATTGATGAACCCTTTGATAGAACGCAGCATCTCTTTGTTGTTCCAGGCATTTTTGGCGACAATATTCTCAGGATACTTGCCATAAAGAGCGGCAAAAGCGGCTTCCATGTTGTCCTGGTCTATCCCAAACAAATCCTGTTCATAACGCAGAAGTTTGATTTCCACATTCTTTGAGGTCTTGACCTGTTCTTGGGTCAATTTGGGTGCGGTGACTTCCACCGGCTTGTTCTTTTTCGTGCAACTGGTTATCCCCAAGCAAAGTATCAGCAAGACACCTAAAACAGCTACCGTGATTTTTTTCATATTCTTCAATCTTTTTTTGAATGGCAAAAATACGATTTTTTGGCATCAATTCTAAAAAAACGTATCTTTGCCGTTCCAAATCGGAAATGTAAGTATCACTAAATATCATAGAGAAATGGCAAGAGTATTAATCATCGGAGCAGGCGGCGTCGGATCCGTCGTGGCCCACAAATGCGCTTCCGTACCGGAAGTTTTCACTGAAATCATGCTGGCCTCGCGCACCAAAGCGAAATGCGACGCCATCGCCGCACAAATCGGCGGCAATCGCATCCAGACCGCCCAGGTGGATGCCGACAACGTGGAGGAGACTGTCCGTTTGCTGGAAAGCTACAAGCCGGACCTGCTTATCAACGTGGCCCTTCCGTACCAGGATCTGCCCCTGATGGACGCCTGTCTGGCCACCAAGACCAACTACATGGACACGGCCAACTATGAACCGCGCGACAAGGCGAAATTCGAATACAGCTGGCAGTGGGCCTACCATGACCGTTTCAAAGAGGCCGGTATCATGGCACTGCTCGGCTGCGGTTTCGATCCGGGGGTGACCAGCATCTACACCGCTTATGCTGCCAAGCACTACTTCGATGAGATGCACTACCTTGATATCGTGGACTGCAATGCCGGAGACCACGGCAAGGCGTTCGCCACCAACTTCAACCCCGAAATCAACATCCGTGAGATCACCCAGCGCGGCAAATATTGGGAGAACGGTCAGTGGGTGGAAATCGACCCGATGTCGATTCACCGTCCCGTAGAATATCCCAACATCGGCGACCGCGAATCGTATCTGCTTTATCATGAGGAGCTTGAATCTCTCGTGAAGAGCTATCCGACCATCAAGCGCGCCCGTTTCTGGATGACTTTCGGTCAGAAATACCTCACCGTGCTGAATGTGCTGCAGGAGATCGGCATGACGAGCATCAAGCCCATCAACTACAAGGGCATGGACATTGTGCCGCTGCAATTCTTGAAGGCGGTGCTGCCAGAACCTTCCTCCTTGGGAGAAGGTTACCACGGTCAAACTTCCATCGGTTGCCAAATCAAGGGCATAAAGGATGGTAAGGAGCGTACATACTATGTGTGGAACAACTGCGACCACGCCGAATGCTTCAAGGAAGTCGGCGCTCAGGCGGTATCCTACACCACAGGCGTTCCCGCTATGCTCTGCGCCAAGATGATCCTCACAGGGAAATGGCAGGGCAAGGGCGTCTTCAACGTCGAGCAATTCGATCCCGATCCGTTCATGAACGAAATCGGCGGCTACGGCCTGCCCTGGAACGAGCAGATTGACCAACCGCTGCCGGTGTACAAACACGAATAAGCCTATCTCGGCTGCGAAGGGACTTTGCAGTGAAATAAATAATTTTAGCTGCCCGCGATGATCTGAACGAACTCGCGGGCAGTTTTTTTCATCACTTCCTCACGATGACGCTGCCGCTGCCTTGGTGCGTGGCGAGGATGAGCACTTCGGCGATTTGCACATGTGCGGGGGCGTTGGCAGCATAGACGGCCACGTCAGCGATGTCATCTCCAGTAAGAGGCTGGATGCCCTTATAAACATTGGCGGCACGCTCCGTGTCACCATGGAAGCGGGTGTTGCTGAAGTTGGTCTCCACAAGTCCTGGCTTGAGGTTGGTCACGCGAACGGCACTATTCGCCACATCGATGCGCAGACCGTCCGTAATAGTCTTAACGGCAGCCTTGGTGGCGCAATAGACGTTCCCGTTGGCGTACGCGGCGTCTCCCGCCACCGAGCCGATGTTGATGATGTGTCCGCGATCGCGAGCCACCATCCCGGGCACGATGAGCCGGGTCATGGTCAGCAGACCCTTGATGTTGGTGTCGATCATGGTCTCCCAATCCTCGAAACTGCCTTCGTATTCGGGCTCCAGACCAAGGGCCAGTCCGGCGTTGTTCACCAGCACGTCAATCGATTTCCACTCTTCCGGCAATCCGTTGATGCACTGCGTCGCCTTCTCGCGGTCGCGCACATCAAACACCAATGACAGCACTTCCGAGCCCTTGGCGGTCAGTTCCTTGCGGATTTCCTCCAGCTTCTGCTCGTTGCGTCCGGTCAGAATCAGCTTGTCGCCATTTGCGGCGAATTTTCTCGCGCAGCCCAACCCGATACCGCTGGTGGCACCTGTAATCAAAACTATCTTATTCATAATCAATATGTTATAATTAAAACTGTAAAAATACAATCAAAGCACAAAAGTATGAAAAAAACGAAAGGCCTGAATAAGGATGGTGTTTTAGTTGTATTTTTGCACCCTCAAATCCCCCGAAATGAAACAGGAAATCAACCCCAAAGAGACCCCGCGCGCCTTCGCCTTCGAGATGTGGATGACCGCGCCGATGCCGATGGTGACGCTGGTGAAGACGATGAACGTGAGCAACCTGCTGAGAACCAGCCGGAAGAGCGGCATCAAGTTCAACACGCTGATGTGTTGGTGCATTGGGAAGACCGCCAGCCGGACCGAGGAACTGCACCTGTTGCCCGAGGACGGCAAGCTCTTCCGCTACGACCAGATCGCCGTCAACGTGGTGGTGCGCAACCGCAAGGGCGGCATCAACTCCTGCGACATCCCCTTCACCGACGACCTGCAGCAGTTCAACCGCGATTACGCGGCGCTGACCACCAAGGTGGCGGAGGAGTGCGCGAGCAGCTTCCTCGACGGCTATATGATTGTCGGCACCTCCGCGATGATCCAGACCGAGCTCGACTGCATCGTCAACCAATACACCGACAAGTTCCTCAACCCGATGGTGATGTGGGGCAA
>JBGUPL010000045.1:0-9063 GCA_045130275.1 Bacteroidales bacterium
AGGTGTTATGGAGAATATGCTTTGGCCGGTGGAGAATATGGAACAGCTGAACGCGCGGCGCGAGCACATGCTGCTGCCTCCGATGGATACGACGGGGATCAAAGTCTACGAACTGGATCGGGATATTCGGTTTTTACATTGAAGATATGAAACTTTGTGATCTCCTCTGGTCGGCTTCAGGGTGATTGCGGTGAGAAAGAGGTAGCAGTTAGCAGTTAGTAGTTAGCAGTCGGGTGGGAGGAACGGAAAGCCCCAATGATATAAAAATATTCTTCCTTAAGCTGCCCCGGAGGGGCAAGACGCACGCAGTGCAATTAACCCCACACAAGGCGACAGCCGCAGTGTGGGGTGGAGAACGCGGCCATCGTGGCGGCGTCTCGGAGAGACGCAACAGATTCAAGCAATAAAGAACCAAAAATCACCGAACAATGAACAACGCCGTCATCAAATTAGCCTTCCTGCTTTTGCTCTCATTGACAGGAATCACCCTTTTCACCGTGCAGGCCCAAAATACGGAGTATTCGAGAAGCGGCAAAGATGGCGTCTGGTTTGAGGTGCGTAACGACACCTCGAATCCCTGCCGCTATACTGAGGACAACAAAATTTACCAGGCGGAGCGTGTGTTCACCTTCGGGTTCCGCTATTACGATCCGCAGGGCAAGGAACGCTATATGAGGCACAAAAAGATTACAAAACAAGGGTTTTGTCTTACAGAGACGGGCGACACAACCGAGTGTACTTACGAAGTGTCGGATTTTTCTTTCTCGGATACCTTTGATGACCCCGATTCTTGCAGCAACCGTTATGTCTTGGAGGTCGCATGCCACCATAAGATTTTCAGCAAAGATTATGACCAAACCGTGGAGGCATTATGCTTCCTTTTTGCCGACCAGAGGTCAAGGGAAACCTCGTATTCGGGCATCGTGGAGAACGAACGGAATTTGTGGATGCATCCCATGAGAAGCCGCCTGTTTCGAATCGTCGAGATCAATCCCTTCCCGTATATCCAATATCCCATCAAAAAAGGAAAGACTTGGAAATGGCGACTCTCCATCGGCAGTCAGTGGGGTGACGAGCGTTGGAAGACGTGGACGGGCGGCATCGTCAACAAGTACAAATACAAGATCACCGACACGGATTGCGAGATCGTCACGCCCATGGGCACGCTTTCGTGCGTGAAGGTGGAGGCCGTGGCCAAAAGCCGCATCGGAAAGACCTGCCTCACAGCTTATTACAACGACACTTATGGTTTTGTGAAGATGGACAACACCAACATTGACGGGTCAAGGATTGTCATTGATTTGGTGGGGGTGAAGTTTTAGATGTAACACATGGAGAAGGTCGGCTTCCGGGTGATTGCGGTGCGGAAGAAGCAATTATGAATGCTGAATGTTGAATTATGAATGCTGAATATAGAATGTAAAATTAAGAATGAAAAACATCATCTTGTCACTTCTCGGATGTACGCTTTTCCTCGTCACATTCGCGCAACCGAAAAAGATCACCATTGCCGTGAACGACAAGGTCAAAATCGATATGGTACTGATAACTCCCGACACATTTGTCAGGAAGAACTATTGTGGTGATACGGTTTGTGACTATTCGCGCATTTGTCCTGTGATGGGGAAGCGCACATACAATGATTATGGTCTGTATGATATGAGTGGCAATGTGGCAGAATGGTGCAGTGACTGGTTCTCCCCCGATTATTATGTTCCGGATTCATTATACTACCGACCTAATGGTCCCGAAACTGGCGAGTTTAAATTGTTGAAAGGGGGTTCTTGGGGATCCTCAACACTTCGGTTTTTGGAAGTGGACACAAGAGTCGGGTGCCGCCCGGAATACATTTCCAATGGTATTGGGTTCCGTTTGGCGATGGATGCCGAAGGGGGCGACCCCAATATATAAAACAGCTTCCTTGAGCAGCCCGTTAGGGGCTAAAGCTCGGTAGAAAGGCGAACGTCCCGTTTTTCCAAAGCCCCTTCAGGGGCGACACCCTGGGGTGATGTGTGCGGGCAAAAAGATCAGGAATGAATATCGCAAAAAAAACAAAACAATGAAAAACATCATCAGATTAACCTTGACCATCATCGCCACCCTCTTTGTGATGCATGACGCTTTTTCGCAGAACGACAGCCTTGTGGTGCGGGTTCGCGACATCGACATCGTGATGATGAAGGTGGAGGGCGGCACCTACCAGCGGGGCTGCACCTACGTGGAGGATTGTAGAGGTTGCTGCTTGAAGCAACTGAGCGGGGAGAACACCGTGACGGTGGGGACCTTCTACATGGCGAAGCTGGAGGTGACGCAGGAACTGTATCTTTCGGTGATGGGGAAGAATCCGTCGTGGTTCAAACCGGACAGCGCCCATCCTCGGCTCTGGAAGCGTCCGGTTGAGAGCATCAGCTGGTATAATGCGCAGGCATTTATTGACTCGTTGAATGCGCTCACGGGGATGCATTTCCGGCTGCCCACGGAGGCGGAATGGGAATACGTCGCCCGCGGGGGGAAACACGACGACCCGTATGTCTTCTCCGGCAGCAATGATGTGGACGAGGTGGCGTGGTATCACATCAATGATCCCAACGTTGTGAATGAATGCCATGCGTGGACATTCCCTTCGGGAAGGAAGAAACCCAACTCGTTGGGATTGTGCGACATGACGGGCAATGTGGCGGAGTGGTGCAGCGATTGGTACAGCGACAGCTATTACCAGACGCAAAAGCTTTTCAAAAACCCCAAAGGGCCGGCCTCGGGCGAGACAAAGGTGGTGCGGGGCGGCAGCTTTGGCATCGGAGCGCACCCGAACTTGGAGGTCCGCTACCGTCGCGGCGTCTCCCCCGACAAAAAGGACATGCACATCGGCATGCGGCTGGTGCTGGATGTGTGAAACAACGCAATGCAGCCGCCCTGCTTGCCATAGAGTTACCATTGAGGAAGAGCTTGTGATTCGCTGATTTCGGTTGTCGCTTTTGTGCCTTACGACTGAACTGAGTTGACAGGTTTCACCGCCTCATATCCCCCGTTCTTCTTCGATCCCACGTACGCCACGCGGCCTTGTTTGCGGAGCTCGGCAAGACAGCGTTCCACGGTGCTCTGCGAAATGGACGTTTCGGAGGTGATTTCGGTGGAACGGCATCCGGGGTGCGACTGGATGTATGCGAAAACGGTTTCTGTTTTGCCTTTCGAAGGGGTTGCAGGACGGCTTTTCTTTTTGTCCGATGTAGAGACGTGGCGCGCCCCGTCTTTACCCTGTTTGGTTTTACCCGATTCCAAATGGCTGGCAATCCGTTCGGCTATTTCATTGTTGTTTCTGGTGTCGATGGTGAATTTGAGAGGCGTTCGTGTCCAGGGCATCTTTTTCATCTCGACCTCGTTTTCTTTGCACGAGGCAATGTATTTATAGGGAACCAACAATGTGGAAGAAATTCTCACAAACTCCTCATCCCCAAACAGTTGCTCAAGATGTACCATAGAACCGAGGCGGCTATGCCAGATGTTGTCCACCGTGTAGATGCGGGTGTAGTTGCCGTCCTGCCGGCAGTAGTAGATGTCGTCGATGGGAATCAGGATGAGCTTGTTGTTGTGATCGACCACATCCAGTTTCCGGACTTCTTGATACACAATCTTCACTTCGTTATCCAAGGCATCTTGCAGCTGCTTCCGCTCCCCGAACATGAACGGGAAGAAGTTGAAAGCTACATCTCGGGAAATAAGCATGAACGTATGGGTACCGAAAAAACGCCAGAATCCAATAGGCTCAATTGCGGGTCCCATGCATTTCATGATGTTGGGATAGGCAATGGCCATATCAATCAATCCGATTGTTATAGACATGAGAACAACGACCAACCAGTAGAGGACGTTCAGGTGTCTCTTTTTAATCAGCAGTGGGTAGAGCAGGAAGTAGTTGATGTAGAGCGTTGCCAACAACATCACGCCTGTGAAAAACTCCTTCCAGTTACTGCCGGCGTATGGCCGGAGGAAAGAATTCCGGGAAAAGAAGTAGAGCAACGCAGCGCAAAACAGAACGTTCAATACAATGGTAACAATCTTGTTTGAATTTTTCATATCGTCAGGTGTTTATTTCAGCAGCAAAAATACGCAAAATATCCATTTAAAACATCAATTTAATCCTTCATTTTCGTCCGCTTTTCGATTTATTCCCTCACACACACCACTCCGTCCCGATTTTTCAACCCATTAACAAACAGTATTATAACACAATGCAACATCCTTTGTTTTGGTCACCTCGTCATATTTTGCCCTGAGAGGGAACATATTCCTGTGGTGAGGGAATAAATATTTAGGGGGAAGGTTGTAATTTTGCCGACGAAAACCAATTCAGAATTAAGAATTCAGAATTAAGAATGAAGAGTATCTCGGATAAAGTTGTCTTTCTATATGAACTATAGCCGATTGCCAGTTGCCTATCAAAAAACAAACCCAAATAATTTCATCATTAAAACCTTAAAGAAATGAAAAAAGCGTTTTTTATCTTGGCGATGGCGTTCGCCGCAGTAACCGTAATGACTTCTTGTTCCGACAAGAAAGTGACGAAAGAATCATTCATAGGGACTTGGGAGGTCACCTCCATTCAGGAGAAACCCACTTCCGGCACCGAGTGGAGAGATGTGGTTAATGGAGGCATGACACTCACAGTCAAAGCAGACGGAACCTGTCTCATCCAGTATTCGGATGGCTCATCGGAAAATTCCCCTTGGGCATACGACGAAAGCACAAACAAGCTTCTTATTTTGTTCCAATATTGGACGGTTCAGAAATGCTCCAAAAAGGAAATTCAGCTCTATTGTGACGAGTTTGCCGACACTTATCTTGCTGAGGTTCAACGCGCCACGCTGAAAAGAGTCAAGTAGCATTTGCCATGCCCTTTCAAGCCGGACATCGTGCCAGCGGCACGGCATCCCAATAACCCCACACAAGCGGCAGAGGAGCGCAGTGTGGGGTGAGGATGCGGCTTCTGTGATAGCGTCTCGGAGAGACGCAACAAATTCAAGCATTAAAGAACCACCAATCACCATGCAATGAACAACATCATCAAATTAACCCTCCTGCTTCTGCTCCCATTTAGCTTTGTTTGGGCACAGGAGGTTCCCAACACCCTCACGCCGGAGCAGAAAGCATACGAGCTTTCGCTGATATGGAGGGAGATGTCATACAATTTCGACAACATGAACCATTGTTCGGAGTTGGACATGGACAGTCTCTACCGTGCTTTTGTGCCAGTGGTGATGGCCACGGAGGATGATTTCGAGTATAGCAAAGCGGTGATTCGCTATCTGGCGCACTTCCGCAACAGCCACACTTTTGTAGTGGATTCCCCAAGCTGGGTGGACTCGCTTGCACAGCTGCCCATCCGCACGGAGTACAAGGACGGCAAAATCCTGCTGGCCAATTTCACATCCCAATATGCGGACAAGATGCACATCGGCGATGAACTTGTCAGCATCAACGGAATGAGCGCGGTGAAGTATATGGAAACGAATTGTCTGCCGTATGTTCCAGCTACCAACGACACCGATCGATGGCGGAAAGCCATGTCCAACATGGGGATTTGGACGGTGCATCCTTACGGCACAATGTTCGATTTGGAGCTGAGAGGGACTACCGCCTACCGTTTGCGAATACCTGCGGATTTGATGTTAGGTGACAATGCAATCGATTGGGTGGCAAAAGATTACAATCGTAACAAGGATAACTTGTGTTATATTGACTCGTTGTCGGGAACAGGTTATCTGCGCATCACGGACTGTTTTGAGAAAGGTCGGGATTTCTTCAGGCAACATAAAGAAGTGCTTTCCGTGTGCCGTCGTGTCATTTTGGATTTGTCGCATAACAGCGGCGGTCAATCCGTGAACACGGATGATGTGGTCGGTTTTCTGGCGAAAGTCGATTCGTTGTCATCGGAAACCATCCTCTCCAAGATGAACATCGCCTATATGAAGGCGCAAGCCGGCTACCGCTGCGTCGAGGGCAGCGACCCCGACGATTATTTGTGCCAGATGAAGAACGGCACTTATTTCTACACCCTTCCGGCAACGAGATATGCCAATCCGTATTATCCGAACAACTTCAAAGGCGAAGTGATCGTGATTCAAGGCAACAGCACCGCTTCCGCAGCCGAATGGATAGTGGCACGGCTGCGACAGGACAAAAGCATCCGTTTCTTCGGTGAGCGGACAGCAGGAGCCACGGGCAACCCGTATCAGCTCAACCTGCCCTCGGGTTTGATCGTGCGCTTCAACACCTGGCGCACTTTTGCCCCCGACGGAATAGAAACCTCCTACGGCATGGACCCCGATGTACAAGTGGACTTCTCCGACTGCTACAAAGCCACTGAGCCGGAGGAGCTGTTCCGGAGGGTTGTGGCGACTATAGGGGATAGGTAGGGACGCGAAATTACGACCCATCAAAATCCGTTGGAGCCTTCTTTGAATTTTTGCAATGGAATTGTATTGAACAATTCAAAAAATTGTATATCTTTGCGACAGAAAATAAAATAGAAAAATGGCAAAAGATTATTCTGCAGAAGACATTAAGAAACAGGAGGTTAACGAGCCTCAAGCTCAGTACAATGCCTCTCCTTGCAGTGATTTCCGCACAGTCGATGAAAACGAACTGGCGGGATGCATCACGCTCGAGGAGTGGGAATCCGAACTGACGACAATTATCCATGAACACTATCAATCCAACCATGAAAGTCATAGTCAGTCCCATTGTAAGAATTAAAATCAACGAATTCTATAAAGCCGCCATGCAGAATCATCCGTCTCTCAGTGAAGAGACTGTATTGAAAAAAGCGAACCGAATGTTCAAAGGTTTGCAAGTTCTAAGCATGACTCAAGGATTTCCGGAAGCAAGGTTAAACCAAGAATGGGGAGCTCATGGTTGGCGTGAATTGGTGATAGAAGATTTTCACTTCGCATTCGAAGTGGTTGACAACGTTGACGGTGAGCGAATTGTAGTCGTTCGTGATGCCATACACAGTTTGCTGCACCATTGAACTTGCAGGCCTTTAGGTCTGCAGGGCTTGGTAGAATTCTGTAAGGATTTTCGGGCGGTGTTGTCTAACGTCATAAAATCCCAAACGGTCAGATGAAAAGTGCCAAAGAAAAGCAATTTGAGGAACTGGTGAAACAGTACAAGCGGACGATCTACTCCGTCTGTTACATGTTCTCCCGCGACAAAGAGGAAATCAACGACCTCTTTCAGGAGATTCTGGTGCGGCTGTGGCTGGGCTTCGACCAGTTCGAGCAACGCAGCAGCTTGAGTACGTGGGTCTATCGTATTGCGCTCAACACCGCCATCAACAGCGACAAACGGGCAAAACGCCGTCCGCAGACCGTGCCGCTCAGCACCGACATCGACCCCTACGATCCGCAGGACTCTTCATTCGAGCAGGTCCGTCAGCTCTATGCGCTCATCAACCAGCTGGATGTCATGGACCGCGGACTCGTGCTGCTGTGGTTAGAGGGCATCGGTTACGACGAAATTGCGGCCATTATGGGCATCACGGTTGCCAATGTCGGCATAAAACTGCACCGTATCAAGGAAAAATTGGTTCAGAAATCGAAATCCGTCACCCATTAATTCTTTACCATTATGACAACAGAAAATCAAAACCAAGAAATGGAGCTGGATGACTTGAAGGTGCAGTATCAGTCGCTCCAGGAGAAGTTCAACCAGCAAGAAATCGTCAACAACGACTTGATTCACGAGATTTTGCATACAAAAATCACAGGATTCAGGCGTCGCAATATGGAGATTATGCTTACCTACGGATTGTTAGCCGCCGCAGTCTGTTGGAGCTGGTATCGTTTTGATCTCCGTTTGTTCTTCATGGTCATGTCCGTATTGCTTTTCGCCTTAATCGGGTTGTTTGAATGGCTGAGCTGCCGGAAAGTGCTGAAAATCAATACAGAAGATTCAGATATTCAATCATTCGTTTGGAAAATGGAGTGCATACGCACAAGATTCTCCATCGTATGGATGACCGGGGTCTTTGCCTTGTGCTTGTGGCTGATATGGTTCCTCTGCGAGATTGACTATCGTCGGGAAATAGCTATTTCATACGTACCTTTGGCGTTCATCCTGATCTTATCCATTATCTTGATAATATGCAACATGGACCGCCTTGTCAAGATGAGTGACGAACTTTTGGCGCAGACTTTGCGATTGAACGGAAGCACCGTCGCCATAACATCAGATTACCATCGCAGTGGCGCATATTGGACGGGTATCGCCTTTCTTGCATTGAATCTTTTCGGGCTTTTCCTCAAGTTAGGGCATTTGCCTTTTGGCAACCTTACTATTATGGTGGCAGGTGTTACAGGATTAGTGTTTGTGCTGTTGACGGGGCGCCATCTTGTGCGGGTTGTCCCTGATGAGCGATTAATCATCCGAATGGTAGAGGTTGGATGTATGATTCTTGTCGTTAGTTTAGAATTTAGGATGTTCCATTTTCCTCTGTCAAACCTCCTTGCTCTGGTCGGTTTGTCGCTCCTCCTCGTCGCTTTCCTCGTCCGGCTGCTGAAGTCGTGGCAGGGGAAAAGACAATAATAAACCTGTTAAAAATCCGTTCAACATACCAATCTGTTCATCAAGCCCCGCTAATATGAAAAAACCGACCTTGACCATCCTTATGCTCTATTTGTTCACGTTCGGCAGTTTCGCGCAGACACCAGAGTGGACGGAATACTGCCAGATTCGGGATGACATCAACCATAACGATTACCCACCCGAAATCGCTTACGGGATGTATTGCAAGATGGACTCCATCTATAATGGAATCCCGTATTTCACCGATTTGTACAATTTTTTGTCAACCGCCGTGGCGTGCAACGAGCAGGAGAAAACCAAGGAGCTGGCATTCCGCATTGTCAGATGGAAATGCTGGGACAGCCGTTTCTTCAACCAGCCCAAGTTGGAGGCGGTCAAACAGATGGACTTTTGGCCGAATATGGATTCCCTACTTGGGAGAAAGTGAGCTATGATTACGCCCTTTGCGCATGGCTGGTCGCGCAGCATGCCGACTCGGCC
>JBGUPL010000046.1:0-4833 GCA_045130275.1 Bacteroidales bacterium
TTTTTGTAACTTTGTAGAAATATGAATTGCTTATGAAGTTGTTCGAAGACATGACTCAAGCTCGGCCATTCATCAAATGGGTTGGAGGGAAGACACAGTTGCTGGATGAGGTTCGCAAATCGCTCCCTCGCGATTTCGCATCCCGTCAGCACGTTACTTATGTGGAGCCGTTTGTTGGTGGTGGCGCCGTTATGTTCTGGATTCTTCAGGCATATCCCAACATTGAGAGAGCTGTCATCAACGACATCAACCAGGAACTTATCTGCACCTATCGTGTAATCAAGGAGAACGTGGAGGAACTGATAGCAGAACTCGCTCATATCCAAGAAGAGTATATTCCCCTGGGCGCAGAAGACCGCAAGGCTTTTTTCATTGAGAAGAGAGCCCGTTTCAACACGAAGCAGACCACTCCGGTAGAAACGGCCGCACTCTTCATCTTCCTCAACAGGACGTGCTTTAATGGCCTGTACAGGGTCAATTCCAAAGGCGAATTCAATGTCCCTCACGGCAAGTATGCTAATCCCCGTATTTGCGATGCTGATAATCTCCGTGCATGTTCCAGTGTCCTTCAGAGGGTAGAAATCCTCTGCGGTGATTTCGCGGAAACTGGACGCTTCGCCGGCCCTAATACCCTGTTCTATTTTGACCCGCCGTATAAGCCCATCACCGAAACTTCATCCTTCACGTCATATGCAAAGGAAGGCTTCGACGATAGCGAGCAACTCCGACTCCGCGACTTCTGTGACCAGATTAGCAAGGAAAAAGCCCTCTTTGTAGCCAGTAACTCTGATCCGAAGGACGTGAATCCTACAGAGAATTTCTTCGACACCATATACCAACACTTTGTCATCAAAAGAGTATCCGCCGCCAGAATGATTAATTCCGATGCTTCTGGCCGCGGCGCCATCTCTGAACTGATGATTTCTAACGTAGTTAACGCGTAAGTATGAGAGATTTTATGACTTGGTTGGCGGGCTTCCGCTCCGCCATAGCTGGCTATAAGTATTACACCGACTTTGAGAAGATTTACAAGAATGTAGACGCTATCAAGGTTGAGCTCAACATCATGAATTCCCTAATAGGATGTCAGGATATTGAAAAGGAATTCGTGGCGCTGTACCGGCGTTATCCGGAAATCCTCAAGTGTATTCCTATCCTGCTTGCCAAGCGTGAATCTGACATCCTTACCGTGGACTTTGACGGCGAGCACGTCTGGAATTTCAAGAAGGCCAACTACCACATTGAGGAATACACTGTTTTTATGCGTGAGACCGGCCTGTTCGACCTCATGCAGCAGAAGCACATCCACAATCTGGTGGACTACGTTACCGGCGTAGAGACCGGCTTGGACTCCAATGCCCGTAAAAATCGCGGTGGTCACGTGATGGAAGACCTGGTGGAAGGTTATCTTATCAAGGCCGGTCTGGAGAAGGATAAGACTTACTTCAAGGAGATGTACATCCACGAAATTGAGCAGAAATGGGGCATTGACCTGTCCTGCATCTCCAACGAGGGCGGCACAGAGAAACGCTTCGATTTCGTCATCAAGCGCCCCAATATGATTTATGGCATCGAGACCAATTTCTACGCCAGCGGTGGCTCCAAACTTAATGAGACTGCCCGCAGTTACAAGACCATCGCCCTGGAGACCAAGAATCATCCCAAATTCAAGTTTGTGTGGATTACCGATGGCCAAGGCTGGGGCTCTGCCCGCAACAATCTGAAGGAGACTTTTGACGTCCTGGAGAATCTGTACAACATTATGGACCTGGACGAAGGCGTAGTGTCCTCTAAGCTCGTCTAAGCTATATGCCTACAGCCTACTATAAATCTCAGGATAAAAACTTCACGCTCCTGCAGGGAGATTGTATCGAACTATTGAATTCTTTTGACTTCAAGTTCGATATGATTTTCGCAGATCCGCCATATCATCTTTCCAACGGCGGGATTAGCATACAGAGTGGAGTTCCTGTCTCTGTGAATAAGGGCAAGTGGGATAAGTCTCAGGGGTTTGAGGAAGACTACAAATTTGACAAAACATGGCTGGCCGCCTGCCGGGAGCATCTGAAATCTGACGGAACTATCTGGGTCAGCGGAACCTACCACAATATTTTTTCTGTGGCAAGATGCCTTACTGAACTAGATTTCAAGATTCTCAACTGTATCACCTGGGTGAAGACTAATCCTCCACCCAATCTTTCCTGCCGCTATTTCACGTACTCTGCGGAATACATCTTATGGGCTCGCAAAGAACAGAAAGTCGGCCATTACTACAACTATGAGCTGATGAAGGAAATCAATGGTGGTACCCAGATGCGTGATGTGTGGACACTGCCGGCGATTGCACCCTGGGAGAAGTCCTGCGGCAAGCATCCGACCCAGAAACCTTTGTGCGTCCTCTCCAGAATCATTCAGGCATCCACCAAGCCGGGAGCCTGGGTTCTTGACCCGTTCACTGGGAGCAGCACCACTGGCATCGCAGCCAATCTCCTTGGCCGCCGGTTCTTGGGCATCGACCAGGAAGAAAAGTTCCTCGAGATGAGCAAAGCCCGTCGCGAGGAACTGAACAGCATCAAACGTAGAGGAGAGATTCTGGAGAAGTTGGAGAAACAGGCCAAACTCTTCCAGGATAGCGACATCCGCGTTCTATGTGAGCCGGAGGCGTATTACGGCCCCGAACTTCCGTTCTAATATTCTCTGTGTCGAATCACCAAATTAAGGACATTCTTAAAGTCCCGTTGCCCCGTCACGCACTCTTTCGTCCACTGAAGGGCCAGTTTAAACTGATGTGCTCCGGGGTTTTGTTTCTCACATAGACAAAACAACTCAAGAATGATGGCCATCCCTCCTATGGAGATTGTGCCAGGTACATCAATATTCCCAAAATGACTCTCGATATCTTCGATTGTCTGAGGCTGGTATTCAGCTCTTTCCTGTATGGAACTGAAAGGACGGCACCGTTCATAGAAATCGAGGTAGTAATTCAGTATCTGGGAGACTTCTTCTCTATAGTGTTGTGCTTTTAACAACAAATCAACGACCCATTCATCATGAGGAAGAAGGAAAGGTCTTGCATCGGGTTTTGGCTGAAGAATCTTGACCCTGAAATCAAGGTCAATACGTGCGCCACGCTGGCCTTGAAACATCCCGATGATGGTACCATCATTGGCCACAAAAGTTCTAATAGCCGGCTGCCTTGGACTTCTTTGCCAGAGAACACCATCAATGTAGTAATTCTCGTTGTATTGAATTGGTTCCATCATTATTCCCAGATCTCCATTAAACCATTGTAGTTCATTTCTCGACCACTCTGGTTCCAATAAGTCATATCTTGTTCAATAAAGAGCCACTTAATCGTATAAAGAAGCAAATCAAGAGGGAGCCCAGTTGTGAAACGACAGGAGTTTATGACATCTTCATTCGGTTCCTCACAATTATAGACCTGAGTGATTAATTCTTTTAGTTTGTACCCATCCTCGGGGTTTTCCACAACTTTTGCATTTACGTCGTTCCATATCTCTGGATGGCTTGGCCGGTTACCACTACTGATAACATTACCATATTTCCCATATCTAAATTGATAGTCCTCGACACGGACTTCGAAGTCCATTCCCTTATTTTTATATGCAGGACGATGTAAGTACACTCTTTTACCGTTTTTACCGGTTTCCACGAAATAATCGTAGTAATTCCACTCCTGAGAAGTTCCGTGTTTCTCCTCAAGAAAAAGCATTATTAGTTGTTTGTGATATTCCTCTCGAGATTTCGCATTGATGGAGACGGTTATTTTAGTTTCCATAAAACTGTGTTATTAGAATAACTCTTTGATATTCACTTTCAAGGCTTTTGCAATTCTCTCAATATTGCAGAGCGTAATATTTTTTTCAGCACGCTCAATCATTCCAACGTAGGTCCGATGTACACCTGCAAGATCTGCAAGTTGTTCCTGAGAGAGATTTCGAGCTTTCCTTAACTCTTGGACTCTATGCCCAAACGCAAGGAGAATAGGTTCTTTATCCATTATGTAGTTGAGTGATTGATCGAATACAAAGTTAGAGATGCTAACTAAAGTTATCAACATACTATAATTAGCATCTCGAAAAGAGAGTATAATGGAAAAAACAATACTTTTTCCGTTCAATAGAATTCACTACGCCCAAACTGGGTAAACGCCCACGTCATACCTCTTGCATTAACGGCTGATTTTGTGTAACTTAATGGTGTAAACCTAAACACAAACTCAGCTATGAAAATCCTCATCGACAACGGCCACGGCATCGACACCAAGGGCAAGCGGAGCCCCGACGGCCGTCTCATGGAATACGCCCAGAACCGGCTCCTCGCCGGCCGCATCGTCACCGCCCTCCAGGCCCGGGGCCTGGACGCCTCGCTCCTGGTGCCGGAGGAAACGGACATCCCCCTGCCCGAGCGCTGCCGCCGCGTGAACGAGTGGTGCCGACAGCTGGGCCGTCAGAACGTCATCCTCATCTCCATCCACTGTAACGCCGCCGGCCACGGCGACCGCTGGTACGATGCCCGCGGCTGGTGCGCCTACACCACTCCCGGTACCACCGGTGCCGATGCCCTCGCCACCGCCCTCTACAACGCCGCCAAGGCCCATCTCCCCGGCATGCGCCTCCGCACCGACTACACCGACGGCGACCCCGACCAGGAAGCCGCCTTCTACCTCCTACGCCACACCATCTGCCCCGCCGTCCTCACCGAAAACCTCTTCATGGACAACCACGAGGACTGTGACTTCCTCCTCAGCAAAGAAGGCCAACAATCTCTTGTTGACCTCCATATCGATGGCATTATTTCCTACCTTGGTGT
>JBGUPL010000047.1:0-40209 GCA_045130275.1 Bacteroidales bacterium
TCGGAACGTATCTGCTTGACGGAGGCCTCCACCTCCTTGCCGTTGATGTAGATGGTTACCCTGCGGGTGCTGCTCTTTGCCATAAACCTATAGTTTGTGGCAAAGATGCTTCAAACGTCCGTCACGGATAGGGACGGTTACGGGAAAACGCTGTCGTGCTGGTTGACTGCGTTTTCATCTTCCGTAATACTGCGACAACGATAGAAGCGGTTACAAGCCCTTCAGGGCGCAGTTTGAGCGGATAGCGTGCCCGGTCGCCCAAAAAGAGAAAGCACAAAAAAAGAGGACCCGAAAGCCCTCCTTTCATTTCTCATGGCGTATTGCATTCATTTCATCGTCTCACCACCTTCCTCACCACGCTCACCCCTCGCTCGAAGTTGATCTTCACGAGGTACGTGCCGGAGGAATAAGGCGAGAGGGTACGGTTCCCGTGTCAATCCTCTTTCCTCAAGAAATCGTCCAAATCCATCAAGTTGGAAGGGTTGACAATCTTGTCGAAGAGGATGTTTTCCTTGTTGGAATCCAGTTCGATGCACCGCAGGTTGATCCATTCGTTGAAGTAGTAGCGGTACTCGTTTGTGGTGTCGCAATAGACGGGGATTTTGTTGATTTTCAGTTCGTTCGCATCCCTTGTTTCTTCAAGCGCCTCGAAAAACTCGTTTATCTGCGAGGGGTTGTTGTTGATGAGAATCACAGCCGTTTTGTTTTTCAGGAAGGAGGAACGGTTCTTTTTGAGCAACTGTTGGTACGCAGGAACGCAGGAGGGACAGGAGGCGGCGGGGATAATCACAAACCTTTCGAAGTAGGCATAGCGGGCACCGATGATTTTCCGGATATAGTTTGAGAATGCCTTTCCCTTGGGCAATTTCGGATAGTCGAGGTTGTACTTTTCCCTTCGTTCCTTGATTTGTTCTTTCAGCGTTGCCCCGTCCCTTTTGGCTATGGAATAGGTGAAGTAGGTGTAGGTGAGCTGCGGCTGGTTCCGTTTGAACAGCAGAAAACCCTCCTTATACGGGATAATCTCATGCCCATAGCCTTCCGGCAGAATGCCTTCCCCGATTTTGTGCATGTTTTCATCCAGAATCACAAAAGAATAGAGGTAATTCACATACTGGGTGGCGAAGGGTCCGTCGGTGGTGTCGCAGTTCACCTTTGCGGTCCAGTAGAACTGTTTGTGGCGGGAATCGTAGAAAAGTTCCTCGAACTGTGAACGGTAAGGGTCAAACTGCGGGTTGTCCTCCGTCAACTGGTAGGGCTGAATCTCCCCGATGGTCTCGAAAGGGACGGTACACGAGGCAATTTCGCCCGTATTCAGGTTGTATTTGTACAGCAGCGGCGAAGACCCGAAGAAAATAAACAGATGGTCGTCCGCATCCAACCCTCGGGGATAATTGTAGTGATAGCCCCAGTAATGCCCTTCGGGAGCCGCAGGGGGCGCAATGGGCAGCCTGCTTGCATGGTGGTTTTTAAGGTCGATGATCCCGATCACGCTGTCGTTGGGCACCCCGGGGAAAGAGTGTCCCCAATGGAGCATGGGCACCGCAATTTTGTCCTGTTTGCACACCAGCGGGAACCGGAAATAGGAGACGAACATCCGCTCCGGGTCGGTGATGTCGGGCCGACGGCTGGTTTTCACGGGGAAGTCGTACAGAGAGACCGTGTCGACAATGCGCTGGTTCCGATCCACCCAAAAGAGTATTCCGTCGTGCAAATCACGCTCGTACGAGGGGTTTGCGGCGACAAGGACAGTGTTTCGGTCCAGAAAGCAGTAGTCGTCAATCTGGCTGTGCGGCCGTACTTTCAATGACACGGAATCCAGCAGCACCGAGTCCGTAACATTGTACTTGAGGTACTGTTGCGACGTCCATTTTATCCCCTCGGCCACCAGATGCTCCCCGTCAAAATAGTGCGACGACAGCCCATAGTAGGGACAATCGCGGTTATAGGCATGGTCTATCACGATGTCATACTCCTCCTTCAGCGACACCACAGCGGTGCGGTTCTTACCGCCTTGGGCGGAGGCGCTGAGGGTGAGAAAAAAGGTGGCGATGGTGGCCACGAAAAGGGAGAGTTGTTTTTTCATGTTGTATTGGGTTTGTTATTCGATAATGACTTGTTTTTCGGAACAAAAGAGAATCTTACGGCTCACGACCTCGTGCCAGCGGCACGAAATCTCAATAACCCCATACGAAACGAACGGAGTGAGTGCCGTGTGGGGGATGCGGCGGGTGCGTGAGGCTTGCAGTCCAGTGGCAGTAGGCAAATTGGTAAGATGTCAAAATATCTCGCCATCCCAAAGCATCTTGAAGAAATCGGTCACGTAGATGAGTTCTATCTCTCCGGAAGGTCTCGTTATGGGGTCGAGGGAGACCAGAATCAGCCGGCAGTCGGGATGTTCATCCTTGAATGCCTTGAGTCCAGCTTTGTGCCGAGTTTTCACCTCCTCGCTGGATTTGATTTCGATGGCCACTTCGGCATCGCCTATAATGGCATCCACCTCCTGATGGTTGTAGGTGTGCCAATAGGAGATTTTCTCACGACGACGATAGTATCCGCGATATGCGATAATCTCCTGCATGACAAGATGTTCGAAGGCGTGGCCGTAGTCGTCAGAGCCCCGTCTCAAATGGTGTCGCCCCATCAGATAGTTTGCCAATCCCACATCGAAATAGTAAAACTTAGGTGCTTGCACCACTTTGCGCTTGACCGCTTTTGTGTATGCCGGTATCTCATAGCCCATCAAAGTGTCTTTCAGAATCTGATAATAGGTCTTGACGGTCTTTGCAGAAACACCACAGTCGCTCGCGATATTTGAATAGTTGATCATTTCGCCGTCGGAAATGGCGGCAGCCTCCATGAATTGCTCGAAAGCTTCGACATCCTGAACGGCGGCCTCGTCCCGAATCTCTTCCCTGAGATAGACTTCCACGTAAGCCTCCAGCCGATCGGTGGCGTCATCAACAAGATAGTGGCGGGGAATCATCCCGTTTTGGACTGCTTTGTCTATCTGGTAGTCAGGCACTTCTTTCCAAACCAATGGAAACAGTGTCCTTGGAATGGCTCTGCCGCCAAGCGTATTGGCTCCGGAACGTTTCAGTTTACGTGCACTCGAACCGCTGAGGACAAACCAAAGTCCTTTGTTGGCCATCAACCAATGGACGCTGTCGAGCAGTTCGGGAACTTTCTGTATCTCATCTACGATGACCAGCGTTCCGGCCGGTTTGTCAAGCAAGGCCTGACGGAAAGAGTCGGGATTACGCTTGAATGCTTTCCTCACGGTGGCTATAAGCAGGTCGTAATAGACGGCATTTGGAAACCGCTCCTGAAGAAGCGTTGATTTCCCTACCTGACGGGCGCCAAACAAGAACATCCCTTCATCAATCTGGTTCTCAATATCAAAGATTCTCTTGTACATATTTTAGTGATTTCTGAATCGCATTCCCGATTTTCATACGAAATTTAGGAATGTGGGTGCAAAATTACTAAAAATTTCAATATGTTAGAGGTGGTGAAAAAAATTGTTTCCGTCACAGTCGCGCTTGGTGACAGTGCGGCGAAGATGTTGTTTTTATTCTTTCAACGACTTACGTTCACAATGGCCTCTTTCTGCGCCTCGTGCCAGCGGCACGAAATCTCAATAACCCCATACCAGCGGAACGAAGTGAAGCGCAGTGTGGGGTGGAAGGGGCGATGAGGGTTCCTGCGTGCAGAATGCACGCCACTACATGTATAGCAGTGGAGGATGTCCATCGATGGTGATAGTAGTGTGTCTCCGACACACAGCTGCGCGCCCCCGTCGCGTACCCCACACGGCACTCACTCCGTTCGTTTCGTGTGGGGTTACTAAGATGGCGTGCATCCTGCACGCGGCACAAGGCATCGGCACGTACTTCGTAGGCTCTGTCAGGCTTCTCCGTGGAATAGTAGCACTGGATGGTCTTTGTTGAGGTGTCGTTCTTGGCTTTCGGGGTGGTTGACACGAAACTCCCCGTCGTGCAGGAGGAAACCAATATCGCGCAAAAGATTACAAACAACAATCTCTTCATGACGACTATTTGATTAGTTTTCTTTGTTGGCCTCCATTTCTGTTATCGTTAGTGAGACATTTTCATTGGATTGTAGTTTTCTACTTGTGACACATGCGAAACTCCATCGGTGGTCAGGACCTGTGTCTATGGATGGGATAAGTGTCACCTTAACAACGTAATTCCTCTCTTCAATTTGTTCGAACAAAACCTCACTCTGAGCATGACACGAAGCGCCCCAGACCACAAGCATCGAGTGTTCGTTAAAGTTAACATTCGGAATTCCGTCAGCCGGATAGGAGGCAAATAGCTCTTCCATCTGTTCTTGGGTGTCAATTCGGTAAAGATTATTTTCCTGAATATTGGGATTGATATCTGCATACCAGATCCCAATAGGAAATTCAGTGATGGTTAGATCCTCCTTACTTGCATTTTCAGGAGTGTGATTGCATTGACAGAGAATAACTATTCCTGTCATCATAACAAAGATAATTTCAATAATCTTTTTCATGTCATTCTTTTTTGGGGTTTATTGATTGGATAAATGTTTCTTTATTACTCATTTTTCCGCGGCAAAGTTGACATTGTCAACAATCAATTTATCATTCTTAATTCTGCATTCTTAATTCTTAATTCCGCACCACTTTCCTCACCACGCTCACCCCTCGCTCGAAGTTGATCTTTACGAGGTACGTGCCGGAGGGATAAGGCGAGAGGTCGATTTCTGGTACGTCCGTGCCGTGGGGCGAATCTAAGAGGGTGGCCAGTCTGCGGCCCTGGAGGTCGAGCAACTCGATGCTGCGGTAGCCGTACATATAGCCGCACACGGTGGTATGCCCGTCCGTGGGGTTGGGGTAGAGGTATATCTCGCGCTCGCGGTTCTGGTAGTACTCGTCGATGCCCACGGAGTCGTCGGGGACGAAAGACTGGGTGAACTCGGGATTATGGTAGAGGGCGAAAACGGCGCTGGATTGTGAAGAAGGACAGTTAACGGATACATTATTGTCAAAACAGACAGGGGCGTTTGCTCTGAAATTAACCAACAAGTTGCCACCTTCATTGGCAATCAACGAACCGTCTGCGAGTGGCATTGGCGATGATATTGTGTCAGACCCGATATAAACACCATCTGTTCGCCATTGGGATATTATTCTGTAGTTATAATTAACATTTGAAAACGAAAAGATACGATTGTTAATGATGGCGGGAAGATATCCAGATACTGCTTGTTCGGCTGGAATAATACCGTGATTTAAATATTGTCCAGTTAGTTTGTCGTATCTGACAAAAAAGCCGATATTTGATAACGCATTTTGAAATCTTTGAAGATAATTGTCTTCAGAATCAAAATAAATTAGAGCATTTCCAGTTGGTTTATAAAAACCAGTTCCTGTAATATATAGAGAATTATCACATAACGTGCAACGGTTCCAATAAGCAGATGCTTCAGTGTCTGTATTGCCTCTTGTGAAAATTTGGCTGTTCCATAGGATTTCTCCATTTGTGTCATATTTGATGACGAAGTTACAATAATTCGCTGATGTGATATCTTGTATTGTGGAGCAATGACTGATGTCCCACCAAATATGTACTGGATAATTATTCAGTTCCCCTCCGTGTCCATTAAGGCAGTTGGCTAATGTGACATAACCGGTTAAATACATGTTATCATCCTCGTCAAAAGACAAACCTTTAAAATATGTATAATAATAGCGATTTATGCTATCGCCCGTGCTGTAGGTTGGCGCAATTCCATCGGTATGGTCAATCAATAATTTGGCGAACAGCAATTCTCCCGATGAGGAAAATTTATACAACATCGCATTATTGATGAGGGACTGTGAATTTTCAGAATCGGTATTCCCAGGCAGGTACAAATTATATGTTTTATTAGAGTCTCCGTCCACGATAATGGTGAAAGGTTCGTTTTCTGTTCCTTTGTATTGTATTGGTGTATAAATATAATAATTGCCATTGTTGTCAACATGTACAGGTGTGGGTGCCGCCCCCGCCGTTTGGCATAACGTATAATCATACCGAAGCCAATTGCTGCCGTTGAAAAATGATTCTCTGGAGTATGTCTGTACAAAATGATCCTCTAACAGATTGCCATCCAAGTCAAACTGTGCAAGGCATGTCCAACGGCTGAACGCCTTAAATGGTGGTTTTTGTAATTCTTGTGGCAACGAATTGATTTGTGCTCTTGTTATTAACGTGTCCCAATAATATAGCCAAGAGTCCGATTGGTATCCATAAAAGCCGCAATCAGCCGCGACAAACACTTTGTTGTTTCTGACCTCCATCCAACGGGGAGTTGCGGCTTCGTTATCACTTTTCATCTCTTTGTGCCATAACATGTTGCCCAAAGTGTCAATCTTGGCCAATAATATTGTTCGATCATTTTTGCTTAACACCTGTGGATGGGTGGTATATTGTAAAGTCAGTCCGTCAAAGACCGCATCCCCGCCCATAGTTCCGTACACATAGATATTTCCTTCATCGTCAAAGGCCGTATTTGTGATCTGATTATAGTAATCTCCATAGGAAATCCCATCGCCACCGCTCCACCAGTTCGCCCACTTCCACTCGCCTTGGGCGGAGGTGGAGAGCGTGATGAAAAGGGTGGCGAGGGTTGCCGCGAAAAGGGATAATTGGTTTTTCATATTGTTGGGGTTTGGGTTTAAGGTTTAGGGTTTAAGGAAATTAGGTGTAGTGGATTATCCGTGCAGATCCGCGTGATACGTGGAGATAAATAATCTCCGCGTATCGCTCGTATCTTCACGTATTATTCATCATTCTGCATTCATCATTCTGCATTCATCATTCTACATTCTACATTCTCACCACCTTCCTCACCACGCTCACCCCTCGCTCGAAGTTGATTTTCACGAGGTACGTGCCGGAGGGATAGGGCGAGAGGTCGATTTCGGGCAGGGACGTGCCGTGGGGCGAATCCAGGAGAGTGGCCAGTCTGCGGCCCTGGAGGTCGAGCAGCTCGATGCTGCGGTAGCCGTACATGTAGCCGCACACGGTGGTATGTCCGTCCGTGGGGTTGGGGTAGAGGTAGATCTCGCGCTCGCGGTTCTGGTAATACTCGTCGATGCCCACGGAGTCGTCGGGGACGAAAGGCTGGGTGAACTCGGGATTATGGTAGAGGGCGAAAACGGCGCTTGATTGCCCCGAAGGACAATTTACGTGCAAATTGTTGCCAAAAGTTACGGGAGAAGTAGCTAATAACGATACGATAATATTTCCATTTTCATTAGCATAAACACCTAAACTTTGATTCATTTTGATCAAATCCGAGCTATGTGCCGAATTTTCAACACTAATAAACTGACCGTTATCCTGCCACGTTGACAACCAATATTCAAGAGTGTTATTACAACGTGAAAAAGCAAAGACTCGATTTTTTACAACAGCTGTTGTTCTGCTTCCCGTAACATTTTCTGCAGGTACGATACCATGATTGATATACTCGCCTGTGATTGCGTTATATTTTGCAAAGAAACAAGTATTAGAATGAATCCCTTGAAATTGTTCCAAATGCTCTCCGTCATCAAAATATATCAGGCTGTTTTCATCGTATCCGGCATTACCAAGTACATATGTTGAATTGTCATACAATGCGTTACCATACCATTCCACTCTTGCATATCCATCATCGTTATTATTTTTCGTAGTAAATATCTGGTTACTCCATAACGGAGAACCATCCGTATTGTATTTTATGATAAAATTACAATATTCAGCGGACGAGACATCGTTAATAGTGGCACAATGCGTACTATCCCACCACAAATGCACAGGATATTGATTTAATTCACCCCCAAAACCTGGAATACATTGGGCTAATTGAAAATAACCGGAGACGAACATATTATCGTTTTCGTCAAACGACATTCCCTGTAAATATGGATAGAACAAATATTTGACATAGTCACCTTCTGGATAGCCTGCGACAGGAGCAATGCCATCTGTTTCAATGATAAGAGGTTTTGCAAAGTCTAACTCATAATTGGATGAGAATTTATATAACATGACATTGTTTATTTCAATAGAAGCATTTGCATTGCCTGGGAGATACAGGTTATATGTTTTGTTAGAGTCACCGTCAACAACTATCGTATAAGGTTGGTCTTCATATCCTTTATACTGGATAAAGGTATAGACAAAGACACTCCCGTCATTGCCGATGTGGACAGGGCTAATCGCGGGCATGCACAAAGGCATATTACGTCGTATAGAATCTATTCCGTTAAAATGCGAATCTCTCGAATAGGTTTCCACAAAATGGTCCTCCAACAGATTACCGTCCAAATCCAATTGGGCAAAGAAAGTCCACCTGTGGTAGGGCTTAAAGGGAAGTTCCTGTTGTTCTTCGGGAATGTTATTGAGTTCATATTTGTAAACAAGTGTGTCCAAATAGTACAACCAATCATCGGAATAGCTACCGTAAAAGGCGCAGTTTCCTGCAATATGGACTTTGTTGTCCCTGACCTCCATCCATAAGGGGTATGCCATTTCCGCACTGCTTTTCACCACCTTATACCATAGCATATTTCCCGAGGTGTCAAACTTTGCCAACAGAATTGAGCGTTCGCCATTGTTTAGCACTTGTGCATTGTTAACGAATTGGAGGTTAATTCCGTCATACACGGGAGTCCCTCCCATACTCCCATAAACATAAAAGTTTCCATCCTCATCGAAAGCGGTATTGGTGATTGTATTATAGTATGCATTACTTAAGCCGTCTGTCCCGCTCCACCACTTCGCCCACTTCCATTCGCCCTGGGCGGAGGCGGCGAGGGTGATGAAAAGGGTGGCGAGGGTGGCCACGAAAAGGGATAGTTGGTTTTTCATATTGTTGGGGTTTAATGGGTTAGCAGTTAGTGGTTAGCAGTTAGCAGTTGGTCGGTAGGGGCAAGAGTTCGGTACATTGTATATGGATATATTTCCTTCACATTACGTTAGTCGCACGAAGTGGGGATTTCGTTACACTGGAAGTGAGATTTTTTTTATTTTTGAGGCTGCTTGTAAATAACCACGTTAAAATACACCAAAGTGCCATTCAAAAGTATACCACTTTGGAGGCTGCAAAAATACAAAAAGCGTGTTATAAATCATTGCTGTGTTACGATGACCTCAAAATGGAATACTTTTCAGGGCAATGGCGGTATACTTTTGGATGGTTATTTACAGTCCTGCGCACGGGAATTGCCGTGTAGTATTTGAATAGGTACTTTTTTCGTTTTGCAGACCTATTTTTGTATTCATTGTTCTTTATTTCACATTCCTGAAACTGATCTTGGTGTCAAAGCCGGCTGACAGGATCTTCTCCGTGTTTGTGCGACGGTCCTGAACGGGCTCATCCTTGGTCGCCACCAAAAAGGCTTTCCGTAGGGGATTCCGCTCGCTCACTGCGTTCGCGGCGGAATGGTGCGCTCTGATGGAGAGCGGGGGAAAAAGAAGGGCGGCGGGAGAAGAAGTGCCGTAATCCGAGAAATCACCACCGCCGCCCTTCTTTTCCCCATTTTGATCCAATGTGCGACGCACCATTCCGCCAGTGACGATAGGAGCTGGCGGAATCTCCTCCGTTCTAAGAAAAAATTCCACAAAACAGTCTGAGTCACACTTGCGAAACTTGAATAACAATTATACTATCTTGTCATACTATCTCACTAATAGCAATGAACTTGTAAAAATACATTTTTTTGCATTCTGCGTCGTTCTGCGAGTTCAGAGGGTGTTTTCTTCAACCTGCAAACCACACAAATTTTCCAGATTTTTGCTATTTTTGCCGCCCTTTTTGGAAAAATAGTAATATGAAAAAAGTATTGTTATTCAGTATATTACTGATTAGCGTGCTCTTCTTGAGCGCACAGAACTTCACCATCCGGCAGAACACGATGAGCAAGCTTTCCATCGAGTTCAGCACCCCCAAACTGCAGAGCAGCGTGGTGAACGTCGGAAACGCCCACTATACTTCCCTCTCTATGGACGGCTACGACAACTCCACGAAGGTGGGTTGTCCTTCATTGCCGGAACTCACCAAGCTGATTGAGATCCCCTTGTGCGACGAGGTCAATGTCCGGATTGTGTCGGCGGACTACGAGGAATACGATGCCGCCGCCTTGAATGTGCTTTATCCCGTGATGCCCAGCCAAGAGAGCTGTTCCAAGTCCGACACGGGGAAACGTCCCTTCAACAAGAACGAAGCTGTCTATCGCACCGATGCGTTCTATACTTCGCAGTCGGAGGTGGTCACTGCCCGCAAGATCGGCACCATGCGTGACGTGAACATGGCCAGTGTGGTGGTGAGTCCCGTGGCCTACAACCCCGTCACAGACAAGATCCGGGTCTATAGCCGCATCGAGGTGGAGATCACCTACGGGAATGCCAACATCACGGCCACCTTGGAGATGAAGGACAAGTACTACAGCCCGTTGTTCCACGCCGCCAAGGAGGCCGTCATCAACCCGATGGATACGCGCAACGAGTTCAACATCACCCCCGTCAAGTATCTGATCATCGCCCACGATATGTTCGCCAACAACGAGCAACTGATGGCTTTCGTCAACTGGAAAAAGCGCATCGGCTACCTCGTGGAAGTCGCTTACACGAGCGCCACCGGCACCACGACCACGGCCATCAGGAACTATATCCTGTCCGAGTACACCAATGCCACGGCCGCGAATCCGGCACCCACCTTTGTCCTGCTCGTCGGCGATGTGGAACAGATTCCCGCTTTCACGGGCACTCAGAACCACAAGACGGACTTGCACTATGCCACTTGGACCAGCGGCGACCATCTGCCGGACTGCTACTACGGTCGTTTCTCGGCTCAAAACATCAGCCAACTGCTTCCGCAGATCGAGAAGACTTTGATGTACGAGCAATATACGATGCCGGACCCATCCTACCTGGGCAAGGCCGTGTTGATTGCCGGCAACGACGATATGTGGGCCCCTACCCATCTCAACGGTCAGATCAACTACATCTTTGACAATTACGTTAACACCACCTCTGCCACGCACAACTACACCACAGTGTACAAGCATTTGTATGACTGCTCCAGCCAGGCATCGATCATCCGCCAAGAAATCAGCGCCGGATGTGGTTGGATCAACTACACGGCACACGGTTCTGGATACGGCTGGAACGAGCCCGCGTTCACCTGTGACCACGTGCCATATATGAACAATGCCGACAAATACGGTTTTATGATCGGGAACTGCTGTCTGTCCTGCACCTTTGGAGACCCTGAGTGTTTTGCCGAAATGCTCTTGCGTGTCCCCGACAAAGGGGCTGTCGGCTATATCGGCGGTTCCGACATCACTTATTGGGATGAGGACTTTTACTGGTCTGTCGGCTTCCGCAGCACCATTGATTCCACCCCGACGTACAACGCCAACCATCTGGGTGCCTACGACAGAATCTTCCACACGCACGGCGAGAATCACGACGCCTGGGTCACCAGCATCGCGGGCTATATGACTGCCGGAGATCTGGCGGTGGAAAGCTCAAGCTCGGATCTAAAGCTTTACTACTGGGAGGTTTACCACCTGATGGGCGACCCTTCCCTGAAACCCTATTTGGGCATTCCATCCAACTTGACCGTCAACTCCGACGAATTTCTCTTGGTGGGAAGCACCAGCTATGACGTGCAGACGGTGCCCTACGCCTACGTGGCCCTGACCTACAACAACGAGTTGATAGCGGCCGCCTTCACGGATGCCTCCGGTTATGCCAGCCTCACCTTCAGCGCTGTCAACATCACGGGGGATTATGAGTTGGCCGTTTCGGCACAAAACCATATCCAATTCTTCAAGACCGTGCAGGTTATCGCCCCGACGGGACCTTTTGTGGCCGTTTCTTCATACTCCTTGTCGGAGAGTGTCCCGCAACCGGGCTCCACGGTGTATATGAATGTGGCCCTGACCAACTACGGCGTGGCCGCGGCCTCCAATGTCACCACCACGCTCAGCAGCAGCTATCCGGGCGTCGTCATCCCTCAAAACAGCGTGAGCGACAACAGCATCGCCGCTGATGCCACCAGCACGCACAACAACGCCTTCACCCTTGTGTTGCCTGCCGATGCCCAGGATGGAGACGAAATTCCTTTTGTCATCACCACCACCTTCGGCAATCTCACCACCACCAAGAATTTCAAGATAATGGTTGCGACTCCGAAATTTTCCATCGCGAACGTGACCCTTCAGAACGCGAACGGCAGCAGTTCTTTCGCTCCCGGTGACATGGTCAACGTGACGGTGACCTACGCCAATACCGGTCACAGCCCGCTGACCAATGCGACCCTGCATCTCACCAGCCATTACAGCCTGGTGACCGTGAACACCCCTGCCCAGAACATCGCGGTGTTGCCTGCCGGTGCCTCTGCAACCGCCCAGTACCAGGTGGCAATCGGCGCTGCGGTGCCGGACATGACCACTGTGCCGCTCTACGTGAAATGCGTGGTGGGCCAGGACGTCATCGTGGACACCATCTACTTGACCGTTGGCACTGTCATGGAGACCTTCGAGACGGGTGGTCTGACCGCTTTCCCGTGGCAGACCAACAACAACCCGTGGTTCGTCACCAATGAGCAGCCCTACGCCGGCAACTACTGCGTCCGTTCCAAACAGGACTTGACCGACAACGACCAATCTGAATTCTTCATCACGATCAACTGTTCCGCCGCTGCAAGCATCTCCTATTTCCGCAAAGTCTCTTCTGAGGACGGCTATGACTTCTTCAAATTCTACATCGATGACACAGAGATGGACAGCCAAACGGGTTCCACCGGCTGGTCGCAAGCTTCCTTCCCAGTTGATTTTGGCACGCACACCTTCAGATTCATCTACCAGAAGGACTCTGGTGTCATCGGCGGCAGCGACTGCGCTTGGGTGGACAACATCGTTCTCCCCGGCATGGGTAACCTGTGTGTGGAAGATGTGACGGACGATGTGGGCGTTGACTCCTATACGGATCTTGACGTCCGCGTATTCCCGAATCCTACCACGGGCATGCTTTATGTGCAAAGTTCCGAACCCGTACGGCAAATCGCGATCTACGATTTGAGCGGTCGCCAGCTTATGAGCTGCAACGGACAGACCGAACAGTTGAACACTCTCATTGTCAACAACTTGAAAAGCGGAATCTACTTCATCCGCATCCTCACCCAGGACAATCAGTCTTCCATCTCCAAGTTTATCAAGCAATAGATACGAATATCGTCACAAACAGGAACGGCAAAAGAAAACCAAGAGGAAAAAATTGTACTTTTGCCGTAATTCTTAATTCATAATTCTTAATTCTTAATTAGATGAAACGCCTCCCCATCCTCTTCCTCGCCGCCGTCCTCCTCGCCGGCTGCCACACCAACTCCCGCACGGGTCAGGTACAACGCTACCTCATCTCCGAATTCGGATGTGTGCATAATGCGTGGCAGTTCCGCTATGCCGGGAAATGGTACACCGCCGCCGTGCCGGGCAACGTCCACGACGACCTGCTGGCCAACAAACTGATTCCGGACCCGTTCTATGGCGACAACGAGTCGAAAGTGCAATGGGTCGCCGACAGTGTGTGGGAGTACCGTCTCCTCTTCGACAAAGACTGCGGAAACGGCAAGTCTTTTGTACACAACGAATTGGTCTTCGAAGGGTTGGACACTTACGCCGAGGTCTATATCAACGGTCAGCGGTTGGTGGCTACGACCGGTGACTCCTTGACCAACAACATGTTCCGGACGTGGCGGTTTCCGCTGCCCGACAACCTGAAAGAGAGCGACAACGAACTGATTGTCAGATTTCTGCCGACCGGACCGTTTGACAGCGTGGCGGCATCAAAACTGCCCTACAAGCTCCCCGACAACCGCGTCTTCACCCGCAAGGCGCAGTACGAGAGCGGCTGGGACTGGGGCCCGAAGCTCAACACCTGCGGCATCTGGAACCACGTCTATATTGAGTCTTGGGATGACATGAAAATCAACGACTTTTACGTCAAGGACACCGAGCCTTCTCAGGATTCCACCCGACCGTGGATTGCCGAAGTGGAAGTGGAAATCCAAGCAGACAAAAAGCTGACCACCAACCTTTTGCTGAGCATCACCGACAAGGACGGCTACAGTCAGGAGATCCAGTACAACGCGAAACTACACAAAGGCGACAACAAGGTGGTCATTCCCGTGACCATTGAGAATCCGGAGCTGTGGTGGCCGAACGGCGCTGGAGATGCCCACCTCTACTACTTCAATCTCAGTACAGAGGGCATGTCCACTCCAATGTTGCACACGCACGGGCTGCGCACGGTGGAGCTCGTCCAGAAGCGCGACAGCATCGGCGAGTCGTTCCAGTTTGTTGTCAACGGCAAGCCGCTCTTCATGCGCGGCGCGGACTGGATCCCTGCCTCCTCGTACCCGGGCACGCTCGCCCGCAGCGAAGGTGACGACCGCTACGCCGAACTCCTGAAACAGGCCAAAGAGGCGAATATGAACATGATACGGGTCTGGGGCGGCGGCATCTACGAGCACGAGGCCTTCTACAACTATTGCGACCAGATGGGCCTTTTGGTGTGGCAGGACTTTATGTTCGCCTGCAACATCTACCCCGGTGATGAAGCGTTTATGAACAACGTGAAAGCTGAGGCCGAAGAGCAGGTGAAGCGCTTGCGCCACCACGCCTGCATCGCCAACTGGTGCGGCAACAACGAGGTACACAACGGTTTGGAAGACTGGGGATGGAAGGATGCGTTAGGATACACCGACCAACAATATTCGAAAATGTATGAGGACTACGAGCAGCTTTTCGAGAAAATGCTGCCGAAAATCTGCATGGAGAATATGCACAAGCCCAACTACGTGCACTCCTCGCCGACTTACGGCTGGGGGCACCCCGAGTGCACGACCCATGGCTGCAGCCACTATTGGGGCGTTTGGTGGGGCGAGCTGCCGTTCGAGATCTGGTGGGAGAAAACCGGCCGTTTCATGACGGAATACGGTTTCCAAGCCTATCCGGAAATGTCGCTTTGGAACGAGTACATCCCCGAAGGCGAGCGCAAACTGCAATCCCCGGCCATGCGCAATCACCAGAAGCACGGTCGCGGAGTGCCGATCATTCTTAAGGCGATGGAAGATCTATACGGGTTCAAGGATACCAACAATCTTGAAAAATTCGTCTATATCAGCCAGTTGGTACAGGCCGACGGCATCGCGCAGGCCATCGAGGCGAACCGCATCCAGCACGAAAAGTGCAGCGGCACGCTCTTCTGGCAGCTCAACGACTGCTGGCCCGTGGCCTCCTGGAGCTGCATCGACGTGGCCGGGAACCCGAAGGCGCTGTACTACCGTCTGCCGCAGCTGTACGCCAATGTGGCCATCGCCTCGCGCCACATCTCACAAGACACCATCGAGCTGTATCTGATCAACGACGGTTTCACGACGGCGAGCGGACAGTTTGAATGGGCCATCAAGACGATGGACGGGCAGTTGGTCAATTCGGCGGGCGTGCTGACTTCCGCACCGGTGAACAGCAGCGTGAAAGCTGCAGTCATCGCACTGCCCAAAGGCGTGAAAAGCGCCGGCAATGTCTATGTAGAAGCCACATTCACCCCCGACAAGGCGGAAAAAGTGTCCTATCTGACCTATTTCGTGAAGCCCAAGGCGTTGAGTCTCTCCCCCACCCCGATCAGCATCAAGACAGAATACGGCGACCAGTGTGCAGAAATCCATCTGTCCGCCAAAACGTTGAAGAAGGGCGTGCGCATAGAAGAAACGCACGGAATATCCGTGCGTTATTCTGACAATTATTTCGATTTGAGACCCAACGAAGAGGTCGTGGTGAAGGTGGAATATCCACTGTTGGAGGAGAAACCGGAGTTCAGAGTAGCGTCACTGCGATAAACCAGCCAACAGCCAAGAGCTAACAGCCAAATTCGTCCACCATTTTCTTGAACCACGTAGCCCGGTCGGCACCCTCACCGGTGTTCAAGAGCACGGTCTCGCCGTCGTGAATCTGTCCTTCTTCCAAGGCTTTGTAGAAACCGGCGAAACAGACGATGGAGGCGGGTCCGAAGTAGATGCCGCGCTCGTCCTTGACAATTCGTCCATACTTCGCCAACTCGCTCTCCTTCATGCGGAGGAACGTGCCGCCACTCTTGCGTACGATCGGCGCGACAATCGGGTACATGCCCGGATTGCCGGCAGAGAGGATGGACACCTTCGTCTGCGGATTCGGGATGACAGGGTAGTTCTTCTCGTAACCTTCCGGGAATCCGGCTTTCACGGCACTCTCCCACCCTTGCACCATCGGGTCGCAGGTGTCCTGTTGGATCAAAAGCATTCGAGGCATCTTGGTCTCCGGGAAGGTGGTCTGCAAGTCGCGGATGCCTTTGTCGAGCGCGATAGGGCCCGTGCCGCCGGCGACCGCCTGCACATACACGTCGGGCATCTTGCCCAACTGACGCAGGTACTCAAACACCATGGTCTTCTTGGCTTCGACACGGATCGGGTCGATGTTGCCGGTGGAAATCAAGACGTTATTCTTCTCATGGAAGTCGTTGGCCTCCTTCTTGGCATCGCCGTAGGTGCCGTCGCACACGACCACATTCTGGCCGTAGGAACGGATGGCCTTCACCGTGTCCTCGCACGCGTCATGCGGCATGAACACCGTGAACTTGATGCCGGCTTCGGCCAAGTAGCGGGCGTACGCCGTGGCGGTGTTGCCCGTGGAAGCCACGCAAAACTCCTTCACGCCGTTCTCCTTGAACAAGGAGGCGGCCAACGAAGCGGCGATGTCCTTGAAGGTGTTGCTGCCGCCGTTCAGGTCGTTGCGATAGACCATCACCTTGCAGTCAACGCCGTGTTTCTCCCGAGCGTATTTCTCCAAGAAATCCCACTCCTCAATCGGAATGGCGCCCTCGCCGAAGGTGACGATGTTCTTTCTATCCATGACGGGCAGAAAGTCGAAATAGTGATAGAAATTAGCGGGTTTATGCTCCGGCTTCGTCAGTTCCGTGATTTTGTGATAATCAGCTGAATAGACGACATCGGCACGCTTGCAGCCGCACTTGCACTGCTGGTTCTGCGAAAACCAAGTGGCAAAGTCGGGAATTGTTTCGCCGCACTGGGTACATTTGAGTTCGTATTTGCTCATATTTGACTATTCTAAACTTAAATGACTTTGACTCCGTCATAACGAACAAGGCAATAGGCAACAGGCAATAGGCAAAAGAGAACTATTGCCTGTTGCCTTTTACCTGTTGCCTATTTTATCAGCGCCATATCCGGCATCGGTTTGTCGTACTCGCCACGGGCCAGGCGCTCCTTGATGTCGCGGAAAGCGGCGAGGGTGCGCTCCACGTCCTCCATGCTGTGGGCAGCGGTGGGGATGATGCGGAAGATGAGCATTCCCGGAGGAATGACGGGATACGTGACGATCGAGCAGAAGATGTTGTAGTTCTCGCGCAAGTCAACGGCGATGTTGGCGGCCTGATCGACACCGCAATACAAATGCACCGGTGTGACGCACGCCTCTGCGGGTCCGATTTCGTAACCAAGGTCGCGGAAACCTTTCTGCAAGGCACGGGTGATCTTCCACAGTTGGGCTCTCAGGCGGTCGCCTTCCTCGCTGCGGATGATCTCAAGACGCTTCAGACAGCCGACCACGATGGGCATCGGGAGCGATTTGGCGTACATCTGGGAACGCATGTTGTAACGCAAGACATTGATGATGCTCTTTTCCGTCGCCACGAAGCCGCCAATGGTGGCCATAGACTTCGCATACGCACCGATATAGACATCGATATCGTCCATCACGCCGAAATGCTCGGAGGTGCCTCTTCCGTGAGGACCCATGGCTCCGAAACCGTGGGCGTCGTCGATGAGGATGCGGAACGGATACTTTTTCTTGAGAGCCGCAATCTGGTCGAGGATGCCGAGTGCGCCGGTCATGCCGAACACGCCTTCGGTGATCAGCAGCACGCCGCCGCCCTGCTCGTCGGCAATCTTGCAGGCGTTGCCGAGAATACGCTCACAATCCACGATGTCGTTGTGGCGGAATTTGAAGCTCTTGCCAAGGTGCAAACGGATACCGTCGCGCAAACAGGCGTGTGCCTCCGCGTCATAAACGATGACGTCGCGTCTGCAGACCAGCGAGTCAATGGTGGACATGATGCCCTGATAGCCGAAGTTGAACTCGAAAGCAGCTTCCTTATGCTCAAAATCAGCCAATTCCCGCTCCAATTGTTCGTGGAGGGCAGTTTGGCCGGTCATCATACGGCTGCCCATCGGATAGGCCATACCCCAGCGGGCAGCGCCTTCCGCGTCGGCTTTACGAACCTCGGGATGATTGGCCAAGCCAAGGTAGTTGTTAAGGCTCCAGCAAAGCACCTCCTTGCCGTTGAAACGCATGTGCGGGCCCAGTTCGCCTTCCAACTTCGGGAATGCGAAATAGCCATCGATTTTCTCACGGTATTGCCCAATCGGACCACCGGATGACTCTTTTATTCTTTCGAAAATGTCTTTCATTTTGTCGTTTATTTGTTTATTATTTCTTGTTTTGGAAAAATGCTCTTTTGTGGGGTTTCGTTATAAGACGTAAGACTTTAGACTTTAGACTTTTTTTATAGCCTTATACGTATCTCAAGTCTTAAGTCTCAAGTCTCAAGTCTTCAGTCTCACTCTCCTTTCCGTTTCGCCTCTTCCATCTTCTCGTATTCTTCCAGGAACTGCGGGATGCTGTGCATATCGATGCGCTTGTTGAGGATGATCTCGTGACGATTGTTAAGGATGAACATGGCAGGATTTCCCATCTCATAGATGTTGAAATACTCCAGATAATCGAGATTGCCCTTGTTGCCGCCCACATTGAGCCATGGGTAGTTGTTCTCCTTCACATACTTTTTCCAGCGCGGGATATCGGCGTCGTTCGCAATCGCGTAAACGTCAAAGTTGCGCTTGCCGATGGTCTCCAACGAATCATACACCGTCCGCAGATTCTTGGACTCCTTCTTGCAGGTCGGGCAGTCGGGATCATAGAACCACAGTATCGTGTAGGGTTTTTGCATCCGATAGGACGAATGCCATTTGGTCATATCATCAGTCAAACTGGTGTCAGGGATGAAAAGCTCGGGCGCCACATTCCCGATCAGAATCGGCTTCAATCTATTGGTGCGTTTCTGGTATTTGGCCAGCACGTCCTCATCGAGCCAGTAACACTTGCCAGCCATCTGGTTTGTCATGGCGATATGGTAAAAGACAGCGTCGTGGCCGATAATCTTGCTGGTTTCAAATTGGTAAGAGAGCCAGTCGCAGCAATAATGATACATGAACGTATCCTTTTCTGTCTTTTTCAAGAAGATGTCGATATATTTGTTGATGGTGTCGGTTTCCTGATGATAGAGCACTTTCAGGAAGTAGTCCTTCATCTTGGGATCGAAGGATGGGATGTAAATGAATCGGTGGTCGCCCAAATCGACGTTGTCCCAATAATGCAACCGGTAGTAGGCGGCCTGCTTCACGTAATCAGGCTCACCGTCCTCTTTTTTGAGCTCAGGGATGTCCACATTCTGGTAGGATTTCTGCATTTTGGAGAAAAGGAAGTCTGGATTTCTGGAAATCAGATCCTTAATGAAATCCGTCATCTCGTTGTTGATATTGGCAAGTTTCTCCTTATAGAATTCCACACTGTCCGTTTTGCCGGCGTCTTCAAACTCCTTGCGCTTCTTGGCCCACTCGCTGGCCTGAACGGAAGCCTGCGCGGTCTTTTTCTGGAAACGCAGCATCTCGGCGTTCTCAGGAGAATTCTCCACCGAGAAATGCTCCACATTCGTCGTGGTGTCGAGATTGTAGGTGAAATGCTGGTTGTTGTCGAGAATGAAGTTCAGATACAGCTTCTTGCTTCCGGAAACCAATGAATACATGCCGTCATCGTAACGATCCGTGCCCTTGAAAACAAATTTGCCCTTGGAGACCGGTTTCACGGAATCCTTCAGAATCAGTTTCTCGTTGTAATGGATCACCAAATAGACCAGCGTGTCCTTGGAATCCTTGATGTTGAAAATCAGTTCGTGGCCGTCTTTGTCGCGGTAGTTGGCCGGATTGTTCCTCGACTTCTGCAAATTCTTCGGCGTGTTGTTCTGTGCGGAAGCCGCATTTGCGAACAACATCAAAAAACCGAACATCAAACCCGAAATCATCAAAAAAATAACGTTTTTTCTCATTATTTATATCGTTTTTGTCGTTTCTAATACAATTGGCATATGCGATACGCATGCGGGGCGTATGCGATACACATACAGGGCGTATGCGATACGCCCCTACGGATTATCGTTTATGTTCCATCAACTGCATAATCTCATCTAACGTAATTTGCCGCGCAATTATTGCATGATTTTTTTCATTATCTATCAACAAAATCACCGGTGTGGTGACGATGTCAAAATACTCAATGAAATCCTCGCTGGTTTCGCCCATGGAGGTGCTGAGATTGATCCAATCGCTGAGACCGTGTTTCTCGGAGAAGGCCGTCCAACGGTCGTAGTCGTCGTTGACCTCCACGGCAAAGACCTCGAAATCAAGCTCGTCTGCCTTTTCTTGGTATAGATCGTGCAGAATTGGCGTCTGTTCCTGACAGTGGTCGCAGTCGGGATCCCAGAACCAGAGGATCGTGTATTTCGTCTGTATCTCGTTGGTGGAGTGCTGTTTGCCGTTGATGTCGTAGGCGGTGAGCTCGGGGATTTGCGCACCAGGGGCGAGTTTGCGGACAACATCCATTTTCCGTTTGGCCAGACGCGCACGGTCGCCCAAGCAACTGTTCAGGTTATATTTGTCATAAAGATGCAACAGAATTGGATCGTATGCAGGTTCTCCTGTTGCCCAATAGGCATTAAAAAGATAAGTTGCCAAAAAACCGGGCCTGCTGCAAGCTGCCAACAGACTATCAGTAGTGGAAATCAAATATTTCGTATTATATATCTGGTTATCTGTCAAATATTTGGAAATAAACGGATGAATCGCGGATTTGGAATTCCAGATTAGAGGATCTGAAAGGTTCAATTTCGAGATCACATAGTCGTAAAGAGATTTAGGTATGGATAACTGCGGATTCTGTTGGAGGACAGACATGTATGCAGAAAGTGCAACATCGTAAAGATAATACTGTTCCACAGAACTGCCAGGAGCATCGGAATATTTCTCTATTATCTGCCGGAAAGCATCCACAGAAACGATGGCGCTAGGATTGTGACGAATTTCATCAGAAAGGTTTGCGTAATTTGCTTCATAACTTCCTGACTTACAAGCAAAATTTCCAACTTTATTGTACCCGTTGCCGTATGTCATCAAGCTGTTATGAGAATTTCGCAACATGATATCCCAAACGGGCGCCCCGCCTTTTTCATATACTAAACGATATACGCCCTTTTCGACGGGATGCTTGCTTTTGAATTTAGCTTTGCCTCCCTTGACAACAGCACTGTCCAGATAAACGGGAGTTCCACATTGATAACCTTCCAGATACAGAACATTATGATTGGATACAATGTCCTTGTCTATTACTTGGATATTATAATGGATCAGGTTTCTCACGGAGGTCATACACCCGCATGGCTCATCCACCTGGGCGCGCACCGTCCCTGCCGTCCCCAAGACCAGGACCAGCAACATGGTGATTGTCTGGATATGTGTTCGTTTCATCATTCGTCTTGACTACCCCGCCCTTCGGGCACCCCTTCTAAAAGAAGGGGAATGCTCCTTCGACCGAGGCATTTAATCTATAATCGTTTGTTCCTCCCAGCTTGAACCGCTACCGAGCTCTTGCCCCTGTCGGGGCTGCTCAAGGAAGAAGTTTATTCATAATTCAGCATTCAGCATTCTTCATTCTACATTCTACATTAGCTCGCGGATGTCCGCCATCAGCTTGTTGGCGATGTTCTCGGCGACCTGCGGGGTGAGGGCCTCGGCATAGATGCGCATGATGGGCTCGGTGTTCGAGCTGCGCACATGCACCCAGCTGTCGTCGAAATCGACACGCACACCATCAACCGTATTCACCTGATAGTTAGCGTACTTCTCGGCTATCTTGGCCAGAATCGCCTTCAAGTCAACCGAGCTGCCGAGTTCGGTTTTCTTCTTCACGATGCAGTAGTCGGGATAGAGGGCGCGGATCTGGCTGCAGCTCTTGCCGCTCTTGGCCATGTAGGTCAGGAAGAGCGCGATGCCCACGAGCGCGTCGCGACCGTAGTGCAGCTCGGGATAGATCACGCCTCCGTTGCCCTCGCCACCAATCACGGCGTTGGTCTTCTTCATCATCTCCACCACGTTGACCTCGCCCACAGCGGAAGGCGTGTAAGTAACACCATACTTGTCACTTACGTCCTTCAAGGCGCGGGAAGACGAGAGGTTGGATACGGTGTTTCCGGGCGTATGCTGCAGCACATAGTCGGCCACGGCCACCAAGGTGTTCTCCTCGTTGAACAGTGTGCCGTTCTCCATCACAATGGCCAGCCGATCCACATCGGGATCGACCACGAATCCGACGTCGTAGTTGGAGCGGTTCATGGCGTTGCAGATACCGGCCAGATTTTCGGGAATCGGTTCCGGATTGTGCGCGAAGACACCGTTCATCTCACCGTTGAGCACTGTCACATCGTTGACACCTAACGCTTTGAGAAGCACCGGCAATGCCAATGCCCCCGTGGAATTCACGGTGTCGAGAATCACCTTGAAATTGGCCTTCGTGATGGCATTCTTATCCACCAACGGCAGATTCAGGACAGCCTCCACATGATCTTCGATAGCACTTTCATAAAGAGTGTAACTTCCTAGTTTATCAATCGTTGCATAGTTCAATTCATCTGATTCTGTAAGTTCAACAATGCGCTTGGCCTCCTCGCCGGAGACGAACTCACCGGTGCTGTTGAGCAGTTTCAGCGCGTTCCACTGCATCGGGTTGTGACTGGCCGTGATGATAATGCCGCCATCGGCATGTTGCTGGACGACCGCCATCTCCGTGGTCGGCGTGGTGGAGAGACCGAGGTCGATCACATCAATGCCCATGCTCTGCAATGTACTGCACACCAAACGGTTCACAATGTCGCCGGAGATACGGGCATCGCGACCCACAACCATACGCATCCGGGAAGAATCCGCTTCCTGCTGATTGTTATTATCTGACTGCGAGGACACAGTCAGTTCCTTCTTTTCCAAAAGGAAAGTGGCAAAAGCCGTCGTAAATCTCACCACATCGACGGGAGTCAGGTTCTCGCCGATGGTTCCTCCAATGGTTCCTCGGATTCCAGAAATGGACTTGATCAGTGTCATATACCCTATATTTTAAATTTCAAAATCGGCCGCAAAGGTACACAATTTTTTAATGAATATTGAGAAGATTTTCCCTGAAAAAACGCAATGTAGGGATGCCTTATTGTGACATCCCTACATTTCGATTCCAATCATCACCGCATGTCGTTGACCTCCACGCCAGAATACTTGCTCTTGTCGAAAACGAAAATCTTGTCGTCCAGCGAGATATCGTTCTTGAACTGCTCTATACTGTAAGTGTATATAGAGTTGTCTTTGTCATAGACTGCGATTTTCGCTATCTTCAGTGAGGTTTTGACAATATAGACGCGGATGCGATAGTAGGACTGCGTCGTCTTCGGTGTGAGATCCACGATGCTGTACTGTACGTTGTTCACGAACTCGTCGCGGATGAATTTCGCACGGAACTGAGCGCTCCAGTCCTTGAGAATGCGCTGCGGGTTCATCAGGTTCTGGTCGTCATCAGGATCATACTCGTAGATGGAAACCTCGTTGGCGGACTTGTCGTAACTCCATATCGAAGTCCCATCGCAAAAATACTGGATTCCCGCAAAACTGGTTTTGTATTTGTTACCCTTAAGGTAGAAATCCCCTTCACTGACACCCAACGTTTTGTCAGCCTTTGTGGTTTTAAGGGTGTAATGGAACTGCATCGTGCTGTATTTTTGATACTGCAGGGAGACCTTCTTCATTAACTCGTTCGCGCCGCCATCGACGTTTTGGGCGTTTGCCGCGACCGTCATCACGGCCAGTATCATCAGAATTGCAAATTTCTTCATTTTTTCGTTATTTACTGCATCATTGATTATTGTTTCTCGAAAATGTTTAACCTCATCCATTGTCTATTCGTCATATCACCCGCACTGCGCTTCGCTTGTACGGGGCTACCGAGCTCTTGCCCCTCCGGGGCTGCTCAAGGAAGCAGTCTTGAAAGAGGCGGCAAAGATAGCAAATAAAGAGATATTGAACACGGTTCACGGGAAAATCAGTGCGAAAACCGTCTGGTGGTGGTCGCTTTGGCGCAGCACCAGCGACCCGTTGTGACGTTGCATGATGCGCCTCGAAAGACTCAACCCAATGCCGTTACCACCGGATTTGGTGGAGTAGAAGGGCACGAAAATCTCCTCTTGTTGCCGCAACGGCACAGGTTTTCCGTTGTTGCGCACCTGTATCACCGTGCGATCCTCGCCATCCAACCCGGCCACCAATTCGATCTCCGTGGCCTTTGCCTCCAAGGCATTCTTGATCAAGTTGTTGAAGACCTGCATCAGCTGCGATTCGTCGGCGTAGAGCATCAGGTCGGAAGGTTCCACAGCGCTGGTAAAAACCGCATTGCATTCGTGAGCTTTGACTTCATTCAGACGTACTACCCTGTCTAACAGTTCGCTGACCAGCAGTGTCTTACAGACAGGCGGTGCGGCCTTGGTGAAGGTTCGGTAGGACTCCACGAAACGGATCAGTTCTCTGGAGGAGGAGGAGATGGTCTCCAAGCCCGCCTTTACATCCAGGGTGTCGTCCTTGGCGAGGGCGTCGCTCAAAGCGGCAATCGGGGTCACCGTGTTCATCATCTCGTGCGTGATGACCCGGAAGAGCTTGCTCCACGAAACTTCCTCATTCCGAACGCTTTGCCGCTCCACGATGCTGCGGATGCGATTGAGCTCGCGGTTCATGGCGGTGTTGTCGCGGAAACGGAAATTCGTCTCACCGTCCTCCAAGGAATCCATCATGTAGGCCACCTTGTCGCGGTTCCGCTTGGAAACCCACAAGGCCGTCAGCAGGGCCACGATAACGCAACTTCCTGCCAGAATCCCTATCCATGCCCAGGTGCTCATATTCCGTACTTTTTCAAACGGTTGTACAATGTCGGGCGACTGATATTCAATGCTTTGGCCACCAAGGTCAGGTTGCCGTTGTACTTCTTGACGGCGTTGCGGATGACCTGTTCCTCGGCGTCTTCCAAGGACTCTGCCTGAATGGGGGAGGCTGTCGTATTCAGCTCAGAATCATTGATTTGGAAGTCGTCTGGCTGCAACAGTTCGTTCTCGGCTAAGATGACCGTCTGTTCAATCCGGTTCTGAAGCTCGCGCACATTCCCGGACCAGCGGCATCGGCGCAGCAGATCCACGGCACCCTCCGAAATACCCGTCACATTGCGACGGTACTTCTTGGCGTAACGTTCTATGAACAAGGAGGCTAACGGTTCGATCTCGTCTGTACGCTCGCGCAGGGGCGGCAGCTGCAACGTTACCGTGTTGATGCGGTAGTAGAGGTCTTCGCGGAATAGGCCGTCGCGCACCATCGCGGGGAGGTCCTTGTTGGTGGCGCACACCAGCCGGATGTCGATCGGCACGGACTTGGTGTCGCCGACCTTGGTGACGCAGCGGTTTTGCAGCACCCGCAAGAGCTTGGACTGCAGGTGCAACGGGATATTCCCGATTTCGTCGAGAAAGAGCGTGGTGCCGTTGGCCTGCTCGAACTTGCCCGTGTGGTCGGTGCGCGCGTCGGTGAAAGCCCCTTTCACGTGTCCGAACAGTTCGCTCTCGAACAGACTCTCCGACAGCGAACCGATATCGACGCTCACCATCGGTTTGGCCGCCCGCGAAGACAGCCGGTGTATCTCGTTGGCTAACACGTCTTTGCCGGTTCCGTTCTCGCCGGTAATCAGCACCGTGGCGTCCGTTGGGGCGACCTTCTCCACCGTATGGCGGATGGCGGTCATAGCGGGACTCGCGCCCCAAAGCATCGCCGGTTGATGGTGCTTTGCTACCGGCTGACTGTCGGCTTTCCCTTGTCGGCAGGCCGCTTCCAACACGGCCATGAGATGCTCGTTCTCCCACGGTTTCACGATGAAGTCAAAGGCGCCGCGTTTCATGCCCTCCACGGCGAGCGGCACGTCTGCGTAGGCCGTCATCAGCACCACCTGGATGTCGGGGAATTGCCGTCGCAGTTCGGAGAGCCAATAAAGGCCTTCGTTGCCGGTGTTGATGTCGGTTTCGAAGTTCATGTCGAGCAGCACCACATCGGGGCGGAAGCTGCGCACGGTGGAAATCAGCACTTTGGGTGTGCCGACGGTTTCCACCGCCTCGAAGCGCGGCGGCAGCAGGATGTTCAGTGTGGCGCGCACCCCCGCATTGTCGTCCACCACTAATATTCTGGATTTGAGTTTGGGCATAATCATTATTCTTTAAACAAACTATTTCTCCAACAGCTCTTTTGCCATGCGGTTAAGTTCTTTTGCATCAATATGCTCCAAAATGATTTCTTCGGGTTCCAACTCCAAAAGGAACTGCATATAGTTCGGAAGTGTCAACAAAGGACCTTCGCGGCCGATGTTGAAATCACCAAACTTTATGGCGTGATAAATATGATACTTATCTGGATGCTTCAGTGCAGTTGAAAGGCTCTTGGCTTTGGAGGTCTTGGCCTTGACTTCAACAGGAACACATTCGCCCTTGTAGCTAATCAAAAAGTCCAGTTCCATACCGGATTCCTTGCGATAATAGTACAAGGCCTGTTCTTTCTTGTGAAGCGTATCTGCCATCAAATTCTCGTAAATAGCACCCTTGAAACCGCCCAAGTTTCCTTGTATGATGTCATTTCGTGTGGAACCGCCAAGCATAGTCGTAAGTAAACCGATGTCAGTGACATACACTTTAAAGGTTGATTCGATAGCATTTCCTTCCATTGGCAAACCCGTCGCTTCAGTATTATAGCAGCGACGGATCATTCCAGCATCTTCCAACCATTGAAGTGATCCGGCATAATCTTCCGCACGACCATCTTTTTTGATGAGATTGTATTGAAACTTTTTATAGTCTTTGGCAAGCTGTTTGGTAATGGAATCAAAGCACCCTCGTATGTAGGGTTTGTCGTCATCTTTAGCATATTTCACCATGTCATCTTTGTATTCTTTCAAAATCCTACGGAGGACGGCATCAACCTTGCTCATATTACTGGTCTCCAGCAACTTGTTTACAGCTGCGGGCAAACCGCCAACAGCGACATAACGATTCAGAAGATTATTCATGGTGAGATGTATTCCAACAGGCACTGGTTTTTCGTTTGACAAACAGTCTTTAAGAAACACAATCACATCTTCTGAGATTCCATTTGCCCAAAGGAACTCTTCGAAATCAAGCGGATACATCTGCACGATGTCTTCGAAACCAACAGGAACAGAATTTTTCCCTAAATGCATATCATCCTTATGTTTTCTTTTCAACTTCTTTTTCTTCTCGCCATAACCTAAAACGCCCAAAAGGGAGCCTGTTGCAATAACATCGAAACGTCCATCCTCTTTGAAAAACTTCAAAGAAGTACGGGCATCTGGACAGTCTTGAATTTCATCAAAGATGAAACAGGTTTGTCCGGGAACGAAATTAGCTCCTTTTATTTGGGTGGAAAGCTCCAGAAGAATCGCATCAACTTCTTTGGAACCCAGAAATGCACCAATGCGTTTGGGTTGCTTAATAAAGTTCATGTAATAGACATACTTGTAATTTTCCTCTGCAAATTTTCTGACGATAAAGGTCTTTCCGCATTGGCGAATTCCCATAATGACAAGCGGCAAATGATTCGGTGTGTCTTTCCATTCCCGAAGGGTATTTTCAATTTTTCTTCTCAGCATTTTTCAAACGAATTAACGCCGCAAAAATACACTTTTTCCAACGAAAAAACAACCACCTAAACCGTTTTTCTGAATGAATATTCAGCTTTAAGCCCATTTTTCTGAATGAATAATTCATCTCTATTATTGCGAAATTGATTGTATTTCAACACTATAGCATAACCAATCTTCGCAACGCTACAATTTCCAAGGGGGTAAGGGTTATTCGTTCCTCAACGACTTCACCGGGTTCACCGTAGCCGCTCTCAAACTCCGCAACGTGACTACCGCGACGGTTACGGCCAGCACCGCGATCAGGGACACCGCGAACACCCAGACGTGCAGTGGCACGCGGTAGGCGAAACCTTCCAAGTAGCGGCGCATCACGAACACGCTGATGGGCACGGCAATGAAGAAGCAGACCAGCACAATCTTCACGAAGCGCGAGTTGAACATCGCCAAGATCTGCTTCACCGTGGCCCCGTGTACGCGGCGGATGCCAATCTCCTTGCGGCGGTGCTCCGTCTCGAACATCACCAACCCGAACACACCCATGAGTGAAATAACGATAGCCAAAACGGTGAATAAGGTAACTAAAGTCGAGAGGTTGTTTTCTTTTTTATATTGATTCTCAATAGATTGAGAGAAGGGCCACACTTCGTATGACATTTCCTCGCCCATGGTGGGGTCAAGGTCGTTGAGGGTCTTCGTAATACGCTCCATCAAAGCTGGGACATCCACACCTGCCTCAGTGCGGATGAACAGCCTCATGCAAATGTGCCACGGATCTTTACCATAAACATAGAATGCAAAAGGCTCAATCCCTTGTCGCAGCGAGGCGAAGTTGAAGTCCTCGCAAAAGCCTGCTATTTCGGCGATTTGGTCACCATGACCGCCAATCTGGTCTTCAAGAGTGATTTGGTATTTGTCTTTTGCGGTTTTGTTGAAGATATACACACCATCAGACTGCTCATCGGCTTCGGTGAAATCACGACCTTCGATAATGTCAATACCCATAAAGCGCAGGAAGTTCCACGAAACAGGATAAACCTGCCAACCGGCATCTTCACCCCGCACTTTGCGTCCCCAACTCATACGAGAATCCTGTATGAAAGGTCCGTCACCCCAAGCGACATCCTTGATGGCAGCATCAGCTTTCAACTTACTCTCCACTGCCTCGCGATTGTTGGCAAGATTCCATGAAACCTGCGACTGCAACAGACATTCTTGATCGAAGCCCATTTCGTGGTTCATCATGAAACGGCGTTGCTCGTGAACGAATATCGTACAGATTATCAGTACGATGGAAACAGTGAACTGCAGGCCAATCAGACCGATGCGGAAAGCTTTGCCTTTTTGCGTGGTGCCGAAAGTGCCTTTCAAGGCGAAGACCAGATTAAACGAGGTGGCGAACAAGGCGGGATAAATACTGGCAGCTACGGAGATGAGCAATGCCAAACCGATAGTCAACGCAACAACGCCCCCATTCTGTCCGAAATCAAGTGAAGTGTCAATCAATGATGCCAATGTAGATTGTTTGAAGAGGATAACCACACCTACAGCAAGTGCCAAAGATATAGCCACCATCAGCACCGATTCGCCCACCGACGACATCACCAACTGGAAACGACTGCTACCCAGTATCTTGCGGGTATTTATGCTGCGCAGGCGAAGGGGCAACATGGCGAAGAAAAAGTTGATGTAGTTAATGAAGGCGATGACCACCACAAAGATGGCAATGATGAGCAGGGTCATCGTGGTGGTTCTGTTGCCTGCCTTACCAGGGGCAAAATACGAATTGGTGTCGAAATACATGTCGGTAAGCCGCACAGGGTAAAGTCCAAACTTGACATTGTCGTCGGTAGCCTCTTTTCCTGTCATTTTACTGAAAAACTGTCTGGCGACAGGCTTTGCCACCTCAACAATCGTATTGGGGTCGGCACCTTTACGAAGTTTCAGAAAATAGTTAAATGAAAACTCGCTCCAATCATTGATGCAATTGTCGCCAAAATCGGTCAGCATTTCGAAAGAGGAAAGGTCGCTGTGCTTCGGCATATCCTTATAGATGACCGCAATGGATATATCATGCCATGCTGATCCATCGAAATATTTCATGACATCACCCACCTGGACTCCCAAACGTTTTGCTGCCGATTCCGAGAGGGCGAAGCCAGTGCCTGTCAAATCATCCCAATTGCCAGCCACCAACTCGAAACCGAACACGTCACGGGCACCTTTGTTCAAGGAAGATATCGTGATGGACACAGGCGATTGCTCATCGCTCACACGAACTGTGATGGGATTGCCCATGATATTACCGCAACCACCGGCTTCAATGTCAGGGGAAGCGTTAATGACAAATTCCCCTATAGGTCGGCAAAGGTAAGAGGAATATTCACTTTTGTTGATTTCCTTCTGGGTAAGGACATAGATTCGGTCGCTGTCCTGGAGTGCCTTGTTGTAGGTGAGGTCATGGTGCACCTGCACGAGGATGATGTAGAGGGCGGCGAAGGCGGCGGCCAGCCCGACAATGTTGAGGATGGCGGAAACCATCTCGGTTTTGGATTTTTGGATGATTCGCATAATGGTTGGTTTTTTGTTCTTGTCAGGCACCATACTGCGGCTTTGACTTGTCGTTATCGCAGCTCCCGCAGTCCGGACTTTTCTTTCTTGTCAAACCCCACACTGCGCTGCGCTTGTGTGGGGTTAATTGCGCTTCGCGCGTTTTGCCTCTCCGAGGCTGCTCAAGGAAGTTGTTTTAATATAATTCGCATAATTCGCACAATTCGCCGACGACCATTCGCCGTTTACAGTTCTGGCAGCACATCCTCGACGATCCTGCCGTCGAAGAGGTTGATGATGCGGTCGGCGTAACCCGCGTCGCGCTGCGAGTGGGTGACCATCACGATGGTGGTGCCCTCGTTGTGCAGCTCGGTGAGCAGATCCATCACCTCCTTGCCGTTCTTGGAGTCGAGGTTGCCGGTGGGCTCGTCGGCGAGGATCAGCTTGGGGTTGGCGACCACGGCGCGGGCGATGGCCACACGCTGCTGCTGTCCGCCTGAGAGCTGCTGCGGGAAGTGCTTGGCCCGGTGGGTGATGGCCATCCGCTTCATCATCGCCGTGACCCGCTCCTTGCGCTCCGAGGCACTGATGTTCAGGTAACGCAGCGGCAGTTCGATGTTCTCATAGACGTTCAGCTCGTCGATGAGGTTGAAGCTCTGGAACACAAACCCGATGTTGCCCTTGCGGAACTTGGTGCGCTCCTTCTCCTTCAGGCTGCCGACCTGCTGGCCGAGCAACTCGTAGGTGCCCTCGGTGGGATTATCCAGGAGGCCGAGGATGTTGAGCAGCGTGGATTTGCCGCAGCCCGACGGCCCCATCACGGCAACGAACTCGCCATCTTGAATTTCAAATGACACCCCGTCTAATGCGAGGGTTTCGATGTCTTCCGTGCGGAAGATTTTGGTGAGGTTTTGTACTTGTATCATATCTAAGGAATTTTTGATGTTTCGATATAAATCTGCGATAATCTGCGAGTTCTGCGGGAATTCATCACTCCTTCTTCAACGCCTCCGCCGGGTTCGTCCTCGCGGCGCGGAGGGTCTGCCAGAGGACGGAGCCGATGGCGATGACGAACGACAGCAGCACCGTCACCACGAAGATCCAGGGATGCAGGTCGATGCGGTAAACGAAATCCTCTAAATAACGCCCGCACAGCCATACGGCCAAAGGAATCGCTATCATGTTGGCTATCAGTATCATGATGACATACTCATTCAGATTGCGGCGGGTTTCGCTCTCCAAAGTGCCGCCAAACACCTTGCGGATGGCAATGCTCTTCTCGCGCTCGGAGGCGAAATGGGTGCTCATGGCCACCAGACCGAGCAACGACAACAGCACAGAAATGCCCATGATCAGCTCGATGAGGCGCATCTGCCGCTTTGTCTTGTTATATTTCGAGGCAACAACATTCTTCAGGAAATCGTTGTATTCCGGCTCCATATAGGTGCCTAACATCTTCTCGCAGTGTTTTTTATAAACCGCATCAATGGCACGTTTGGCCTCCTGGTGGTCGCCCACGATTTCCAACAACGGATGAGCGCTTCCCACAAAAATAGGATTGTCATTGCAAAAGACAATGGTAAAATCCTCGTCGGCAGCATGCAGGGCATCCAACATGTTGAAATCTTTGATGACACCGCATACATCATTACCGATATTGCCCTGCTTCCAAGCAAAAATCGTGTCGTAGTTATAGACTCCGCATGGCAACCCCGTCATGCCGGCCACGGCACTTTCCGTCATCCAGAAACTCGTCGCCTCCGGATCATGAAACTGTTCAACCACTTGGAAACCCAACATACGGAAGGCCGCCGAGTCACAATTAAACGAAGCGACCCTTGTGTCTTTTTCCGTCTCGCCCATTTTAGCCATTAGGAAATACGTGGTTGAAACGCCCGGAACATTCTCAGTAAAAGCCAATTCCTTCACACAAGGCAAACTGCGGAGCTCGTCAATGAAAGCAGTCTTTTCAGGAATAACATCCAACTTGGAACTGATAAAATAGAGGTTGTCCGTCTGCAGACCGACGGGGCGATTCAGCATGTGCCGCATCTGCAACTGCATCGTAATCACCAAGGCTATCAGCACAATGGAGATGACGTTTTGAATCACCATGAAGATTCGCGACAACTCTTTGCGGGAACGGAAGCGGAAGGTGCCTTTCACCACATCAATGGGCTTGGTCTGCGACACGATGACCGCAGGCAAAACACCAGCCAGCAGCGACACCACCACCACCATCAGCAGATAGGCAAGGAGATAACCCATTGTGAACGGAATGCGCACCGCCACATTTGCCCTCAACAAATCGTTGACAAAAGGAACTATTGCATCGGCTAACAGCAAACCGACGACAAAGCAGCAGAGGGTGAACAGGAACGATTCGGCCAGAAAACGTCCGATGACAGCCGACTTCTGCGCTCCAAGCAATCGCCGCGACGCCATCTCCTTCGCACGTTTTCCTACAAGCGCCACATTCAGGTTGACATAGTTGATGAGAGCTGAAAGCAGCAGCAGCAGCCCGACCACAACCACGTTGCGGAGCATCGACCTGTCACCTTGTTGCAAATGGCATTTTGTGTCGCTGAAAAAGATTTCATCCAGCCGAATAACCGTAATGCCTTCCTCGTAAAAAACGGTAAACAAATCACCATAAGTCTTCTTGCAAAGTTCAGTCACCTTTTCTTCTAAAAGCAAACGGTCAACATTCGGCACCACCTTCATGAAAGTATGGATAGAATTTTGATAATAAAGCGGGTTTTGTCTGTAAACAGCCATGCACTTGCAGGTTTCAATGTGGCCAATGATATCGGCATCATACAACAAGGAGCTACCCAAATCGGAGAAGACCCCTACCACCGTCAGCGTATCTTCATCCGCAATCACCTGTTTGCCAACCACTTCCCCTCCCATTTTGGAGGCCAACTTTTCCGAAACGAAGGCGACATGGGCTTTGGTAAGATTGTCGGGACCACCTTCTTTGAACTGGACGGGAAAGATGTTGAAGAACTCTCGGTCGCAGAACAAGCAATTGCCGACATACGATTCGTCTTCCGCTTTCAGAAGCTGGTCGATTTGGAAATAGAAATGGGTCACACATTCCACTTCGGGAAGTTTGTCGCCAATGATTTCCTTCATGCCGTAAGGATTGGTCATATTTTCGCTGCCCACGGCATATATCCGCTCGCGGTCTGGGTTCTCACGCGGCACGGAATATTGCTGCATCACGTAGCAGAAGCTGATGATGACAAACGCGAGAGACACGCTCAGCCCCACCGCCTCCACGGCGGTGTAGAGTTTGTTTCTGCTGAGGAATTTGAGGTAACTCTTCATATCAAACCATAATAAAACCTGATATGGAAAGACAGCAATCGTGCCAAACTCATAAACCTATGATATACAACAGATTAGTAATACAAGCAACACGCACAATGTAAAGATCTTTTACAGTGGTGTAAGAGTTCTTTACAGATGGTCTGCGCGGGTTGTTATGGATTTGTAGCCAACTCAATCAACAAACAGATCGTCCAGCGTAACCTGATATTGGACAGAGACGGAATATTCGTTATGAAAGAGACCGAATGGAGTGATCCAAGTGGGAAGAATACCGTTTCGGGTCTTGGTCTCCCGGACGAATGCCGCCGTACGGTTACGGACTTTCAGGTCCTCATTGGAAGTGATGGTGTATTCTGATTGGGTGTATTTGATTTCGCATAGGTTAACAAGACGATCGGCACGTTCGATAATCATATCCACTTGGGCACGTGGAGCTGTGGAACTTCGCCATGAGTAATATTCAACGGCAATCTTGTCAAGGCCAAGAGCATGTCGTACCTGCCTAATATGAACCATGCACACATGCTCGAAGGCTAATCCTTGCCAACTGTTGAGAACTGGGGTGTTGAGACGCTGCTCCCAATAATCTTCAGTAGTTAGCTTTTTGGAGAAGGTGAGATGGAAAAGTGTAAAAAGGTCAACCAGCTGGTAATAGGCCTCGTTAGTCTTTAGCCTGCCTCCAATTTTGGTCACATATCGGCGGATGATGTCGCAATATTCCAGATTTTCAAGCTGTTTACTCAGCGTCCCGCTGGATGATATTTTCAGTTTTTCTGCAATTTCTCCTCTCGTGAGTCCCTGCTTGTTCTTGCCTAATATCTCAACAATGCGAATGTAAGACTCTGGCGACTTGAACAGAGAGGCGTAAAGACGTTGATACTCCTGTCCAAGTTCAGAATTTTTATGGAAATAGAGTCTGTCGATGTTTTGGGCAAGGCTCTCTTGAGGGTTGAGCAAACTGAGGTAATAGGGCACGCCCCCAAGCATCATGTAAGTCTCGACAATCATCTGCCGTGGCCAGTGGATTTTTTTAGTCTGCAGATAGGATTCGGTTTCTGCTAACGTAAACTGTCTCAAATAAATAGTGTGTGTGGTTCGGTCATGGAGCCCTCCGTGGTCATTGACTATGTTTTCAATCATCCAAGAGGTGGCGGAACCGCAAACAATAAGTATGACATCTTTACGTAATGCGGCCCAAGTGTTCCAAAAATGTCCTAAAGCACGGACAAAGCCGGACTTGGGCGTATCAAAGCAAGGGAGCTCGTCAATATAGATAACCTGACGACCTTTGTGCGGCTGTCTCTCTAAAACAGATTTGAGTCCCTCAAATGCTTCGAGCCAAGTTTTGGGCTGAGGTCCCGTATAACCAACAGCAATCAAGGCACTCGTAAAGGCAAAGAGTTCCTCTTCGCGGGTGCCTTCTATGATACCAGTGGCTGAGAAGGCGAACTTATTGTCGAAAAATTGTTGTATCAGATATGTCTTACCCACGCGCCGACGACCATAAACGGCCACAAATTCAGCTTCCCCAGAATCCTTAATAGCTTGTAACAACCTGATCTCCTGTCTTCTACTGATAAAATTTTTATCCATGACAATACCGTTTTATGACAGGCGCAAAGATACAATTTTATTCAGATAGTTCGCCAAAACAAATAAAAATGATTAAAAATGGCGAAATATAAGGTTTATAAATCGCCATTTTTACAATTTATGATTTGTTTTGGCGATGGATCTACCCTCTATAGATACGCAAAATTTTGCCTCTCTACACCTCTTTATTCCTTTTTCAGGGCCTCTGCGGGGTTCGTCTTTGCGGCGCGCAACGTCTGCCACAACACGGAAAGAAATGCCAGCAGCATGGTGACCACAACCGCCACGACAATGCTCCAGCCGTAATGATCGATGCGGTAGGCGAAACGTTCCAAGTATTTGCCGCTAAGCCAAACCGCAAGGGGAGCTCCGATGATGGCGGCGATTCCGACGAGCATCATGTAGCCCTTCACCGTACGCCACAACTCGCGCCGCACGTCGCTGCCGAAGACCTTGCGGACGGCGATGCTGTGGCTTCCTTCATCGCAATAGTAGGTGCTCATGGCGACGAGACCGAGCAGGGACAGCAGCACCGATAATCCCATGAAAATCTCCAACAGTCGAACTGTGCGCTTGGCAGGTTCCAATTGTTCCAGCATCAAATCATCCACATACCCGCACTTGATGTCCTTGCCAACGCCCTCCTTTTTCTCCACCCACTGGTTGTAGTGGTTCATAATCTGCCTCTCAGCTTCCGCATGGTCGCCCGTGATCTTGACGAGCAAGCCGACCCCATAGCCAAACTTCTCTGTATCAAATACATAAACCCCACCATTTAAATTATAGTCGCCGTCGGCACAAGTAGCCGTTTTGACTGGGAAATCAAGCACAACACCGCCAATATAATCCACGTTCATGAAATAATAGTTGCTGAAATATGCGGCTATATTGTTCAAAAACGAAGTGGAAGTGTCGGAAATACCGCTTTCAATCAAAACATGCTCTCCCAACCATAACGAGTTGGCTTTGGGATGGCCGAAATCTTCAACCACCTCAAACCCCAACAACTGGAAATAGGTTGAGTCGCAAAGAACCGTCACCATTTTTATCTCGCTTTTTGAATCGTCTTCCATAGTTGGAATACCAAAGCTATAGTTGATTTTCCCTGGATAACCTTGCCCGATACCGACTTCCTCAACACATGACAACGACCTAAGCTCTTCCACAATGGGCAAATACGCTCTTGGCGGATAAAGTTCATCAATCACAAAAAGGTCTTTTGTCTGAAGATGGGTGGGGCGGTTAACCATGTGCCGCATCTGCACCTCCATCACGATAGCCAAGGCAATCAGCACAAACGAAAGCACGCTCTGAAAAACGATGAATATCTTGTTGAACCACATTTTGTTGTATTGGCGGAATGCGCCGCGAACCACCTCAATCGGGGCATAACGGGAGGCGAACAAAGCTGGCAACCAGCCCGAAAGCGCTCCCAGTAGCAGGACACCACTCACATACGCCACTATGTATGCAGGCGTCATCAACAGCCGTAGCTGGATGTCGGCATCAGGAGTATTGCTGACTAACAGCCGATTCATCGTGGGCATCAGAGCGTAAGCCAACAAAAAGGCAAAACCGAAACATACTGCTGTGAACAACACAGATTCGATAATAAGTTTGCCCATGACGGACAGTTTCTGCGCCCCTAAAAGCCGACGGGTAGCCATCTCCTTGGCACGTTTTCCCACCAAAGCCATACTGAGGTTGATGTAGTTGATGACAGCCGACAGCAAAAGAAGGATGACAATGGCCGTAAGGATCCGGATGTTGGTGAGGTTCCCAGTGTGAATACTTTTATTCGAATGGGAATAGGAATTGAAGAACATCTCCTTATAATTGTACACCACAAGCCCTTTTAACCACTCTTCACCCCAAGAACTATAATTTTGATTGCAGAGGTCAAGTACCTTGTTTTTGAAAGCCTCCTCATCCGTGTTCTCCATTCTCTGAAAGAGGGTGAGCACACCCTGGATTATCTTGAAAGGTTTTTGTCCCTCATAGCTTTTGTCATCAAAAGGAAGCAGCACGTCAAAATACTGAATCAAGGAATTTTGGACATCTTTCATGATGCCGCAAATGATGTATGGTTTTTCATCGATGATGATGGTTTTGCCCAACAAGTTCCCATTGTCCTCAAACTGTCTGGCCATAGTTTCACTGATAATGGCGTTGTTGGATTTGTCAAATCCGTCACTGCTTCCTTCCACAAACGTGTAATACGGAAAAAGATTGAAAAAGTCTTGGTCAACGAACTTGATGTTGGCAGGATAGGCATTACTTTGGTAAACTAATTTTCCATCCTTCCCCGTGATTCTGCTGATCAACTCAATTTCAGGAATATTGGTTTCCAAAGACTCTTTATCCCAAACAGACAGTCCCAAGTGTAACGTGTTACCGAGGCTGTAAATGCGGTCATGGGCGGGATTCTCATTCACGACGGCCAGATGTTGGGCCACGTAGCTGCCGATCAGGATGACAAACGCGAGAGACACGCTCAGCCCCACCGCCTCAACGGCAGTGTAGAGTTTGTTGCGACTGAGGAATTTGAGGTAACTCTTCATAATTCTACATTCTTCATTCTACATTCTTCATTGTCATTATCATTTTCCGTGCCAAAAACATAAACCATTGGTTGTCAATTCTCTAAATATCTAACAAAAGGGCCGCTGTAAAGATTTCTTACAGCAGGTGTAAGGTTTCTTTACAGGTATCATCATTTTATTAAAGGTCATCATTGAAACTTTCATAATGGCAAAAATATTATTTTTGGTAGAAATAATTATGATTGACGGAAAAGTGTATTATTTCATACGATTGTTTTCCAGAAAAGTGTATTTTTGCAGACTTGAATTTAACGGAAAAGTGTATGTTAAAAAGAAAGATTCAAACGGAAATCGCTGATTATCTTGATAATGGGTCTGATAAGATACTGGTTCTTGATGGAGCTCGTCAGATAGGGAAGTCTTTTATCATTCGGTATGAAGGGCAAAAACGTTTCAAGAACTATATTGAAATTGATTTGTATGAAGACAAGAATGGTGAAAAGATCTTTGAAGGTACGAGAAACAAAGAAGATTTTTACCTTCGACTCAGCACTGTTGCTGGCGACCGTATGGGGCAAAAAGAGAACACGTTGGTGTTTTTGGACGAGATACAGGCCTATCCCGAGATGCTCACCCTCTTGAAGTTCCTGCGACAAGACGACAGATTCACCTATGTCGTTAGCGGTTCTCAATTAGGAATTGCCCTTAACGAAACGCTCTCCAAGCCCGGCGGGAAAATCAAGGTTGTGAACATGTTCCAGCTTGATTTCGAGGAGTTTTTGTGGGCCAACAACGTAGGAGAAGAGTTTGTCGAACATGCACACCAGTGTTTTTTGAAAAAAGTAGCCTTGGACGAACCACTACACAACCGAATGATGGATTTGTTCAAGAAATATTTGTTGGTGGGAGGACTACCCGATGCCGTGAACAAGTTCGTTGAAACACACAACATCGTTGAGGTGAGGGCGGCTCAAAAGGAGGTGTATGATCTGTATAAGGGCGATGCAAGTCAATATGACAAAGAACGCAAACTGGTTATTGAGCGGGTGTACGAATTGGTGCCTTCTTATCTTGAAAACAAGAAGAAACGGGTTCATTTCAACCAAATAGAGAACAAGAAACAGGCACGGGCTTGGCAATATCAGGCTGAGTTCGAGTATCTTGTAAAGAGCGGTATCTGTCACGAAGTAAAAGCGATTTCCAATCCAAGGTTCCCTCTTGTGGAATCAGAGAGCAAGAATTTGCTGAAACTGTATCTGAATGATGTGGGACTGTTAACCCGACTGCTTTATCAATACAGCATAGCAGCCATTATGGATGATGTGAGAAGCGTAAACCTGGGTTCCGTGTATGAATCGGTGGTCTGCAGCGAACTCGTTGCGCACGGCTTCACTTTGTTCTATTACGACAACAAGAAGAAAGGCGAGATCGAGTTTCTTGTGAACGATTATGATCTGCTTTCGGTTCTTCCCATCGAAGTGAAATCGGGGAAAGACTACAACGAGCACGCTTCGTTGGATACTTTTGTCGCCACTCCCGACTACCACATCGAACAAGCTTTTGTGTTGTCGAACGAGCGCGAAATCAAGCAAAACGGGAAGGTGGTTTATCTTCCGATATACTACGTCATGTTTTTCATTCCGTCAACCCCACCGACGGAAGTTCTGCTGTAATTCGCCCCTTTGCAAAACAACTTCCTTGGCACAATCCCATAAAAAAATCGAGATTGCGCCAGAATTCTACCACAAGGTTGGCGCAATCTCATATTTACGAAAACCAAAGCGTTGTCCATAACCAACAGTTTATACACAAAAATGTTGCCTATAGACAACACTTTTGTATATTTTCGAATTCTATTCTAAAAAAGCATATACTATCCCCATCATTCATCATTCATCATTCATCATTCATCATTCATAATTCATCATTCATAATTCTTAATTCTTAATTTCCAACACCTCCGCCTCCCCATACCCGTCATACGATGACGTGATTACCTTTTCCCCGGGTTCCAACCCCTCTAAAATCTCGTAGTACTGCGGGTTCTGGCGACCGATGCGGATGTCGCGCTTCACGGCTTTGGTGCCGTCCTTCGTGACGACGTAGATCCACTTGCCGCCGGTCTTCTGGTAGAAGGCGCCGCGCGGGATGAGCACCGCCTCCACCGGCTGACCGAGCTGCAGGTTCAGGTAGAACGTCTGACCGTTGCGGATGTGCTCCGGCTGG
>JBGUPL010000048.1:0-1815 GCA_045130275.1 Bacteroidales bacterium
CCATTCGTGCGGGTCGGAACTTACCCGACAAGGAATTTCGCTACCTTAGGACCGTTATAGTTACGGCCGCCGTTTACTGGGGCTTCAATTCGGGGCTTGCACTCCTCCTCTTAACCTTCCAGCACCGGGCAGGTGTCACCCCCTATACGTCATCTTACGATTTAGCAGAGAGCTGTGTTTTTGATAAACAGTCGCCTGGACCTATTCACTGCGGCTCACCTTAGTGAGCACCCCTTATTCCGAAGTTACGGGGTCAATTTGCCGAGTTCCTTAACTACCCGTCTCCCGTTGGCCTTAGAATTCTCTTCCTGACTACCTGTGTCGGTTTGCAGTACGGGCTCCTAAGATATACACAGAGCTTTTCTCGCCTCTCTCCACGCTTGCTTCCCTACTTGGATTTCGGTCCCTTACGCCCGGGGCTACCATCGCCCGGGTCAAACGCTTTGAAAGTGTCCCTCTGCTTAAATCTGTCGGAGGCTACGGAATCTCCACCGTATGTGCATCGGCTACGCCTCTCGGCCTCACCTTAGCTCCCGGCTAACTAGAAGCGGACGAACCTTCCTTCTAAAACCTTAGTCTTTCGGCCATAATGATTCTCACATTATTCTCGCTACTTATTCCGGCATTCTCACTTGTATGCAGTCCACCGCCGCTTTCGCTACGACTTCACCCCGCATACAACGCTCTCCTACCACCCTCAATGCTTCATCAAGCACTGTACTTTTTCCTGGGGACAATTTTCTCGCCTGCGGCGAGGAAATTTCCCGGGCCTGTTCAACACTTGATGAAACATTGAGGATCCCAAGCTTCGGTTTGTATCTTAGCCCCGTTAAATTTTCGGCGCAGGGTCACTCGACCAGTGAGCTATTACGCACTCTTTGAATGAATGGCTGCTTCTGAGCCAACATCCTGGTTGTCTAAGCAACCCCACATCCTTTTCCACTTAGATATACTTTGGGACCTTAGCTGTGGGTCTGGGCTGTTTCCCTTTTGACCACGAAACTTATCTCCCGTAGTCTGACTCCCGACCATCATTATCCGGCATTCGCAGTTTGATAAGGTTCAGTAACCTCTCGGCCCCTAGCCTATTCAGTGCTCTACCTCCGGCAATGTTCAGTCGAGGCTAGCCCTAAAGCTATTTCGGAGAGAACCAGCTATCTCCGAGTTCGATTGGAATTTCTCCGCTAGCCACACCTCATCCCCTACCATTTCAACGGGAGTGGGTTCGGCCCTCCATGGGATTTTACTCCCACTTCAGCCTGGACATGGCTAGGTCACACGGTTTCGGGTCGAATACCACTAACTGAACGCCCTGTTAAGACTCGCTCTCGCTGCGCCTACAGTCCTTAAGACCTTAAGCTTGCTAGTGACATTCACTCGCCGGACCATTCTACAAAAGGTACGATATCACCCATTGACGGGCTCTATCTGCTTGTAAGCACAAGGTTTCAGGTTCTTTTCACTCCCCTCCCGGGGTTCTTTTCACCTTTCCTTCACAGTACTATACGCTATCGGTCACCAGGGAGTATTTAGGCTTGGAGGGTGGTCCCCCCGTATTCCCACGGGATTCCTCGTGTCCCGCGGTACTTAGGATACTGATAAGCTGTGTCAGGATTTCGCGTACGTGACTATCACACTCTGTGGTCAGCCGTCCCATGCTGTTCTGCTATCCCTTCACAATACCACGTTTCAGTCCATACCCCGCACAGATTACTCCATGCGGTTTAGCCTCTTCCGCGTTCGCTCGCCACTACTAGCGGAATCTCGGTTGATTTCTTTTCCTCGCCCTACTTAGATGTTTCAGTTCAGGCGGTT
>JBGUPL010000049.1:0-1724 GCA_045130275.1 Bacteroidales bacterium
CCAGCACCGCCATTTGTGGCACCCTCATTTGTAACGCCGTCATTTGTTGCACCGTCCCGCCCGTGAACGTACCCCGCCAGGGGTGCGTGGCTCGGTAGCAACGCGATGGCACCCCCAACCCCATTTCAGCCCGTAGGGCTGAAGGCAAAAAATTCCCCTTCTCTTTTAGATTTGACGAATGAGCGAGCGCAGAGACAAAGCTTGCTTTGGCTATGCCGAGCGAAGAGGAAAAGCAGGCTTGCCTGCAACGGGTGCCCGAAGGGCGGGGTAGTAATATAAAAGACTTGGCCGAAGGCCATCATTAATAATAGAGGTAAAGGCCTGATGACTTGTGTGACGCCCCTACCCCGGCCTGCGGCCACCCCTTCCCCAAGGAAGGGGAGTTTGCTCGCACCCCGCTAGGGGTGCGGGGCTCGGTAGCATCGCGGTGGCACCCCTCCCCAATTTCAGCCCGCCAGGGCTGAAGGGCAAAAAGCAGCTGCGGGACGCGGTTGGTCAAACACGATGTGAGGTCCGCTGCATTACGGTTCGCAAAGGCTCCGGATCTCGTCCAGCCCGACACCGGTAAGGTCGGCCACCTGTGCGGGGTCGAGACCGCTCTCGAGCATCCTGCTCAGCAGTTCGCGACGACCCTGCACGAGCCCCTGTTGCATCCCCTGTTGCATCCCCTGTTGCATCCCTTGCTGCATCCCCAGCCCGATACCTATCTGTATCCCCTCCTCCTTGGCATCGTCGCGCTCGCACTCGACCATCTCCCGAACGCTCGGGTACTCCATCAAACTCTTGACATAGTCCTGTTTTTCCATATCCGTGAAATTTGTGATCTGACATTCCTCGTAGAACCGCATCTGCATGGGCGTCAGGCTGACGACCTCTTGCTTCGGCATGTACACCACGTCGGTGAACATATAGAGCAGGCGGTTCCGCTCGTCGCACATGTCCAGCGTTTCCTTTTGCGCGGCAAATTTACTCAATTCAACGAAATAGTAAACACTTTTTTTTGAAAAAATCTTGTTGTCGTCGTCCTTAGGGTAGATCCGCCAGAAAAAACGGTCGCGGCCTTATTCGACTCTTACTTTCTCCCGTGGTTTGCACTCTCTTTTGTTTTGACATAGTTTTTTGTTTTTACTGGTGAATGATTTTGTTTTCCCGGTCAGACGGACCTCAGAGGAGACGGGGCAAGCCCCGCCTCTCCAGACAACCGTTTTACCGCCTGCAAATATACAACAAGGGGAGGCCCTTTGTCAAGTACTTTTGAAAATTTCCTGTATCGTGTTGTGCGCCAACGGGATGCAGCGCTTTTTTCACCTGTTTTGTTTTTTCGCTTAACTGTTGACAGTTAAGATTCCGGACCTCTTTGGAAGAATACTGCCCGCGGTTGGAGCCGCACCCCCGTGCCGGAGGCACGGAATCTTAATAACCCCACATCAGCGAAACGAAGTGAAGCGCAGTGTGGGGATGGCGGAAACCGTCGCCCCCCCTGCGTGCCGGAGGCACGCCACTACTCGGCCGGAACCCTCGGATTGCCCGCAGGCCCACGGCCTGCGACACTCGCGCCCGGCCCCGACAACGCTACCAAGCCCGGCAGACCTGACGGCCTGCCGTCATCCGCCGCTGTGCCATGCCGAGGCATTGCCCCCGCCCGCCGGCCATTCCCCCACCCCATCGACGCCCACACGCACACCTGCACCGCCATATGTGGCACCCTCATTTGTAACGCCGTC
>JBGUPL010000050.1:0-18879 GCA_045130275.1 Bacteroidales bacterium
CAAAGTTAAAAGGGAAATATTTTACATTAGTAAAAGACCAGTTGGAATTAGGAAAATAAACCTTTTTCTATGCAAGAGACTTATTTATTTAATATGTTTTAGAGGTGGGCGACCGGGCACGCTATCCATTCAAACTTCGCGACAAACCGCTCGTAACCATTGCAATCGTTGTCGCAGTATTAGGGAAGATGAAAACCGCAGTCAAACAGCACGACTTCGTTTTCCCGTAACCGTCCCAAAATGTGACGGACATTTGAGGCATCTTTGCCAAAACTTAACGTTTATGGCAAAGAGCAGCCCCCGCAGGGTAACCATCTACATCAACGGCAAGGAGGTGGAGGCCTCCGTCAAGCAGATACGTTCCGAGATGAACAAGCTCGTGAACGAGCAGAACCGCATGGTCATCGGCTCGGACGAGTACATCTCCCACGCCAAGAAAATCAAGGAGCTGAGGCAGTACCTCAAGGAGCACGCGCAGAACATCGGCTCAGCCGCCTCCGCGTGGACGGAAATGTACAACAAAGTCCTGCAGTTCGGAACGGGTATCGGAGGACTGACGCAGATCCTCTCCTCGCTCGACAACGTGACATCAACCCTCAAGCAGGTTGCCACCGACCTCGCCGCCATGGATGACGTGTATTCCGACGTCATCAAGACCACGGGGATGACCCGCGAGCAGGTGGAGGAACTCAACGAGAGCTTCAAGCACTTAGACACCCGCACCAGCCGCGAGCAGCTCAACAACCTCGCCTACATCGCGGGCAAGCTGGGTATCTCCACCAAGGAAATAGTGCAGCAGTTCGTGGAGGCGGCCGACATCATCAACGTCTCCATGGGGGACGTGCTGGGCGACGACGCCACCCTTGCCATCGGCAAGATGGTGGACGTTTACAAGAAGTCCACCGACATGCTCAAGGACAAGTCGCTCAAGGAGCAGCTTCTGTCTTTGGGCTCCGCCGTCAACGAACTGGGCAAGACCAGCACGGCCAACGAGCAGTACATGGTCAACTTCACGGGACGGCTGGGCGGCATTGCCGTGCAGGCCGGACTCGCCGCCGACCAGATCCTCGGCTTCGCCTCGGCGTTGGACCAGGACATGCAGAAGGTGGAAATGTCGGCCACCGCGTTCCAAAAGCTCATCCAAAAGGTCATATCCAAGCCAGCGGAGTTTGCCAAGGTCGCCGGAATGGAACTCGGCAAGTTCAAGCAGCTCATGGAGACCGACATGAACGAGGCCTTGAAGAAAGTCCTCAAGGGCTTCTCCGGGGCGGGCGGCTTCGACAAGCTGCTGCCCATCTTCCAAGACCTCGGCCTTGACGGCGCACGCGCCGCCGCCGCCATCTCCTCGATGGCCAACAGCCTCGACAAAGTGGAGGCCGCGCAGGAAATCGCCAACCGCGCCATGCTGGAGGGCGTGTCCTGCTACGAGGAGTTCTCCGTCAAGAACAACAACATGCAGGCCAACTTGGAGAAGGCCCGCAAGAAGTTCCAGGACACCCGCCTCGAACTGGGCCAAAAGCTCTACCCCATACTGCTGAAGCTGACCAAGACCAGCACGGCGGGCATCAAGGCCATATCCTCCGCCACCTCGTGGATAAGCAAGAACAAGGGCGTGGTGCTGGCCATCATCGCACCGCTCACTTTATACATTGCAAAAGTGACGCTGCTGAAGACGCGCCTGCTGCTGCTCAACGCGGCGGAGAAAGCCGGAATCGTCATCAAAGCCGCCTACAAAACAGCTGTCTATGCGGTGGCCGCAGCGCAGGCGAAGATGGCGGGCAACACGACCAGAGCGGCCGCGGCAGTCCGGGCAATGGGCGCAGCGGCAAATGCTGTTCCGTGGGTGGCCATTGCCACCGCCATAGTCGCAGCAGGCACGGCCATCTACAAGCTGGCGACCCGCACCACGGCGGCACAGAAGGCCATGAAGGACTTCCACGAGCGCACCGCCGAGCAGAAAGTGGAGGCCGACAGACTCTTCGGCGCACTGCGTGAGCTGCGCAAGGGCACGGACGAATACAACAAGGTGCAGAAGAAAATCATAGAGAACTATCCCACAATACTCCAGGACCAGCTGGACGAGAAGGGGAACATCATGGACATTGAGCAGGCCTACAACAAGGTCATCACCGCCATGAAACGCAAGATAGCCCTTGACATCCAGCAGGAGCAGATAACGGAGATTATGAAAAAGGAGATGGACAGACTGCAACACTCGCTCAAACACCTCTCGCCGGAAATCGGCGGCAAGGCGGTGGAGCTGGCCGAGAGCGGTCTGACCTCCGAGACCATCATCCGCTCCCTCAACCGCTACCTGCTCAAGGACAGGAAGCTGAACGACAAGGAGGAGTTCTGGATCCGCAACGTCACCAAAATAGTGCAAGAGGAACAAGCCAAGATTGAGAAGGTGAAACAGAACCTCGCCCCGTGGATCGGCGACCAGCTGGACGCGGTTGTCTCCGACATAGAGAGCGAAACGGACGGCAGCGGAGGAGGAGGCGGTGCAGGCGGCGAGACCGCCGAGGAGGTCGCCGGGAAGAAGCTGACCGAATGGGAAAACCTCCAAAAGGAGGTGAAGAAGCTCTTCCAAAAGGACGAACTCATCGGTTTGGACAAGGTAGCCGCCGACAAGGAGAAAATCCGGCAGGAGTACGGCGACCTCATTGAACGCATAGAGGCGTTCACCGACAGCAAGGGGCAGGCGGCCAAAGACCTCGCCGACCAAGTACGAAAGTACATGGCCAACGCCATCGGCGAGATAGACCGCGCCGCCCGCACCGAACAGATGAAGAAAGTGACGCAGCAGTACGAGAAGCTGTGCGAGCAGTTCCAGACCATCAAGGAGAAGCTCAACCAAAGCCTCACTGACACTTATTCCACGGAACTGCTGCAGGTGGAGCAGAAGTGGCGTTCCACCATCGCCGAGATTGACAAGAGCATTGCATATTACGAGAGCAAGGCAAAAGAGGAGTACAACCCCGAAACGGGGACAGGCCTCAACGAAGACGAACTGAGATTGCTTGAAGACCTGCTGGAGCAGAAGCGGCAGGCCGTAGCCCTCGAAGCGCAGGAGGAACTGGCCGTCGTGCAGCGTGCCGAGGCCGACATCACCGAAGCGCTGATGACGGAAACGGAGAAGCGCATCGCGGCGGTGAAAAAGGAGTACCAGGCGAAAATCTCCGCCGCCCAGTCCGCCATCGCCAAGCTCAAGGCGTTGGGCGAGCAGGAGAACCAAGACCGCATCCGTCAGCTTGAGGAGCAGATAAAAGCCCTCAAGAAGAAGATGGACGAGGAGACCGCCGCGATAGGGAAGTCGGCCAAAAAGGGCAAGGCCACCACGGGCATCGGCAAACTCCTTGAGATAGACTGGAAGAACTTCAAGAAGGACTGGGAGAAGAACTTGTCGGACATCGCCGACGTGATCCAGGACTTCGCCAACACCGCCATGCAGCTGTTTGAATCCATCAATCAGCTTCAGAGCAACAAGGAGAAAGCCGCCCTCAACGAGTACAAGAAAGGCTATGACGAGCGGAAGAAGAAGCTGGACTGGCAGCTGGAGCAGGGCATCATCTCGCAGGAGTACTACAACGCGCAGGTGGAGCAGCTGGACAAGGAGCGCGACGCCAAGGAGAAGCAGCTGGAAATCGAACAGTTCCGCAGAGAGAAGAAAGCGGCCATCGCGGAGGCGATAATCTCCGGCATCGTGGCCGCCGTGAAGAGCTTCGAGAACGGCGGCGGTTTCCCGTGGGGTCTCATCTCCATGGCACTCTCCCTCGCCGCCACGGGCGTGCAGGTCGCCGCCATCGCCTCGCAGCCAGAACCCTACGCCAAGGGCGGCTACATCGAGCGGGAGAAGAACATCGTGGCAGGAGAGCGCGGCAGGGAGTGGATCGCCTCAAACGAGATAGTGGAGAATCCGGAGACGAAGCCCGTCATCGAAGCCCTTGAGGAGTACCGTAAGGGCAACAAAGCCCCGCTGCGGGAACTTGAAATGGCGGTTCCCGACAGCCGCAGCGTGTCCCAGGCGGCCACCGCCATTAGCCGTACATTTGCCCCCGAAAGAACAGAGAGAGCCGTCAACAGCAACCACTACCACACCGCGCAGGCGGATGACGGTACGATGGGCAAAATGCTGGAGGAGCTGACCGCGCTGCGCCAGTACATGAGCGACCCGAAGAACAGGCAGGCGGTCATCAGCCGGGAACTCCAACTTGAGTTCGAGCAGCAGGAGAGCTTCCTCCGCAGGGCGGCATCGCTAAAACAGTGAGCAATGACAGTAACGATAAGAGAACAACCGCACCCCCTTGACTTCGCAGGGAACCGCCCGCGTTTCCTGCTGAAGGGCACACCCGTCGCCACCGCCGGAAGCAAGAGCCGGAGCGCGTGGCGCGTGAACGCACTGCCGTCCTCCGTGCTGACGGTCGGCTTCGGCGACACCGTCCTTGACTTCCAGATCACCTCGCCGTACCAGGCACGCGACAGGGCGGACAGGATAGCGGGCTACACCGACACTTCCATGCTGAAAAAGGAGCTTCAGAGCAAGATAGCCGAGCATTACACCATTACCCGCCACTACGATGTGACGTTGGCGGACGACCTCACCCTCACGTTCCTCTCCAAGGAGTACGGCGGCGAGGTCGTGACCGTTGACGGCAACGGCAGCGGCAACATCGAGCAGCTGGAGCAGGTCGCGGGTGTGGCGCGGGTACTGCACCCCAACTACGGCGTGTTCGCCCGCTTCGAGGTCACGCGCTACAGCGGCGGCGCGGTGCAGACGCTGGAGACCCCCGACATGATCCTGCACCTTGACGCCGACGACCTCGTGGAGCTGCCCCTTGACATCCTTCGCTCCTACTTCACGGCGGCTGATGTCCCCAGCCTTTCGGAGACTTTCGCCGCCTATCCGCTGCAGTACGCCACACTGAAGTTCCGGCTCACCTATTCGGACGTGTCCGGGGAGATTCCCCAAGTCGGGGTTCTGAAACACTCGCAGGAGGCCATGCTGTCGGCGGGCAGGCTCGACGACACGCACCAAACGCTCAACCTCGCCGACTGGGAGACCGACATGGGAGCCGCCGCCAAGCTGTCCGAATACACGGACATCCGCGACTTCGGAAGCCCCACGGGGCTGACCGTCCGCTCATACGCGGAACTTCCGCAATACGCCTATTTCCTGCTCTTCAACACCCTCGAATCCGCCTCGCACTCCCGCCAGCTCAATGTCGGGGTCATCGTGCGGATGAAGGACGGCGGCATCCACACGGCCAACCAGGGGCAGGTCACCGTGTCCAACTACAACATCGTGCGGCTTCCTCTGTCCGTGGCGGCGTTGGGGCTCGACCCCTCCGGCATGCTCTCATACACGGTCTCCATCCGCAACGAGTCCGGGGCGAAGTGGACGCGCACCTACGTCCTCGGGCGCAAGCCCATAGGGGCGCAGGAGTTCCTGCTGCAAAGCCGATACGGCCTTTTGGAGAGCCTCTCCACGGACACTTCTGCCGTGGAGGAGCAGACGGACGGCAGCGACACGGTGAAGAACGGCGTTGTCGGCGCGGACATCACCGACACGGCGACCGTCCACACCGCCCGCACGGGCTACAGGACGGCGCGGGAAATCCAGCTGGTGGCGGATGCCATGCGCAGCCGCCACAACTACCGCATCATCGGCGGCAGAGCCGTCCCCATCGCCGTCATCCCCGACACGCTCACGGTGACCGACACCGCCGAAGACCTCATGGAGGCGGAGTTCCAGTACCGTTTCAACAAGCCCGCCACCACCACAAGCACGGGCAACCTGCCGATTCTTCCGGGAACGCTGGAGCGTTGGGACGACCTTCTTCTATGGGTTGACGACCTGCAGCGGGGTACTGCACGGCAGAACGAGATAGCTAACCAATACTTCAGAGAAAAATGATAGAGACGATTGAGAACGGAATGGGTCTCGCCCAGGTGCGGGGCATCCTCAACAGACTGATAGAACGGGTCAACGAGCTGGACAGCGTGTCCGGCAGCTATGACGACCTCGAAAACCGCCCCGCCATCAACGGGGTGACGCTCACTTCGCAGACCACCTTTGCCGATTTCACCATCCCCGCCTCCCGCATCGACGACTACGGGACGTTCAAGGCCGAGATCCGCGCCCTCGCCGAAGAGACGGCGGCGGGCGCGGCGGCGGCAAGTGTCCGCACCAAGCTGGACGGGAACTTCAACACGCTGCAGCCGAGGGAGTACGAGCTGAGCGGCTCCATGCTCGTTGTCATCGGCGACGACAAGGGCAACGCCTACAAGACCACCCTCGGCGACCTCATTGACTACCTCAAGCACGAGGTGCTGAAGCTCAACGACCAGTACCTGCGCGTCATCAAATAACTAACCCAATAACTCACCAAAACTCAAACCTCATGGGACAGATCATCAAATACCAGCAGGAGGCCTTCAACGGACAGATGGTGAACGGCGCTCCCGACTACGACATCCTCTATCCGAAGACCAGTGCCGACCAGGTGGAGGGTCTCGCCACCCTCATCCAGTCGCTGTTTCCGGCGGACTCCGACACCAAGGTGCAGTCCGTCACGCTGACAGACGGCACCTCCTCGGCGGGTCCGAAAATCACCGTCGTCCTCACGGACGGGACATCGGTGACCAGCACCACCGTCAACCTCGCCTCCACATCCAAGTACGGCGTGACCAAGCTGACCAGCGCGGTGAACAGCACCTCCGAGGCGCTGGCGGCGACCGCCAAGGCGGTGAAGACCGCCTACGATTTGGCGAACACCGCCAACACCACCGCCAACAACAACGCCTCGAACCTTTCAAACCTCCACAGCAACCTTGAGGACAAGTGCCTCAAGGTCGTAACCTACAACGACCTCTCCATCCTCAAGAGAGCCACTGCACTCACCCTTGACGATAAAATCAACGCCACGAACCTGGTCAACGTCATCGCCTTCACCATCAGCAAAGACGGAATCGCCATCGTCAACGAGGGCGTGACATTCGCTATCGAGGGCGGCAAGCTCCAGGTCAACAGCACCGCCATCACGGTGCACCGCGTGAAAGTCGTTTACGAATACTCCTTCTCCTGATGCTGACGATAGAGGTCAACGGAAACGCGCTGCACATCAAGCGGGGGACTTCCCTGCAGATGGAGGTGAACAGCAGCCTCTTCTCCACCGACGGGGTGGAGGGGGATGTAATGTTCACCTTCGATGTGCCCGCGCAAAGCAACGACACCGTCTTCCGCCACGCCCGCTTCGTCTATGTGCAGCGGCTCAAGAAGTACGCCTGCACCGTCAAGGCGGGAGGGATTGAGATTGCACGCGGCGACCTCTACATCCAAAAGGCGACCATGACGACCTACTCCTGCGGGCTGGTCATCAACCCGTGGCCTGTGGGTTTCGCCGACAGAAAGCTCAAAGATAACGACTACGGCGACGATGTTGTCATCAGCCGAAACGCCACGGAACACAACGCCAAATGGCTTGAGTTCCTCAAGTCCACCCTCGATCCGGATTCCGTGGTCAAGTTCCCGCTGTTCCTTGACACCGCATTCTACGGCAGCGGGAACAACGATTTCGGCTGGTTCCTCACGCAGTACGACAACGCGCCGGAGAACGCCAGCGGAATCCAAGCCTCGCTGAACACCAACAACAACATAGGGCTTGACCGCTGCTATGTCAACCGCCTCTTCTTCAACGCTAACGGGGATGTGATTGAGGAGAGACCGGGAAACCGCGGCGTGCGGGTGTTCAACAACCGGCAGGCCGACAACCCCAACAGCTTCGCCTTCTGCCCAGCCCTTCAGCTCACATGGCTGCTGGACAGGGTGGTGGCGAACGGGGGCTATCTGGCGGAGGGCGGCTTCCTTGACAGCCCCGACACCGCCAAGATCTATTCGCAGAGTCTCCGCGCCATGGACGGTCTGCTCACTCAGTTCACCGAGGAGGCCGCATTCCGTGCGCAAATCACACCCTCCGTGGATTACTACCACATCATGTTTTGGGGAATGCCCTCGTTTATGCAGCCGTTCACCGATTCGGACGGCAACGAGCAATATATGTTCTACCCCAAGGCCGACGGCACGCACCACTTCCACGTGGTTGTCAGAACCTACCTGCCCGCCAACTTGATACAGAACGGCTCCGTGGAGGTGGAGGAGAACGGCGGCACCGTGACCAAACACTACGAAGAGGCACTGGTATTCATGATGACGGAGAGGTTCAACACTCCGTGGCAGGCCACGGCATCAAATCTCTATGGGAATTGGGACGACATGGATTCGCTGTTCGGCCACTGGTACACGCCGTATTATGTGAAGACATTCAAGCCCAGCCATCTCTCCTCGTTTGGCTATGCCGGGGCGGGGTTCTATGAGATAACGTTTGACTTCACAGTCAACGATATGAGAGCCAGCCAGATGTGCTATTTTACATTAGCCAAATGCAGAGGGATGATGGAGGAAGTCGGCGGCTACGGCCAGCGGCTGGTAATCAAGGATTTCGAGCGCGTGCCGATAACAGCGGACGTGACGGCCTACAACAAGGTCTATAACTGTTTCGCCGACAGGCTGCGCTACGGCGAGCACGTCCCCGACATGACCAACGCCGACTTCATCGGCACGCTGTGCAAGACTTTCGGCCTCGCCCTCTTCCTTGACTCCACGACCAGGAGGGCGGAGTTCGCCTTTGTCCGCGACATCTTGGAGAAATCCAAGTGCCTCGACCTCACGGCATACGCCGTGGACGGCGAGACCGCCATAGAGAAGACCGATGAACGGAAATTTGTTTTCAAGCTGGAGGGCGTGACCACGGACGAGAACGACAGTACCAAGCTGCTGCCGCCAGTGCCGACCGCCGACCAGCTTCCCGACGCTTCGGCAAACTTCGGCAAGGTATGTTTCGTGGAGAACGAGAACCGCTACCGCAGGGCGGAGCGGGAAGGCGACAGCATCGCCAACTGGGTGTTCCGATGGAACCCGCTGGGCGGTGCCGACCAGACCCTTGAAGCGGGGGAGGGTGACGAGGAGAGCATAACACCCACATTGAAAGTTCCCGTGATGGAGATCACGGACGCGAAGTCCGAACACCCCGAGTTTGTCATGCGCATCGAGCAGGCGGGCTGCAGCCCGGTCTTCGACACGGGGAACACGGACTTCCCGATGGTGCTGGAGACCTACTTGGGAAGCCGGAGGCTTGAAATCCCGCAGGCAGGCAACCCGTTCATAGAGGTGGCGCAGCCGACACGGCACTCCCGCTACGGCGACCCCCTTGACGGCGTTTCGCTGACCGTCCGAGGGGACAACTCCGTGGGACAGCTGTGGGTGAGTCCGTGGCTGGACTTCCTCGCCAACTACGAGAAAGTGCGCTACCGCTTCCTGCTGCCGCTGTCGGAGTTCCTCAACCTTTGGCGGCTGATGAAGCCGCAGGACGGGCGGACGCAGAGCCACACCCGCTGGCTGCTTGTCGCCGGAGTGAAGAGCCTGCCCGTCAAAATCACCTTCCAGTTCACCGAAGGCGGCGAATCCGTCACCGCCGAAGTGGAGGCCGCGAAACCGAAGGTGGTGCTTTAGCCGTTTCCCTCCGGTGTCTTTTTTGTGAATTTAGGAGTTTTGGCAACTAACACATTACGCAGGTTGGGGTCTGCATGTTTGGTGTAAATCGTAGTCATCTCAAGGGAATGGTGGTCAGCCAGCTGTTTGACGGACAAAGGATCCATTCCGTTCTTTATCATATCTGTCATTCCTGTGTCACGGAACGAGTAGAGTTGCATTTCTTCAGGAAGATTTAGAGCTTTCCTCAACTTCACCCATTGTTTGGATAAAGTGGCATCACCCATTCTCACAGCACAAGTTTTGAAACCATTACCAAAAATATAATCTGTATTCTTACCATATTGGATACCTATGTCCAGGAAGTTCTGCAGTATCTCATCGGTCAGAGGCACAATTCTTTCGTGGTTGTTCTTGGCCACATCTTTTCTGATTATGAGTTGCTTGTCGGCGAATGAGAGGTCGCTGACCACGAGGTAACGCAATTCTTTGGGACGAATCAGACTCCCATAGATCAGCTTTATCATAAGCAGGAAGCGCGGATTCTTGTATCTTAAGTATTCCTCAATCCTGCTCCTTGTTTCTTCGGGAATCAGAACCCTCTTCTTTTCCTCGGTTTTCCTCGTCTTAATCTTTAGAAAGTGGTTCTCTTTGCAGTAGCATTTTTCAACCATCCAAGAGAAAAATGCGCTTCCCTGCTTAATATAAGTATTGTAAGAGTGTGCTGACAAATCCTCTCCGTTTGGGTTCTTTCTCTCATTTGCAATATAATCCATGAACCGCACTATCATGGTGTGGGAAATCATGGAAGAATAGATTCCTTTCTGCTGTTTCTCTACCCATTCCCGGAAGACCGTGACGAATGTCTTGTATGTTCGATAAGTGGCAGGGCGGAGTGTCTTTTCGATCTCCTCCATATATTTCCGAGTCACCTCTTGTATTGGAGTGTACATTCGTGAATCCTCTCCCTGAAAATATGGATTCCAGCCCGTGGAGAGCCTCATATTCAAGGCAATGATGATGTTGTTGATGTGTTTCTTCGCCTCGCTTTTGGAGGAATAACGGCTCATAAGCCGTGCAAGTCGGATTTTCTTTCTTGCAAGCTCTTGGGTTTGTGGATTTTCCACATAATACTCAATGAGCCATCCCGACTTGTTGGTTTTCAGAGTAGCCGGCAGATAATTGACAGCGGAATACTCCGAAGATACTGCTAACCTGTTGTGATTTACTGACATTTTTTTTTTGGTTTTGCCAAGCAATCGTGCGGATTGTCGAGCAAAATCAAAGAAATACACTTTGTCTCGTTTCTGTCTCAGTTTTAACGCAAAAATCAGCAAACTACGCTTGTAATTTGCTGATTCTGATTGGGTTTCGGACTTCTGCGGAGAGAGAGGGATTCGAACCCCCGGAGGTGTTACCCTCAACGGTTTTCAAGACCGCCGCAATCGACCGCTCTGCCATCTCTCCTTTTTCGGGCGGCAAAAATAGTATTTTTTCCGACACGAAATGCATTTGTAATCCGGAATTTCATGTTTCATTCCTATTTTATTCATAATCGTCTGGCTATTAGCTTTTGGCTCTTGGCTTTTAGCTTTTAACATTCGGCTATTCACAGCCAATAGCTAATAGCCAAAAGCTAAAGTCTCTTCGTGATAAACCCCTCCTCGGACACGGCGTACCGCTCCGTCAAATCGAAACAGCTCCGGATGTTTTCCTCCGTCAACACCGCGCTTTTGTCGCCGAAGTGCAGCATCTTCCCTTCCTTCAGCAACAAGATTTCCTTGGAATAAGCCTTCGCGATCGGCAAGTCGTGCAGGATGATGAGCACCGTGACGTGCCGCTCTTCGTTGAGCTCCTGCAATATGTCCATGATCTCGAACTTGTGTGTGACGTCGATGTTCGACAGCGGCTCGTCCAGGAGCAGGATACCTGTCTGCTGTGCCATCGCGCGGGCGATCATGACCCGCTGACGCTCGCCACCGCTCAACGACTGTATCAATGTGTCTCTATAGTGCCAAACGTTGCATTTCTGCAACATTGCCTCTACAATCTCCTTGTCCTCGGCTCGTTGCATTTCCCATGGGGTCTGATACGGGTTGCGTCCCAACATCACGTAGTCGAACACGGAAATGTCGAACACGATGTCCTGGTATTGCGGCACGTAGGCGATTTTCCTCGCCAATTCCATCATCTTGTACTCCCCCATCGGCTTCCCTTCCAACATAATCGTGCCGCCACTCGGCTGCAACAACCCGACGATGCATTTCAACAACGTGGTCTTGCCGGAACCGTTCGGTCCCAGAATCGAGCAGAAGCCACCTTGCGGGAAGCTTACGGACAAGTCGTTGAAAATCACGCGGTTGTCGTAGGCGAATGTCAGATTGTCTATGCGGATGCAGTCCATGTTTTAAGGGGCTAAGGTCAAAGTTAATGGTTTAAAGTCTAAGTCTAAGTTTTAAGTCTAAGTCTCAAGTCTCAAGTCTTAAGTCTTACGTCTCAAATCTCTCGTCTCACTCGAAGTAGTGCCGCAGTTCTTCCGCGCCGAAGATGTGCAGCGTGCTCTTCCCCGAGGGTGTCAACGTGGGCATGTCGCTTTCGAACAGTCTGCGAATCAACGCTTTGATCTCGTCTTGCGTGGCAGGAATGCGCTGGCGGGAGCGTTTCTGCCGGGCCAGACTCTGCGCGATGCCGGAGATTTTGTCGCCCTTGTGAATGACTTGGTTGGTCTGGTAGGCGGTCAGCACGTTTTCGATAAGTGCCTGCACGTCACCTTCTTCCTCTTCATCGTTGGGGGTGGCGTTGACGGCCAAGTGCGTGTTGTCGATCTTTTCGAGGTCGTAGCCCAACCGGAGGAAATCCTCCTTCAGCGAGATGGCCAAGTCGGTTTGGGCGGCGGTGAGTGTCACCGTCTGCGGGAAAAGGCTTTGCTGCGGCCGTATCGGAGTGTTTTTCAGCGCGTTCACATAGGAATCGTACAAGATCCGTTCCTGCACGTTGGGCAAATCGGCGGCCATCACCTGACCGTTCAGCTCGAAAAAGAGGTAACGACCTCCAAACACGAAAAACGGGATGTTTTCAGGCAGTTCGAGTGTGTTTTGATCTGTTCCTTGCTGGAAATCAACCGTTTGCTGTTCCTCTTTCGGGTATTCCACCTTCTCTACGTTCAGTTCTTTGAGGAAGTTCTCCCAGTCGTTGGAGGTGGGCGTCTCGCGACGAAATCCGCCGCCACCGAACTGCTGGAATGGCGAGCTGTGCTTCTTCTCCGGCACCTTGTCGAAAGGATTGTAGTTCGGATTCGTGCGGATGGTAGGCGCGACAATCTCTTTGTTCTCGGGACGGTCGGTGATAATATCAGGGAAGGAGTCATCAAAGTCGATCATCGGAGTGAGCGACATGGTGCCGAGGGCTTTCTTCACCGTGGAGTTGAGAAATCCGAAAAACAACCGCTCGTCCTGCAACTTGACCTCCACTTTGGTTGGACTGACGTTGACGTCAATCATAGCGGGGTCGATTTCGAGGGCGATGAAGTAAGCGGGGTGCGAACCCTGCGGGATGAGGTCGGCGTACGCCTTCTCGACCGCGAAGTTGAGCAGACTGTGTCGCACGTAGCGATGGTTGATAAACATGTATTGCTCGCTTTTCCGCTTGGCGTTTTCGGGCTTTGCGATGAAGCCGGTGATGCGCATCAACTCGTGGTCGAGTTCCACTGGGAAGAGCTTGTCGTTGAAGTGCTGCCCGAAGATATTGACGATGCGCTGGCGCATGTTGGAGGCGGGCAGCAGCAGAACGAGTTTGCCGTCGTTATAGTATTGAAAGGTGAGGTCGTGGTGGATGAGGGCGACACGGTAGAACTCCTCTTCGATGTGGGTGAGCTCCACCTTGTCGGACTTGAGGAAGTTGCGTCTCGCGGGCACATTGAAGAAGAGGTTCTTGACAGCGATGGAGGTGCCGTCGGCGCAGGTGACGGGCGCATGTTCCTTGATGTCAGCACCTTCAATGAGGACGAGGGTGCCCATCTCGTCGGCGGCGGGCTTGGTTTTGAGCTCCACGTGCGCGATGGCCGCGATGGAGGCGAGGGCTTCGCCGCGGAATCCCTTGGTGCAGATGTGGAACAGGTCGTCGGCCTTGCGCAGCTTGGAGGTGGCGTGCCGCTCGAAGCAGAGTCGCGCGTCGTTGAAGGACATGCCCTTGCCGTTGTCGGTCACCTGGATAAGCGTTTTGCCGGCATCCTTAACGATAAGCTGGATCTGGGTCGCGCCGGCATCCACGGCGTTTTCAAGCAATTCTTTGACCACGGAGGCGGGGCGTTGCACCACCTCTCCGGCCGCAATCTGGTTCGCCACCGCGTCGGGCAGCAGGCGTATTATGTCTTCCATTAGGTTAGTAGGTTAGAGGGTTTGAAGGTTTGAAGGTTTGAAGGTTAAGGGTTAGAAGAACTTCCAGATGACGATGCCGAGGATCACCACCAGAAACACCATGAAAAGTATGGTGATGGAGAAGTTGTTTTTGCGTTCGGCGGTATGGTTTCGCTTGCTTTGCCACTCGTCGTGGAGGTTGCGGGCGAAGTCTCTCCGCGCATCACCGGTGGACTCCTCTTTCTTGGGGTCGTAAAATCTGGGCTTGTAGTTGAATTCCCGGGGTTCTCTGTTGTTGAAAAACGTGAATGCCATAATCGTAGATTTTGTTTGGCAAAGGTACTATTTTTTTTTATATGGCGGAAATGAAATATTTTAAAACACATAGAGACGTTGCAAGCAACGTCTCTACATTTGAGCGGAAAACGAGACTCGAACTCGCGATTTTAACGCCAGCTTTCAAAGCCTCCACACGTTTCCCTAATTTGCTGATTGTTAATACTATATGAATTTCAATTCAAGGGATTTTCATCGGGTTTTGTCCCGATACTGTCCCGATACAATACAATAAAAATAACTGATTTTCAATCAGTTATCAGCACTTCATTTCGCCGATTCGACGTACAAAATCGGCGTTTCATTACTTAATCTCTCAAAGAGCGATGAGGCCAAGATGACACTGCTTGTTTATGGTCAAATTCTTGAACTCGTTGGATTGCAGCAACATAATGCTGCAAATTTTGCTACAAAATTTTGCTGCAAAAATACGCACTTTTTTGACACCAACAACGTATTATTCAATAAGATGGTAAATTTTTTTTCTTCAAAAAATGCAACAAAAAATGTAGCATAAAATGTATTACAATTCGGTTGCTTTTTAGGTGGAACGGTCACAAGCCAAAACTACAGGCCATGGACAGCTACAACGTCGTATATAACTATTGTAACAGATATGCTGATCGGATATGAAAAAATACTATTTTTGCGCACCTTTTGGAAGTTCATTTTCGCATTCCAAAAGGATGCCTCAAAGCCTCTCCCCTGTAATTGACGGTTGGAAATGATGAGGATTTGTCCAGGAGCGGTGAGAACATAAAATAATCGCTGGAGCGGTTTTGGGAGGTACGAAGTAGCCTGAATTGGCACGTCGTAGGAATTTTCGCCGAAGAAAACGGCATTATTCCGTTGGTTATCAGCAGTTTGGAAACAGCATGAAGTCCGAACCGCTTAAATTTTGCAATATTGTCCTCAAAGAGGTAAGACCACATTTTTTCAAAAAAATCACAAGACAAACAAGACAACGCTGATAATCAATAAATTACAGGCAAATTACAACAAGACAGTACTAAGTCTTAACAAGACATAACGAGATAAATCCGCCTTTGAGATTTTTCACAAGTACAATATGACAAAAATAGCAATTTTGTCTTGTTTTTATCTTCTTGTAAGACAATAAGATAAGTTAAAAACGGCTTTGTCTTGTTTGGCAAGCGAGAATATGTGAAATATCGGCGTGGATTTTAAAAAAAATTTTTGCTCTTACGAGATATGTGTGGACGATCTCTATTTTGCGTGCATACAACCTGTAACAAGTTTTGGAAAAAAATGTAACTTTGCGGCCTAATTTAAAGATAGACGATATGACTAAAGATGTCATTATAAACGGAAAAGACTATACAACCGCTTTGGCCCAAGCGGTGAATGCCTTTTGGCAGACCAAAAAGCGCCAGCTGGCAGACAGCGGGGACTCATCAAATCGCGGTGCCGTTGTCGGCGGCAAGCAGATGGACGGTTTTGTCGAATTGTTGAGGCAGGTGGCCGTAGATGCCGGCATACCAACTGAATCTGTCATTACAGATAAGAACTATCTGCCGGGGTATTTCCGTTCGTCAAAGGACTGGGACATGCTTATTATCGCCCCCTCCGGCAAACTGGTTGCCGCTGTGGAACTGAAATCCCAAGTCGGCTCATACGGGAACAATTTCAACAACCGGACGGAAGAGGCCATTGGGTCGGCTGTTGACCTTTGGACAGCCTTTCGCGAGGGACAGTTCCCCGGCCAGCCAGCTCCATGGGTGGGCTGGCTGATGGTTGTCGGTAGGGACAAGGCATCGGAACAGCCCGTCCGCAACTACGAGCCTTATTTTCCTGTCCGTCCCGAGTTTAAGGAGGCCAGTTATCTAGACCGCTACCGAATCCTCTGCCAGAAACTGATCCTTGAACGCCACTATACGTCAGCCGCTTTGATTTGGACGAGCGATGGAGACACATTCGGAGACTTGTCGTCTGACATTTCCGTTGCCTGTTTTCTCAACTCTTTCTCCTGCTATTTAATAGGCGTGTCCGATGAGTTCTAATAGCCCTTCTATGTATGGAGTTCGCAGCAATGGCGGACGGCACGGGGATGTTTTCACATCTCCCGTTGTTGTCGATTTTATGCTGGACAGGGTGAACTATACCGCCGAACGAAATTTGAGCGATGTCCGTATCCTTGAACCCTCCTGCGGCGATGGAGCGTTCCTGGTGGAGATTGCCCGCAGACTACAGCTCTCCGCATTGCGCTATCATTTTGATGCGAACGAGGCTTTCAACCGTAATGTGAGAGCGTTTGACATTGATGGCGAAAAAATAGCCCGATGTCAAGAACATATCGCCGAATTGGGGATAGTTCTCTCCGAACAATGTGTCCAAATAGCTGATTTCCTGAAAGCGGAAATCGAAAAAGTCGATATTGTGGTTGGCAACCCCCCTTATATCCGATATGAAAACATTCCGAGGGAAATGGTTGACTTCTGTCGCTACACCTTTTCCTCATTCCATTACAGGTGCGACCTTTATGTCCCGTTCTTTCAGAAAACGCTCGCTTCGCTACGTCCCGGCGGTTTGCATTGTTTCATCTGCTCAAACCGATGGCTTAAGAACGAGTATGGCAGAAAGCTCCGTCAGATTATCGTCCATAGGTATGCGCTCAAAACGATTGTCAATTTGGAGCAGGCTGACGCATTTCAGGAAGAGGTTTCTGCATATCCGGCCATAACCGTCATTTCCACCGACAAGCCCGACGGCTCCTTTGAATATGCGGAATGTGGTAGGGTGGACGGTTTGCGCGAACTTTCATATAGTCTAAGGAAAATGCCCAAAGGTGACGATTGGTCTTCTGCTTTCAGTGCGGACTTTGACAATCCCTCTTTCCTGACAATCGAACAGCAGGGATTCAAAATTGGGATAGGTGCGGCTACAGGTGCCGATGCTATATTCGTCTCGTCCCATCTTCCCCAAATGGTGGAGCCAGAACTGATTATGCCCGGGGTCAATGCACGCGACCTCCGAGGCAACCGCTTCCAGTGGCAGGGTGAGTATCTGTTGAACCCGTACAATTCAGACGGCACCCTTGTTGACCTTGCCGCCTATCCCCGTGCCAGCGCTTATCTTGAAAACCATCGTGAGCGTCTTTCCGCCCGCCATGTTGCAAAGAAATCACCCTCTCGCTGGTATAAGACCATCGACCGCATCAGTCCAGAACTGCTCTCCCAACCCAAGATATTGCTTCCTGACATGTCAGGAAACACATTTGTGTTTGTGGATGAGGGGAAATTCTATCCTCTGCACAACATCTACTACATTACAGGTCGTTCGGATGTCCACCTCCGTTTGCTGGCTACTTTTTTGATGTCCGACTATATCCGTAATCAGCTGGCAGCTGTGACCAATACGATGAACGGCGGGTTCCCTCGTTGGCAAAGCCAGCATCTTCGCAAATTGCGCCTGCCGGATTTGAACACCATACCCGCAAAGGATGTTAAAACACTTCTATCTCATTATGAACAGGGTGAACTAGCGTCTATCAATTCAACGCTGAAGAAATACTTCGTCAGTTAAAGTGAGTGTGGTTTTTTGATATAAATGGAGCGTTTTATCTCACTTTCTTTTCAGGGCGACCGGGCACGCTTTCCACTCGAATTTCGCACTCCGTGCTCATAACCGTTCCAATCGTTGTCGCGGTATTGCGGAAACGGGGAAACGCATTCGACCAGCATGAATGCGTTTCCCTGTTGTTTATCACCTTGTCAACACCGTCCTACAGACGGTGGACGGCTTCGCCTTGCGGAAAGGCCTAAATATCGGGAATTTCGGACGTTTGCATAATTATTACCAATGTGCCATTGGTGGCTGAAAAGCCGCCAAAGCAGGCTGTTTTGCGCCCAAAACAAGCCGTTTCAAGTCGTTGATAAACGTTTATGAACACCGCTTTTGCAAGCGGTGGACGGCGGCGGTGATGATGCCGTTTCCCAACGGCTGAACCGCCGAAAAGGAACAAATAAAATTGGAATGTGGACGGCTTGATATTTACAACGTGGACGGCGGCGCGTGCCGCCGCTGCTCCTTATTTTTTTGTTTACAATTAAAAACTGACCTTTGCCGCTCGCGTGCTGTTGATATGCTGTTTTTGTGTCGCTTTCATAGTGTAAATAACTGAATATCAATAAAATAAGTATGCGCCAAAAGTGCCGAAAATCTGCGAAAATTTCCGTTAATTTATTGTAAATCAGCAAATTTTTCTCAAACTTTTTTCTAACTGCCTGATACTCAATGAAATAATTTTCAAAAAAAGTGCTTTTTTATTTGGTGGTTTCCGTAAAAAGTTGTATATTAGCAACATAAAACAAAGGGGATAACAACCCCCGACAATTTACTAACCCTAAAAAATTGAAGTTATGCAAGTAGATGATGTTTTGAGATTCACGAACCTATTGAAAAACCTTTGGAGATTATACGCCATTGTTCCCGATGACCGCAAAAATGACGTTTACGCGGATATTTGCCGCGTTGAATCCCGAATGAGCGCGGACACCTACACACAAGTGATTGACAACTTAATTTCACTATGACCCCAGCCCGCCGCCCTCGTTCATATTTCGTGCAAAAGATGAAACGTTTATCAACGGCGCGGGCAGGGCGAGAGGCGGGACACGTTAC
>JBGUPL010000051.1:0-18650 GCA_045130275.1 Bacteroidales bacterium
ACAGCCAACAGCCAACAGCCAACAGCTAACAGCCAACAGCCAACAGCCAACAGCTAACAGCCAACAGCCAACAGCCAACAGCCAACAGCTAACAGCCAACAGCTAATAGCTAAAAGCCAACAGCCACTCCCTCAAACTCCCGAATCCGCTGCTTGTACTCCTCGGAAATCGGGATGGACTGGTGGGTGGTGCGGTCGAAGCCGGCGAGGACGCTGTTGCAGACGGTTTTCACGGTGTTGGTCTTCGTGTCCCGGAGTTGCTGTCTCATTTTCAGACTTTTATGACCGATTTCGATGATTTTGGATTCGCAGACGAGTTGGTCGTGAAATTCCACGGGCGCCATAAAATCCAAGTCTATATGCACCAAAACCAGATCGATGGTTTTCCAATCGACCTGGTTTTGCAACACTGTTTCTAAATAAAAACTCCGTCCAAGGTCGAAATAATGGCATTGGATGCCGTTATTGACATGGACGAAGGGGTCTAAATCGCTCATCCGCACCTGCACGGGCACGGCGACACGGAAATCCGGATCTTCTTGGAGCGGTTTAGAGGGCATTGATCTTCTTCATCAAACCTGATTTCAGGTTGGCGGCTTTGTTCTTGTGGATCATGCCTCTTTTGGCGAGTCTGTCGATCATGGAGGTCATGGTGGACAGTTTCTGAGTAGCCTCGCCTTTGTCGCTGATGGCGCGGATGTCTCTCAAAGCGTTACGCATCGTTTTGGAGTAGTAACGGTTTGCTAATCTTTTCTTTTCGTTTGCTCTAATTCTCTTTAAAGATGACTTGTGGTTTGCCATTATTTCTTACTATTTTATGTTTTTTTCGTTTTAAATTTTCGGGCTGCAAAAATAGACTTTTTTTGCATATAATCAATCTTTTGCAAAAATAATTTTTCAACAGCGGAAAATCGGGTTGTTAACAGCCTAAAACGGGCGGCCCGAAGCTAAATTTTCCATTCCTGGCTGAAGGGGATGCCAAGGGCGCTGAGTCCGCTGGCGCGCAGGACGTGTTTCGGGGCGTCGTTGAGCCAGATCACGCGGACGCTGTTTCCGGAGGTTTCGAGGATGAGTCCGCCTTCCGCCTGCCAGCTGGTATTCGTGATGGCGTCGTCGTCAAGGCAGTAGAGCTGCGGGTCGTGGTCGTCGCGCTTCATTTTGATTTTCGTTTTCAGTTCGGGGTAGAAGAACTCCTTCATCTTCCCTTGGATGAACTGGTAGTGGGCGTTGAGGGTGCCGTCCTTCTCCTGGTGCGGGGCGTGGCCGCACCCTTCGAGCGGGTACAGCTTGTTGCGCACGTGCATGGAGTCGAGGTAGCGGTGGATGGACTGCGAACCGTACATTTCTTCGAACATCCGTTCGCCGATGTTGCTCTTCAGGCCCGAGAAGGGGAACCCGTGGTCGAAGGGGACGATCTGGTCGTCGGTGCCGTGGAAGGAGACAACCGGGATGTGGTGGCCGTCAAGCTCGTGCAGGTCGTACAAAGCGCCCCACATGTTGGCCATAGCCTTGATTTTCACTTTGTCACGGTGCTCGTTGTCGGCGGTGTGCAGCATGCCGCATTTTTTCGTCAGCTTGTTCTTGGCCACGAAGGGCGGGCAGTTGTCGTTGGTCATGAAGGCGGCCCCCAAGGCGGTGATGGAGCCCGCGCTGGTGCCGGCGAGGAAGATGTGGTCGGGGTCGATGCCGTATTCCTCGGCGTGCGCCACCAAGTATCGGAGCGCGGCGTGCGCATCCTGGATAGCTTGGTATCCGCACTGCTGGATGGCGCTTTTGGAGAGCGCGAACCCCAAACGGTAGTTGACGGAGGCCACCACGTAACCGCACTGCGCGAAATGCTCGCACCATCCCCGCATGTTGCGGTCGCCCTTGTCGCCGAAATAGAACGCCCCGCCGTGCAGCAGCACGAACAGCGGGTGACTCTTCACGCTGTCCTCGGGGACATAAAGGTCCAGAAACAGGTCCACCTTCTTGGCGGCCGCTGTCTTGGGCAGCAGCTTGAGGATGATCTTGGTGTAGTGGCCTTCGTCCTCCATTGGGTAGCTGGTCCAGTAGCCTTTCGCCTTGCCGTAAAGGATGTCGGAGACTTTCTTGAAGGTATATTGCGGCTCCTGGTAGCGGGTGGACTTGGTCTTGCGGAAGGCTGGGGCTTTGTAGCGTTTGAAGGCGAAAGGATACTCACGGGTGTCGCTGCCGAGAGTGGTGATGGTTCCGGAAACGGCCGTCTGGTCGAGGGTGACGGTGAAACGTATGGGTACGCTGATCTGGCCATACGACAACACGTAGGCGCTGTCGTTGCGCTCAATGCAGAAAGCGGTGGGGGTGGCGGTGCTTTGGGTGGAGTCGATGGGGTAGAGCTCCCCCTGGATTTGGGTGTCGGAGGCGGAACCGAACTTCAACACATAGGGCTGTCCATCGATTTTCCCGAGAAAATAGTCGCGGGTGTTGACGTTTGCCAGGTTCAGCTGTTCGAAACCGGTGATTTCGGCGCCGCTGCCGCCCGAACGGCTGTCCGGGGCCTCCGTCTGGCTCTTTTGCTTGTCGCGACCACGGTTTTTGCACGAGACCAGCCCGCCCGCGAGAAACACCACGAGCGACAAAATCACCAGATATTTTTTTCCGTTAGACATCACGTTTGTTCGTTAAGATAAAGATAAAAGGTATTGGGGGATAATCAAAATCGACCGGATAATGTCGAATAAACGATGTGCACAGTGGGAAAGAGCGCAATATTCAAATATGACCTCCAACTACGAATTAGTAATTACTCATTACTCATTGAAAAGTGGTCCCACAAGGGCTCGAACCTTGGACCCTCTGATTATGAGTCAGATGCTCTAACCAACTGAGCTATGGGACCCGACAGTCGGACTGTCATAATTTCAGGGTGCAAAAATACATTTTTTTTCGATTTGTAGAGATGCAAATTTTGTGTCTTCGGCAACCGTGTGAACATATAACTTATATATTTTGTATTTTTGCAGCCGAAAAGAGATTTGGCCATGGCCGGAGCAGATCATTTTTTGCCGATCACCAAGAAGGAACTTGACTATCTGGGCTGGGATTATGTGGACGTCATCATCGTGAATGGTGACGCCTACGTGGACCATCCCTCCTTCGGGGCGGCCGTCATCGGGCGCGTGCTCGAGCGCGAGGGTCTGCGCGTGGCCATCTTGCCGCAACCCAATTGGCAGGACGACCTCCGCGATTTCCGGAAACTGGGCGTTCCGCGGCTCTTCTTCGGGGTCACCTCCGGCAATATGGACTCCATGGTCAACCACTACACCGCCAACAAACGCCTTCGCAGCGACGACGCCTACACCGCCGGCGGCAAATCCGGTTTCCGCCCCGACTACGCCGCCACGGTCTATTCCCGCATTCTCAAGCAACTGTTCCCTGAGGTCCCAGTTGTGCTCGGCGGCGTGGAAGCCTCTATGCGGCGGCTTTCCCATTACGACTACTGGAGCGACACCCTTAAGCCCTCGATACTCATTGACAGTCAGGCAGATGTGTTGGTTTATGGCATGGGCGAACGGCCTATTGTGCAGTTGGCCCGGCTGATGCAACAGCCCGACTGGCGCGATCACTTGCACGAATGTCTGCAGATTGCCTATCTGGATGACAATGTGGACAAATATCGGGCCGAAACCCCCATTCTGCTGCACGATTATGCCGAAGAGTTGAATGATAAACGCAAGTATGGCGAGAATTTTGTGCTGATGGAGAAGGAGTCCAATAAGAGGGTGCAGCGGACGCTGATTCAACCGTATGGAAGCCGAAATGTGGTCGTCCGTCCGCCGTTTCCGGTGGCTACGGAGGCGGAGATGGACAGTTTCGCGCTCTTCGACCGGATGAAAAACGCCCCGCACCCCAAATATCTGAAACGCGGCGACATCCCGGCTTTCGAGATGATCAAGAACTCCATCACCATCCATCGCGGTTGTTTCGGGGGGTGCAGTTTCTGCGCCATCGCTGCGCATCAGGGCAAGGCTATCGCCTCCCGTTCGGAAGAGTCTGTCATGCGGGAAGTGGAAGACTTGGTGCAACGGCCTTATTTCAAGGGACATATCAGTGATTTGGGCGGACCGTCGGCCAATATGTACAAGATCGGCGGCAGGGATTTGTCGAAGTGCGAGACCTGCGCGCGCCCTTCCTGCCTCGTGCCGAAGAAATGCCCGAACCTGCTAGCCGACCACCATGCCGTCACCGCTCTCTACAGAAAGGTGATGGACACGGGTGGCGTGAAGCATATCACCATCGGCAGCGGCATCCGCTACGACATGCTGCTGACAGACGATGACCGGGAGAGACAGACGTTAGGGTTGGGGGACTATCTCCGGCAGGTGGTGCGGCACCATGTCTCCGGGCGGCTCAAAGTGGCCCCTGAGCATACGGACCCCGAGGTCCTCGCCCTCATGCGCAAGCCCTCGTTCGACCATTTTCTCGACTTTTTAAAGGATTTTAACACAGAAAACAGGAACTGCGGCAAAAACCAACAACTGATTCCCTATTTCATCGCGTCGCACCCCGGATGCACCGTTGAGAAGATGAGCACCCTCTGCGACATCACCCACAAGTATCATCTGATGACCGACCAGGTGCAGGACTTCACCCCCACGCCCATGACCTACGCCACGGCGATGTACTATCTTGGTTATGACCCCTATACAGGCAAAAAAGTGCATGTGGCGAAAAGCAAACAGGAACGGCAAGACCAGCATCTTTTTTTCTTTGCAGATTTGCCTGAGAACAGAAGCAGGGTGAGACAGCTTCGGAGTCGTATGACAATAAAACCACCTCGAAATCGTTATTGATTCAGTTTTTCTTCATAAATAATTCACCTTAAATATTCACCAAAATTTTTCAAAATGAAAAAACAGAAAACCTTTTTCTTGATGATGTGCTGCATGATGATTGCAGGATGTCTGAGTGCACAGCACCCGACTCGTCATTTCTTCTCCTTGAACGGAGGACTTGGCTTCACCACCTCCTTCCGTACGCAATCCGCGTTGAATGTCAACTGCTTGGGTGGAATGACGGACAATGTCGGTATTGGTTATCAACTGCACCACAACCACTTCACCTTTGGTGTGGGTCTCGAGTATGACAATAGTATTTTCGGATATTCCTCAGGTGAGGACATTTCATTCGCTCTGGTGACGGTGCCTAAAGGTACGACCGAGGTTTTGCACGATATGCGACTGAACATCCCGGTGATGCTCGGTGGCGAGTTCGGCAAATTCTACTTCAAGGCCGGCGTGGCGCCCTCCATCAGCTTCTATGGCAGAGGTTCGGTCCTCGGACCTGCCCTCAACGACCATTCCGTGGTATGGGATGCCGAGGATATCGAACGGGTGCCCTACACTCGCGACTTGCAACTCTTGGGCCGTGTTGAAATCGGTGGTTCCTTCGGCAACTTTGTCGCTTTTGACAATCCGCTCCAACCCCGTGCACGTTTCTATCTGGGCGCTTACCTCGACTTCGGATTCCTGAACGACAATGTGAAAGAGCACAAGGGATCTTATATTCAAAATGCTTATGCGGCATCGTCTTCGGTCCCTTATATCGTCAGCAACGAGTCTCGTAACGACAAAGCCATTCCTTTCAGCATCGGTTTGCGCTTTACGTGCCTCTTCAATCTAGCCAAGTAGTGGCGGCCCCTCTCCGCTTTTAACCTGACAGGTTGCAAATGTGGTCTGACGATCATGTTAGCGACCTGTTTTTTTCGAAATGCCGCACTCTTTTTATACAATATTTATTATATAATAGCAAAAAATGGAAAAACAACATCACGAAGAAGAACACATACATGGCCACGAGCACTGCCACGAGCACTGCCACGAGCATCATCACGAGCATCATCATGAGCATCATCATGAGCATCACCATGAGCACGGACACGGTTTGCGGGAACAGTTGATCAAGATTGTGGGGGCGGCCTTGTTGTTGGTTGCCGCGGTCCTGGTCGAGAAATTCGGGCATTTGGCCACCTGGCAGTTGTTGCTGGTCTATCTGGTGCCTTACTTGCTTGTCGGTTTCGACACCCTGAAGGAGGCGGCTGAGGGTCTGCTGCACGGCGAAGCCTTCAACGAGCATTTCCTGATGTCGGTGGCCACCATCGGTGCGCTTTGCATCGGCTTCCTGCCTGGTGCGGAAACGCAGTTTCCCGAGGCAGTCTTCGTGATGCTCTTTTTCCAGATCGGGGAGCTTTTCGAAGGGTATGCCGAAGGCAAGAGCCGCGACAGCATCGCCCACCTGATGGACATCCGTCCCGACACCGCCAACGTCCTGCGCAACGGCGAAACGCTGACGGTCAGTCCGGAAGAGGTCAGGGTGGGGGAGACCATCGTCGTCCGCCCGGGCGAGAAAGTTCCCTTGGACGGTGTGATCATCGACGGCGCCACGGCGTTGAACACGGTGGCGCTGACCGGCGAGAGCATGCCTCGGGAAGTGAGTGTGGAAGACGAGGTGGTTTCCGGCTGCGTCAACATCTCCGGGGTGATTACGGTGCGCACCACCAAGAGTTTCGGAGAGAGCACGGTCTCCAAAATCATCCGTCTGGTGGAGGACGCTGGCGAGCACAAGTCGAAGAGCGAGACCTTCATCAGCCGTTTCGCGCGGATCTATACCCCCGTGGTGGTGTTCGCTGCGGTGGCCCTGGCGTTGCTTCCGCCGCTCTTTTCCGGCCATTTTGCCGCCTCGTTCCCGGTGTGGCTCTATCGTGCCCTGCTCTTCCTCGTGGTCTCGTGCCCCTGCGCGCTGGTCATCAGTGTGCCGCTCACCTTTTTCGGTGGGATCGGCGGCGCCTCGCGCAACGGCATCCTTGTCAAGGGCGCGAATTTCATGGATGTGCTCTCCAAGGTCGATACCGTGGTCTTCGACAAGACCGGCACGCTCACTTACGGGCAGTTCACCGTGGAAGCCGTGCACCCCGAAAAGCTCGATGAGCGGCAGTTGCTGCATCTTGCCGCGCATGTGGAGCACTTCTCCACCCATCCTGTCGGGGCGGCGCTCCGCGATGCCTTCCCCGATGAGGCCACCGACGGCTGCACGATTTCCGATGTGGAGGAAGTGGCCGGCCACGGCGTGCGCGCCAATGTCGCTGGAAAGCTGGTCGCGGTGGGCAATGCCAAGATGATGGAGGCCGAGGGGGCGCAATGGCACGACTGCCATCTCACGGGCACCATCATCCATGTGGCGGTCGATGGCGAATATGCCGGGCACATCGTCATCAACGACAAAATCAAGGGCGACAGTGCCGAGGCGGTGGCGCAGCTGAAGGCTCTGGGCGTCCGCCGCACGGTGATGCTCACTGGCGACCGCAAGGAGGTGGCCGCCGAGGTGGCCCGGAAGCTGGGCATCGACGAATGGCACGCGGAACTGCTCCCCGCCGACAAAGTGAGCAGCCTTGACGAGATTCTGAACGCTCAACCCGCCACCCTCGACACTCAACTCGCCTTCGTGGGTGACGGCATCAACGACGCGCCAGTGCTGGCCCGCGCAGATGTGGGCATCGCCATGGGCGGTTTGGGCAGTGACGCCGCCATCGAGGCCGCCGACGTGGTGCTGATGGACGACAAGCCCTCCAAAATCGCCCTCGCCATGCGCATTGCCCGGAGGACGCTCCGCATCGCCCGTCAGAACGTGTGGTTCGCCATCGGGGTGAAGTTCGCCGTCCTGCTGCTCGCCGCCGTCGGGTTGGCCACCCTGTGGATGGCCGTCTTCGCCGATGTCGGTGTCACCGTGTTGGCAGTTCTCAACGCGATGCGTGCCATGCGGCTGTCCCTGAAGTAGTTCCCGGTACCGACCATCTCCATTCAATTTGGCGGCGTTGGCGTGTTTTGCGTTCTTCGCTCTTGATTTTTGCGAAAATTAATTTTAATATTAACAAATAATTATAAATTAATTTTCTTGAAATTCATAACTATTTGATTTCCAGGATTGAAAAATAATTACAAAAACCCTTGACAAAGGCGTTTCGGTGTTGTATATTTGCGGTATGAAAAAACTGTTGTTATGTTGACACCGTACAAGTATTACAGCCCGGTGACGGACGTCACCTTCCGGAAGGTCTTTGGGGAGCATCTTGACCTTGCCGCCAGTCTTCTCAACGCTTTTCTGCCGCTCGAAGAGGGGCGCGCAATCGCAGACATCCGTTACGTTGCTCCTGAATTGATGCCGGAGACACCTGCTCGCAAGAACAGCATCGTTGACGTTTGTTGTGAGGACACGTCTGGTGCGACTTTCTTGGTGGAGATGCAACTGAATTGGGACACGGACTTCATGCAGCGTGTGGTCTTCAACACCTCCAAGGCGTATGTGAAGCAGCTCGACAAGGGCAAACCTTTCCACCTGTTGCAACCGGTTTATTCCCTCAACTTCGTTCAAGGCGACCTGCACAAGGGCCTCGCCGAGTGGTACCACCCTTACCAGATTGTCCACATCTATCATACGGACCGGGTGTTTGACGGTCTGAAGATCGTGTTCGCTGAGATGAAGAAGTATGAGCAGCTGGCCGAGAAGGGTACCACCAAGAAGGACTTGTGGATGCGCTACTTCACGGAGATGGAAGAGAAGACACGCAGGCCGGCTCCCGAGTTGCTCGCCGACCCGGATGTTGCGAAGGCCATCGAACTGTTGGAAATCATCAACTATGACGAGGCGGAGCAATATCTGTATGACAAGTACTGGGATGCGGTCAGTGTGGAGGCGACTTGGAAGGGCATCGGGTTGCGTGACGGGGAGAAGAAAGGGTTGGAGGAAGGCCGCAAGGAAGGTCGAGAAGAAGGTTTGCGGCAAGGACGAGAGGAGGGGATGGCGGAAGGCGAGCGCAATGCCAGACGGCAGCTTGCCCGCAACATGCTTGCCAAAGGGCTTCTTCCCGCCGTGGTTTCGGAAATCTCCGGTCTGCCGGAAACCGAGGTTCGGGGACTGGCGTAGCTGCACCTATATAACAACGAAACCGACCCGCGTGCCTCCGTGCCGATGCGGGATAATTCCCCTTCTATTTTAGAAGGGGTGCCCGTAGGGCGGGGTAGTAATATTAAACATCAGAGTTCCTTGTGTCGGGCAGCGGCTAATCGTCCAATGAGTAATTAGTAATTCATCATCCTACATTCTACATTCATAATTCTTTAAGTTTCGCAAGCTCTTTTTGTTGCATCTGTTGGCGTGTTTTCGTGATTTTCCGATGGAGGTTCCGCTCGCTCACTGCGTTCGCGGCGGAATGGTGCGCACCTCCGTATGAGACCAAGGGGATGAAGATGGGCGGCGGTCGTGAAGTTTCAGGCAACGGCAGCTATTTCCCCGCCGCCCATCTTCATCCTCTTTTTCCTTGAATGTGGCGCACCATTCCGCCAGTGACGGTAGGAACTGGCGGAATCTCCTCCGTTCAAAGACAAATTTCCTCAAACAGTCTGAGGCATACTTGCGAAACTTGAGTTAATTCTTAATTCATAATTCATAATTCATAATTCATCATTCATCATTCATCATTCATCATTCTTCATTCTACATTCTACATTCTACATTCTACATTCTTAATTCCCTAACCTTCTAACCTTCTAACTTACTGCCATCCAATCCGTTACAAAGAGCGACCCAATGCTGGGGGCGGCTGAAGGGGCGCGGGGTAAGAAAAATTACTTAATTTTTTTCTTTTAGGAATAATATGTAAAAAAAAATTATTACTTTTGCTCGTTTGTATATTGTGTAGAGTCCAGCAAAGTGCAAAAGCGACCAACTTACTGATATACACATATATACAGGCATGTATGCTTGTACGCGATGTTGCCGGGTTGCGCGGTTTTGCGCGGGATTTATGACTTTTTGTAACATTTTGCGTGCAAAAGCGTACACCTTTCGTGTGAAAGGGAGAGTGTGCCCCGGCGCGAGCGTTGCGAAAACCGGGATGGGATGCGGGACGCGCGAGTTGTGAAATGTGATGTATATAATAATATATAGTATAGCAAGAAAAAAATAAAAAAAATAAATAAATAATAAAATCAAACCGTAATGAAAAAATTTACACACAAAACAGCAGAAAAGCAAGGCCGGATGGCTTTGCGGATGCGTTTCATGGCGCTTTTGGGCCTCATGTTCCTGTTTGTGGCGGGGATGAGTCTCGACGCTGTGGCGCAGAAAGGAAACAACATGCCCACGCCGGTGCAGAAGAGCTGCTCGTTGCAGCGCGGCAACGCCCAGGTGAACCTCACCGTGAAGGGCCAGATGCCGGGCACCGTGAAAGTGCAGGCCACGCCCGTGCAGCGCAGTGCGGTGCAGGGCAAGCAGGTGAAGGGTGCTTATGACATCACCCTCAAGGACGGCAAGTCCGAGTGGCAGCCGAAGGCCGGCCAGCCGGTGATGGTGACCATCGCCGACGCCAGTTTCACCGACGGCGAGTATTTGGACGTCTATCACGAGGGTGCCAACGGCAACGAGTTCGTGGCCACCGTCTCCCCGAAAAACGGCCAGATCACCTTCCCCGCACGCTCCTTCTCCGTGTATATCGTGACCCAGGCTGGTGACGAAGCACGACTGAAAGTGAAGTTCTATCAAAACAGCCAACAGGTTGCCGACGATGAACCTGTTGAGATCTATGTGAAGAAAAAAGATATCGACAACGGACATTTCAATTCCGTTTTGTATGATCCCGGTGTTGGTACTCTCGAAGATGGTGTGACTTTCCTTGGCTGGATAAAAGATAATCCAGGTTACACGTACGATAATGTTGAATCTTCTGCTAAGACCATTGCCGGTGTCCGTACCGAAATTCAAAGCGAGTTGGAAGACGGTATCGAGGAAGGCGATGAGGTGGCCTATTATGCTATGCTTTTCAAAACTTACATTGTTTCTTATTATGATGGATCTCCCGCTACGCTCGGTTCCGACAACGTGACTTTCCGCGCCGATGCAACTGAAACTGAGTATTCCTATACGATTAGCAAAACATACGTCCCCACTTCTTCCGAATATAATTTCATGGGATGGGTGGTTAAAGATGAAACACCCTCTACTGCCGATAATATTGTCAGTACTGCTCCCGCCGATGGATTGTATCAGTTTGGCGATGAAATCACCATTAAAGGTAATGTGAATTTCTCCGTGGACGAGGAACAAGGCAACTGGCTCGTGTTTGACGAGAACGGAAAGGGCGCTACCTATAACGCTCCCCAATTTGTGAAGAACGGCGATGTGACCAGTGACGAAGATCTTCTGGAGATGAAACGCCCGGGTTATGAGTTCGTCGACTGGTACACCGATCAAGCATGCACCGATGGTAATGTGTTCGAATTTGGCCATGAGTTGACCGAAAGAACAACCATTTATGCCAAGTGGACGGCTCATGAAACTGCTGGCTACTCTGTCATTGTTTGGATGCAGAAATTGACGGACCAAGCTGTGGAAGGTCAACCCAATTCGGATTATGACTTCGGACAATCTTTCCGTATTGAGGATGCTCAAGTTGGCACTCAACCCACTGCGGTGGTTGGAAGCACGGGAGCTACCTCAATCACTGTTGACGGAAATCCGGTGAGCGAAGAAGGTTTCCACTTTAAGAGTACTGACCAATCGTCGGTGACTATCACGCCCGAAGGCACTTCAGTGGTGAATGTCTATATGGACAGAGATGTAGTTACGCTTAAATTTCATGTTTGGGGTTACGGGGATGAAACCTATACGGCAACTACATCAAACAGTGGAACCCAATATGGCCTTGTTGACGGAGAATATGTCCAGTTGACTCGGGTGACTGCTTATGATGGTACTTTCAACGATGTTTATGTCTGGACTTATCCAACGACAACAACGACTTATACAGGAACTCGTTACAGATATGACGGAGGATTATTTGGCTCAGGATGGACTTCTGGTACCGGCAACGACTATAACTATGGTAATATTAATGGTGGCTATATGCCCTTAACCCGAAACGGGAACACGTGGTCCTATTCCGCCCTTCCTTATACAGGAACACGTTATATTCGTTCACAAGGTACTGGTTGGGGTGATTATTTAACCATTTCCGGTCGTTATGGCTCCACCTTGGCCGAGAACAGTGTTGCATGGCCGGAGGAGTATGACTGGTATGAAACTGGCGGAAATAATGGTAATACAAGTGGTATCCGTACCACATTCTTGGATGCATTCTTGCCCGCAAGTACTTCTACCCAAGTTGATTTCTATGGAAGTACACCTGAAGGTAGCACTCACGTCTATTTTTACAAGCAAAGACCCGATCGTACTGGTTATGATCTGGCTAATACAGTGAATACCAGTGCCAGTGGTTTTAATCTTTCTGATAAATATAATGGCTACAAGTGCAAGGCTTGGAATTCCACCAATAATACCAACACCTGGCAAGTTGTGGGCGCCAAGATGAATCAGAGTGGTAATTGGTATTACGATGCCAACCCTAATCAAGAGGGTTATCAAACAGCCTCTATCAGTGCCACTACCGGTTTGCATATCTATTTCGATGTAGAGACTTACGAACTCAATTTCCGTAGTGGTTCCACCTATTATGGCAATAACGGTACCAATCCGCAAACTGGTGCTCCGACCTATGGTACGTATCAAGAAACGCTTTCTCCGGATCCTCTTCATACGCAGTCTGACGTAGCCTATGGCGCCAACCTTGACGACTATGAAGACTATGAACCTGAGGAGAGCACTTGGCCGGAGGGATACGTGTTCGACGGTTGGTTCGCCGATGACGGGTGTACCACTCCCTACATTTTCTCCACAATGCCTGCCAATAATGTTATCCTGTATGCAAAATGGCGTCAGATCCGTTTCCGTGTCTTCCTGCATCCGAATGCCTATAATGAAACCGAAGATGGAGACCTTGTTAAAGATCAGACTTTGGATTGGGGTAGTGAAACCCAGGCAATGAACTTTGGTGTAGCATGGGGTGACAAGGTTTCAGCTCCCACAGGTCGCCGCGACAACTACGAATTTGTCGGTTGGTTCACCGATCCTGAATTCCAACATCCTTTTGACAAAGATGCCTTTGTTATGAACAACACCAACGTACCTGCTACCCCTGTCTATGTTAAGACACAAGAACAGGCAACGGAACTGGGACTTCCTATCGATTATACCGATAATATGGATAAATGGGGTGAGATTACTAACCTCAATAACGGAGCTTACAACTCTGATGCAAATCGTCCTTGGACACTGCGCAAGTTTGATTTGTATGCACAATGGCGCGCCACTGTGGATGGTGCTATCGGTATTGATGTGGTTTATGATGCTGGTAACGGTTCTAATGCACCTACCGACCAAAACCACTATCTCGACGCTGCTGTCGCCACTGCCGGTGCCGCTGCTACCGCCCCTGCCAACAAAGTATTCTCTCACTGGGTTGTCCAAAAGTATAACTGTGACGAACAGCAATTTGAAGATACTGAAATCACTGTTTATCCGGGTGAGAAATTCACTATTCACAGAAACGATGCTCTTATTGAAGTATCTGAATGGTGTGATCCATTGGATGACAACCCTAAAGTTCATCCTGATGCAAGAAAGGTAGTGGAACCTACTCCTTGTAATAATTTGACTCCTCCTACTGATACCTATACTGTTGAAACTGGTGTGGATCCCGAAACAGGTGAACCGATAATTGAGACAAGAGGATACACGAAGATTTACGATGCAGATTACACCATCCAACTGAGAGCTGAGTATTTGGCTGTTGAGCAACCTCAGCCTACCTTCATCATTTGGTACAACAACTACGAGGATGCAGAAGAAGAAGTTTTGCGTCAAGACGGTAAGACCAGTCAAGAAGATGATACGCATGAAGAGTTGATTGTCAACCATGCGGTGGATATCCCGACTCCTGCTGAGCGTACTGGCTATAAGTTCTTGGGTTGGTTCAAACAATATGTTGAAGCAGGCGAAGATGTTGAACCCGTTATAGAAATTGCTGAAGATGCTGAACTCTTCCTGTATTACAATGAGGAAGACGGAAAGTATTATAAAGAAGCTACTTTCGAGAATGAAGCTACTCAGGTTGCTGCTGACGAGGCTGATCCTTATGACTATCTCTACGCTGCTTGGGAGCAGACTTGCGTCATTCCTGAGGTGGAAGTGCAAAATGTTGCCGTGTGTCCGGGCAATACCGCCACTTTGACGGCAACGATCACCAACCAGGATGAACAAGAAGAAGGCACTACCTATTCTTATCAATGGTACACGGTTGATGGCGAGACTTCGACCTCTATTGAAAACGCCAAATCTGCTACTTATAATGCTCCTGCCTCTGGCACCTATGGTGTGATTGTCTCCGTCGGTGAAGATTGCGCATCCGAAATGGCTACCGCCACGGTGACGTTCTACGAGAATCCAACCGTTACGGTTGAGGACGCAGCGGCTTGCGATGGCGAAGAAGCTACCCTGACGGCCAACACGACGGCAACGAATGTCTCTTATCAGTGGAAGACTCCCAATGGTAACATTGAGGGTGCAAACGAATCCACGTACAAGACGGGTACTCCTGACACCTACACGGTGGAGATTACCGATGGTAACGGCTGTAAAGCTACGGACGACGCTGAGGTCACGATCAAAGATCTTCCTGATGTCAGTGTTACCGAAGAAGCCGCTTGCGAAGGCCAAAACGCTGTTCTGACCGCTATCACCAACGCTACGGAACCCGCCTATAAGTGGACTGACGCCACTGGCGCTACTGTCGCTACAACTGCTGCTTTAAGCACTGCCACTGCCGGCGTTTACACGGTTGAAGTGACATCTAACGGTTGCTCGGTAACGGCTACCGGCACTGCAGTCATCTTCCCGAACCCCGTCCTGACTGTCGGCGAACTTGTTCAGCCCACCTGTACGGAGCAAGGTGAAATCCCGGTGACCACCACCGCGACGAAGACCAATTACACCTATTACCTCGGTACTGCAGAGAAGGCTACCCAAGCCGCCACCTCTTATACCTATACTGGCCTCGATGCTGGTGATTATACGGTCAAGGTTGTGGATGGCAACGGCTGTCCGTCTAACGAGGAGTCTGTGACCCTCACCCTCGACCAATCCGAGATCACCTTCGATCCGATAACGATGGAGGTTTGCAGCGGATACCAGTTCTCCGAGACTCCTGACGGTGCTGATGATGAGGTGACCTACACCTGGGCCGCCCCGAATTGCGAAACCGGCATCTCCGACCAGCTGTATGATGATGACTTCGCAACAGTACCTCAAGGCACCATCAAGGGCAAGCTGGTGAACAACGGCAATGCCTCTGGCCATGCCATTTACACGGTGTACCCGCACCTCGGTGTCTGCAATCTGGATCCCGTGACGGTTTTCGTGGAGGTTGACGCCCTCGTCCGTCCGGAGGTCTCTCTCGACATAGATGCCACCACCCCTGTTTGTGCCGACCAAGGTACGCTCGAAGTTACCGCTGAAGTCACCAATTCCGTTACCGAAAGCGGCTACACGCTGACATGGAATTGGCAAGGCCAGGACGAGGATCAGACTGTCCAGACCGCTACCGCCACCGTGACGCATGAGATCGCTATCCCTGTGGTGCAAGAGGAGAAGCAGTTCACGCTGTCGCTTTCCTACACCGACGGTGTTTGCACGGCTGAGACCAGCACCGAGATTGTCGTCCAACCGGTGCCGACGATCCAAGTGACCCCGGCCACGCAGACCATTACCTACGGTGACGCTATTGAGGATGTTGTGGTGACCCTCAGCGATTATGACCGTTTCGCGATCGACTTCACCGATCTGCCTGCCGGCATCACCTATGACCAAGATGCGCATAAATTCTTCGGTACGCCGAAGGCCATCGGCACCTACACGGTTACGGTTACCGCTATAGGTGACGAGGGCATCGCCTGCGAACCGGTTTCAGCAGACTTTGAGATTATTGTCAATAAGAAGAAACTTACCATTTCTCTCGACTCTACCAAGGTCTATGACGGTTACAAGTTTGACGTGACGTATCAACAGCTGCATGTCGAGGGTCTCGTTCCTGGCGACCATTTCACCGCCGGTAGCCTGACGACCGAAAGCGCCGATCCTTCGACTCCGCTCAGCGGTATCCACGTGGGTGAGTACACCACTCAAGAAGGCTTCGAACTCGCTCCCATGGCAGAGGACGGTTATGTTGTTGTTGACGAGGCATTCGCTCTTGTGAACGGCGACGGCGACAATGTGAAAGCCAACTATACTCCTGCCGTGGATGTGACGCTGAAGATCACGCTGCGTAAGATCACCATCACTTCCGCCACCGATTCCAAACCTTACGATGGCACCGAGCTGACGAACACCACTGTTGAGGTCTCCGATCCCGGTATCGCCGAACCTGACGAGCTGACGGCTCCTGTCATTGGTTCCCAGCTCTGTATGGGCACCAGCGACAATGTCATCGACGAGGAAAATGTCGTGATCATGCAGGGTGACGTTGACGTGACCGCCGATTATGACATTACCTACGAAACGGGTACGCTGACCGTTACGGAAATGGATCCCGCCAACTTCGTTTGTCACGAGCCCGTTGATGTTCTGCTGAAGGACTGCGAGGTTGAGAGAGTGGTGACGAATGAGGATCTGGGCGAGCCCACCATCATGAATGTGACCGAAGGCCACTATGTGGTGACCAACAATCTGGACGAACTCAACCCGATGACGTTCGGCACCTATACCGTTGTTTGGACGATGATTGACGATCCTGAGTGCAACCATGTCGTTGCCACCTGCGAGCAGGAAGTGACGATTGCCTACACGCCTTGCGGCACGATGGAGTTGGGCGGCTACACCTATCAGACGGTCCGTATCGGTTCCCAGTGCTGGATCACCGAGAACCTGCGCTACGAGACGGGTACAGCTGTGGCATACAAGGAAGATGATGCTAACGTTGAGAAGTTCGGCTACCTCTACACGTGGTACACTGCTGTGGGCGTGGATGAGGATGACGACGAGACTGAACCCGAAACGCTAGAAGACGACTGTGGTAACCCGTATGTCCAGGGTATTTGTCCTGACAACTGGGGTATCGGCAGTCAGGCCGACTACGACCTGCTGAACAGTAATGCTCCTGTCAACCTCTTGAAGGATCCGAGCACGGAATACTGGCAGTCCCAGTTCGTGGGCGATGCTGAGGGCAACACGAACTTCAGCGCTCGCGGTAGCGGCTGGTACAATAGCGTGAAGGACCGTTACGAGGAGCTTATGACCAACTACCACTTCTGGAATGCCGATTCCACACCGGGCAGCGCGGTCAACAGCGAGATGATCTCCTACTACTGCGACCACATCCAGACCATCATGACTCGCAAGAGCGACAAGATGAGTGTGCGTTGTGTCCGTAAGATCACCCCGGAGCAGTAAGCTTCCGGTGCGAAGAAACAGCAAGGCAGCGGGTCACCCGCTGCCTTTTTTTTGCCTTCAGCCCTGGCGGGTGAAATGGGGAGGGGGTGCCACCGCGTTGCTACCGAGCCCCGCACCCCTGGCGGGGTACGCGCGAACTCCCCTTCCTTGGGGAAGGGGAATGGTGCTGTGGCCGGTTTTTTACCGTGTGGTTGTTGTTGCGGTCCCGCAAAGATACAACAGGGAAGATCGTTTGTCAAGGTTTCTGCGAATTTTTTTTATCGCTGGGAGCCAGCGCGTTGCGGTTTTTGATTAACAATACGATAGGTAATTATTAATTATTTGTTTTATGTTTTCGCAGAATTCCGGGTGAAACGATGAAACGAAGAGGAAGGAACGTTCAGGCAGTTGCTAACCGTTCATCGAAGAGGGAACCGGCCACGGCCAGTTCCCCTTCTCTTAGAAGGGGTGCCCGAAGGGCGGGGTAGTGGTATAGAAAGATTGCCCGCAGGGCATCCTTGTTTCATTCCACCGCTTCGTAGTGCTCCAGAATGAACCCCTCCAGTTCCTGCATCACCACGTTTGGATGGTGGATGACGTCATAGTCTGTTGTACGGAACGTCAGAACCCCGAATGAGCGCATGAACGCCTCCCTGACCCTGTCATACTCTTCCCTTCCGTTGTGATAGCCACCGTCAACTTCCACCGCAAGTCCAAGGGACCGAGCATAAAAATCAGCGATGTAGTTCCCGATGATGTATTGCCTGTTGAAATCTATCCCGTGGAATTTCCTTTTGTGAACCTGTTTCCAAAACATGACCTCGGCTAGATTATATCCTTGCCGGTTTTGTCGCGCAAAATCTTTCAGTTTCCCGTTCTGCGGCAGTTCGGGGATTGTCCTGCCCTGGATGATTTTTCCGTTGATGTTGAATGCTTCTGTCATGGTTTTTAACAAGGATGGCCTGTCGGCCAATTTTATATATTACTACCCCGCCCTTCGGGCACCCCTTCTACGAGAAGGGGAATTTTTGCCTTCAGCCCTGGCGGGCTGAAATGGGGTAGGGGGTGTCACACAAGTCATCAGGCCTTTACCTCTATTAAGGATGGCCTTCGGCCAATCTTTTATGTTACTACCCCGCCCTTCGGGCACCCCTTCTACGAGAAGGGGAGTTTTTGCCTTCAGCCTTGGCGGGTGAAATGGGGAGGGGGTGCCTCCGCGTTGCTACCGAGCCCCGCACCCCTGGCGGGGTACGTTCACGGGCGGGACGGTGCAACAAATGACGGCGTTACAAATGAGGGTGCCACAAATGGCGGTGCTGG
>JBGUPL010000052.1:0-7833 GCA_045130275.1 Bacteroidales bacterium
AGGTTTAGGGTTTAAGGTTTAGGGTTTAAGGTTTAGGGTTTAAGGTTTAGAGTTTAAGGTTTAGAGTTTAAGGTTTAGAGTTTAAGGCTTATAGATGACAAGTAACATCCAATGAATCAGTGTGTTCTGTCTCGGTGGCCGCTGCAAAAGAGCAGCAGCGGCGCGAAAACCGTGAACAGCATCCTGCCAGTCTGGGCGTTGAGGGTGTCCTCGACCAGCATGGAAAGCGCTAACGTCAGGATGAGGGCGAAATAGACGAAAGTGATCCGTTTGGGCATAGCGACAAATGGGTAGGCCAACAGGAAGCAGAAGTAGAGCAGAGGAATGATGCCGGAGGCGAGCCAGAAGGTCAGGTACTGGTTATGGCTGCCCCGCTGTTTTTTCTTGTCGGCGATAGGGGAGTGCTGCACCTCCAGTTGATGATCCAGGGCGGCGCGCTGTTGCCCGATGCCGACTCCGAACAGCCAATGCTCGCGGATCAGACTCCAGCTCACGCGCCATAACTCCACACGCTCCAACAAGGAAGACTCGTTGATGACGCCGTATTTTTTGTATAGTGAAAACCCGAAATAGGTCTCATACAGCGCACGTCGCAGACTGTGATCCCGTGTGTAGTAGATGTTGGCGGTCTTATGTTCTATGTTACGGATGTCGTTGTCGCTGAGACTCATCACCGCAGCCGAGTCTTTCCGCAGACCGAGTGAGTTGAGGTATCTTGTTAGCGTTGCAGCGGTCAGCTCATCGTAGGCCGAGTCGGAACGCATCGCCCAGGCAGTCTCTAACTCCTTTTCACACACATAGTTGCCGATGAAGTATCCGTTTTCCACGATGGGATTCTCTTCGAAAGTATAAGCGTTTCCCGATGCGGTCAGCGCGTTACGGTTGTATATGGGCTCTTTCACATGGAAGTAATCGTATGTGATGTAGAGGGTATAGACGATGGCTGTTGCCAACAAGACCACCGATACTCCGCCCAAAGCCCATCTGAGCTTGCTGTTCTTTTGACTTACTATGAGATGGATGATATAACACAGGGCAACCACCGCCATGATGAGAATACCGGAAAGTGTCTGCGAATATAGCAGATATATAAGCAGTAAAACACTGATAATCAAATAAATGTAACGAATTTTTGCCTTGCTTTCTGAGAAATGGAGCGCGTAGTGGATACAAAAGACGATGGACATCACCACACAAAGACTGAAGCGGATGTGGTCGATGAAACGTGACATTTGGCGTAAGTTGTCAAGTGTGTGCGTTTGCGCGTAGGCGAAGTTCCAGCAGCAGGCGAACAAGGTCGCCAGGATGAACGTACTGAAAATATATCCTAACTCTCTTTTATTGAGTGGTTTAGAGGTGATAATCACGATGGGGGAGAGTAAGAACGGCAGTTTGCCTAGCATCTCGCTCCCTGCCGCGCCCCAGTCGGTGACGTGGATGAGGCCGATGGCATAAACCAGGTAGAAAGCGGCGAACCAGAGTCCTTGGCGGTTGCGGCGCAGCAGCGACTGTTTCTCGCGCCAGTTCCATTCCGCTATCCAGTTGAGTAGCAGCAGGAAGGTGACCAGTCCCATCAGGAAGTGAGACAACGGCATGGCTGCCGCCAGCACGACGGTGCCGAGCAGATAGAAAGAACGGTGAAAGTCGGCCCGGCGCATTTCCTATTTCTTCGGAGACAGGATAGCGTTGTAGCGGCTCTTGTCCAGCAGCACACTTTTGGCGGCTTCGATGCAGCTGTCGTGGTGCAGGCTGTTGACGAGTTTGCCGGTGCTGTAGTAGTAGCGTGACACGATTTCCTGCGTGAGGGCACGCTCGATTTCGGCCTTGTGGGAGGTCAGACTTTGCGCTTTAAGGCTTTCGATCTGTGATTTCAGCTGGTTGTAGGCGCTTTGGATGTCCGCGAACGAGTGGTCGTTCTCGGCGGTTTCCTTCAGTTCGTTGAGTTTGGTCTCCAATGCAGTGGTACAGGCGTATTTTTTGGCTTTAAGGAATTGCAGGAACTCGTTGTAGATTTTGTCATCGACAACGAATTTCTCCGCCTCAGCGATGGTCTCGTGTTTGGCGCGGTAGTCGTTGGCGAAGTCGAAGATGGCCTGTTCCTCGATGAGGGCGGTCAGGATGTCGGGGACAGTTTCGTCGGCCACGGGCACGTCAGGTTCCACACCGCCCTTGTCATAGACGGTTCGGCCGTTTTTCGTCTTGTAGGCGACGGCCAGCGAATCCGGGATCTTGTAGCCGCCCTTGGTGGTGTCGCGGTCGAAATACTCGATGTTTTGCACGCAGCGGCCGCTGGGGATGTAGTATTTCGACACGGTGACCTTCATGCTGGTGTTGTAGTCCATGGAATAAACTTTCTGCACCAGTCCTTTTCCGAAGGATTTTTTGCCCACGATGACGGCACGGTCGAGGTCCTGCAGCGTGCCGGAGACAATTTCCGAGGCGGAGGCGCTGTGCTCGTTGACCAGCACCACGATGGGGATGTCAGGGTCGGCAGCATCGTTCCGTGTCTTGTATAAGCGGTTCATCTCCTCAATCTTACCTTTGGTTTCCACCACGGTGACGTCTTTTCCCACGAAGATGTCGATGATGTTGACGGCTTCTCCCAGGAGACCGCCGCCGTTGTCACGCAGGTCGAGGATGAGGTATTCCATTCCCTGGTCCTTGAGTTTCTTGTAGGCGTCGAAAACCTCATTGCCGGCGTTTTCGAGGAACTGGTTGAGCTTGATGTAGCCAACTTTGTTGCCGAGGATGCCGGAGTAGGGGATGTTGGGTTGTTTCACCTTCTCCCGTTTCACCTTGAAATTCAGATCTTTGTTGTCGGTCGGACGGAAGACATCCACCGTGTAGGTGCTGCCGGGTTGTCCGCGCATGGCGAGGATGAGGGCGTCGATGTCGCGGTTTTCCGATGTCTGTCCGTTGATTTTCAGGATGCGGTCGCCGACGCGCAGACCGGCTTTCGCCGAAGGGCCTTCGCCCACCATGTCCACGATGACCGGTTGATGGTCGATGACTTTCAAGGTGACATCCACGTCGCCCGACTCGCCGGCGTTCATCATGCGGTAGGTCTCGATTTCCCCTTCGTTGTAATAGACGGTGTAGGGGTCGAGGCTCAGCAGCATGGCCTTGATGGCGGTTTGGGTGAGTTCGCCGGGGGAGATTTCATCGGCGTACTTCTCGTTCAGTTCGTTCAGCACGCTGATGAAGATGTCGACGTTCTTGACGATTTCAAAGTCGTTTTGCGCGGATAGGCGCGTGAAAAGCCCGAAAATCGGGACTAAAAGGGCGATTATAATGTATTTTTTCATAATTCTATCTGTCTGTTGTAGCATTTACGGAGACGTGCCAAATATAATAAATGATTTTTAATATGAATCAAAATTACCGGCTTCTTCCTTTCTTTTTGCCGAAATTGTAGGTCAGATAGCCAGTGAGGTAAACTTTCTTGGCGGGATTGAAGGCCATCTGTTGGATGAAGGGGAAGACCATCTGCACCTGTATGCCGATCTCCAAGGCGTTGAGTTTGTAGTCGCTTTTGGCGAAGTCGAAGACGAGGCCGGTCTTGCCGTAGAACCCCGGCCGGAAGATCGTCTGCATGATGCCCGAGAATACCCGGGCGCCGCCGAGGATGTTGTTGAGGTTGTGCTTCTCGGGATCGTAGCGCACGATCTCGGAGAAGCCTGTGTTGTAGTTGAGCACCTCCACGTAGTTGGGGATGCCGATGCCGAGGGCCGGACCGGCGGACAGGGTGTATCGGATCTGCACGCCGCCCCAGTAGGGCTTCAGGTGCAGGGTGCGCTGGTAGCCGTAGCCGCCCTGCAGGAAGAACAGCGTGTAGAGCTGGCCGTAGCGGATCGGGCGCACATTCTCATAGAAGGCGTTGATGGAACGCACCGACTTCGGGTGCTTGTTGGTCATGAACTGAACCTCCCAGAAATGCTTGTTGTAGAGGTCGGGGGTGAGGCCGTGCTGGAACCCTGCGCCAAGACCCGCGGTGTGCGCGAAAATCTGGAGGTTCCACTCCTTGTAGGTTACATCATGGTAATACTCCCCGACATTTTGGGCGTAAGACAACACGAAAGCGGCCGCCAACAACAAGGTCAGCAGCGCTTTCTTGTGACAAGGCCGAAAAACGCCCGTTTTCCACATGGGAAGGAGGGGTTAGTTCATGTTGTTCTCAGGGACGTCAGCCGGCATATTGTAGGAATAGTGGCCGTAGGCGGCGCAACGGTGCTGCGTGTCGCAAGCCGAAAAAACCAGGACAGAACCCAAAAACAGAATGCCTAAAACAATGATTTTTTTCATTTCTCCAATTTTTTAATTAAACGGCAAAGATACGATTTTATTGGATTTGACCGATTTTTTTATCTGTTGTTTATTTTATGGAAGAAAAAATGGGAAGTATGTGTAAACGCAACAAGTTTTTTGAACCCGTTTTTAAGTGATAAGGGACCGCTTAAATGCACTCCGTGGGCCGTTAATCGGATTGCAAACAGCTCTATACCATCACTGACGGGTGCGTTTCCAAATATTTGTCGCGCAATTTGAGACTGAGGGCGAAACAGACATCATCAAGGGAAACATCGTATCTTTCGGTTTGCCCGCAGCGGTTAATGATGTCCATGGACGGATAATGATACACCTTGACCTTGATTTGATTGAACATATCGTTGCCGGTGGCGAGTAGCAACACATTGACAGCGACATTTTCCACATCAAGAGCCGTTTTGGGGTTCAATAATTCCATTTCTTGCAGAAAATAGTCACCGTGTTGGCGCAGGAAATCGTCCCCTCCCATGTCCGCAAAAATCTTCAGTCCATATTCATTCAACTCCGTCGGGCTGTTCTTCCCGGAAGATATGGCCTTTGCCGAGGGGAATCTGGTTTTGAGGAATGTCTTTATCTCCAGCAAATTCATTTGCAGTTCGGTAATACTGGCAAGGTGGATGCTGCAAGGAAGTGCCTCGAACCTTTTGTCTATGTTGTCGAACTTTTTGTCCATGTTGTCGAGCCTTTTGTCCACATTGTCGAGCCGCAATTCCACTTTGTCGAGTCGTCCTTCAATGCGCCCGACGCTTTTGGATAGTTTCAAGAGTTCGACGATGATCCAGCTCATGCCGGCTAACCCTATGATGGTCGTGATAATAGTTTCTATTCCCATAGTTTCAATAATTGTTTATCACGGCAAAGATACAACAAAAAATCTCGTTTGTCAAGATTTTTCTTCATTTTTTTTCTTACTGAAAAACAGTGGATTATGCTTTTAAGTCAAAATATTTTAACAATATTTTGTTAAAATAAATTTTATATTTTGCATATTTTCGCAGAAAGAGCTAAACAACAGCCAACAGCTAACAGCTAACAGCCAATAGCCAGCGGCTAACAGCCAGCAGCCAGCAATCGGGTGATTTCCTCCTGCAGCTTCTCTGAAACCGGAACTAAAGGCAACCGTAATGCATTGTCGATGAAGCCCATGGCGGACATGATGGCTTTCACGCCGGCGGGGCTTCCCTCTTTGAAGCAGTCCACGGTGAGCGGCACCAACTGCTGGTGGATCTTGCGAGCCTCCTCCAGCTCCTGATGCAGGATATGGTGTACCATGCCGGCCACTTTCGTCGGGAAAGCGTTGGCCATCACGGAGATTAGACCGTCGGCGCCGGCGGCCATGAGCGGGAGGGTGAGCAAATCGTCACCGGAAATGACCATGAAGCCTTCCGGACGCTTGGCGATCAACTGCAGGATTTGTTTCATCTTCCCGGAAGCCTCCTTGATACCGACCACGTTGGGACATTCTTCAGCGATGCGAAGGGTGGTCTCCAACTCCAAGTTGCAGGAGGTACGGCCAGGAACATTGTAGAGGAACACCGGCATCTCGGTGGCGGCGGCGAAGGTCTTGTAATGGGCGACCAAACCCGCCTGCGACGGCTTGTTGTAGTATGGCGTCACCGTCAGGATGGCATCCACGTCGAACGGCGCCAGGTGCTCGAGCTTCCGGATCATGAAGTGGGTGTTGGGACCGCCAAGGCCGACCATCACAGGCAGCCGCTTGGCGTTGGTTTCCAAAATGCAGCGCAACACGTCGTCCTTTTCGTCAGGCGAGAGGGTAGGGTATTCGCTGGTGGTGCCCAGGGCGAGCAGGTAGTCAACCCCGTTCGCGATCACACGCTCGACCAGCTCCGCCAATCGGGTGAAGTCGATCTGGCCGTCCTCCTTGAAAGGCGTGATTAAGGCGACGCCCAAACCTTTGAAACACTGTTGGATGTTGGATTTCATTTGCCGGCAAGTTTTTGGGTGTAGCTGAACGTGGAGGAGAGGAATTGGTTGTAATTGCCATTCTCCGTCTGGATGAAGAGGTCGTATAGCTCGCGGTAGTCGGCACAGCTGCCGATGATGAACTTCGAGTGTGCGGTGGACAAAATTGTTTCGATCGGGGCGTGGTAGCGGTAGTTGAAGTCTAAGAGGATGTCGAAATCGCGTTGGATGAAGTCCTGGACTTGTACCATGTTGGGTTCTCCGCACCAGGTGAGTTGTTTTTGGCAGAAATAGTCGGCGGAAAGTTGCTGCAGACAGTAGAAGGGGACGAATTTCTCATCGATGTAGCCGATGAGGTGCACCACTTTGCTGTTTTGCTGCAGTTGGGTGAAAATCCGGAAAATAGCCTTGTAGGAGTCCTCATCGGTGATTTCGCAGAGAATTCCGATGGTCTCGGCCCGGTCCAACGAGCAGATTTCCCTGATTTTGTCAGGTTTTCTCGCATTGATGCGCTTATGTAGGAAATAGTTCTTAGTCTTGGCGAACATAGGAATAATGTCTTTGTAAAAAACTGGCAAAGATACAAAAATTGTTGAAAAAAAACAATTTTTGTGCAGGAAATGGTTTTTGTACAGAATTTCTCTGATGGGAAAAGATCAGCAGCGCCACAGGGACATTACCACGGCGGCGGCGATGGCGGCGTTGAGCGATTCTGCGGTGGCGCGGCCCTGTGTGGGCGACGGGATAGTGATGCGCTGTGTGACCGTGGCGGTGACTTCCGGGGAGATGCCGTTCGATTCGTTGCCGATGACTACGATGTCAGATGGCCGGAAGGAGAACCCGCGGATGCTTTCGCCGTCCAGGAAGGTGCCGAGGATGCGGCGGCGGGAGCTCTCGCGCTGAAGAAACGGGACCAGCGGCTGCCGGTGCACCTGTACGTGCGCGAAAGAGCCCATAGTGGCTTGGATGGTTTTCGGATTGTAGAATTCCACGCAGTCGGGGGAACAAACGATGTGCCGGATGTCGAACCAGTCGGCGGTGCGGATGATGGTGCCGAGGTTCCCGGGGTCCGAGATATGGTCGAGAACGATAATCGGCTGGTTTTCAGGTATTTCCAATGATGCGCGTTGCTGCTGCGCGATGGCCAAAAGCTCCGGTGAGGTCTGCATCGTGCTGATGCGCGACATCTCCTCAGCGGACGCTATAGTCACCTCGCGACCTTGCAACCAACGGTTTTCACGCAAAGCCGCCTCTGTCGCGAAAATTTCCTCCACCCTGAAGTCGGAAGCACACAGCATCTCCACGCATTTGTATCCTTCCACCAAAAATAGCCCGCTCTCGTCGCGGAACTTCTTGGCGTGCAGCTTACGGATTTGGGATATGCGGTTCTTGCTGAGCATGATTCGAACGGTTAAAGGTTAAAGGTTAAAGGTTAAAGTGTTCGCGAAAGTCATAGTCATAGTCCCTGTTCAACGTCAACAATTTCTCGCCAGTGAACAGCTAACAGCCAACAGCCAACAGCTAACAGCCAACAGCCAACAGCCAACAGCTAACAGCCAACAGCCAACAGCCAACAGCTAACAG
>JBGUPL010000053.1:0-37589 GCA_045130275.1 Bacteroidales bacterium
CGGACGGGAAGAGGAAAGTGGCGAAGAAGTTCTTAAAAAAGTGAGCCATGAAAAAGAAATATTTATTTTTGGGACTGGTCATAGTGAGAAAAAGTAATATTATCAAGATGAAACATTGCTTTATCGCTTTAGGCCTATTGTTGTTTTCCACACCGGCGTTTTCCCAGGACAGGTTCGGAGTCGTAATTCGATGCAGCGGACAAGCCGATTTTGTAAGTCGCGCCAATTGCGGTTCCACTTTTGGGGTGGCCGGACTGGGAGTCATGCATGCCGGTATCGCTGACCTTTCATTGGGCATAGGTTATTCCTATAAAACATGTTCCCATAAAGAGTCACAAATAACGAGTGTCGGGTTCCAAGAAGAGACATTTCAAATTATTCATCAGATGCACTTCCTCAATGTTCCTTTTGGTGTCAGTATCCAATGCTGGCAACTGGGAAAGTTTCGTTTGAAAATATATAACGAATTGGAATACAACAAATTATGCTGTAACATAACGTTTAAGCAGGGATATCGTCAGATGAAAACCATTGAAACACGGGGAAATATCCCTAAAGAAGCCGTGAATGGACTTACATATCGGTTGGGATTGAATGCAACTTGCAACATATCTGAACATTGTGTTTTAAGCCTGTTGCCTTTTTTCGGTGTGAAAGCCATACTTAACCAATATGAACCAACTCCAACACATTTTCCGAGCGAACAGCACAGCCTTCTGCCGGATCATCGTTTTTCAGGCGGTGTTATTTTAGGGGTGGAATATTGTTTCTGATAACCTTAAATCGTAGGAATCCGTCCCTGCGGGCGTGTACGTGTTGCGAGTGAAGGACACGGACTGGAAAGAATATCACCGGAAGATTGTGAAACGGTAACAAAAAAGCCTGCGGATCGTTCTACTCGCAGGCTTTTCGTTTGTGTCAACTCTTAGGAGAACTTCCTTCTCAATAGATCGCAGAAGGAAAGATACGCATCAGACTTAGAGTCCCAGTAATACTTCTTTTTCAGCTCATCGAGACAGTTGAAAGCCTCTTCCATGTTGTGGCATTCGTTGAGAAGTCGAATCGACGCACTGAAATCCTCTCCACGGTTGTGGAATAACTCCTTGATATAGATGAATTTATCGTTGATAGAAATCGCCTTGGTCAAATCCCCGACTTTGGCACGCTGATACTGACTGCTGATAGAATGGTCCTCACGCTGTTCATTGAAAAGATCATTGAGGGATTTTTGCTGCGGCTTTTGTACTGGAGTCTCCACTGGCGCGGTCGGCATTTGTTTCTCTGCCTTGACGGGCCGGTTAACTGCCTCTTGTTTAGATATTTGCGGTTGCACAACCGGTTCCTGTGCTTTCGGCTGTTCTACTGGCTTTGGGGTTTCCGGCACGGCCTTTTGGACAACGGGCACCTCAGGAGCATTCTTCTGAGGCAGGAACTGCAAGATGTCGTCCTCCTCGTGGGCCGTTCCTTCCGGCTCCGACTGTACTGTGATCTCAATGTCCGGTTCGACAAACAATTCTTGTGCATTATCTTCCAAAGAACCGTCGTCCTTAACCTTCTTCTCCTCGGTCTGCTCAATCTTGTCGAAAATGTCTGTTTCGGGAACAGCCTCCTCTTTTTTCTCAAGTTCAGGTTTTGCATTTTTTGAAGACTCCTGTGCTTCGCTGATTTCCTCAGCTATGCTTTTGAGTTCCTGTTCTACAGCCTTATAGCTCTCATGTTCAGTGTCGAAAAACAATTCCACGTCTTCCTCCAATGTCTTCGCCTGCGTGTATTGTTTCTTGGACTCAACTTCCGATGGGGTTGCAACCGGAGCCGTTTCCGGCAGTCGCACTTCACGCTCCTCCGTTTCCATATCCGAGATTTGGACATACAGCTTTCTCATTTTGTCCAACAGAATCTCTTTCTCAATGAGAGCCATTTTGATTTCTTTTGTACTGTCAGATAACCAATTATCTAACATTTTCGAAAATTGTTGGTAGGCGTCGTTCATTTTTTTGAATTTTCTATATCAGATTAACGGTTTTTATATTAATTTTGCGCTCGAAAAAAGCGCACAAAAATACTAAATTTATACATAGTTTGGAGGGAAATGTTTTTAGAAAATAAAGCAAGCCGAAATCATAAAAAAGGATGGATAGAAGTGATATGCGGATCCATGTTCTCCGGAAAAACGGAGGAGTTGCTCCGTCGTATCCGTCGTGCGGAATTCGCAAATCAGAAAATAGAACTGTTCAAACCAGCGATAGACACTCGATACGATGAAACAGAAGTGGTATCGCATAATGAGAACTCACGCCTGTCAACCCCTGTCAACAATTCCTCCGAAATACTTTTATACGTTAACATGAACGACGTTCAGGTGGTAGCTATCGATGAGGTGCAATTTTTTGACGACGGCATTGTGGATGTATGCAACCAACTGGCCAATGTCGGCATTCGCGTAATTGTCAGTGGTTTGGATATGGATTTCCGAGGCGTTCCATTCGGCCCGATGCCCAAACTCATGGCGGTGGCCGAATATGTGAGCAAACAACACGCCATCTGTACCCGTTGCGGCGACCTCGCCCACTTCTCACATCGCATTGTGGCCAATGAACAACAGGTTCTCCTGGGCGAAAAAGATGCTTACGAACCGCTTTGCCGTCACTGCTTCAACGAAGCAACCGCTTCAGAACGTGGGGAATAAGCAATCCCTTTGCTTCTATTCAAATCACAAACTGTGATGACCGCCATAGCACTCCATACAAGGGCGGAAAGTTTGTCAGTGTCCAAAAAATTGTTGAAAACGCCATGTACGTAATAGGAAACAAGAGATATTGTCATACATAACGACAAGATTTTCAGTGTTTTATCATCAGCATAAATATATGTCCTGATCCCATAGTAGAGAAACACGAAAACAATCACGAAAACAGTGAGCATTCCGGGAATTCCACTTTCTGCACATGGTCCGATATATTCGCTGTGAGCGTTGCCGCCATCTCCGAAATCGGTTGAGATGATAGTCCGATAATAACCGTGCTGGAAGGGAGCGTACTCAAATTGATAAGTACCTGGACCCCAACCGAATACAGGTTTTTCACGAATCATACCGAACGCGGAATTCCACCGGTTGATACGCTCCATATTGGATGCATCCGTGGTGATGTTCGACATGGATTGGATATGTTCCATGAAATTTTCGGAAGATTCCTGGCTGTTGCGACTCATCTTGTAGAGAATGTCATCGGCATAGAAATAGAGCAAAGTGCCGAAAAGCAGACCGCCCGCCACCAGCCACGACAGCTTGATGCGGAGCTTAAGGATTACATACACTCCGACTGCCACCACCAAACTTATCCAGGCTGCACGACTGAACGACAAATAAAAAGCCATCAAAAAAATAACGGTGAGAACCGCGTAAAACACCTTCTGCCACACTTTGTTGCCCGGCAGGAAAAAGAAACCTACCGTAATTGGCAACATGAAAGCAAGGGCCGCCCCGTATGCGGTGTGGTCGTTATAGAAAGGAGTCATGACCCAGTGGGCGAAATGTTTGTCGAAACCGCTGAGCGCGTGCTTGTAGGTGGTTATCGCCACAATGATGACCAACCCGACCGCATAGCAGTTGAAATAACGTACAACATTTTTCAAGTCGTCCTCCGCCATCTGGATGAAAAACCAATAGCAGGCCGTTATGAACCACAGCTTCGACAGGAAAAACTTCAACGAAATCACAGGACGCACGCTGGTCAGACAGGTGACAAGCATCCAGCCGAGATAGATGTATAGTGCAATAGAAATAGGATGTTTCAGGAGAGCGCGATTAAGGTGCCAGTCGTAGAGTATGCGCGCAAAAAACACCATCGTCAACGCTATCATTAGAGCCTCTGAAGGAAGCGAAAGCCCGAGATGAATGTTTTTACTGCTGATAATGACGGACAAGGGCGTGGTAAACGCCACCAAATACATAACCCAGTCGGAGTGAAAAAATATAAGATACAATCCCACAATGGCTATTGTAACCAGTTGAATGACAGGCATTTCTCTGATTATAGAATAACCATTGGCCAACACAAGCGCCATCGCGACCAAAAAAGCGACAATCTGCCGCTTAGTGATCTTACGCGTCTGCTGCTGTATCTTTTCTATTAGGCTGGTTTTCAATTCTTTCTATCATTAAAAGCACCACCATCGCCAAAACGAAAGCGCACAGGGTGGAAATGACAACGATAAGGGATTTCTTAGGATAGTACTTCTTGTCGGCAAGAACAGGATTGTCTATGACAAATTTGACCGGCATGATAGTAGTCATATCCATTTTGGCATCCAGCATTTTTTCCTTGCACAATGCATGATATTTGCTGAAATTGTATTCCAAATCCTGGTAAGTGGTCAGCTTTGCGCCATATTTGGCAATGGTGTCCTGCTCTTTCCGGATACGCTGCATGGCAGCGGCATTGCCTTGCGCTGCCGCAATGGCATATTGTTGTGTGAGACGTTCACTCTGCAATTTCACATCAAAAACGCCATGTTTCATGATTTCCTCAATGGAATCGTTAACCTTGGCAATCTCAAGTTCAACAGAATCCAACTGGTTTTGGAGAATTTGATACGCGGCTTTCGTACGTTCAAGTTCCACCCTGTTCTTGATGGTGTCCAGCCAGCGCACCACATCGACGGTCATATCGTATGCGCGCTGCGGGTCCCAGTCGCTCAAGGAAACGGTAATTGCACCGTACTCGGTCCGCTTGACCGTCATATTGTTCGTAATGGTCTTATAGAGTTTCGTTTTACCACCCTTTTTGTTTAAATCGATGTCATAATATTCTGCCAATTTGTATTTTTCAATCAACGAATCTTTAATCGATGTGGCATTCAGAAAGGGGAGCATCTGCTCTGTCTCATCCATTGTAGCCAATGCCTTGACTTCCAGTCGTTCATTATAATTCTGTTCATTCAACAAAATTTTCGATACAGAACTGGTGCGAGGCGCATAGAGTATCGCCGTGGACTTAAATCGCGGACGGACCAAAAAGGAACACACCGCCGAAACAAAGAAAGTGGCCACACAAACAATGAGCAGCCATTTCCGCCATTTCCACATAAACTGCAACAGACTGAAAGCGTTGTAACGGTCTTTATTTTCCATTCGTAAATATTTGATTATGTGATAATTAATTCTAAATATTAGAGCAAGCCCAATTCCATTCTGGCGGCCTCAGTCATCCGGTCCATTGTCCAAGGCGGATCGAATGTCACATCCACCACCACTTTGTTCACCCCGGGAATCATCGAGACGCGGGTCTGCACTTCCATGGGAAGGCTTTCCGCCACCGGACAGTTGGGCGCGGTCAGCGTCATCAGAATGTAAACATCATTGTTCGCGTTGATTTCCAATTTGTAAATAAACCCCAACTCCCAAATGTTAACAGGTATTTCCGGGTCATAAATCGAATTGAGTACCTCAATCACCTTGGCTTTCATAAATCTTTATTTTTTGCAAAAATAGCAAATATTAACGTATGGTTTCCTTTTTTAGTGTATTTTTTTCAACAAATTTGGTAAAAAGTTTTTTCATATTTCAAGCTATAAATACATCCCTTATTTTCAACAGGTTGGTCTTGTTGAATTAAATTTTCCTGTGGTTTGGCCATCTATACGTAAAAATTGTATTTTTGCACTTTAATAACGGAAAAATGAAAAAAGTCATCTATTTTAGCGCGATAATTTGTCTGCTTTGGGGATGCCAAGCTCAGAAAAAGTTGGTCAACGTCAACACGGATATCAACGAGGTGGAACTTAAAAAGGGTCAGTCATGCGAGATTGAGTTTATCACGAACGCTTCCACCGGATTTTGGTGGCAGCTGATCAACGAAGATGATATCAACATTGTGAAAAGCGTCGGTGACCGTTACACGAGCGACGCTCCGAAAGGCATGGTTGGCGCCTCCAGCCACCGCTTCTGGAAATTCGAAGCGCTGGAAAAAGGTACCCAGACCCTGCACTTCGTATATGCGCGCGGCGATGTAAGCCAACCCGCCCGCACCCGCGACGTGATCATTACAGTCAAGTAGATGCTGACGGTCAGGGTTGCCATTCCCGCGATGGACGAGCTGGATTACTTGCCCGTCACATTGAATGCGCTTGCCCGTCAGAAGACCCGTTTTCCTTTTGAAGTCTATGTATGTGTGAATCAACCTGATAGCTATTGGTATGATTCCACTAAGGTTCATATATGCGACCATAACAAACAACTGCTGGATTATCTGCAGAATTTTGATTTTTTAACGCTACATGTGTTGGATTATTCCTCACCGGGAAAAGGTTGGCCTGTGGGGAAATCCGGGGTTGGATATGCGCGTAAAATATTGTTTTCCAATATTTTAAATGTTTCTGAAGAAGAGGATGTTATTGTCAGTCTGGATGCCGACACCTATGTGGGCGCGGATTATATTCAATCGATTGCGGAAAACTTCACCGCTCATTCATCGATGAACGCTATCGCAGTCCCGTACTACCACGATGTGCTTCCCAACGATGAAACACAAAGCAAGGCTATGCTCCGCTATGAGATTTATATGCGCAACTACGCCATCAACCTGCTGAAAATCAAAAGTCCATACGGTTTTACAGCGCTGGGCTCCGCCATCGCCATGAAGGCTGGCGCATTACGGAAAATCGGAAACATCACCCCACTTCAAAGTGGTGAGGATTTCTACCTTGTCCAAAAATTCTGCAAAATGGGCGGTTTAAGTCTTTTTAACTCTGAACTTGTACGACCCGCCAACCGTTATTCCAACCGCGTACCATTTGGAACCGGACCTGCCATGTCTTTGGGGGCCAAAGGGGGTTGGGACAGCTATCCCCTATATCACCACAACTGTTTTGAATCCATATTTCAGGCATATTCCCATTTGCAAGAATTATACGACGGGACATTTTCCATTACAAACAATGATTTTTTGCTTTTCTTGCAAAAAGACATAAAAAAGAGGGATATATGGACTGATATCCGCCAAAACGTGTCTGATTTTTCACATTTTGTGAAAGCCTTCCATCAAAAGGCCGACGGATTGCGGATTCTGCAATATGCTCGGCAAAAACAGAAACAAAAGGCCACAAGTGAAGAGCAGTCGATTTGCGATAACGTCCATCTTTGGCTACCGGAAAAATATCCGATTTGGCTATCGCCGGACCGTCCGTTATCCTCGTATTCCTTAACACAACTGGATTCGCTTCGGAACATCCTCTTTGAGGAAGAGCAACTTTTGAGGAAGCACTATTATTAGACAGGACAACTGAACGATAAACACATAAATGAACACAATACTGCACATTCAACACTTATTCTTGCAAAAAAAGGCACAAAAATGGATATTGCATCACAAAGATTGTCTTTTCCGTTGCAATAATTGCATATTGCATTTATTTGTCACTTATCTGCATATTTTGATGACCTTATGCGACAATAAGTGCAAATACTCTGTTAAAACATCACTTTTTTAATCTTTTTTTCTTTTGATATAAAATAATTTATTATTTTTACACATAATTCAATATACTATGGCATTAGACAAAAATTTTGAAGTGATCATATTGAGTCACGATGAATCAAAGGTAACGGTATTAAAAGACTTACTGTCAAAGTTTTACTCATTGAACATAGCCTTGATCTGTCATCACACGGCAGAAGCTATCGAGTATTTGAACAAACATCGTCCAACTATTTTTTTCCTGGACATGGAGTATGCAGACATACTTCACGATGTCAGAAAACCGCCCTTTATCGTAGGCCTTTGTGACGCAATCAACACCAAAAGGGTGAAGCAATTCCTCAAAATGGGCTTTTTTGAAGTTTTTTATTCACCTTACACCGAAAGGGAACTGAACAGCATCATGGGGAAGATCTTGAACATTTACAGCACTTACAACAAAGTGGACCAACGGATTTTGCAAAAAGTGGAGGAAGAGAATGTTTCCTATAGTATGGCAGACCACGCTTTGAAATCCGTGTTCATCATGGGCACGCGCAACGAGGAATCCATTCGAATTGTATTCGACAATGTTTTGTTCATCAAAAAGATAGGAAACCAAGTTTGCGTTTGCTTTGAAGATGGTTCGAAAAAATATTTTCGCAGTAATTTGAAAATGTTCCATTCCAAATTTCCAAAATCCATTTTTCAGAAAATCAACAGGTCTGTGGTTGTGAACATGGACAAAGTCACCGGTGTGATCAAGAACCAGGTTATGGTGGCTGGAAATGCCAATTTTGAATTGTCGCGCTCCTTCAAAAAATCATTTAGGGAGATGTTGCCGAAATAGCATTTGATTAGAGGCTGTGTGTTTTCAGGAAGGAGGATTTTTCAAGGAACAAACATGCTCTGAAAAATATTATCTTTGCAGCCTTAAAAAAAAGAATATGAACAACCAAAAAATTGAAACGGCCGCTGCCCTCGGCAATGCCTTAGTGGAAAGGATTGATGATTTTTTACATCATTTCACCAGCTATGCCACAGATCTGGAGGTAGGAATACATCCGGAAACTTTTGATATTGTCCTTGACAGTCCAAACAAAATTCCAGAGGGTTACCGCCATCACAATATTGCTGATTTCATCCTAACCAACGACCGCGGCTTGTATGAGCCTGACGAAAAGGTGATCTTCCAGGTGGCGGAACATTATTTTTAAAGGAGAGGCAGATTAGAAAATCTACTATGGCAAAAAAGGAAAGTTCGGCAAAGTCAGCCCGTTACGAGGACATAGTGGCGCAAATCAACCAGAAAAAGTTCGCGCCCGTCTATCTGTTGCATGGGGAAGAGCCTTTTTTCATCGACCAGCTCTGCAAAATGTTTGAGGAAGGAATTCTCGAACCGGAAGAGCGCGATTTCAATCAGTCGGTTCTTTACGGCAGGGACACGGACGTGGATATGGTGATTGCCAACGCCAAGCAGTTTCCCTTCGGCAGTCCTTACCGAGTGGTCATCCTCAAAGAGGCCAAAGACTTGAAACATTTCGAGTCGTTAGACGCTTACGTTCAGAACCCGAGTCCGCAGACCATCTTCATCGTATGCTACAAATATGGAACGCTCAAGGCTGCACAAACGAAAGCCTTCGCATCCCACGGTGTGGTTTTCCATTCCGAGGGCGTGAAAGACTGGAACCTCAACGCCTGGATCCAAGATCTGGCAGAACAGACGTTTCACTACAAGCTGAACCCGCAGACCGCCGCCGTCTTGGGCGAACACATCGGCAACGACCTTTCCCGCATCTTCACCGAATTCCAAAAGATTCAGGTGGTGCTGCCTCCCGGTAGCGAAATCACTCCTGACATTGTCGAAAAATACATCGGAATCAGCAAAGAATACAATATTTTCGAACTTCAAGACGCATTAGGCAGCCGCAACATCCCGAAAGCATACAGCATCATGCTCAACTTCACCCTGCACCAAAAAGAGAACCCGAACGTCAAAACCATCCTGATGCTGTTCAACTTCTACAACAAAATGATCCGTTACCATCTCCTGCCCGAGAAAAACCAAGAATCCATGAAACTCCTGTACGGGACGACGTACAACAATATCATCGCCCGCAACGTGGGTTTCGCCAACAACCATTCCTTGGCCCAGCTAACCAGAATCATATCCATTTTACGGGAATACGACATGAAATGCAAAGGCGTGGACGCCAACAACGACAATGCCGAGCTCCTCAAAGAAATGATTTATAAGATTACGCATGTGTAAGATAAAAAATACCCGTTTTCCCGCAGAGACGCAGGACCGTGCATCTCGACGTATGGCATTCCTATTCCTCTGCTTGTTTATCGCAACCATCGCCTTCGCCCAGGCGCCCGCTGGATATTACGCCGCTGCCGAGAACAAAAGCGGTTACGCTTTACGGGTAGCTTTGCACAACATCATCAAAAACCATACCACGTTGTCTTATAACAATTTATGGCAATCGTTTTACACGACCGACAAACGTCCGGACAATGGCAAAGTGTGGGACATGTACTCAGACCGACCTGGCAACACGCCCGCCTATTACTTCACCTTCGGCAGTGACCAGTGTGGAAACTACTCGGGCGAGGGCGACTGTTACAACCGCGAGCACTCAGTGCCAAAAAGCTGGTTCGGAGGCAGCGTAGCCCCGATGTACTCCGACCTCTTCCACCTCGTCCCCACCGACGGTTACGTCAACTCCAAACGCAGCAACCTGCCCTTTGGCAAGGTGACAAGCGCAACATGGACCAGTACCAACGGCAGCAAAGTGGGCACCTCCAATATCTCTGGCTATTCAGGGCAGGTGTTCGAGCCCATCGACAGTTTCAAAGGCGATTTCGCCCGCATCTATTTCTATATGGCAGTTTGCTATATGGACAAGAACCTTGGCGTGGAAACCCAGTCCAACTTTTCCGGTGGCAACCTCAAACCGTGGTCGAAACAACTGCTACTCCAATGGGCAGCCATGGATCCGGTGAGCAAGAAGGAAATAGACCGAAATAATGCTGTCTGGCAACTCCAGCACAACCGCAACCCGTTCATCGACCATCCAGAACTCGCTGAGAAAATCTTCGGCAATGACACCAACAGTGCCTTTCAAGTCACTATTTTGGATCACCCATTCCCCTCTCCCTGGACGATATTTCCCAACCCTGCAAACGATTTTGTTAATATTCAATCTGTTGATAATAAACCCTATCAAGCTAATATTGAATTGACTGACCTGACGGGAAAACTTCTTATATCCACAAAAAACGAAGATTCTGATTTCATCACCTTGGACATTTCCTCTTTAGCAAAAGGTTTTTATTTGATGAAAATCTCTTCCAATCATAGCATTCATACATTTAAAATTGTAAAACAATGAGTATCATCAAGATAACTAAACAATTTTCCTTTGAAATGGCGCACGCGCTGCGCAACTATGACGGGCTGTGCCGCAATATCCATGGCCATTCCTACAAAATGGACATCACGTTAGCGGGGCAACCGCTACACGACGAGAACTCTCCTAAAAACGGCATGGTGATGGATTTTGGAGATTTGAAAAAACTTGTCAATGAAGAGGTTATATCTCTTTTCGACCATGCTTTGGTACTCAATGACAAAACAGACAAACGACTTATTGAGGTCCTGAAACAGCATTACGGGAAAATTGTCACCGTGGATTTTCAACCGACAACGGAAAACCTGTTGAATTTCATTGCCGAGAAACTTAAAGCAAAACTTCCTGAAAGAGTGAAGCTTACCCGCGTCCGATTGCGGGAAACAGATACCTCCTACGCAGATTGGGAGGAGTAGCGACCCAAACTACAAACTGCTAACTACAAAAGGTCCACCGGGGTGACCATGCCCTGCAACAGGCCGTCGGAGCGGCCATTGTCGGTGATGAACAGCATATCCAAACGCACCTTGCGTGTTTTGGAACGTTGGAATTTGAGACTGACATCTTCCACTGTTGTGTTCGGATCAATAAAGCCGTAATGTGCTGCCGGTTCGTCCATCAATTGGATAAAATCTGTTATATCTTTGAATTTCAGCGTTTCAGAAAGCATATTGGATCCATTTTCCGCAACAATTCTCATAAGGGTTTTGGTACTGAACACCCCGACAATCCGATGGTTCTCCACAATGGGAATATAGGAGTAGTCGTTGCGCTGCATTACTTGAACGGCAGCAAGCACCGAATCTGTCAGCGCAGGCGCGAATATCTGCCCCGCCCGGACCGCCACACGCATCAGCGTCACCGGGTTAAGCGAATAATAGAGATTGTTGACTTGCCGTACCGCCTGATCCGTAACGATGACCATGTCGTTACCCGCCTTAGACCAATCATAGTGCGATAGAAGGTTACGCAACAAACGGCAAAACGCCAAATTGCTGCGGATGCTTTTATACTGAGGCATCATCTCCAAATCCTTCATCTCCGTGATATTCAGATTATTGATTACCCACTCTTCAATCTCACGGTATCGCTCCAAAAATTGTCCAGCCTTGTTTTCCATTTTGATTATATTTTGAACGGCAAAAGTACAAAAAAAGGTTAACGGTTAATGGTTAATGGTTAACGATTAAAGGTTAGGAGGTTAGAGGGTTAGAGGGTTAGAAGGTTAGAGGGTTAGAGGGTTAGAGGGTTAGAAGGTAGTGGTTTATGGTATAGTACATAGTAAATAATCAAAGTTCAAGGTTCAATAGGCAAAGGCTAATACACAAACCGACCTTTGTTGACATCAAACCACGCGGTGTGGTCGAAACCGCAACGCTGCAATTCCTCCAAAGCCTCGGGTACGAAAAGCATCAACTCTTCCGCTTGGTGGGCGTCGCTGCTGACCAACACGGGAATGTCGGCCTTACGTGCTTTCATAAGCAGTTCTGTGGAAGGATAAAAATGGTCGCAGCGTTTCTTGTAAAGTCCGCGGGTATTTACCTCAATGATGACATTGTGACGTTTGATTAGCTGTATTGCCTTGTCTGCCAATGTTTTATACCATTTCTCATCTTCCGTGAAAAAACGATTGTGATTGTGCATCTTGATTTTGTCAAAATGGGCGATAATGTCCATTTTCTGTGTTTCGAGCATCTCAAATGTCTGCTCCCAAAACGTGGTGACAGCCAATCGGATGTTGCCATCGAAAAGGTCACGGAGTCCATCGTCATAAATTTCCTGCTTGGGGCCGTCAATGAACCAAAGTCCGTCACCGTGCGGCGGTTTAACAAGATGAACCCCGCCAATAACATAGTCAAGACTATTAACAAGCTGTCTTTCAGCAAAATCGACTGTCACGCCTGGAATAAAGTCGCACTCCAGGGATTTCAGCAGACAGACAGACGTTTGAGACTTCAAATGGTCGATTTCGCGCACATATTCCGGCAATTTTTCCTCCGAAATGGCAAATTTATTCTCAAAAGGCACAGGCGCATGCGAGGAAAAACCGAGCTGCAAAAGTCCCAGTTTTTCCGCCTCCCGGACATGTTCCTCCAAAGTGCTTTTTCCATCGCAATAGAGGCAGTGGGTATGATAGTTTGCGGGGTAATGGGTCATTCTATAATGGTTATGGGTTATTGAAGCTTTTGTTTATTGGTTTAATGTTTAGAGTTTATGTGATTAGTGAACAGTGATTAGTGAACAATGGTTAGTGAACAGTGATTAGTGAACAGACAATAGTCTAAGTTTAAGTTTAGGTTTAAGTCTAAGTCATAGTCTAAGTCTAAGTCATAGTCTAAGTCTAAGTCATAGAAAAAGCCAACAGCTAATAACTAATAGTCTCTTCATCCTCTTCCGTCACTTCCTCCTGAATACCATCGAGGATATTGAGCATTTGGTCGCTGCGGCCGGCGTGCGCTTTATTATAGAGATTGCTGAGGAAGATGATCACCACTTTGTCGGAGGGACGGTAAAGGAAAAGGTTTTGGAATCCGTTCCAGAGACCGCCATGATAAACCAACTTGCCATGTTCGGGACTTTCCTCAATGCGATATCCATATCCATAAATACTTTTGGGCAAAGTTCCGTCATTCAGCTGGTTTTCACGTTGCGAAGCAAGGTCAACCCACTCTTTAGGCAAGATTTTATAATCAATGAAAAGCGCATTAGCCCAACACAACATATCTTCAACATTGGAGTAAACCCCTTTGTCGCCAAGCACACCGTTGAGCCGGTCGAATTTGGCGGTGACAGCCACTTTCCTGTGCCCGCGGGCAATTGGCACATCCGTCGGCAACGGTTGCACACTCACTTCTTCATCTTTCGGATTTACATTGGCGTATTTTTTGCCATGTTTGGCATCAATACCAACTATTTCCGTGAAGAAACAGGTGTTTTTCATACCGGCAGGCTTGAAAAGATTCTCGTGGACATACTCTTCGAACGGCAATCCGGATACTTGCGTTACCAAGGCCGCCAAAATCGCATAATTGGTGTTCACATACTCGAATTTTGTACCCGTCTGAAACGTTTTGGGATATTTTTGTCTCTCCAGCACTTGCAAAAGCAGATCGTTATCTACAAATGCCACCGATCCGTAGAGCGTGTATTTGAACTTGAAGTATTCTGGAATTCCAGTTGTATGCGTCAGCAAATGCCTGATAGTCACTTCTTTATATGGAAGATTCGGAAAGTAGTGTGTAATCGTGTCATCGAGATTTATTTTCCCTTTTGCGCACAACTGCAGAACCGACACAGCGGTGAACTGCTTGGATATGGAAGCCAAGTCGAACAGGGTGTTTTCGGTAATGCGGTTGGTTTCGGGCACGTCGCGATGAGGGGGAGCACCGGTCAGGCGCAACTCTCCGTAGGCGTGTTCCACGAGCACCGTGTCGCGCACCGCCACCAGCAAGGCACCGTTCAATTTATCCGACATATCGTTGGCCACAAATTCCAGACCTTCAATATCATAACGGTCTCCGATGGTGTCCAGGAGGTATTGCCGGTAGCGTTCTTCTGTGAAAAAAACCGTGAATGTGTCCGCCTTTAGGGTCCAGACGAAACATACGAGCACGACTATAGCGAATATTGTTTTTTTCATCAAAACCTGCGCAAAAGGATGGTTTTTCTGTAGAGACGCGCCATGGCACGTCTCTACTAACCGTTCATAGAGTTGAGGAATTCTTCATTGTTCTTGGTATCTTGCATATTGCTGAGTACCAAATTCATAGCTTCAATTGTAGTCATATCGGCTATATGGTTGCGAAGGATCCAGACTTTCTGCAAGGTGGCGGCATCTTGGAGCAGGTCGTCGCGGCGCGTGCTGGAAGCCACAATATCGACAGCCGGATAGATACGTTTGTTGGAAAGCTTGCGGTCGAGTTGCAGTTCCATGTTGCCGGTACCCTTGAATTCCTCAAAGATCACTTCGTCCATACGGGAGCCCGTGTCGATGAGAGCGGTCGAGATAATGGTCAGGGAACCACCGTTCTCCACATTACGGGCCGCACCGAAGAAGCGTTTGGGTTTCTGCAAGGCGTTGGCCTCGACACCGCCGGAGAGCACCTTTCCAGAAGCGGGTGCCATCGTGTTGAAGGCGCGGGCCAGACGGGTGATGGAGTCGAGCAGGATGCAGACATCGTGACCACACTCCACCATGCGTTTCGCCTTGTCGAGCACCATATTGGCGATCTTGACGTGGCGTTCGGCGGGTTCGTCGAATGTGGAGGAGATCACCTCGGCGTTCACGCTGCGCTGCATGTCGGTCACTTCCTCAGGACGTTCATCGATGAGCAGGATGATAAGGTAAATTTCCGGATGATTATAGGCGATAGCATTGGCTATATCCTTGAGTAATACTGTTTTACCTGTTTTTGGCTGAGCCACGATCAAACCGCGCTGACCTTTGCCGATAGGAGCGAAAAGATCGATGATGCGGGTGGACAGTTTGCAGCCGGGGTGACCGGTAATGTTGATTTTTTCGTCCGGGAACATCGGGGTGAGATAGTCGAACGGGATACGGTCGCGAATGTCTTCCGGCAAACAGCCGTTAATTTTCTCTATCTTGGTCAGCGGGAAATATTTCTCACCGGGTTTCGGTGGACGGATTGCGCCGTAAACCGTGTCGCCGTTCTTAAGACCGAAGAGTTTGATCTGCGACATGGAGACATAAATGTCATCGGGTGAGGAAAGGTAATTGTAATCGGACGAACGGAGGAACCCGCAATTCTCGCTGGTGATTTCAAGGACGCCCTCAGCCATGACAAACCCGTCATACTGTGCGTTGGCCACATAGGGTGCCGGAGATTCCTCAACCGTGGAATCCTTGGGTTGTTCATTTGCTGTCGGATAAGTTGTTTCTGTTTCGCCGTTGTCGGATTCTTTGGATTTTGCGTCCACCTTGTCGGATTTTGCCGTGTTTTCGTCAGTTTTCTTTTTCTTCGGACGGCCACGGCGGGGTTTTGTCTCTTTGACTTCCTCTTCGGGATTATCCGTTTTTTCCGGCGTAGTGACGGTTTCCAAATCCAAGACGGGTATCGGGTCTCCTGCTGGAGACTCACTTTGTACTGGCTGTGCATCGTCCACCTTCATTTCTTCGATTACCGATTCCACGGGAATCTCTACAGGTGTTTCCACTTGCTTTTTAGGGCGGCCGCGGCGTCTTTTCACGGGTGCGGGATCCGGTTCTTTTTGTTCAACTGGCGGTGTGGTTTCGACAGCGACCGGGGCTTTGGGTTTGCGACCACGGGGTGAACGAGGTTTTTCTTCCGAAAGGAGAGGATTCGCAAATTGGATAATTTCCACAGGTTCCTTTTCTTTTATATCATGGTTGATTTCAACCTTTGCCGTTTTGACGGAACTGAACAGCGGAGCTGGAGCATTATCCACCACTCTGTTTTTCCCTTTCATTTTTGTTTCATTGGAAGTGGCCATTAAAGTGTCTCCACCTCTAATCACTCTTTTTCTTTTGGGTTTGTTTTCGCTTACCTCTGACATACTATTGATGGTCTTGTCATTTTGATTGTTATAAAACTCGCATTGGATTATTCGTAACGGCATTACTGTCATGTGAAACAGCCCTGTTTTCCGTATCGGAACATCTTCTTGAAAAGCGGCGCAAAAATACAATATTTTTTGTAACACCAAGCATTTTGTCGAAATTTTTCGTTTTTTCAAGAGCAAGGAACAGACGGTTTTCTGAACAAAAAATATCAACAAGACACTATTAAGAATTTTTATGAAAAAAAAATGCCGAAGCAAAGATAAAAACAGTATCTTTGCCGCCTAAATTGGAATGAACTAAAATAATCAAAATTAAATCAATTAAACAATGAAAAAATTTTACATGTTAATGGCTGCAATGCTGGTGGTTTCTTTCAGCTTTGCACAGATTGGGCCGAAAGCTTTTCGTCCCGAACCGGTTAGACCTGCTGGCAAACCGTCAATGATTCACCACAAATCTCTCGATCGTAATGCGCCTGCTGAGGAACTTTTCCACTATGCTTCCGCTATTTACGCCTACAATTCCAGCGAACTGACGAATGAGGCGTATGCTATCGGTCGTGTTGCTACTGATTCCAACGGTTTGACTTATTACACTGATGGTACTACTGGCTACGGTTTCTTCTTCGGCCTTAGCCAAACTTATGATTTCACCAACACCGTTTGGGACGATGTGGCTCCCGAAAGTGCCATTTCCATGAATGGTACTACCAGCTACAACATTGACTCCGTCTTTATCGTCGGTCACTACAATGGCGGTGATGCTGTCCCGGCTGGTAACGTTGACACACTTATCGTCTCCATCCTGACTGAGCTCAGCGAACTGGAAACTTTGCAAGTTGGCGGTGCCGATGGTGCTATTCCCGTTGTGCAATACTATGCCGTTCCTTACGATGTAAACACTCATCTCCAGGTTGGAGCCCATATCTACAAACTCCCCTTGACCTCCGCAGATTATTGCGAAATTAATCCTGAAAATGGCGGTTACTATGCCGGCGAATTCGCTGTTCCGATTCATTTGAACAACATCACCGGAAAAGTGATCAACGTCGCCTACACCCTGAAACGCGGCTACACTGTTCCCTTGAACGACAGCATTAAGAAACACACCCATTTCTATGGTTGGATCGCTTGTGATCCTCGTGAGGATTACTATCCTTTCCCGGATGAAGGTTCTCCTTTCACCCCCTCTGATGAGATTTTCTACAACTACAACCAGGGTGCTATCATCAGCAAGTACAACCTCAACCAAACTGGCTATGATTTCTTCAAGAACTATTTCTATCCCGCTCCTATTTGGAACAAGAATGTCCAATATCCCGACATTTACCTCAAAGTTTCCTGCAGCGATTGCGCTATCGTGAACGTTCCTGAGATTGAGAAAACCAACCCCACTGTTTATCCGAATCCTGCCACCAACAACTTCACCGTCAACCTTGGCAATGATGAGAAGGCTAACATCCAACTCTTCAACATCGTTGGTCAACAGGTTTACAGCGAAACCATCACTGGCAGCGCACAAGTGAACGTTGCCAACCTCAACAGTGGTGTTTATATGCTCAAGATCAACCAAAACGGCAAGGTTTATACCACCAAAGTTGTTGTGAAATAATTTACGATTGTTTCATAATATATAATATTGACAAGGGATGGTCGGAAGATCGTCCCTTGTTTGTTATTAGCCTTTGGCCATTAGCTATTAGCTGTTAGCCAAAAGCAAATAGCCAAAAGCAAATAGCCAAAATGTACAATTTCAACGGAAAACTATCAGCAAACGGGCCCTTGATCATGGGCATTTTAAATGTCACGGAAGACTCCTTCTATGACGGGGGACGTTATGTGAACGATGAGGCTATACGGAAACGTGCCGCGCAGATTCTGACCGAAGGTTGCGACATCATCGACATCGGTGCCATGTCCACCCGTCCGAACGCAATGGAAATACCCGAAACCGAGGAGGTGACCAAAATTGTGCATGCCGTGCATCTCATCCGTGAAGAGTATCCCGATGCAGTCCTCTCCATCGACACTTACCGCGCGTGTGTGGCCAGGGCTGCTGTGCAAGCCGGTGCCGACATGATCAACGACATCTCCGGCGGCACTTTCGACACAGACATGATCCCTACCATCGGTGAACTGCAGGTGCCATACTGTCTGATGCACACCACTGCGAAACCTTCTGTCATGCAGCAAAATACTGAATATGAGGATGTTTTCGGCGATTTACTGAAATTTTTCGGGCGACAACTGGCGGTTCTGCACGCACACCATGTTCACGACATCATTCTAGATCCCGGATTTGGATTTGGTAAAACACTGGAGCAGAATTATTTACTAATGAATAATCTGGAGATATTTTTGGAACTCGGGTATCCGTTGCTAGTCGGGATTTCCCGCAAATCCATGATTTATAAACTGTTGGAAACCACACCCGAACACGCTCTTAACGGCACCACAGTACTGAACACCATAGCCCTCATGAAAGGCGCATCCATCCTGCGCGTCCACGACGTGAAAGAAGCCTTCGAAACACGCAAAATCGTGTCTCAACTTCTAACCTTCTAAACTTCTAACCTTCTAACCTTAAAAATACTATCTTTGCCGAAAAAATCAAAATGAACCGAAACCATTTGACCATTTGCCTTCTTCTCGTTTTGGCGTTTCTTTTAACCGATTGTCATTCAAGAAGAAAGGATCAGAATAACCAAGGTGAAGAATCGGTCATATATCCTATGGAAGTTATCCGGGACACTTTGACGGCCGATGTTCACAGTCCAAAGAGCCTCTACCCGATGCAGGAGGAGGTTTTGTCGTCTTTTTTGGAAAAAGCAGGTGATTTCCAGGGCAAAAAGTGGACTGCAAAGGTGAATTTCCCCCGCGAATGGGGCGTGGAATGCGTGGAACGGTTGCCGGAGGGACGTGAACTATGGTTGCTGCAGTCGGAGAACCGGGAATGGACGTATCTAGTCACCACTTCCGGTTTCGGTACCCAACGTATTCTGGATGTGCTCCCGGTAGCCATCAGCATCGCCAACCAGCGGGACGAGGAGTTGGAAACCGAATATTGGCAGACACTTCGCCTTCCGGACGGGCAATTCCGCACCACCAAAGAGTATGAATGGATTCATTCTGTGGCGAAAGCCACCAAGCAAGATTTCATCAATGATCCGGAAAAATACCATCGCAAGTCAAAACATGTGGAGCAGTTTTTCATCAACGACCAAGGGCGTTTTGAAATGGCTGAGGTCGTGGACACACTGCCTGATTACAATGCCGTAGTCTTTTATTTCAATCCGGAGGACAAGCCTGAAATGTGGGACGAAACCGCTCCGTATCTGCAGGCTTTTTGCGAGCAAAGTGGCATTCTCTACGAAGAGGTGAGTGGAAATTTCGACCGTGTGACAGTGCGGGATTATGAACTCACATTCGCACTCGAAACAGATATAACGCCTTACATCGATCCTGCCGGTTCCGGCATAGTGATGATGCGCAAGAATGAAGTTCCTAAAGCTGTTAATTTCGGATCCAGCGAATATATGAAGATGGAAATCCGTCGGTATTTCAAGATCCGATCGGACTATGAATAACAGGGAATCGACATGCTGAACCGGTTTTTGCAAGAATTACGATCTTTAGTAGGCGATGACGCCGCGCACAAACACTACCTCATGGCGGTGAGCGGCGGTGCCGATTCTATGGTCGCAGCTTCCTTGTTCCACATGGCCGGTCTCTCTTTCGCGATAGCGCATTGCAACTTCCATTTGCGCGGTATCGATTCCGACCGTGACATGCATTTTGTGGAAAAGGCCGCTGAAAAGTGGCAGGTTCCGTTCCATCTTCGCGAATTCGACACTTCTGGTATCCAGAAAAATTCGGGAAAATCCATAGAAATGGTTGCTCGCGAACTGCGATATGCCTGGTTCGAAGAAATCTCCGCGGATTTCGACTACATCGTCACCGCGCATCAGGCCACTGACGCGGCCGAAACCATGTTGCTCAACCTCTGCCGCGGCACCGGCCTGAAAGGATTATGCGGCATCCCGCCCAAGAACGGCAAAATCATCCGGCCGATGCTGACCTTTACCGCTGAAGAAATTCGTCAGTATGCTGAAAATCAACATATTGAATATGTAATAGACTATACGAACAACGATGAGCATATTGCCCGCAACCGCATCCGGCACTCCGTGATTCCACAGCTGGAACACCTCAACTCACAATTCTTGCAAACCAACACGCGCACACGATCCATTCTCCAACAGCAATACGCTTATTATCAAAAGCATATTGATTCCGAAATAGAAAAAATCGCATTCGAGGAAGGAAACCGCTATTGCATCAACCGCGCCCGATTGGCCGAATATGAAGACAGGGCACTGGTTTTATATGAGTTACTTTCTCGCTTCGGCTTTTCTTCGGACACAAGTCTGAAACTCGCTGAATATGACGATTTTCAACCCGGTATATTATTTCTTTCTGAATCCCATATTTTATTGGTTGATAGAGACTTTCTTATTATTAAACCAAAATCCGAAGAAAAAAATCCGATCATTGAAATAGAATCTTTGGATGATATAAAACAGCACTTCGATTTGGAGGAGTTTGTATATCAAAAAGATATGATTTTCGACAATGATCCAGCCATACTATATATTCCAAAAGAGAAATTGCAATTTCCGTTGCAGATTCGTCCGTGGAAGCACGGCGACTTCTTCTATCCCCTCGGTGGAAAAGGCCGCCAAAAACTCAGTGACTTTTTCACCGACCACAAGATAGACCGCTTCAGCAAAGACCAAATCCGGCTTTTGTGTTCTAAAGATAACATATTGTGGATCATTGGTTTACGATCTGATGAACGATGGAAAGTATGGAAAGAGGGCTCAAAATGTTATAAAATAAGACTCCCCCTAAATCCCCCTCAAGAGGGGGACTTGCCGATTGCCACTGGCGGGAATCCAAATGACATTTCTTGCGAAAAAAACTCTCCACAACAAATGACCACTTTGTTGTCTCCCCCTTTTAAGGGGGCCAGGGGGGATTCGCTGCCCGCTGGCAACAGACTCCCCCTAAATCCCCCTCAAGAGGGGGACTTGACTGCCACCTCTGGCAAGAAACCAAAGGACATTTCTTGCGAAAAAAACTCTCCACAACAAATGACCACTCTGTTGTCTCCCCCTTTTAAGGGGGCCAGGGGGGATTCAAAAAACAACTTCGCAAAAATAACTCCCGATTTTTTAAGAAAAAACAATATTTATTCTCAAAATCTTATTTTTAGCAATAACTATTTACCGTATAATCCGAATTTAAAACAACGAAGTAGAAATCTTCGCAGTTGCGGTGTCATGGCCGAAGCTTTGTTGTGGAAGCATCTTCGTGGTAAACAAACAGGTTATATCTTTCAACGTCAAAAACCTATTCTGAACTATATAGTAGATTTTTATTGTAAAGAATTGAATCTTGTAGTAGAAATTGACGGGGCGGCGCACTTTTCCGCTGAAGCTCAAGAATATGACCATGAAAGAGACCGACAACTCCAAGTTTTAGGACTTACTGTCGTGAGAGTAAAAGATTCTGATGTTAGAGATAACGCTGAACATGTTGCCCGTTGTATTATTGAACAATACGGAAATAACAAACTCCCCCTAAATCCCCCTCAAGAGGGGGACTTGCCGATTGCCACTGGCGGGAAACCGAATGACATTTCTTGCGAAAAAAACTCTCCACAACAAATGACCACTCTGTTGTCTCCCCCTTTTAAGGGGGCCAGGGGGGATTCGCTGCCCGCTGACAACAAACTCCCCCTAAATCCCCCTCAAGAGGGGGACTTGCCGATTACCACTGGCAAGAAACAAACCATATTTTTTGCGACAACAAACAATAAATAAAATGGAAAACACCCCTAAACGCACGCCAATATTATGGATTTTAGGCATCATCACCATGCTGAGTGCCACTTTTTCGGCCATTGCCTACATTTGCTGGGCGTTCGCGCCGGATTATATGCTGAAATCTATGGAATCAGTCAAAGAAATGGGCGTCTTTCCGGCAGAACAAGCAGAGCAAATCCTTGCCATTTACACCTCCATCAACAGTTGGCAATATTTAATGCTCACGGCTGTGCAAATCATGTTATTCGCGGGAGCGTTCCTGATGCTGGCGAAGTTGAACAAAGCCGGTTTCCACGTCTATACCATCGGCAAAATCTTGGAATTCTGCGTGATGAACTTCCTTATTGGCGGATTGGTGGCTATGAACATCAACGGCATCATCATGTCCGTGCTGTGGGTTTTAATGTATGCCACCCAATTACGCTTCATGCAATCCACCGACGAACAAAACAATAAACAATAAATCATAAACTCTAAACTGATAATGAACCGATCCGATTTCCCCATATTGCAAGAAAAGGTTTACAACAAACCTTTAGTCTATTTGGACAATGCCGCCACCACCCAAAAACCCAAAGTAGTGATTGATGCGCTGAACGACTACTATTTGCGCATCAACAGCAACATCCACCGTGGCGTACACTGTCTCAGCCAGTTGGCCACCAACGAGTTCGAACAAGCTCGTGAGGCGGCGAGACAGTATATTCATGCAGGAAGCACGCAGGAGGTCATCTTCACGCGTGGCGCCACCGAATCCATCAACCTGGTGGCCAGTTCTTTCGGGCGCACCTACCTGCGAACGGGTGACGAAGTCATCGTGTCAGAAATGGAACACCATTCCAACATCGTACCGTGGCAGTTAGCTTGCGAAGAACACGGAGCCAAACTCAAGGTATTACCATTTGATGACAAAGGAGAACTGATAATCAGCGAATTGGACCGTCTGATTACCGACCACACCAAAATTGTGGCTGTGGCGCATGTCTCCAACTCCTTGGGCACCGTCAACCCCATTGAAGAGATCATCCGCATTGCGCACGCACGCAACGTACCCGTCCTCATCGACGGAGCGCAGTCTGTGGCGCACTGCCCGGTGGACGTACAAGCCCTCGACTGCGACTTCTACTGCTTCTCCGGCCACAAAATGTATGCCCCGATGGGCATCGGTGTGATGTACGGCAAAGAGCGATGGCTCAACGAGATGCAACCCTATCAAGGTGGAGGCGAGATGATCAAGGATGTGACATTCGAGAAAACCACCTATAACGACCTGCCGTTCAAATTCGAGGCGGGGACACCTTCCGTCGGCGACGTCATCGGCTTGCGAAAAGCTATCGAATACATCCAAAACATTGGTTTAGAGAAAATTGCGGCTTACGAACAGGAACTGCTGACCTACACCACCGAAAAACTGTCCAAAATTGACGGCATGCGTTTTATCGGCGAGGCGGCACACAAAACCGGCGTCATCTCCTTCCTAGTGGGCGACATCCACCCCTATGACATGGGCGTTCTACTTGACCATCAAGGTATTGCTGTTCGTACAGGGCATCACTGCACACAACCGATCATGACCCATTTCGGCATTCCGGGTACTGTACGCGCCTCGTTCGCGCTGTATAACACGTTTGAGGAGGCCGACGCGTTGGTGGAAGCCGTTGTTAAAGCCAAAAATATGTTGTCATAATAGCTGTTAGCTGTTGGCTATTAGCTTTTAGTCAGCAGCCAAAAGCCAAAAGTCAAAAATATGAATATCTCAAAAGAAAAAACCTTCGCATTAGTCACCGGCGGTAGTTCCGGCATCGGACTTGCCTACGCGGAAGAGTGGGCACGAAAAGGATATAACATCTTGATAGTCAGTAATCGGGAAGACCTCAATGCAGAAGCACAAAACCATCTGCAACCGCTGTTTCCAGAACAGCAGATCCTGACACGATACCAGGATTTGACCTCGGAAAACGCGGCGCAGGAGCTTTTCGACTTCTGCGAAAGCGAAAACATTGTGGTCGAAGTGCTGGTCAACAACGCCGGAATGTTCTACTTCGGCGCGGCAGTGGAAAAACCGATGGCATTGAGCCATAAGATGACAATGCTCCACAGCACAACGCCGGCAGATCTTTGCATCTTGTTCGGCAAAAAGATGAAAGAGCGCAAATGCGGCTACATCCTCAACGCGAGCTCCATCACCGCTTTTATGAGCTTTCCGACCATCGCCGTCTATCAGGCGACAAAATCATACTTGCTGAAGTTTTCCAAAGGCATCCACCATGAACTGAGTCATTATGGGGTGAAAGTCTGCTGTGTATGCCCCGGTGCGGTCGATACAGACCTCTACAACCTGCCCGTGAAGATGCGTAAACGGCTGTGTGCCATCGGCATCATGTTGAAACCCGAGCAAATCGCTAAACGCGGCGTCCGTGCCACCCTGCACGGTCGGAAAGTGAAAATTCCCGGCATCATCAACTACTTTTTCCTATTTTTATGCTTCCTTTTGCCCGGATTCCTCGTGGACCTCGTGAAAAAACGGTTTGTTTAACCCTATTGCCTGTTGCCTATTGCCTATTGCCTATTGCCTATTGCCTAAAAATAGTATCTTTGCCGCCATTTTAAAATTTTGGAACATAAAGTATGCTCTATCCTGATAATTTTGAGGAAAAGATTGGTTTTGACGTTGTGCGGCAACTGATTCTGGGCCACTGTCTAAGCCCGCAAGGGGCGGAAGCGGTCGGAAAAATGCAATTCATGACCGACATGCTGCAGATAATGCCCGCATTGGAAGCCGTGGAGGAATTCCGCCAATTGCTGCTCTTCGACGAACCGTTCCCTGCACAGGATTTTTACGACCTCCGTGAAACGTTGAAACGGCTTCGGATCGACGGCACCCACATCGAACTTGAAGAACTGGCCTGCCTGCGCGGTTTTATCCAGTCGATGACCAACATCTTCGTCTATTTCAAGGTGCGCCACGAAGACAACCGTTATCCCCGCCTGTGGTCAATGTGCGCCGAAATGCCGCTGCAACGCGACCTTATAGCGGCCATCAACCGCATTTTGGACGACAAAGGGCAGATGCGCGACAACGCCTCCGATGAATTGGCCCACATCAAAGGGGCCATGAACCGTCTTTCCCGTGATGCCGACCACCAGATACGAAAAATCCTCAACGCCGCCAAACAGGACGGCATCGTGAAAGAAGATGCCGAGATGACTGTCCGCAACGGTCGTCTCTGTATCCCCGTCGCGGCACAGTTCAAGCGCCGGCTGCGCGGTTTCGTGCATGACGAGTCCGCCACGGGTCAGACTGTCTTCATCGAGCCCACGGAGGTTTTCGATACCAACAACGAGCTCAAGGAGCTGCAGAATGCCGAACAACGCGAAATCATCCGCATCTTGACCGAAATCACCGACACCATCCGGCCGCTCATCGACGATCTCATCAACGCGCAAACACTGATGGGACAATACGATTTCCTCCGCGCCAAAGCCCTTTTCGCCATCGATATCGATGCTGCCGTACCGCACATCCATCTCAAAACCATGGTGCAATGGTACCAAGCCAAGCATCCTTTGCTCTACCTCAACTACAAGAAACATCACAAGGAAGTGGTGCCCTTGGACATCAGGTTATTGCCCGAAAAACGCATCCTCATCATCTCCGGACCCAATGCCGGTGGTAAATCGGTTTGTTTGAAAAGCGTTGGCCTACTGCAATATATGATGCAGTGCGGCTTGCCAGTCCCCATGCTGAGCACCTCCGATATGGGCATTTTCGAGAGTATCTTCATCGACATCGGCGACGAACAGTCCATTGACAACGATTTAAGTACATATAGTTCTCATTTGCAGAATCTTAAGGTAATGGATGAGAACCTTAATACGAAATCTTTGTTTTTGATTGACGAATTCGGCAGTGGCACCGAACCCACCTTGGGCGGCGCCCTCGCGGAGTCCATTTTGGAACGCTATTATGCCACCAACGCGTTCGGAATCATCACCACGCACTACGGCAACTTGAAAATGTTTTCCGACACACATCCCGAAGCCGAGAACGGAGCTATGTTATTCGACACAAATGCGTTATTACCGCTTTACGTCCTCAAAATCGGGAAACCCGGCAGCTCTTTCACCTACGAAATCGCCCGCCAAATCGGTTTGAATCCGCAAATCATCGACAATGCCGTACAGAAGTCCGGCACCGCGCAAATCGACTACGAACGAAAGTTGGAGGAAATTGAGATCACGCAGATAGAAACGGAACAGAAACTCAAGATGGTACGTGCTGCCGACGACCAGTTGGCCGTGATGATCGACGAGTACGCCGAAAAGTTCGCGCAACTCGACAAACAGCGCAAGGAGATTCTCACCAAGGCCAAAAACCAGGCCAACAGCATTGTCGATAGCGCCAACAAGATTATCGAGAACACGATTCGCGAAATCAAGGAGTCGAAAGCCGATGCGGAAAAGACCAAGGCGGCGCGCGAAGAGGTGAAAACCTTCAAAAAAGAGATGCAGAAAGAGATCGAGCATGTAGAAAAAGCGGAGGCTGAGGCGGTGAAGGCTCTTATCCCAATCCATCGGAAACAAAAGGTGGAGAAAAAACAGACCCATGAAGAGGTTCAAGACAAAACCATCCGGGTGGGAGATTCGGTATATATGCCGGATTCCCAAATCGCCGGCGAGGTGACGCAGATTGACGGCACCGATGTGACCATCTCGTTCCATTCGGTGAACTTCCGCACCAAACTGGACCGACTCATCAAGATCAGCAAGAAAGAGGCGCGGAATGTGGAACGCGGCCACGTGTCGCAGTTCAACGCCGGTTCCATCGCGGACGCACTCAACAAAAAACTCTCGGATTTCAGCACCACCTTGGACGTGCGCGGTCAGCGGGCGGAGGAAATGGTGCACAATCTGGAAGAATACTTGGACGAAGCGGAGATGTTAGGGGTTTCCAATCTGCGGATTTTACACGGAAAAGGAAATGGCATTTTACGCAGTGTAGTCAGACAATATCTCGCTAAAAGACAGAATGTTACAGAGTTTCATGATGAGATGCTCGAACTGGGTGGCGCTGGTATCACCGTCGTTAAAATGAAAAAGTAGCGAAAAATTTTTTATTTTCGCCGTTTTGCTAAAGTATTGTATTATGGCACAGAAAAAATTCGCCGTCATCGGCGCCGGACAGTTTGGACAAGCCATCAGCGTGGCGCTTTCGGAAAAGGGATTCGAGGTGCTGGTGATTGACAAAGACATGAAGAAAGTGCAGAGCATCAGCGATGATGTGGCGTATGCCGTGTGTACAGATGCCACCGACAAGCGCGCGCTCCTGAACGAAAACATCAAGGATTTCGATGCGGTGATTGTCGCCATCGGGGATGACTTTGTGGAACGTCTGCTCTGCATCTCCAACCTCATCGACTTAGGCATCGAGAAAATATACTGCCGCATCAAGGGGGCGCACCAGCAGACCATCTTGGAGAAAATGGGCATCACGGAATTCCTGTCCCCCGAAGAGGAATTGGCCACCTTGCTCGCCGAACGGCTCAGCAACCCGAACATCCTCTCCTACTTGCAAATGCCTGACGAATACCGCATCGCCTCCATCATCGCGCCCGACCGCCTCGAAGGGCTCACCCTCGGCGACGTCAACTTCCGCGACAACCACCACCTCAGCTTAGTGACCATCCGCCGCAACTTCGAGGAGATAGAAAACAAGGAACTAACGATGAAACAGCATATTATCGGTGTTCCTGATAACTCTATGGTCATCCGCAAAGACGATGTCTTCGTGCTTTTCGGAAAAGATCGCGACATTGACAACTTCATCAAAATCAACCTGTAATGCACCTGTTCGGAAATCACGACGAATACAACGGGAAGCAAAGGATCCACATTGTCAGGCACAAAGACCAAATCCAGCGTGTCTTGCGGGTTTGCAGCCTGGTGGTGTCCATTGTAACCATCGCGTGCATTTTCTGCTACCATGGGCTTTTTATAACCCCGCAGACCAAAAACCTAATCCGGTGGATGGTTCATGCCAGCCTTTTCTTCTATGTTATCAAATATTTTGTACTGCTTTTTTATTCGTTACACAGAACGAAGTATATACAACAGTCTTGGATTGAGTTTATAATCATCCTCCTGTTGATATTGCAGTTCATCTCCGTCCATTTCTTCCACATTGATATTGTCAATGCTCAAAATTTTGAGAATATCTACCTGATTTTCATTCAGTTCTACTTTTTAATCATCGTGTTGGTCGAGTTGGCCAAGGCCAGTGGCTCTTTAGGAAAATACCATCTCAGTCCGCCGATTCTGATGGTAGCGTCATTCCTTTTCCTCATCGCCATCGGCACCATTCTGTTGATGATGCCGCGGATGACCACTAACGGTATCTCGTTCATCGATGCCTTTTTCACCGCCACAAGTGCTAGCTGCATCACAGGACTTTCTGTAGTGAGCACATCGGCTTGTTTTACCTTCAAAGGCCAAGTGGTAATTTTGATGCTGATCCAGCTGGGCGGTATGAGCATTTTATCATTCGCAACCTTTTTCTCCACTTTCCTGTCACGTTCCATGGTAGGACTCCGCTACCAATACATGATCCGTGACATGATGTCCGCCGACCGTCTTTCCGATTCGGTGGGATTGCTGCGCAGCATCGTCCTCACCACCTTCATCATTGAAGCGGCAGGCGTGGCATTCCTTTTCACTTACTGGAAATCAACTGGATTCTTCATATCTGACAAGCAAAACCTCTTCTTCTCCATATTTTATACCGTATCCGCATTCAACAATGGCGGGTTTGTCCTCATTGACGACAGTCTGTTGAACCTCGGCGTGCCCGGCAGCTATTTCCCGCAAGTGGTGATAATGGCGTTGGTGTTCCTCGGCGGCATCGGATTCCTCACTATCCGCGATTTCTTCAGCTACCGTTACATTCGCGAGCGCAACAAATACCATTGGAAATCGCTGATGCCACAAACTAAAATTGTACTTTACGTCACCTTCACCATCATTATTATTGGAAGCATCCTTTTCTTCTCATTGGAATACAACAATACATTGAAAGACATTAATGGTTTGGGTGACAAACTGTTCACAACTGTCTTCCAAGTGGTCACTTGTCGAACATCTGGATTTAATGTATTGGATATCAATCTGATGCATATTTCCACCATTATTCTCATTTTAGTGGCTATATTCATCGGAGGGTCTCCAAGCTCCACTGGTGGCGGCATCAAGACCACCACGTTGTTCATTGTCATCCGATCTGTAATTGCTACAGTGAAAGGAAAGAAAAATATTGAATTCGACCATAAGGCCATTTCCCCTTCCATGGTGGAAAAAGCGATGACCATTTTGATGATGTCCGGGGCGTTCATTCTGGTCTCCTGTTTCCTGCTCACCGTTGTACAGCCGGATGTGCAATTGCTTCACGCTCTGTTTGAGACCTCTTCGGCTTTTACCACCTGTGGACTTTCCACCGGTGAATGCGCCAACTGGAACTGGATGGCCAAACTCATCCTCATCGTCAACATGTATTGTGGACGTGTCGGCACCCTGACGTTAGCCTTCGCGCTCACCCGCCATAAAAAAGAATCGCCGCACCAGTACCCCGATTTGTACATCATGCTCGGTTAGCAGGGCTGTTGCCTATTGCCTAAAAAATTGTATCTTTGCCGCCAAATTGGAATTATGCAAATGGATTTTGAAGATATACGACCCTATACGAATCTTGAATTCAAAGAGGCCTACTATCGGTTGATGGATGACCCTCGTTTTCAAGAGGCTATTGCTATATGTTTGCCTAATTATTCTGTAGAACAATTCCGCCACGATTTTGCAAATTTTAACACTATCGAGGAGGTGCAAGTGGACTTTGACAAACGTTTCCTCGACGTCTTCATCGCCCAATCCTCGAAAGGCGTCCTCTTGTCTGGTATCGAAAACATCGATCCGAACGAGGCGTATATGTACATCGGCAATCATCGCGACATCACTTTTGATCCCGCTCTGCTGGAATACTATTTCTTCCTACAGCATCGCAAGACCTCCCGGATCGCCATGGGCGACAATCTTTTCACCACCCCGTTGTTGGGTGAAATCGCCAAACTCAACAAGATGATCAAGGTGAAAAGAGGGGGTACAATGCGCGACAAACTCCTCAATTCCAAAAAGTTAGCTGCTTACATCCAATATTCTCTCTTTGAAGAGAAGGAATCGGTGTGGATTGCCCAGCGCGATGGCCGTACCAAAGATGGCAACGACATGACCAAACAGGGATTGCTGAAGATGATCACATTGGGCAACGACAAAAACCTTGTGGAGACCATCCGGCGGATGAAAATCACTCCTTTGACCGTATCCTACGAATATGAACCCTGTGACAAGCAAAAAGCCAGAGAATTAGCCCTCAGTGAACACACCACCTACCAAAAAAGACCTGGCGAGGATTTTGAAAGCATCAAACAGGGAATCTTTGGACAGAAAGGGCAAATGGCACTCGTCATCGGCAAACCCATAGATAAGGAGTTGGACGCCGTCCCTGAAACATTCAGCAACAACGACAAACTGCATCTTATTTGTCATTTTATTGATAATCAGATATATAAAAACTATACTCTCTTCCCGAATAACTATATTGCCCATGATTTGTTGCACCAAAACGAGGAGTACATCGACCGCTATACGGCGGAGGAAAAAGCTCATTTTGAGCAATATCTGCAATTGAAATCGCAAACGCCCGATGTCGCTCCTGAAAAGATGTACCATAACTTGTTGAAAATTTACGCTACCCCTATAGACAACCATAATCAAGCCGTAATTGAAGAAAATTAATAATTTTTAACGCAATATGGACGAAATACAACCCCCGTCGCAATCGAAAATTCTCATTATCCGACTCAGTTCCATTGGAGACATCGTATTGACCACTCCTGTCGTCAGAGCGGTGAACGAACAATTGCCGCAATCCGAAGTGCATTTTTTAGTTAGAAAGGACTACGTGTCTGTGATCGGAAACAACCCTCACATTCACAAAGTGCACGCCTACGACCCGGACAATGTGGGCCAAACTATCGAAGAGTTGAAAAAAGAGCGGTTCTCCGTAGTCATCGACTTACAGAAGACTTTGCGCTCCCGTCAGGTTGTCCGCCGATTGAAAGTGCCCTCCTACACTTTCTCCAAACACAACTTCGCCAAGTGGATTTGTATTCACTTCAAGATGAACGGTCTGCCGGAAACCCACATCGTAGAGCGTTATTTTGAAGCTGTAAAAGTGTTGAACGTACACAACGATCACAAAGGCTTGGAATTCTACATTCCTGAAGATCAAGGATTTGAGGAAGATGATCTTCCGATGATGTTTGAAGATGGTTTTGTAGCCATCGTACTGGCGGCACAACATTTCACCAAAAGGATTCCGGTCAGCAAAGTAGTGGAAATCGGCAGTATTCTGCACAAACCCATTATGCTTTTAGGTGGAAAAGACGTATTCGAAGAGGGCGAGCAAGTGGTCTCCCAGCTCGGTGAGCGCGCCACCAACGGCTGTGGCAAGTACACCCTGTACCAGTCGGCGGCAATTCTGCAACATGCGGATTGTGTAATCACTGGAGACACTGGTCTGATGCACATCTCCGCCGCATTGCACAAGCCCACGGCTGCCATATTCGGTGCCACCATCCCCGAATATGGATATTATCCATACATGCCCGGCGAACCTTACAATTTCCGCAATTTTGAGGTCTGTCCGCTCCATTGCCGCCCCTGCTCGAAATTCGGTAGTTCCAAGTGCCGGCACAAACATTTCAAATGCATGAAAAAAATCTCCGCCACGGAAGTTGCGGAATGGGTGAATAGATTCTAAAATCATCTTCAAAATACTCCAATATGGCCGGAAAACACAATAATTCCGGCCTTTTTTCGTTATCTTCCTGTAAACAAAATTATTAAAACTATGAAACTGATTAACAATGTTTTATCCCTATTTTATCCGCGACTGTGCGCGGCCTGCGGCGACGCGCTGCAACAAAACGAACAATGCATTTGCTTGAACTGTATGTTGCATCTGCCCGAAACCCAGTTCCATAAGAAACATTTCAATCCGTTGCGAAGCGTATTCGACGGGCGCGTACCCGTGGAGGAGACCACTGCGCTGATGAGCTACAAGAAAGCCAACCGGACCCAAAAAATTCTCCATAACCTCAAGTACAAAGGGCAAAAAGAGATTGGGGCTATTTTGGGAGAATACTTTGGCGGACAATTACTTACAGAGGAACGGTACCGCGGCATCCAGTACATTCTTCCCATTCCGCTGCACCCGAAGAAGCAACGGAAACGTGGTTACAATCAAAGCGAATGGATCGCCAAAGGACTTTCCAAAGGCATGGGTATCCCATATCTGACGGATGTGCTGATTCGTTCGCAATTCACGGATACTCAGACGAAAAAGAGCAGGTTTGCGCGGTGGCAGAACGTGAAAGAAGTTTTCGAGGTTCGGAATCCGGAAAAAATCGCCTACACGCACGTGCTGGTTTGCGACGACGTGCTCACCACCGGCGCCACCACCGAAGCCGCCATCCGCAAACTCTTAGAAGTGGAAGGCGTCCGCGTAAGCGTGGCCACCTTGGCGGCCACGACGCTGTGAACTTCACACTGCCCCACACTACCCTACCCCACACTGCGCTGCGCTTGTGTGAGGTTATTAAGCACTTCGTGCTTCTTGTCCCTTCAGGACTGCTTAAGGAAAGCGTTTATTTTATATCTTTGCCGTATGAAAAAGAAACTGACAATTGGAATTTTATTCTTAGCAATCATTTGTATATCAACATGTTGCTCAAGAAAAATTATCGGTGCCACTCCACACCGCCGCGACCGCAACTGCGGCTGCGAAAACCTCTCCCCCACCCCGTCGGTTTGCGACGATTTAGCGACATGGCAGAGAGACGAATAGATTGCACTGGCGAGAAGGAGATTCCGTCGCCTCCTATCGTCGGCGACGGAATGGTGCTGCGTTAAAGAAACAATTTGGTATAAAGATGAAAAAAGTAATTATGATATTGATGGCCGCAGTGATATTCGCGGCGTGCGGAAAATGGAAAACGTCCGTGGTCATTTCAGGCGATATCCAAGACGGCGATAACCAGATGATCCAGCTCGCGCTCGTCACAGCGGACGGATTGAACTTCATTGATTCCGCAAATATGAAAGACGGACACTTTGATTTCAAGGTATCTTCTGACAATGAACTAATTAAGGAACGTGAAAATGCCCCGATGATGTTTCAGTTATTTTTGTCGGACAACAACAGTTTAGCCACTATGGCCAAGAAAGGAGAAAAACTGAACATCACCGCTAACGCGAAAGATTTGACCCAGACCTACCGCATCTCTGGCGGCGAGGAAGCCGTGCTGATGCAACATTTGGACAGTGCATTGACCGTTTTTGTCACCGAGGCCAACAAACTATACGAGGTTTATCAGGAAAACATAGAAAACGATTCGGTTCGCGGAGACATTGAAACTCGATACATGAATCTTCTTTTCAGTCACCGCGAGTTCTTGGAAAAATTTATCGCTAACCACCCGAATAACATGGCTACGTATATCGCTTTCTTCCAAAGCTATAATCGCCGTAATTTCTTCGACATATACCAAGATCTGGATATGCTGAAAAAAATCAATGCCAATATGTCAAAGGTTTATCCCGAAAGCGAATACGTGAAAACGATGATTCACATTGTGGAAATGGTGGAGTCACAACAACCCACCGAACAATCCACGCCAAAATAATTGTATTTTTGCACCTCATTTTTGGAAAATATAACGATGGAGAAAATCATTATTTTAGACTTCGGTTCCCAGTACACGCAGCTCATCGCGCGCCGCATCCGCGAGCTGAACACCTATTGCGAAATCCTGCCTTACAACAAGTTCCCGTTCGGAGACCCTGACATTAAGGGCGTTATCCTTTCGGGAAGCCCGTTCTCGGTGAACGACGCCAACGCCTTCAAACCGGATTTGTCGGAGATTCGGGGGCATTATCCGCTGCTCGGCATCTGCTACGGTGCCCAGTATTTGGCGCAAGTTGGCGGCGGCGTTGTCGGGGCAAGCTCCACCCGCGAGTACGGCCGCGCCCACCTCGCCTTCGTGGAAGAAGACGATGTGCTGCTGAAAGGCGTTCCGCAAGAGAGCCAGGTGTGGATGTCGCATGGCGATACTATCCTGCAACTTCCTGAAAACTACCATATTATCGCCAGCAGCAAAGAGGTGAAGGTGGCGGCTTACCACATTCTGGAGGAACCTACTTGGGCGGTGCAATTCCACCCCGAGGTCTATCACTCCACCGACGGCACGACCATCCTGCGCAACTTTGTGCAGACCATCTGCGGTTGCAAGCAGGACTGGACCCCCGAATCGTTCATCGAAAGCACCGTGCGCGAACTGCGCGAGGAGGTCGGCAGCGACAACGTGGTGCTCGGACTTTCCGGCGGTGTCGATTCCACCGTGGCGGCCGTATTGCTCAACAAAGCCATCGGCAAGCAGCTCAACTGCATCTTCGTGGATAACGGCTTGTTGCGCAAAGACGAGTTCACCTCCGTGTTGGAGCAGTACAAAACCTTAGGACTCAACATCAAAGGCGTAAACGCTTCCCAGCGTTTCTACGATGCATTGCGCGGTGTGACCGATCCCGAGAAGAAGCGCAAGATCATCGGGGCCGGCTTCATTGAAGTGTTCGAGGAAGAGGCCCGTAAGTTGGACAATATCAAATGGTTGGCGCAGGGAACCATCTATCCCGACCGCATCGAATCGCTCTCCATCACCGGCATGGTCATCAAATCGCACCACAACGTGGGCGGTCTGCCGGAGAAGATGAACATGAAGATCATCGAGCCGTTGAAGCTGCTCTTCAAGGATGAGGTGCGCCGCATCGGCACGGCCTTGGGCATTCCCGAGCGGCTCATCAAGCGGCATCCGTTCCCGGGTCCCGGTTTGGGCGTGCGCATCTTGGGCGACATCACCCCCGAGAAGGTCCGGATCCTGCAAGAGGCCGATGCCATCTTCATCAACGGATTGTGGGACAACGACTTGTACGACAAAGTTTGGCAGGCGGGCACCATCCTGCTGCCGATTCAATCGGTGGGCGTGATGGGTGACGAGCGCACTTACGAGAACGCCGTGGCCCTGCGTGCCGTGCTCTCCACTGACGGCATGACCGCCGACTGGGCGCACTTGCCTTACGAATTCCTCGCCAAGGTCTCCAACGACATCATCAACAAGGTCCGCGGCGTCAACCGCGTGGTCTATGACATCAGCTCGAAACCGCCCGCAACGATCGAGTGGGAATAGAAACGGGGAAAGTTGATACTTTGCCACAGAGACCCCTTCGGAGCAATCCGTCGGGGTCTTCTTTGTGGTGAAATAATTTTGAATATCACACCGAAGATATATAAAAATGTGTACTTTTGGTGAGAAAACGAACCATTGTTGGAGTAAATGGAGAAAAAGCTCAATCCAAAAGCTGCTCGACCTCCAGGGCCGCAGACTGGCCACCCTCCTGGATTCGCCCGACGGCACGTCCCTGCCCGAAATCGACCTCTCGCCCTATCCCTCCGGCACGTACCTCGTGAAGATCAACTTCGAGCGAGGGGTGAGCGTGGTGAGGAAGGTGGTGAAGAGGTAGCAGTTAGTAGTTATCAGTTGGGTGCTGGCGGGTCAGATGCTCCCGTTTGTTGCTAATCCTGCTCTTTCCTCTTTTGTTTAGCCAACTTTTTCACTGTGTCAACCTCTTTGACGAGCTGTTCCGTAGTGGGAAGATATAATCTGTACTCACTGGCGAGTATGGTTTTGTTATCTTCAGGTAACGTCATTCTCACCAGCGTGTCATTCTTTTGGGTGCAGAGCAAAATGCCTATGGTGGGATTCTCATCGGGCAGTTTCTCAATGCGGTCGTAGTAATTGACATACATCTGCAATTGTCCCAGGTCCTGATGGGTCAGTTTACCCGTCTTCGTCTCAATTATGACAAAACATCTCAATAGACGATTGTAAAATACGAGGTCAACGAAGAATTCATCATCTTCAAGCATTATCCGTTTCTGGCGATCTACAAAAGTGAACCCTTTGCCCAGTTCGAGCATAAATTCTGTGAGATGAAACCGGATGGCGTCCTCCAAATCTTTCTCGTAGTAGCTCGATTTTGGATGCAGACCTAAGAATTCCAGCATCATGGGTTCTTTTATCACCTCTGCGGGATCTTCCGGGATTCTCTGTTTGCGGGCAACAGCCAGCACACTCTCCTTATCATTGCTCATAAGCAGACGCTCATAAAGCATGGAATTGATTTGCCGCTCCGTCTCACGTGCCGTCCAGGCATTGTTGACCGATTCTAACTCATAGTACTCCCGCTTGTCGGGATCCTCAATCTGAATCAGCCTACGATATTGACTCCAATTCAATTGCGAACGCACTGTGTTCGCAATTGGGTAAATCCTGTAAAACTGACGGCTTTGTTCTAATTGGCGCACACTGAACCCACTCCCATATTCAGGTGTCAAACGCTTCGAAAGGTTTCGGATGATGTACTTGCCATAGTCTGCGCGCTCTTTCCCTTGCTGCTCTTCTTCAAAGATACGCTTCCCTATGTTCCAATACATCTGCACGCGACAGAAATCAACGCTACGCACAGCATTACTGCGAGCATTTTCGATTATCTGACAGGCGTCTTGATAAAGCGTGTCTATAGATTCAATTTTTACAAGTTCAGCTTCGTTCTTTTTCATCTCTAAATTTTATAAGTTGATGCTCACAAAACTACAAAATTAAAGCGAACAAATCAAGAGTATAATGCATCTAACTCGTTAAGAGTCAAAACAATAAAAGTGACATTTTACGATTGAAAAGTGGCTGTTTCCGGAAAGAAAATGGAAAAGTGCACAAAATGCACAAAACAGTATCTGGCGATGCATGGGATTGCCCGCCTGAAATTTTGGAAGATTTTGTTCGTTAGGGTGCAATTTCCGTTTACACCTCAACCACGCGAAAATTAGTACCCAAGCGGGCAACACCGAAAGGAAGTTTGTGGTGAAGCGGTGAAAATGCAGAAGTATTGCTCCGCTATGGGATAGATTGAAAAAACGTCACAGTGACGGAAAAAGTTGTATCTTTGCAGAAAATAATAATCAGAAAAAATAACCAATGATCCTCATCAACATCGGAGACGAACTCCTCTTAGGACAAGTCATCAACACCAACGCCGCCTTCATCGGGCAGCAGATGGCCCTGGCGGGC
>JBGUPL010000054.1:0-59007 GCA_045130275.1 Bacteroidales bacterium
TTTTCCAATGCATAGCGAAGGAGTTTCAGCCCGTAGCCTTTGCGCTTGTAGTCGGGGTGAATGCTGATGGGGCCGAAGGTCCATGAAGGGTAAGCGGTTCCATCGGTAAGGGTGATTTCGGCTTTCGAGAACATCACGTGACCGATCAGCTTGCCGTCTTCTTCCATCACGAAGTCCAGTTCGGGGATGAAATCGGGATTGTTTCTGTATTGGTTGAGCACATAATGCTCCGTGCATCCGGGACGATAGACGTTCCAGAACGCATTGCGGGTGAGGTTCTCCACCTCGCGATAATCTTCGGGTTGCTCAAGTCGGATAGTCATAGTTTCTGTTTCTTTTATCGGGTAAAATTCGTTCAAAGGAATGTTGGTGACTTCGTGTTGATTACTTCGTGTTAATTACTTCGTGTTGATGACTTCGTGTTTTATTTCATGTTAACACGAAGTCATTAACAGCCGAAGGCTCACCAACAGCGAAGCTAACTAACAGCCGAAGGCTAACTAACAGCGAAGCTAATCAACAGCCGCAGGCTAATCAACAGCGAAGCTAACCAACAGCGAAGGCTAACTAACAGCGTAGCTAACTAACAGCCGAAGGCTAACCAACAGCCGCAGGCTCATCAACACGAAGTCTTCAGCTTCTTTTGGTGCGTCTTCAACATCTTCAACGCCTGCTTGTAGGGACTCGTGGTGACACTCGCGAAGTAAGCGGCCATATCGGTAGTGTAGGTGCACTTGTAGTAGCCTTTTGTGAAGAGTTCCTCCTCGGAGAAGCTGCCCGCCAGCTGAATCATTTCGTGATGGGTCTGCTCCAGAAGCCGCTGCGCCTCCTGGAATGAGGTGTTCTGGTGTTTTTCCACCAGCATCTTGTCCATTTCGTGGTAGTTTTTGCGATATTCGTCGGGCAGATAGTCCCTTTGACAGCCTTCGCGAATGTTGTTCACAAATTCGCGCATCAGCACCTGCCATTCATAAAGGTGTATGAGGAGGTCGCGGGCGCACTGGTCGTAAATCCATCGTGCACCGCATTTTTTGGGGTCATTGGCGAACTGGAAGGTCGCGTTCAGTTCGTCATCTGTCATTTTGCCGATTTGCTCGTTCAGTTTCGCATAACTGTCCGACATGGCTGCTAAAAGTTCGTTTTTGTCCATTTTTTATATCGCTTTAATTCTTGTGCAAAAATATGGGACAGTTATTTGCCCGCAGAACGCGCAGAACTCCACAGACTATATTTCTGCATTAATCCGTGGGAGAAGTGGTTTTATTTGGATTGTAAGGTTGAAGAGGATCTTCCCCAAAACCCCATTCTTTTTGGGATTTCAAAAACTCCTTTATTGTTTCACTATGATTTTCTGTAATGATTTGAAACTTCAGAATGTTGCTATAACATTGTCTAACCAATTCTTGTTGAAGAAAAGATTGAGTTACCGCCTTAACGTATTCAAACTGAAGGTGAATATAGCCGTCGACACATCCGGCGTGATATTCGTTAATTTGGACTACTACAAAGACAAAACCTTCATCGTGTGTTTCTACCAAAATGGATTGGTGAGTGTCAATCCTTCCTTCCCACTCGTAGGTTACCTCAAAAACAGTACCACGATAATATAATCGTTCGTTTTGATTAATCATAAAGTTTGAATGTTTGTGCGTTGGAAACGTTATTTTAATTTGCCATCTATAAATTGCTTGAAATGCAGTATCTGTGTGCTGCGCGAAGGGTTGAAGAGCAGATGCTCGAAGTCTTTCTGCTTTAGTTCAAGGTCAGTGGTGTCAAGTTTGTCGGATAGTGCTTTCTTCAACATTTCCGGGGTGTCGATTCCACATCGTTGGTGAAGGAAGCCGTAGTCGGGGTCGGTTTGTTGCCAAAGGAAGATGGTGTCGTAGAAGTCGCGTCCTTTGGCCCGGGCCAGCAGTGCCGCAAGCTTCATGGAGAGCATGGTACTCTTGGCCGGAACCGTCACGGGAAAAAAGAAGCCGTTGCGACTGACCATCGCCGTTTGCGGAGTGTAGTCCACCCCTTGGTCCTGGGCTTCGATCTTCATCAAAAACCTTTCCTCCCGATGACCGGTGAGATTTAGGTCGAACAGCAGTTCCGGAAAGTAGATGTTGCGGCGGAAGGCCGTCAGCCGGGGATTCTCCTTGTCGCGCAACTCCACGCGCAAACCGTTGAGCCGCAAGTGCTCGACCAGCGCATCGGTCATCGAGACAAACTCGTCAGCCGTCAGTCGCTTGCAATCGAAATCCAAATCCTCGGAGAAACGGTCTAATCCGAGGACAAGGCGCAGGTTGGTCCCGCCGATGAACACCAATTTGGGCGCGTAGGGCGATTGCGAAAGGTGCTCCAGCGCCAACAATTCAATGTATTCCTTCAAGATGTGCTTGTGAAATGCGGCGTTCGTCGCAAGTTGCGGCGGATAGTAGGCCAATATGGACTGTAAATCAATCATCTGTATAGGTTTTCATCAACAATTGTATTCGTTCTTGCAGCGACTTGTTGCCGCTTTGCGTCGCGTAAGCCGCCAGTCGATCCTTGTCCAGTTCCTCCCGCATCCACCATTCGTCGAAGCGCAGCTCCAACAAGGTCTCGGCGGTGTTGTATTGCGGGTAAAGGTACAGCAGGTCGAGGATGGCCTTCTCGGGTAAAGCCAGCAGGTAGCTGCCCTGCGGCGAAACGGGCATCTGGCGGAAGCCGAAGAAAAGATCGGGCTTGACGGTCTGGTAGCTGAAACGGCCGAAGTCGTTATGGTAGGCCGTGGTACGGTTGGAGGTGACGCAGGTGATGTCGGTCACCGCCTCGGGAATGATGCCGTAGAACGACAGGGCGTAGTGCAGGCTGATGTACGACGGCGTGTAAATGCGCTGCGCAATATAACGCGCCATCTCGGGAGTGCCCTTCAGGTCGCTGAAGGCATACCAGTCCTGCCGCAGTTTCGACAAATAGCCCCGCTTCACCCAGCGTGTGAGGTTGCTTCGGTCGAATCCCGGCTCCCACGCACGGATCTGATAAACGTTGAAACATCCCATCCCGTGCCACTGCTCCCTGAACTCCAAGTAGGTCATTATCTCATTTTATTCAAAAGACGCTGCAAAGATACAACTTTTCTTGAATAAAATAGAAAAATCCGAAATCGACGAGATGAATCCAACTGCCATAGTCTTTTGCAAAATATTTTTTTGCCATGTAAGAAAATAGTCGTACTTTTGCAGCCGAAAAACAGGAACGTCTTTAATCTGTCTTTTCGACAAAAATCTATAAAAAAACAATAATTATGCTTAACAAAAAAGTAGCCGATCTGCTTAACGATCAAATCAACAAGGAGCTTTACAGCGCCTATCTCTATCTTGATATGTCCAACTATTTCGAGCGCCGCGGTCTGAACGGTTTCGCTAACTGGTATATGATTCAGGCCCAGGAGGAGCGCGACCACGCCATGCTGTTCTACCGCTATATGCAGAACAACGACTGCCCCGTAACGCTGGATGCCATCGCCAAACCCGACAAGGTGTTCAAGAAAGATATGGACGTGCTGAAGGCCGGTCTGGAGCACGAGGAGTATGTGACCGCCTCGATCCACACCATCTATGACGCCGCCAACAAGGTCAAGGATTTCCGCACCATGCAGTTCCTCGACTGGTTCGTCAAAGAGCAAGGCGAAGAGGAGACCAACGCCCGCGATATGATCTCGAAGATGGAACTCTTCGGCAGCGACCCCCGCAGTCTCTATATGCTCAACCAGGAGCTCGCCGCCCGCGCCTACAGCGCCCCCAGCCTGGTGCTCGACTAAGACAAAGAATACTGCAAAAACACTGCTTTTCTTGAAAGAAACAGAAAGGCTGATGACTTCGTGTTGATGACTTCGTGTTGATGACTTCGTGTTGATTATTTCATGTTGATTATTTCATGTTAACACGAAGTCATTAACAGCCGAAGGCTAATCAACAGCGAAGCTCATCAACAGCCGAAGGCTAACCAACAGCGAAGCTAACCAACAGCGAAGCTAATCAACAGCCGCAGGCTAACCAACAGCGAAGCTAATCAACAGCCGCAGGCTAATCAACAGCGAAGCTCATCAACAGCCGAAGGCTAACCAACAGCGAAGCTAATCAACAGCGAAGCTAATCAACAGCGAAGCTAACCAACAGCGAAGCTAACCAACAGCGAAGCTAATCAACAGCGAAGCTAACCAACAGCGAAGCTAATCAACAGCGAAGCTAATCAACAGCGAAGCTCATCAACAGCCACAGGCTAACAGCGTTCCCACCACCTCGTGCGCCTTATAGGGCTTTTCGAGGTAGGCGGCGTCTTCGTCGCTGAGGTCGAGATCCAGTGCGCGGACCGCGTCGTTGAAGTGCGGCACTTTCGTGGCTCCCACGATGGGTGCGGCGACACCCCGCTTCAGCAGCCAGGCCAACGCGACTTCCGTCATCGTCACGCCGAGACGCTCCGCCACCTCCGCCACACGGGCGACGCCGAGGTCTTTCAGCGCTTTGCCTAAGAACTCCTCGCTGGTGCCGTGCGAATAGCCGTTGGCCGTGTCGAAGAAGTTCACCCCGAGGTCGAGGGCGTGCTTGATCATCTTCGTGGTTTCCTCCTGGTTGAGAGTCCATAGGTGGAATTCCTCCGAGGGCTTCCCGTACGACATGCAGCCGACGCAGATGCGGCTGACTTCAATGTCAGTGTTTCCTAATTGCGTGTATTTCATAAGGATGTGCTTTATTGTATTCTTTTTTTGCCGTTCTGAATCACAACGCCTTTGTAACCTTGCGGCGCGATTTGCCCGGTAATCGTGTAAGCGGGACCTTTGTCGTTTTCTTCAGGTGAGAAATCCCGAATGCCAGTTTGGATAGGCTGCAAGGAAAGGGTGATGGCCACTTCGCCTTGCCCTGCCTTGACAAACTGGCGCACCTCGTCCGCCGACAGATTGTCGAATTTGCCGATGCGTGTATAGGACCAGGAGTTGCTTCCATAGAAAATGCAGATGTTGTTGCCGTTATACAGGACAAGGTCCCCGGCCGAGGTGGTGATTTGATGGTCTGCCGTCGGGAAAGATTGTCCGACATGGCCCACTTTCTCGAAATTGCCGTAGTCATCGGCCAGATAGGTGATGTTTTCCGTTTGAAGCGCGGCTACCAATGCCCGCGTCCCGACATTGTCTTCCATCGTGACGGTGCGTGTTTCCCCGCCGATAGTCACATACAACTTTTCATTCATAATTTGTGCATTGATGTTTTCTCTGTTGCATCCGCAAAGTAGAACGGCAACGACAAATATCCATGTTTTCTTCATTGTCTTGATTAGTACGACTTGATTGATGTTTTTTTCTATAGATTCTACAGTCCTTTCAGCCACTTCTCCACCTTTGCCTTGCCGCCGCGCACCTCGTGACCGTAGATGCTGAACCCGCCCGTGACGTTGGCCTTCGGGAATGCTTTGCGCACGTCGCTGGCGCAGGAAGCCAGGCCGCTGCCTTCGTGGGTGGTGAAGGGGATGACGGTCTTGCCGTCGAGGTTGATGTCTTTGAAGAGGGTGAACATCACCTGCGGGTAGGTGCCCCACCACACAGGACCGCCGATGAAGACGGTGTCGTAGCCGCTGAGGTCGGGAGCAGCGCCCTCGTAGGGCGGCAACTCGCCTGCGGCGGCCTCTTCCTTGGCCAGTTCGATGAGCGGCGTGTAGGCCATGCCGTCGTACTTGTGGGTGACGATCTCGAACTGGTCGGCGCCCGTGATTTCACTGATGTAGTCGGCCACGATCTTGGTGTTGCCCGTGTCGATGACACCGACGGAATAGTTGTCTCCCGCATGGGAGAAGAAAATGACGATGGATTTGTTCATTTTTTTGGAATTTGATGTTTGTTCGTTTTGTAGAGACGTTTCCTGAAACGTCTCGACATAGTTTTTATTCTGTCCGTTGCAGCCCGTGGCGAAAACCACGGCGAGGACTGCAACGAGGATGTTTTTGATGTTCATAACCTATTGATTTTCGGTTTTACTTGTCGATGCTGATAATCGTGTACTTGCGGCTGCCGAGACCGATCTTTTCGGCGTGTTCGACGGTATGGATGCCGTGGCGGCTCTCGATGCGCTCTTTCATGGAGGCGACATCGTTGTCGGCGCTCTGCTCCTGACCGAGGACGAGGTCGATGCAGGCTTGGTCGAGGGCCACGGGGTCAGTACTGGCGAGGATGCCCATGTCTTTGAGCGCCACAGGGGTGGGATTGCCGTTGCAGTCGCAGTCGATGCTCATGTTGTTCATCACGGCGATGTAGAGAACCTTGCCTTTGAAGTAGTCATGCACCGCAGCGGCAGCGGTGGCCATACACTCGAGGAACTTGTCCTGATTCTGCGGCTGGATGTATTCCCAGAGGTGGGTGTAGTCCTCGCTTTGTCCGTTGGTGTGGATGTAGGTCTTTCCGTTGCGCGAGGCCACTCCGATGCTGGCGTTCTTCAGCACGCCGCCGAAGCCGCCCATCTGATGGCCCTTGAAGTGGGCGAGGTTGATCATAAAGTCGTAGTTCTGCAGGTTCTTCCCCACAATATTGTAGCGCATGTAGGTGGTGTCGCGCACAGGAATGCGGATTTCGCCGTCGGCATCCATAATGTCCACACCGCCGATGGTGTTGAAGCCGTGCTCTTCGATGACTTTCAGGTGGTCTTCGGTGTTCATACGGCTGCCAGCGTAGGCGGTGTTGCACTCCACAATCTTGCCGTTCACTAACTGCACCAGCGGCCCGATGAGTTCGGCCTTCAGGTGGTTGTTGTTGCCGGCCTCGCCGGTGGAGATTTTCACGGCCACGCGGCCTTCTGCCGGCACACCAAGCGCTTTATAGATATTGATCAATGCTTCGGGGGTGATTTCCTTGGTCATATAGACCACCGAACCCTGAGGTTGCTGTGCGAAGACTTCCTCTTTCGGTTGACAGCCGAGCAGCATTAACACTGCAACGGCAAGAAATGCGATTTTATTCATTGTAAATAGTATTGGGTTAATATTTTTATCCGTAATTCTCAATAAGATACTTCACAAAGTTCATATCGTTGAAGTTGACAGTGCCGGTGTCGTGCTGGTTCATCGTGGCAATCTGAACCAGATCGTCGTCGGTGAGGGCAAAGTCGAAGACGTTGAGGTTCTGCTGCATACGTTCCTTGTGGGTGGATTTCGGGATGGCCACGATGCCGCGTTGTGTGAGCCAGCGGAGGGCTACCTGCGAGGCGGTCTTGCCGTACTTGGCACCGATACCGGCCAGCAGTCCGCTCTTGATGATGCCGTCCACACCCTGACCGCCGAGTGGTCCCCAAGCCATCATCTTGGTGCCGAACTCGTTGAGCGTAGGCTCGATTCCTTGTTGCTGAATCATCGCGTTGCACTGCAGTTGGTTCACCATCGGCTTGATATCCACATAGTGGGCGAAGTCGAAGAAACGGGCTTGTTGGAAGTTGCTCACCCCGATGGCACGCACCTTGCCGTCGCGATAGGCTTTCTCCATCGCCCGCCAGGTGCCGAACACGTCGCCGTAAGCCTGATGGATGAGCAGCAGGTCGATGTATTCAGTCTGCAGTTGGCGCAGACTCTCGTCAATACTCTTGGCTGCTTTCTCCTCGCCAGCATAGCTGATCCATACCTTCGTCACGAGGAAAACCTCCTCTCGTTTCAGGCCACTTTTGCGCCAGGCGTTACCCACTCCCTCCTCGTTGGCATACGCTTGTGCTGTATCTATCAGCCGGTAGCCAACGCTCAGCGCATCGCTCACGCAACGTTCACACTCTTCAGATGTCACTTGATAAACGCCGTAGCCCAGCAGGGGCATCTCAACGCCATTGGATAATTTGATATATTCCATAATTGTATTGATAATTGGTTATTGTTTTTCGGAAATTTCTTTGATAAACTTGGCGGGATTCCCTCCCACAATGGTGTTCGGAGCCACGTCCTTGGTCACTACCGCGCCGGCGGCCACCACGGCGTTGTCGCCGACAGTCACGCCGGGCAGGATGGTAGCGCCCGCCCCGACCCAGACGTTCTTGCCGATGTGGACGGGCTTGCAGATGAGCAACTCGCGGTCGTGGAGGTCGTGGTTGTTGCTGATGAGCTGCGCGTTGGCGGCGACCATCGCGTTGTCGTCGATGGTGATGCCGCCGCGGGCCATCATCAGGCAGTTGTTCATGATTTTCACACCGCGGCCCAGCTTCACGCGGTCGAAACAGACACCCGTCAGACCGGGCATCACGAATCCGCCGTCGGCAAACACATCATGGCCGAATAGCTCTTTGGCGAGGGCGTTGTACTCGTCGGTGTAGGGCATGGTGTGGTTGAGCTTGAACAAGATTTGCGCCTGGTGCACGTACCCAGCCGACTCTTCAGGGGTAGTCAATCTCGGATCAACGATTTCTTCTTTCATAACTTATTGTTTTTCTTTGTTTTATAACGTGTCTATAATCACTGTCATTTTGACGAGGCAAAAATACATCCTTTTGCGTTGCGCAAGTTTCACAAAAAACATCAAAACTTTCACAATAAACACAAAAGTTTTGCGTTTTATCTTAACTTGAATTATCACGAATAGACCACGAATGAATCATCAATTAATTCATTGTAATTCGTGAATAATTTATGATAATTCACGATAATTCATGTGAGATTTACGATAATTCATATTAAAGTATAATGTTATTCGCGTTATGAAAGTTGACTTCCTCTATTCCACCGATTTCCTCGCGATGAACGCGCCGGAGCTGAGCCACACCTGCATGCATCTGCTCTGCACAGCTGGCGAAGGGAGTTTCGTGTTCAACGAGAAATGCTACCACATCATGAAAAATGATCTGGTGGTGATGCCGAGCCCAAGCCGGGCAAAGAACATAGCCGCCGCTCCGGGAATGCGGGTCGAATGGTTCGCCGCCGACAACAATTTCCTCAGCGGACTGCTGCCGTCGAACAACTACAGCATCGGGGGCAGCATCAGCCTTAACCAGAATCCCGTCATCAAGGTCGATGACCGTCAAGCGGAAATCTTACTGGAGGACCTTCACCGCCTGCGCGACCGCCTCAACGACCGCCACCTGCTCTTCTACCGCGAGATGATGGGGAGTCTCTGCCTGACGATGATATACGACATCTTCGAGCTTCACGCCCGGCGCGAGGCCACCGACACCCACAGCGACCGCACGGCCTATATCGTCAGGCAACTGATGGATCTGCTCTCCACGGGCATCAGCCGCACGGAGCGCGAGGTGAGCTACTACGCCGAACGCCTGCACGTGTCGCCGAAGTACCTCTCCGCCACGGTCAAGCGCGTCACCGGCCACAGCGTCAGCAGTTTCATCGACCGGCACACGGTGCCGATTTTGAAAAAATATCTTGATGACGAGCGTCTCTCGCTCACGCAGATCGCCGACCGTATGAATTTCACGTCGCTCTCCTACTTCAGCCGCTATTGCACCAAGCATCTCGGACAGTCGCCGAGCGATTACCGGCGGAGTCTGCAACCGAGAGGGTGAGTTTTTGCTATTTCAACATTTTCAATAGCGGCGACCGGCTCATATCTGTAGGGTTGGTGCCGAAAACGCCTTCAGGGACGGGTATTCCGAGCTCTTCAAAATGCTTTATCCAATATTCGGGCAAATTTCCTTCATCATCGCGCCAGTTCATCGGCCTCGACGGGAAAATGTCGCCGAAGGCCACCTGGATGAGTTCCGAACAGTAATAGGCATCGTTGTCGGGCAGAAAGGCGTTGTCGTAGGGCTTCCCGACAAGTTTCTTGGCACGGGCTATGACCGCAGCGGTGTCGAAAGGTACGGTGAGACGGTAGATGTCGAAATTTCCTCGGAAGAATCCGAGATTGTTTTCCCTTTCGAATTGGCTGTAGGGTATTCGCTGCACGCCGTACTTTGGTGAGGCCTCGATGACCCACACATCGTCAGTGCTGTCGCGTTCCACCAAGACCACGTGGGTGTATTCGCCTGTGCTGGCCGAGATGGCTTTCTCCATGTCCGAGCGGTTGTTGTTCAGGAATATCAAATCCCCGCTTTGCAGGGTATATCTTGGGTGCAGGGTGCTGTTGTCGAGATACTCTCGCAACTGCATACTGTCGGGCATCGCCTCGCGCAGAGCTTGCCACAAGACAGGTTGGTAGGTATAGAATTCAGCCTCGCGCCAACTCACTATCATCGGCAGAAGCCACGGATAGTGCGTACTTCCGCCAAGGTCAACGTGGGCGGAGGTTTGCCCCAAAACGATGAGCTTATCACCCGCTTGGTTGACAAAAGTGACGTTGTAGCCGTACTGATTAGTGCTGCATATGCTCCCGGCGGCATAGACCTTGTGCAAATCCAACGTGGTATCGGCCAAACCGAAATCTTGCGGGATGGGATATTGGTGGTAACGCTCGCCGAGGGTCAACAGGGCCTTTTCCATAGATGATACCGACAGTTGACGGATATCAGAATCGCCATCAACAGCCATCGGGGTGGTCTTTTTCGTGGGTCCGTTGCGGAGGTGAGGGTCGTAGCTCTCTCTGGTTTCCGTATGGGTTTTCTCCACCAAGCGGTCGCCATCGCGGCGAAAACCGATGGTCTCTTTATAAACTTGGTATCCCAACGTCGAAAAAGTCATAATCTCCAAACTTTTCAATCCCGGCTTGACGAAATCGGCTAACGGCTGCGGGTAGATGTAGGGCTCCACGCGACCGGTAGTGTCTACGCTGAAGTTCTCTCCCGCATAGTTCAGGATGATGACGCGATCCTCGCGGTCGGGATCAGAGGTCACGCCGGCAATGTCGAGGGGACGCGCCACGCGGTACCAGCCCTTGCGGTCGCGGAGATAGACGCTTTTTTCATCAAAACCCCATTGAAAATCCCCGTGCTTGAAGATCTTTTCCGGTTTAGTGAGGGACTTCTCAGCCGTGAGGAAGGGACATTGATCCACCACCCCATCGGCTCCCACGCGCATCACCCCTTCATTGACCCGACAATAGAGCCCTCCATCGTGCATTCCGATGATGAAAAGCGCGCTCACACCCATCGTTTTCCACCGGTCGATGTCTTCCATCATGATGACTTCCCTGTTTTCGTCAAGCGCCCACAGCATCCCGGTGGCAGTGTCCACCTCGAAGTCCGACAGCGCCAGCGGAGTGCGTTGCCAGCGGCCATCCCCACCGATTGCAGTGTAGTAACTTTTGCCGTCTTGCATCACCATCAGGTAGTTCTTCCACGGGCGTACACGACTCACTCCTTTCCTGAAAGGTGTGGTCAAATAGCGACAGGTGCGCCAGTTGTCGGAGGTGCTGTAGAGTCCGCTTTCACGGATGGCAATCCAACCGCTGTCGGCCGAGAGCATATAGATGTCCCGGATGTCCGTCTTGTCGTTGAAGGCCGTGTTGTGCAGTACGGAGAATGTGCGCCCGCTGTCGGTGCTGAAAGCCAGATAGCCGTTCTGGGAGCCCGTCCACATCGTCCCCTTTGGGCCATGCCAAACGGGATGGAACCACTCATACCCCCGTTTGCTGTCATACTTGATTTCATCCCACGATTGGCCTCCCGTGGTCGTCCGCCTGAAATAACCGCGCCACATGTTGCCTACGATGACCGCAGTGTAACGGTCGAAGGCTACAATATTCTCAAAGGTTTCGCCCACGTCGCCACCCAGGGTTCCTTCTTTCAGGATGTGCCATGGTGAATGGATGTCGGCGGCGCGGTAGATTTCTCCGCATTCGGTCGCCATCCAAAGCGTGCCGTCGGGAGCCACGGAGGTGTGTGTAACCCACTCGTTGCGGCACACCACGTCAAGTTCCCCTAACCGATCGCGCTGCTGCGCTTGCACGCTGACGGTCAACAGGAAGGTGATGAGGACAAGGAGGGTCTTATTCATGCCTTTTGAGCATTTTACCATGGTTAGTAGTTCTCCGCGTTGATCTCGAACCAGCCTTGGGCGTAGAAGCAGACGGGGCAGACCTTGGGGGCTTCTGTGCCGATCACGATGTGTCCGCAGTTGCGGCACTCCCAGATGCTGACACCGCTCTTGCGGAAGACCTCTGCGGCCTCCACGTTGTGCAACAGGGCACGGTAGCGCTCCTCGTGGTGCTTCTCGATGGCCGCGACGGCCCGGAACTGCTCGGCCAGCTCGTGGAATCCCTCCTCGTCGGCCTCGCGAGCGAACTTGTCGTACATGTCCGTCCACTCGTAGTTCTCGCCTTCGGCGGCGTGCAGCAGATTCTCGGCGGTCGTGCCTACGCCGCCCAAATGGTTGAACCAGAGTTTGGCGTGTTCGCGCTCGTTGTCGGCGGTCTTCAGGAAGAGGGCGGCAATCTGCTCGTAGCCGTTCCGCTGGGCCACGGAGGCGTAGTAGGTGTATTTGTTGCGGGCCATGCTCTCGCCGGCGAAAGCGGCTTCCAAGTTCTTCTCCGTGCGCGTGCCGGCATACTTGCTTGCACTCGCGGGCGCATTGGCTTCCACGACAACCTTCTCGAAATCCGAGGCGGGATGCTTGCAGATGGGACAGATGAAGTCCTCCGGGAGTTCATCGCCCACGTACTCGTAGCCGCAGATGGTGCAGCGCCAAATAGTCTTGCCCTCGGCGGTCTGCCCCACAGGCTGCGGCTTCGGCTTGATGTGCTCCATGTAGTAGCTATACGTGGCGGAAGGTGTCTCGTTGAGCACTTCCGCTTCGGCGACGGGCCCGATGAAAAGGACGTGCGAGCCGAGATCGACGATCTGCTCCACCTCGACGGAGATGTAGGCGTTGGTGCCGCGGGTGACGGCCATAGTGCCGTTCGCGACACGGCGGCAGTCCTTGAAGTCAGCGAACTTATCGACCTCGCGACCGCTCTGGAAGCCGAAGTGCTTGAACAGCTCGAAATCGGCGGCCTCGCTGATGACGGAGGCGGTGAACCGGCGCGAACGCTGGATAAGTTCGGTGGTCAGGTTGCCCTTGTTGAGAGCCACGGAAATGCGGTCGGGCTGCATGGCCACCTGCGCGATGGTGTTGCTGATGCAGCCATTGTCGCGGCCGCCGTCACACGTGGTGATGACGAACAGGCCGTATTGGATGTTGAAAAGGGGGTTGCTCATAAACTATGAATTATTGAAAATGCAAAAATACAATTTTCTCGATGAAATCAAGACACGTCAATTTTGTAATACCGTTTCCGTATCACCACCAGCCGCACTATCCAAATCGCGAAGAAGACATCGGAAAGAATCTTGTAGAGCGGGGGCATCGTGACGAACCAGGAGACGATCCAGAGGACGAGGTCAATGTCGAACAGGATGTTCCAGAGTCGCTCGCGGTCGTGGAACGTGCAGAGAACCTCGCCGTTTTGCGGTATCTCCACCTGCGTGGTAGATGACAGCGACAGGTCGATGCTCTTGCCGCTTTTGCCCAAACGCAGCGGGCCTCCGAACTGCACTTTAAGACTGTATGTTCCGGGCGGCGCCTCGATGCGCAGGTCGTGGTCTCTCATCATCCCGGCAAAAAAACCGTTGATGAAGACGGCGTGCGGCAACTTCGGCTCGTACCAATGGCGGATATGGCGAACGGTCAGCATTACCCCTCAATCTCCTCCAGCGCCCCCGTCTCCGAATCGATGATGAACCCTCGCACCACGATGTCCTTCGGGACGAGCGGGTGGGTGCGGATGGTTTCCACGGTCTTGCGGACGGAGGTCGGGGTGTCCTTGAAGCCCTCCAACCAGTGATTCAGGTCGATGCCGCATTGGCGGATGGTGGCAAGCGTTTCGTCCGTCACGCCGCGGGCGATCATCTCGTGGTGGAAGTGGTCGTAGCTCATGTGGCAGGCCCCGCAATGGCTGTGCGCCACCACCATAATCTCTTGCACGCCCAGTTCGTAAATGGCCACAATCAGGCTGCGCATAGCTGAATCGAAGGCGGAGATTACCAGACCACCTGCATTTTTGATGATCTTCGCATCGCCATTCTTCAGTCCGAGGGCGGCCGGCAGCAGTTCCGTCAACCGCGTGTCCATGCACGACAGCACCGCCAGTTTCTTGTCGGGGTACTTGTCGGTGATATACTTCTCGTAGCCCTTTTGCGCCACGAACGTCTTGTTGTATTCGATAATTTGGTCGATCATAATGCTTTAGAACAGAAAACGAAATGAATAGATACTCTTATTCCAACGAAATTGTACAGGCTGATTTCAAACACCTTTTTCTGACTTCACTGCACTCTTCGGCCATACTTTCTTTGCCCTTTTTTTAGACTTAAAATATCGACACCTTTATTTTCTCCACAATCTGGTCGAAGTATGGCTGCTTGATACGGCTTATTTTACGCACTACATCGCGTTCTATGTCTCCCATTATCAGCTGGCATTTCACATAGCTTTGTTTGCTTAATGGCTTTGTCAGCATCTCGTTGGAAAGGGTGAAACTGTATTGCGGATTATAATCTTTCGATGAAATCATGCACAAATAGATATAGCCCTCGTTCTCCTGCAGTTCATTATTTGAAATAATCAACGCTGGATGGGGCTTGAATGAACCATCTGGAAACATAAAATTGACCTCAACGACGTCACGCTGTTCGTATTTCATAGGATGTTAGATTTTGTTTTCGTTCAACCAGCGGGCCATATTATTTCTTGATGTGCATAGGAAAGCTTGTCGTTCCTCTTCCGCTGTCCACTCGCGCTCTTTCGCCTCTTCTTGAGACTGCGAAATGTGAAACACGTCCCCTAACGAGCGTATCAACGCCACAACACTCTGCGCCACCTTACTGCGCCCATCGTAAGTTATTGTTAATGTTGCCATATTTTATCTATTTTTATTCGGCAAAAATACTAAAATATTTTGAACAGCAAAATAGTGTTTTTATCGTTTATTCAATCGTCTGACTGCTTATCAAGGATTACAATACAACCCGTGACTTCGGGCAATATTACTGATGGTCTCTTCCGACAAGCGGTGCTGTTCATTCGCTTGAAAACCTTTTCGCTTAACATGCTACTTTGATCTTGATGATTCTTGTCCTTCGTAAGTTTGTTTTTTCATATTGGTGGGGTTTCCCCTTGGATTACTTTATTCCACACGGCGATATTTAAATCTCCATCCAACATGTGTCGGTCCGTTATCTCCAAATTGACGGTACATTGTTTCGGGAAGACCTTGATCGTTATATTCATATTCCCATATTTCGGGACCTTCACTAAAGCGTGTCATATTGTTTTTCGAGAGGTTGCGAATATGTGCTGGATATGTAGTACCCATTTGAAAAATCGGTTCGTAGATAAAAGCATTGTCCATGTTAAAGTTTGGACGTGGTTTATTATCATATTCGAAATCCAAAGTACCGAAGTAAAACACCCCTGTTGGTTCGCCGACCAAATCTAATTCTGACGTGCGGTAACGTTCACGCACTACATTTCCGGCATCATCATATTCGAGGATGGCATATAATTCGTCACTGTAGGGTGAATAAATACTGTCAAGACGTCCATTATGGTAACCGTAGCAGGTAATATTGTCGCCATATTCCGTCCTTACTAGACGATTTTTATTGTCATAATAGAACAATATATCGGGATGCCATAAGTGGTCGTCGGGGGTAACTGTTTGTATTATTCTGCTTACGTGACCGTTCTGATACACAATGGAATCCACATACGTCGAATGTTTTACGCCAGGCCACTCCTCATACGTACAGTGGAGAGTCCTTTTAACAAGACGGTTGTTTTCGTCATATTCATACGTGGCCTCATAATGGTTGTTTTCATCGCTGTACCGGGTGATTTCCTCAACAATATATCCAGTGCGATTTGCGGGCAAGGGCCACTCCTGTTCTGGCACGTCAGGAGTTGGGTCTGGTGTCGGATTGTCGGGGGTACAAGCCGCAAAGGCGAGCATTGCCAAGCACATCATCAGCATCTTTTTCATAGCATTAATTATTGGTTTATAACTATATTAACGAAACATACTGTCATTTCTGTTTCTTTTTTAAGATTTCGACTGCAAAGATACACTTTTTCCAACGAGCAATCATCATTTCACTGCATTATTCCAACATTTATCCGATAATACTTCTTCCTGATCACCACCAATCGCACCAGCCAGATGACAAAGAAAGCATCGGACAGGATTTTGTAGAGCGGGGGCAGGGTGACGAACCACGAGACTACCCAGAGAACGAGGTCGATGTCGAAGAGGATGTTCCACAGCCGTTCGCGGTCGTGGAACTCGCAGAGAACGTCTCCTTCTTGCGGCACCTCCACCTGTGCGGTGGAAGAGACCGACAAATCGAGGCTTTTGCCGCTTTTGCCCAGCGGAATAAGCCCGCCAAACTGCACCTTTAGACTGTAGCTACCCGCCGGGATTTCAATGCGCAAGTCGTGGTCTTTCATCATTCCGACGTATAGTCCGTTGATGAAGACTGCATGCGGCAACTTCGGCTCGTACCAATGGCGGTTATGATGTATGGTGAGGGTGGGCATAATCTCCTTTTTCCAATTTGTCATAATTCAAGTCAATGCACCAGCATCGCTGGCGCAAAAATAGAAAAGTATCATTTACAAACTGTTTGTCAATCGTGTGGTGCATCGCCTCGGAGAGGTGTCACGCACGAACTGCAGGTCGCATCTCTCCGCTTACTCTGACTGTGCCTGTCTGTCACCACACTACGCGCTATCGCGCTTGTATGGTGTTAATTGTGCCTGTCTGCACGTCTCATGCCTCCGGCATGGTGCTGATGTCGATGCAAAGTACTTCTTAACGTGAAAGCACCCTCACGAGGGTGCTTTGTATTATCAGCAAATCTATTTCAGTCGTCGCCTCGGAGAGGCGATACGCACGCAGTGCAATTAACACCATACAAGCGTAGCGCAGTGTGGTGAAAACGGATGCGCACGCGCTATGAGCATCTCGGAGAGATGCGACTGACACAATAATCCGACCATCTCTCCGTTACTATCATACTATAAACAAAATAATAACAACTATAAAAAAAACTATAAATAAAATTATGAGTTACACACAGACATCCTATCACATCATCCTCCGCACACACTGCAGCATTCCCGCCATAGTCGAAGATCACGAGCGAGAGCTATACTCTTACATGCTTGGTTTCATCAACAACAAAGGAGCCCGTCTTTATCGTATCGGCGGTATGCCCGACCATGTGCATCTTTTCGTATCTCTGCCTGCGACCTTGGCAATGTCCAAGTTTGTCCAAGAGCTCAAAATCTCCACCAGCAAGTGGCTCAAGGCAAATCCTCATTTCCCGCTTTTCGACGGCTGGACGAAAGAGTACTCCGGCTTTTCATACAATCTTCGCGACAAAGACATGATAGTAGGGTATATCGCCAAGCAGAAGGAGCACCATCGTCACGTGACATTCGCCGAGGAGTACCGACAATTCCTCGTCGAGAACGGCGTTGAGATAAAGGAGGAGTATTTTCTCCAGAACTGATTATCGCATCTCTCCGAGATGCCTGCTCTGACCGCGCCCGTCCGCGTCACCACACTGCGCTTCGCTTGTATTCTCACCACACTACGCTTCGCTTGTATGGTGTTAATTGCGCCTGTCGGTGCGTCTCATGCCTCCGGCATGATGCCGTCGCCGATGTATAATATCCTACAAACTAATTTCCTTACACATTCGTTCAATCAATTCACCGTGCTGAGGGTACAGCTTCAGCAATTCGTCCTTCTTTGCCAACTCGAAGTTCTCGAAACGGAAGGCCGGACCGACGGCACATCCGACGAGGCAGAAACCGCATTTGGAAGGGATCTCGGCGGCAAACCACTGCTCCGGTTGGATGATCACCTGCATTTCGTTCTGCTCGGAAAGTTGATGGGTAGTCAGGGTTCCGTCTGGGTCGATTACATAGATGTTGAGCGGATCGCCCGCGTGAAAATACCAGATTTCCACCATATTGTGCAGACGATGGAACGCCGATATGTCGTTAGCGGTCAGCATGTAATAGATGGTGGAGACCGCTTTGTCACCTGTTTCGTCGTTGCCGAACAGCTGTCGGAAATAGCCTCCCTCCGGGTGTGGCTCAAGACCAAGTTTCTGAATGTATTCTGTAGCGTTCATATTTATTGGGGATTCGTACAACATATCTTATAATACCGCTTTCTTATCACCACCAACCGCACCAGCCAAATTGCGAAGAAGACATTGGAAAGAATCTTGTAGAGCGTGGGCATCGTGACGAACCAGGAGACGATCCACAGGATGAGGTCGATGTCGAACAGGATGTTCCAGAGTCGTTCGCGGTCGTGAAACGTGCAGAGAACCTCGCCGTTTTGCGGCACCTCCACCTGCGCGGTGGATGACAGTGACAGGTCGATGCTCTTGCCACTTTTGCCCAAACGCAGCGGGCCGCCGAACTGCACTTTAAGGCTGTAAGTTCCGGGCGGCGCCTCGATGCGTAGGTCGTGGTCCCTCATCATCCCGGCGAAAAACCCGTTGATGAAGACCGCATGAGGCAACTTCGGCTCGTACCAATGGCGGATATGGCGGACTGTCAGCATCACCCCTCAATCTCCTCCAGCGCCCCTGTCTCCGAATCGATGATGAACCCTCGCACCACGATGTCCTTTGGTACGAGCGGGTGCGTCTTGATGGTCTCGACGGTCTTGCGGACGGAGGTCGGGGTGTCCTTGAAGCCCTCCAACCAGTGGTTCAGGTCGATGCCGCATTGGCGGATGGTGGCGAGCGTTTCGTCGGTCACGCCGCGGGCGATCATCTCGTGGTGGAAGTGGTCGTAGCTCATGTGACAGGCCCCGCAGTGCGAGTGCGCCACCACCATGATCTCCTCCACCCCAAGCTCGTAGATGGCCACGATCAGACTGCGCATCGCCGAGTCGAAGGCGGAGATCACCAATCCGCCAGCGTTCTTGATGATCTTCGCGTCGCCGTTCTTCAGCCCGAGCGCGGCGGGCAGCAACTCCGTCAGCCGCGTGTCCATGCACGACAGCACCGCCAACTTTTTGTCAGGATACTTGTCGGTGAGATACTTTTCGTAGCCCTTCTGCGCCACGAAGGTTTTGTTGAAAGCGATAATTTGGTCGATCATAATTAGTCGATTTAATATGGGTACAAAAATACAAAAAATCAGTTTTCTGGTATATTTGCAGGACGAAGAGCATAATATCTATTGTTCTATCGCACATTATCAAAAACGAGTTTTTTTACAATTATTTGTTAATTAACACATTGATGATTAACAAGTTGCGATTTTTCTTATCTTTGCCGCCTGATTTTTTGACAACGAAATATTGTATGGCAGAACGACACCCAACAAATATAACCATGAAAATTTTGGCCCACTATCCAAATGGAGGAAAAGTGTTGGTTTACAATAGTATTGATAGAAGTACTGGCGATTTTAGGCGTATTTTCGATTGTGCCAAATTCTTTGCTCACCAAGGTAAAACGGTTATCTTGCCCCCAAAATTGGACGTGCCTTATAAAAACCCCGCATACGACCAAATATATGGTACGTTGAAAGACACCGCATACTATGGCAAATGCCCAGATTTGCAAGTGAATGGGGTGTGGTATGAGCATGAGGGGTATGCTTCTTTAAACCCTAAGACTAATTTTTCCAACATGTTGAAAAGAGGGTTGCGTCAATCTGACAGAATCATTATTGAAGATTGTGGCTTGACGGATAGTTATATGAAGAGAAATATATTAGTGAGAATATCTGAAAGTCAATGCATTAAAGAAGTTTATGTGAAAATGGGGTGCGACATCCGGCTTCTCTTTAAAGCAGAATAGCAGGATTTTCGTCCTGCCACCTGAATCGTCGAGCCCGCAGACTCGACAGCTGAAATCAAAGTTTCAACCTCGTTGCAAAAATACATTTTTTTTAATATCAATGTGTAGTTCGATATTTTTTTCATTGAAGATCCAATTTTCTAACCTCTATCGCGGGTTGCCATCCAACCCGTGATTTAGGGCGATTTCATTGATGGTCTCTCCGGACAGGCGGCTGTGAAAATGAAGATTACTCTTCTTCTTGTTTCACAGCACTCTCCCGCCATATATGACATTTTGCTTGTGAGCGCTTTTCCCCCGACGACAGTCTTACTAACCCCGCCCCCTCACTCGCTGTAGTTGTGGTCCACCACGACCACCACTTGCATCCCTGGCACTAAGGGTTGGATTTCGGCGGTGAGCTGCGCGATGAGGGCGGCGTCATCGTGGACGGAAATGTCGGGCACCACATCGACGGAGAGCATCTTGTCGCGCTCCGAATAGTAGAAACCGTGTACCTGCACAATCTCTTGATGGGCGGTCAACGTCTGTATCACCTGCGCTTGCAACTCGGACATCCGGTTTTCGCCGGTAGCGATGGCATAAACCCCGACGGTCATAATGATGCCGTGCCGCACAAACATCTGCGTGGAGATCTTGCGCGTGAGCCCGTGGATGTCGTGCGCCGACATCGTGTCATAGACGCTGACGTGCAGCGAGCCGATCTTCACGTCAGGACCGTAGTTGTGGAGGATGAGGTCATACACCCCGTGAACGCCCTCGAACTCGCCGACCTCCTGCTTGATCTGGGAGGTGAGCTCCGCCGGGATGCTGGTGCCCAACAGTTCGTTGACGGGCGAGGCGAGCATCTCGATACCAGCCTTGATGATGACTAACGAGATCAGCGCACCGAGGTAGCCGTCGATGGAGACATTCCACAGCAGCATAATGCCTGCCGACACAAGCGTGGCCAAGGTGATGATGGCATCGAACAGCGCGTCGGAGCCGGAGGCAATCAGCGCGTCGCTCTTCAGCTGTGTGCCCTTGCGTTTCACAAACAGCCCCAACACAATCTTCACCGCGATGGCCACCACGATGACCACGAGCGTCACCGTCGTGTAGCTCGGCTCCGTGGGGTGGAAGATCTTCTTCACCGACTCGATGAGCGAGGTGATGCCCGCCGAGAGCACAATGACGGCGATGATGATGGCGCTGAAATACTCGATGCGTCCGAAGCCGAAGGGATGCTTGCGGTCGGCGGGACGCTGCGAGAGCTTCGTGCCCACGATGGTGATGACGCTCGACAGCGCGTCGCTGAGGTTGTTGACGGCGTCCATCACGATGGCCACGCTGCTGGCCACGATGCCGACACCGGCCTTGAAAGCCGCCAAAAGCACGTTGGCGGCAATGCCGATCCAACTGGTGCGAATAATCTGTGTACTGCGATCGGGTTGATTGCTCATATCTTTCATAATGAATTCAGGGTTACTGTTTACACATTTTTAAGAGACCTTAATATTGATTGTCGATTTTGCTAAATCCCCAAAGAGTAAATGTGCGATTCTATCTCGAAGTTTGGCACCCAAAGGGTATAGTTTTCTTCATGACTATCTTTCCTTTGTTCGGTTAATGGAATATTAATAAGTGTGGAATGTGCTGAAACGAATATGTCCGTAATCTTGTAAAGATTTCGCTTCTTCAAGTAACGCTTCGGAAACTGGCAGTTGGTTCCACAAACGGTATTGCAAAGTGGATATGTCTTCTAATTCGACATACTCGAGATCATAATTTAAAGTGTATTCTTTAAGTAAAGAAACAAATTCATCTTTGTTATGGGCTTTTGCAATTGTTTGGGCGTATGCGCCTTCCATATCACCCAATAATTCATTATTTCTTGAACGAGTTTTAACATGAAGACAACCAAACCAAATATCCTTATATTTTGATGTCATCTGGATATTCATCAGCTCATACAGATACGCTGGGCTTTGCACATACAACTCGCCTTCCTCATCCTGCAAGATATCCATCAATGGGGAATTATAGACCTTCTCCATTGCCTGTTCAATACTGATCCCAGTGTCCTCCATCACATATTTCACCAACTCGCTCAAGGCATAGTCAGTAAGATATGTCGCTATTTGGTGATGATTTGGCTGAATCATACGGTTTCAACATTTATTTTATGGAGGAAACACAGAGCTCTGTCTGTTCCAAAGTAATATTGCTGGTCAAGATATTTGTCTTGTAACAACAATGCGGCCTGTTCGGGAGAATAAATACCTTCACGATAATTGGTCAGTTGCAGCACAACACCATCATTAGCAATCGGGCCAATAACGATGTCGTAATCGTGAATGGACGATGTGTTCTTTCTATCACGATTTGCATCCACAAACAAAAGCCACTCTACAGTAGCTTTTTCAGGAAATCGTTTTATCTTCAAATCTGATGGCAATGTCGTTTCGTCAAATTCGTAGGTTATCAACGTAGCTTCCCCTCCAAAAAGTCGAGCTCGTTTTTGGGCCATACGTACAGCAGTTGTTCTGTCTGGTGTTGCATAGAATCCTTTGCCGAAGTCTTTGTGTCGCAAGCCTCGGGAGAGGTCTATCACCTCAATGTCAGTATTTGTACCGTGGTATAGTTTCATGCAAGCAAACCTCCGTTTTGTTGGCAAATAATGAGCAGATCGTCTATAGTTTCATCCATCGACTGAAGATGTTCCACATCGTAAAACTCAATCAAGAAGGATAGTCCTTTATGCTTTTGCAAATAGTTGAATGCTGCTTGTCGGGTCATCGCGAAACGTTGTCCGAAAGCCTGCACGGCAGCTGTTAAAAATGGAATCTCATATCTGCTCATAACAAGTATTGGTTCTTCCTTATCTCAAAATGCAAAGATACACTTTTTCCGATGAACAGCCATCACCTTGCCGCATTTTTTTCAACATACAAACTGTTTGTCAACAGTGCTGTGCATGCCTCGGAGAGGTGTCACGCACGCGATATAAGCATCTCGAAAGGATGCGACCAAATGCTATAACCACTCAAAACTCCCTTTCCCCGCGCCGATCTCGAAATGGCATTTGGAGATGCCGAGGTCGAGTTTGGCATAGCCGATGAGGGAGAACTTCGCCTTGGCCTCCACACGGTTGCCATCATGCAGGGCAAACACGAACTTCTGCTGGTTCACGGCCGTGGGTGCCAACAACGCGGCCTCCACACCGCGCACGAACCACTCGGGGAAGGGCTTCCCGTGGTCGGCAGTACGGCGGTCGTCCGTCACATCGGAGAGAGCCCGTTTCTGCGGGTGCTGCACCCCTTGGTTGGCGCCGTAGCCGAACGACACCACGCAGACGAGCGTCTCGCCGTCGTCCACCTTGTACTGGTCGGGCTGTTTGCGGAAGGAGAGTCCCACCCAGCAGGTGTTCAGTCCGAGCGTTTGCGCTAACAGGATCACCTTCTCGCCGTAGTAGCCGAGTTTCACGTCGTCGCCTTTCTTGCAGATCATAGCGATGTAGTTGCGCACGCCGCGGAGCTTGCCGTACTTGGCCATCCCGCCGGCAAAGGCATTCGGTTCCTCTGTCACTAACTGTATATGCAGCCCGCCCTCGCGGTTGCACTCGTCAATGAGGGTTTGCAATTGCTGTACTTTCTCCGCCTCGATGGGCTTTTCAATGTATTGCCGCACGCTGTGGCGGGCAACGATGGCTTCTTGTAAGGTCATAATGATTTCAGCAGTGTCCATATTCAGTTGGATTTATGTTCTTCTCAATGTCTATTGTATAATTTCATTTCGTAAACTATTGATAACGAGTTGTTTTCATAGATTCTTCCCCACCATCCGCTGCATCACCACCGCGCAGGAGGCGTCGCCGGTGACCGACATGACGGTGCGGCCCATGTCGATGAGACGGTCGATGCCGGCGGCCACGGCCACGCACTCGACGGGAATGCCGGCCGATGCGAAGACCATCGCCATCAAAGCCAAGCTGCCACCCGGAATGCCTGGCGTGCCGATGGAGGCCACCGTGGAGGCGAAAGCAATGGCCAAGTACTGGCTCATCGTGAGGTCGATGCCGCAACAATTGGCCATAAACACGGAGGCCACGCCCAAGTAGATGGCCACCCCGTCCATGTTGATGGTGGCGCCCAACGAAAGCACGAACCGCCCTATGTCCTTGTTGACTCCCAGTTTCTCGGTACACTGCATCGTATAAGGCAGTGTGGCCACCGACGAGTCGCTGGAGAAGGCAAACAGCATGGCCGGCTGCATTTCTTTGAAAAACTTCAATGGGGAGATGCGTCCGATCAAACCCACAGCTGAGGAATAGACCACGCCCGCGTGGATGGCGAAGCAAAGGTAGGCCAGCCCTAACAAAGCGGCATACGAACCCAGCACCGCCGGACCGTTTTCCACCACCACAGGCGTGAGCATGCAGAACACGCCGATGGGAGCCAATGCCATGATGTACTCCAAAATCTTGCAAACCACATCGTTGAAGCTGAGCGTCACCTTTCGGGCCATCTCCCCCTTCTCGCCCACATGCACCATCGCAATGCCGAAGAACAGGGCAATCACGATAATCTGCATCATCGCCATGGAACTCACCGGCGCAAGGATGTTGCTCGGAAACATCTCCACCAGCTGTTCCATCACCGACAGTCGAGGCGTTTCAATAACCTCCGCCTCGGCATTGGTACTGATGTGTATGGTTGGCAGAACACCCCTAAGCAGACTGGGCACCAGCAGACCCAACGTCACTGCGAAGAGAGTCGTTGTCATAAAGTAGAGCAGGGCACGGAGTCCCAATTTGCCCACTTTCGAGACATCGTTCATTGAGAGTATGCCCGCCATGATGGAAAACAGGACCAGCGGTACCACAATGAATTTCAGCAGATTCAGGAAGATAACGCCGATGGGTTTGATATAAGTGTTGACAAAATCGGCCTGATGGCGCAGTAGCACGCCGACGACCACCGCCAGCACGAGGGCGATGCCAATTTGGGCGGTAAGGGATAACTTTTTCACTCCTGTTTTTTGAATAAAACAACAGCGGCAAAAATACAATTTTTAACTGTTTGTATTTTCAGAAATACTTCATTCCGTCATGCAAACTGTTCGTTATCGTGGAACTTTGGGAAGCCACCGGGAAACGAATGCGATAGTTAAATACTGTATCCCAAAGCCGCATTAAGCATCTCGTCCGATTTTCTTGAGCATCCTTCTCACCTTGCGGTTTCGTTTTGCCAGCCATTCCTCAATCATCTCGGCCTCCGTCTGAGGAGTTTCCAAAAGTTCATTCCTGCGCCTTCTGGCGTTGGAGAACCGGATGTACGCCCCAATATGCCGACTCTTTTTGTCATGATAGATTTCATCGAACGGAATAAGCACAGCCGTATCCTCAATATTGTGCATCAAATGATTGACTGCCGTGCCGAACATGAGCATTTGTGAAGTGATGGAAATATATGCCGACACGTTGGGCGGGACATTCACCCCTCTCATTCTTGCCGCGGCCTTGAGAAGTTTGTAATCTTCCAGCAAATCATCCTTGTTCACCACCAGATCCATCAACTCGGGATCGGAACCCGGCATTATCGTCTGGTCGTCCCATGGGCGCACGAGTTCATTCTTGTCGCCATAATGCTTCCATAAGAAATGGTATATCAAATCTTTGGTGATATAATCATAGGATGGATACAGCGTTATTTTCCCAAAGAAATAGAGCAATTCCGGATTCTTCATGATAATGGCCACAAGACCGTCCCACAAGTTGTCAAAGGCATAGATGGATTTAGCGCCACCCTTGGAGCTCTGATACTCCGGAGCCACAAAATTACGTCCAAGTTCTATGACATGCGGCAAGTATTCATTGATGAATTTCTGGGAAAACCGGAACTGATGGGAGCTTGCCAAAACCGGCTGGCCATTCTCGTCGAAGGTGGCATCGGAACCGAAAAGGAAACGGTAACCTCCAATAATCGCCTCATTGTCTGGATCCCATACAATCAGCTGTTTATACGGTTTTTCCATTTTGTCATACTCATCGAGATCCACAGCGTTGCCTGTGGAACCTCCGGCGGCGCGGAATGTCTCCTCCCGGAGCCTTCCGATCTCCGTGACGACATTGGGGGAATCGTGCCAGGTAACGATGTAAAGCTCGTTATGCCCTTTGTTCGTGTCTTCCAGTTTTTTGGATTTGGTGAGTTCCGCTTTAAGCAATTCAACAGGTACGGGGTCAATTATTGTATTCATAATGGTAAAGATTTTTAATCAATGCCGGAGGGCCAAGGGTTGGAAACGATACCGGCCATGTCGAGCATGGCCTTATGGGCCAGATCGCGCATTCGCGACGCCTCTTCCTTTCGGGGTTTGTTGGGGTCTGGGACAATCGGGTCTCCCACGTGAATAGTGAGCAGGGGCTCGCCCTTGCCGAAGAGTTTGCGCCATCCCGTTCGGGGTCTGAAGGAGAGCACCAAGGGAACCACCGGGAGAGAAAACCGATAAGCCATGTTAAAAGCCCCGATCTTGAAAGGCCGGAGAGGGGCATAGAATTTCCAACTGCAACTTTCAGGGAAAATGTGTATCCACTGCTTCTCCTTGTGCAATTCATCCAACGCCTGGTCAAATTTCCGAAGCCCACCGTAGTTTTCCGGAATGGCGATTCCCCCAATGTGTTTCATGAGAAAGCCATCCTTGCCTCTGAACGGTTGGGCGTACATGGGGATCCACGCCTTGCGGTAGCGCATCGCCTGCAACACGCAGATCATGTCCCATCGGTGAACATGATTGCACAAGGTCATCACCCCGTTGGCGTAGAGTTTGCGGTTCCGGCGTATTTTCTCACGGCCTTCAATCTTGAGACCAAAGCGGAGCCTGTTCATCGGAAACGCGGCGATCCAGGTGACCAGATAGATGAGGAAATGCCAAATCTTGAATTTCAGGGACTTGTCGAGATACGGATATGTCTCGTCAAATTGAATGTCTCTGAGTTCCCCGCGTATAGGCGCCATCCGCGTGAACGGATCGTCCGCCGAAAACTCTTCCGGCGGCTCCGGGACAAACACTCCCTTTCGGACTTTAAAGTTCCGATACGCTGCGCCAAATGATGAATAGTCCTCTATCATGCCCATTTTCTCGAAATGTCTGCGGATATTTCAAGCATCCACAATGAAAATGCAAAATTAACAATTATTTTTGAATGTCAAGCCAAAAAAAATTTATTTTGACGAGCACATTGCAAATTCCATCAAACGTGGACTATACCGTTGGAGCGAGCACGACTGACGTGCGTGGCGGTAGATACAACTGTAGCCTCGACTTCCCTTCGAAAACAGTTGTGAAATAGGAGATTCCGGTATCAATGTTGCCAAAACCGTGGTAAAGCGGGTCATCACTGTTGAGGACAATCCGATACTCGCCTGCCGGGCACTCAACAGCATAGTCCGAATAGGCGTTTTCTGGATGGAAATTAAAGACTACGAGGCAGTTGCCGCGTTTGAATGCTAACACCTTGTCGTTCTCGTTCTGACAGATCATCTCAGGCATGGCTTCCAACATTTTGTGTTTCGTGACACAATGGATCATATCTCGGTCAAAACGATTCAATCCGCTGTATTTCAACATATTGTCATCAGCCAAGTTCCACTGGCGACGGGCATGGTAACACGACCACCCATTGCCTTCCCGAGGAAAGTCAATCCATTCCGGATGCCCAAACTCGTTGCCCATGAAGTTGAGGTACCCGCCCGAGCAAAGCGTCAGCGTAACCAACCGGATCATCTTATGCAAGGCGACTCCCCTATCCACCACCATATCCGGTGTCAGCACAGACATTGATGTGTACATTTTACTGTCTATCATCCTGAAAATCATTGTTTTGTCACCGACCAAAGCTTGGTCATGACACTCCGCGTAACTGATGGTTTCCTCCTCGGCGCGCTTGTCCGTCATTTTGAAATAGATTTCACCCACACTCCAGTCGTCGTCCTTGCAAGTCTTGAGGGTCTTCACCCAGAAATCGGCAATGCCCATGGACATGCGGAAGTTGAAACCGACACCGCCGGCATCCACCGGGAAAGCCATTCCCGGCATTCCACTGACATCCTCGGCAATAGTGGTGGCTTCGGGGTTGATCTCCTGAATCATCTTATTGGCCAACGTCAGGTACGTTAAGGCATCCTCATCAACATTCTTGTCAAAATACTGCGCATACTCGATGAAATCCACCCCGAGACCATGATCGAAATAGCACATACTGGTCACCCCATCAAAGCGGAAACCGTCGAAGTGGAACTTTTCGAGCCAATATTTCAGATTGGAAAGCAGGAACTGGATGGTTTCGGGCTTTCCATAATCGAAACAGCGGGAGTCCCACACTTTGTGGTGTCCTTTTTCGCCATGATGCGTGTACAGCGAGTCGCTGCCGTCGAAACAGCCAATACCTTCCTTCACATTTTTCACCGCGTGGGAATGAATGACATCAAGAATGATGGAGATACCCATCCCATGTGCCGTATCAATGAGCTCCATCAGTTCTTCAGGCGTGCCGAAACGGAACGAAGGTGCGAAAAAGTTGGAGACTTGATATCCGAAAGATCCATAATAGGGATGTTCCTGAATGGCCATCAGTTGTATCATGTTGTATCCCAAGTCATGGATTCGAGGGAGAACCGTTTCTTGAAACTCACGATAAGAGGAGACCTTGGCCTCCTGGGAAGACATACCGATGTGAGCCTCATAGATGAGCGGATGATGAGGCTTCGCGGGGGTCGGGTTTTTCCACACATAGGGCTCCGGTTCCCACACTTGGGCACAAAAGACCTTCGTGGCCTCGTCCTGAACCACGCGCTGGCAGTAGGCGGGAATCCGCTCGTCCGCCCCGCCATACCACACCATCCAGAGCTTATACAACATCTCATTCTTGATTGCAAAATCAGGAAGTTCTATCTCCCAGTCACCGTTGCCCATAGGAGTCAGCGCAAACTGCGGGAGGATCTGCCAATTGGAAAAGTCGCCGTAGAGGTAAAGGGCTGTGGCGTTAGGAGCCTTCTCGCGAAACACCCAACCGTTATCGGTCTTGTGCAGGCCATAGTAGAGATGCCCGTTCGCAAGATCGGACAAAGGTCGTGTGCCGTCGGTAAGCTGCAGTTCACGCAAGGCGGCTCGTTCCATCCGCTTCTGCAAAGCAGCACGAAACGGCTTCAAATAGGGATCTTTGGAGACTAATTGGGACTTGTTTGCCATTTTTCTTTCTTTTATCAAGCTTTCTCCCTTTCGGGTTCCGCTTGAGGAATGTAACCATATTTCAAAATCATACTTCACGCATCGACATTCACCACACAACGCACCTTTTTGTACTGCGGAAGCTGTTTGAACTGCCGCAGCACCTCGCCGAGCTGCCGTTTTTTCCCTGCCAACGAACCATCGCGTGCCATTTTAATCCAGAAATCCTGCAGATAGTAATTCTGGATGCGGGAGACCAACGGCGCAGCCGGTCCCATGACAGACCCTGCGAACACGGCATACAGCATCGTCTGCAACTGCGTGGCGGCAGCCAAAACAGTCTGTTCCTCGGGATGTTTCAAGGTCACCTTGACCATTCGGGTGATGGGTGGCAACATAAACCGGCGACGTTCTTCGATCTGGCTCTGATACATCGCTGCGAAGTCATTGGATTCCACGTATTTAAGTGCAGGATGACTCGGCTGAAAAGTCTGTATGACGACCTTGCCGGGCACCTCTTTGCGCCCCGCGCGTCCGCTCACCTGCGCAAGGAGTTGGAAAGCCCGTTCGAAGGCGCGGAAATCGGGGAACGAGATCAGCGCATCGGCGTTGAGAATCCCCACCACGCTCACCCGGTCGAAATCCAAGCCCTTGGTCACCATCTGTGTCCCCACCAAAATATCGGTATTGTGTTGCTCAAAATCGGTGATGATCTGCTGATACGCGTTCTTTGAGCGGGTGGTGTCGGTGTCCATACGGGCGATACGTGCCTCCGGGAAAATCTCGGCCAATGTGTCCTCAACCTGTTCTGTGCCGAACCCTTTCATCTCGATATCGGTGCTGTGGCATGTCGGGCACTCTTTGGGCACCTCGATGGCGTAACCGCAGTAGTGGCACTTCAGCAGGTTTGTCTTCTTGTGATATGTCAATGTAACATCACAATATTGGCATCTTGGCATCGATTCGCAGGTATGGCAAATCATACGCACCGCGTATCCGCGACGATTCTGGAAAAGAATCACCTGTTCCTTGCGCTCCAACGCCGCAGCCATCTGCTCAATCAAGAAGTTCGAGAACAATCCTTGAACCTCCTTCCGCTTGGTAGCCAAATTCATGTTAACCGTGTATATATCCGGCAACTGGCTGTCCGAATAACGATGCATCAGCTCCACCAACCCGAATTTGTGAAGATTCACGTTAAAGTAACTTTCCAAAGACGGTGTGGCCGTACCAAGGAGCGTTTCGGCGCCGTGAATTTGCGCAAGCATCACGGCAGCGTCTCGGGCGTGATAGCGTGGCGCAGGATCAATCTGTTTGTATGAACCGTCATGTTCCTCATCCACCACAACCAGACCTAAATTGCTGTAAGGCAGCAACAAGGCGGACCTGGCACCAAGGATAAGCTGATATTTGGAAGTGCCGTCCTGATCCCCGCCACTCAACACACGATTCCAAATTTCCACCCGTTCATACTCGTTGAAACGGGAATGATACACGCCCACCTTATCTCCAAAATACTTTCGCAAACGATTGACTATCTGCGAAGTAAGCGCGATTTCAGGCAACAAATACAACACCTGCTTGCCTTGTTTCAAGACTTCGTCGATCAACTTGATATAAATTTCCGTCTTACCGCTTCCCGTCACGCCGTGCAACAACGTCACTGGGTATTGCTCGAAACTCCGCTTGATGTCCTCATACGCCTGTTTCTGATGTTCGGAAAGGTTCACCTCTCCGATGGATGCACTGGAATAATCCTCCAATCTCGAAATCACGCGTTCCTCTGAGACGAGTACGTTTTTCTTGATCAAGGTCTGCAAACTGCTCTGACTCACATTCTTATCATGAACAAGATCCGATTTTGGCACAGCGGCCTCAAAATGGTAGCGGTTCCCGACACGGGTGTGCATCATGAAGGCCAGCAGTGTGTCCGCCTGATGGGACGTGCTGTTCTTGGCATTTAACTGGTCTATGAGCCTCATGAATTCCGCTTCGTTGTCATAGGGTGACAAAAGACGTATAACCATCTCTTTCTTAGGCTTATACGGATTTCTAATCTCCTCATCTGTAATCACCACATGCTTGTCAACCAACGATTTGATAACCGGCATTACTTTGGCGACCTGAAGAGTTTTTCCGACCTCAGCGACGGTCATGGTTTCCCGATGGACGAGCAATTCTACGACATTCAGTTCATAAGGGGTCAGCACCGAAACATCCCCGTCGAAATCGGGGTGGATTTTCACTTTGGTTTCGCTGGCGAGCCGCAGGGCCGAGGGCAGCGCGGCAGCCATCACCTCCCCTACCGTGCACATGTAATAGTCTGCAATCCACTTCCACAGACGGTACTGCGGCTCCGAAACCACCGGACGCTCGTCGATTACGTCGAGAATATACTTGACGGAAAACTGTTTGGGAGCGTCCTTATGGACTCGTTCCACTATCGCTGCATAGAGTTTATTGGCACCGAACGGCACGACCACCCGCATCCCAAACGCGACATGCCCGTTCAGTACCTGTGGCACACGGTAGGTGAAACGCGCCTCGATGGGAAGCGGAAGGATCACATCGGCGAAAAAGGTCTCCATGGTTGCGAGGCTTAGTAGATACTTGGAATTATCACGTTGTCTTTAACCTCCAAGAACTGCACGTTCACATTCTCGAAACCGCCGTCCGGGATTTTGTCAAAACTGAGCGGGAACGCCAGAGGCGTGACTTTCACTCGATCAACATCGTTCCCGGCGCGCAAAAACTCGAGAAAATAGCGAGTGATGTCATATCCTTGGAATGCAAAATTCTGCAACGTCGGGGGAATGCCGAAACGCTGCGTGTAGTTGAACATGAACGTTTTGGTGTCTTCCGCCTCGTAATCGACATAATAATCAGAGAAAAAATGCAGATTGAGTCTGGAATAATACTCTATATCATACGTTTTTGATTCCAACCACGTCTCGGGTACCACAAAAGTCAGATTATCAATATTTTTGCTATAGATCAGATTTCGGGAAATAATGAGATTCTTGGCAGGATTGTCATAGAAAGTGATGACAAACCGCCGCTTGTCATTCGACAAGTTCGCAGAGACCGCGGATGCGCTGGACGTGATCTCATATTCGATCCGGTTTTTATTGAAATAGGTGACATAAGCGTTCATCTCCTTATGGGAAGAAACCGAATCGCCATAGATAATGATGGGGAAAGCATCGGACTGCTGCGCGAGGAATGCGATCATGGCCGGCCGTGCCTCCATAGAGGGCACCAACTTGTACACGAACTCGTTGTCATTCAAAAAGTCCTGTCTTTTAGTGAAAGGGTTCACTATAGGAATCTCATAACGTTTCGCGTACCCCGCCGCCACCTCGAACAATTTGCCGAAAAACGGACCGATAATGAGATCCACACTCCTCATCAGCGTCTCGTCTTCCATAACCCTGCGCAACTTGTTCTCGTCATTGGATATGTCCTTCACTACAACATTGAGCTTCATCTCATTCCCATAGTCGTCCAAGGCCATTTGGGCGCCATTCCAAAATCCCATCAGTTGATACGACCTGACTTTGTCCATATCATCACACTCTTTGACATATGGGGATGTATAACTATCTGATTCAAAAGGAATAAGATATAAAAGTGTAAACTCTTTGGTCTCAGCGTGGACAGCCGTCATTCCAAGCAGGACGCAGGCAAAAAGTATTGTCAATCTTTTCATTTTCTTCTCTTTTTTATCCGAACATCGACTTGTCTGTTTCATTGTCAGAAACGATCCAGCACAGTTTGGCAGAGTTCCTCCATGCGGTCATGGTAACTGTCCAGAAACTTGCCGGTCACTCGATTGGCAATTATCAGACATACCGTTAAAGGATTATGGCCAAGCAAATTGCCCAAACCATAAATGGCCGAGCACTCCATCTCCATATTGGTGATGACATGTCCTTGATAATCAAACGATTCGATTTTCCGATTGAGTTCAGGATACATCAGTTTGGCACGGACTTCCCTACCCTGCGGCCCAAAAAAGCCGGGTGCGCTGACCGTCACACCATGTGTCATGTCGTGAGCGATTCGGGTGAGCAGCTCGCTTGAGGCTGGGGTACAATAAGGAAGCGGCAAACGCGGGTTCCAGCCAGTATGAGCGACGAACGCCTCCACAAGATCGTTAAAGGAGAGGTCGCCATAATCGTAATACTGCAACACACTGTCTATTCCAAATCCGAATGCGGAAGCCACAAAGGTGCCACACTCGATTTCAGGCCGCAACGCTCCCGACGTGCCGATGCGCACAAGGTTCAAGGTACGGTGTTCCTCTTTGACGGTGCGAGTGGCAAGGTCAATATTGGCCACCGCATCCAGCTCATTGAGCACAATGTCGATATTATCCGTGCCCATCCCCGTGGAAATCACGGAGATACGTTTCCCTTTGTAAATTCCCGTATGGGTGATCAGTTCACGATTCTGTTTGCGCAACTCCACCGTGTCGAACATGCCGGAAATCATTTCCACACGACCGGGATCGCCCACCAGCACAACGTTGTCGGCTAGTTCCTGAGGGTGCAGATTGAGATGGTAAATGGCGCCGTCGCCCTGCAGTGGAAGCTCTGAAGCGGGTATCTGTCTTGCCATAGTTCAATTGATTTTAGAAAAAGCAAAAATACATTTTTTTTAATATCAGCGAATTGCCGCTTTTCCGCTGGCAAAGGACAATTTCACCTCGAAACTGCGGTTTTGTGGAACATACGGGATAAGCTTTCCTGTTTTGAAATGTTCGGGAATATAAACAGCACATAAAGTGTTGGACACATGGTAAAGGAACGGCCTTTTTTCCTCGGGCGTTGCCTCCCAGATGGCAGAAAGCACACTCCACCGCACCGTTTCGGGATCATAGGCGTAATCATGCCACACGATCACCGAATTATCGTCCCGCAACAACTCAAAAGCAGTCGCCGTATCCTTGGCGACCGCCTCATGATGATGGTCTCCGTCGATGAACACGAGATCGAACTGACGACGGAATGGTTCGAAGTCAAAAGTCTGGGAGTTTCCCTGCAAATGGGTCACATTTTCCAGATCACGCGAATAGATGGCATGTGCCTCCGCGTAACGCACATCGCCGGTCAAGGCGAGAATGTCCTCCTTGGAGAGATTCAGCGTGACACAACGCGGCACAACATCCGCCACATTGGCCACACTCTCCCCGCGCCATGTGCCGATTTCAAAGTAGGATTGGGCATTTTGCCGACGGGCGAGCCCTTTCAGCAGTGCTATGTCGATGGGCATCGTCGCGCCCGACAGATACGCGTAAGGCGAAACCACCTCCTCAAAATCCGGGAACAATTCCTCGATATGCAGCAACGGCAGACCGTCTGACAGGCCGTGCTTTCGGACAAACTCCTCCCGATACACCTCCTCGCTGTTAAGCACGTTGTTGAGCAGGTAAGGTCGCCGGAAAATCAGCCCCAGGGCTTTCAGCCCTTTTTGTAGTTTATTCATGACCGCTATTCAGATAATGTTGTTTGAACTCTATGATGTATTTTTGTATTTCTGAGCGTGTAAATAGGAGATCCCGCATGCCGAAACGAGTTTCCCGCAAGAAACAAACCGTCAGGAAGACAGCATTCATGCTGTAGGCGATGGATGCGGTGACGGCCGCGCCAATGGCGGCATATCGCGGAATCAAGGAAAAGCCGCATCCCAACGTCACCGTCAGTCCGCAGAGGGCGGCAACCGTATTCATGAAATAACGGCCCGAACCGGAATAATAGTGCCCGAGGATCAAGAAAATGCTGTAGAACAGCACTCCAGGCGCCAAAATCCGAATCAAGGTGGCCATCATCCCGAATTCAGGACCGAACACAAGAACATAAACTGACGATGGCAGCAACGCAAGCACCAGCACTGCTGGCAACGAAACCATGAAGCACAACTTCGCGAGATCAAGTGTAAGTTTTTGATTATAAGCCTGATCCGTACTATTTGAAATACGGGCGTACTGCACCAACGCAACACTGTTGGAAATAATCCACAACGCCTCAGCCAATGACACAGCGTTGGAATAGACCCCCACATGCGCAGTATCGACGTATGCATTCAAAAGATAATAACTCAGCCGCAGGTTGAAAAACTGCACAAAATGCCCCGTCTGGTTGAGAAAACCATATTTGAAAAGAGCCTTCAACGCGTCCTTGTATTCTTTGGCCGGAGCTAAAGTCAGGGCCGCATACTCCTCACGCAACTGGCAGACACCCAGCACTGCGGAACTCAAATAGGCAAGATAAAGCCCGGTGACATAGCCATAAATATCCTGGCGTCCCAACACCAAGTAATAGACAATTAAGGTTGACACCAATACCAACGGTTGCAACAAGGTGTTGTAATTGGCCTTTTTCACCTCCTCCTTTCCCAAAAGGCAGCGAAAATTAATGCTGGCGAACGAAGAGATGAAAGAGAGGACGGCCGTATGGAATGCCAACGAATGGTCCAGCCCCATGTTCAGCGCCATCATGACCCCGCCCATAAGTATCGCAACAAAAAGCGCCCATAGCACGGATGGCAACCACAATTTCGAAAACGGGTAGCGTGAGGTCAGAAAAACGAGACTCGCACCGCAGACAATCTCTGAGAATATCAGGATGAAGCTGATGTTCGTCAAGATCAACGACTGCACACCCTTTCCGCTGTCGCCCAACACCTGTGAGATGATGACGGCTATCGCCAAGTTGACGAAAGCCACGACAATCCTCGTGCCAAACGTGTTTAGAATCTTTCCGAACATAGCTATTTTTGTTGGCGGCAAAGATACGAAAATTTCGTATTTTTGCCGCCATGCTAATAGTCCACATACCATCCTGGTTCCCCATCCCGGAGAAACCCCTGAACGGGAATTTCATATTCCGGCACATTGAATCATTGGATGATCGCGTACAGTCTATCATCCTGCACCATGTGCACGAGGGATTCAGCCCTGAGATACCGCGAAATGCGACCCTTTTCCCCGTACCGACGACCGGAGCAGGCAAATTTGGCCTTGTCAAGGCCTATTTCTCCGCATTTGAAGCGTTGCTGGGACAATATGGTCGTCCCGACTGCCTCCATCTCCACGTTGCTCTCCCCATGGGTCCGCTGGCCGCCATGCTAAGCCGCAGATACAACATTCCCCTGATTGTCAGCGAACACTGGACCGGCTACCTGCCCATGAACCGTCCGAAACTGTCGCTAAAGGAACGGTTGCTCCTACGGTACACGTTCCGCAACACCGCGCATATCACCGCCGTGTCGCAGAATCTGCTCGACAACATTTCCGCCACCGTCCCCGCCGCCGCAAAGAAACCCATGAGCGTGGTCGGCAACGTTGTGGACACGGATTTGTTCTCCTTGAAGGGAATCACTTCACAAAAGACTAAACGAAGCATCCTTCACGTCTCCACCTTGGACAACGAGGCAAAGAACATCATGGGCATCCTACACGCCGTTGACAAGCTGAGGAAGCGGCGGAACGACTTCGAACTCAACATCGTCCACGACTTCCGGAATATTTTGGCTGAAACGTATGTCCGTGAACGCGGTTTGGAGTCCATAGTGCATTTTTTAGGGCGTAAAACCTCCTCCGAAATCGCCGGGTTGCTGCACCACTCCGACTTCTTCCTTCTTTTTTCCAACTACGAGAACCAACCGTGTGTGTTGTTGGAATCCTTCTGCACAGGGACACCGGTCATCACCACACCCGTGGGTGGCATCCTGGAAATCACCAACGAGAACAACGCCATCATTGTCACCCCGAAGGACGAAACGCAACTTACCGAAAAAATGGATTTTATGTTAGACCATTCCGACACATACCAACCTGCACTCATCCGCGAACAAGCTTTGGAAATTTGTTCCTCGGATGTTATATGCGAACAGTGGCAGAATGTTTATCAAGCGGTGAACGGCTATCGGCCTTTATGAAATCTGCACCAGCTCCACCTTTTCGAAATTCTTCAAAATGGAGTTGATTTCCTTGTAATTGTCGTATTTTTTCATACGGATCTCAATGGACACCAACATCATACCGTCATTTTCATCGGCATCCTTGTGCATCTCATAATTCAAAACGACAATTTTCTCACGGCGCAGATTCTCCAACACCTCCGTCAATATATTGTAATCCCCCACAAGGAAGGTGATGTTATGTTCTTTTTGTGAGAAATACGGCAGGTAAATATTGATCAAGCCCAACGAGACAAGCACCACGACCGTGGTGACGAGTGCCAGAGTGTACATACCGTTGCCACAGGCAAGTCCAATGGCCGCGGTGACCCAGAGTCCAGCGGCGGTAGTGAGCCCGCGCACCACTTGTTTCTGAAGGATAATGGTGCCCGCACCGATAAAACCGATTCCCGTAACCACCTGAGATGCAATACGTGAAGGGTCGAAACTCACATGGTCGCGGCCAAGCATGAAATCAAAGCCGTAAACAGAAAGGATCATGAACAGACAAGATCCGAGAGCCACTAACAAATGCGTGCGCAAACCAGCCTCCTTGGCGTGATACTCACGCTCGAGCCCTATCGCTGCACCCATAGCCGTGGCAGCCAATAACCGAAGCATGAATTCCCAAAACATATGCTTATTTATCGAACATTTCAGGAAATTCAGGAGAATAACGGTAATAGTTGAAATTCAAATGTCTCGTCCGGACGCCCTTCACAAGGGTGTCTTCATTGTGACCGGTCGAATTCTCCATCATCAAGTCAACATAGGCGTAGTTGCGAGAGGCCAGCAATCCATACGCACTCTCGTCTTTGGATAAGAAGTTGGTGTATTCCATCCTGTTCTGCACAATGCTGCTCCCCGGTGTCGAAACTTCTCTGTATTTCAGGTAATTGTCATCTGCAGCCCACGCCGTGAGACGCATACAATAGAAAGGTTTCCCATCCACAGAATCAATGTAACGCGTCACCCTGGGATTGGTCTCAATGTTTTGGATAATCGTGCTGAAGAAGGTCTCGGGGGTGAAGCCAGTGTACGCCACTTCCGCACCGGAGGTGGCACGGATATAGTCCCCGTTAATCTTGCGGACAAGTTGCTTGTGCTCGATCTTTCCAGTCGCATTGTCCACTTCAATGTAATAAAAAGTGAGATAAAGGTCATACATGGCGGCATTCTCTGCAGCCGAGAACATGATTTTGTAAGTGTTGTTGGAGTTCATATTCCAAGTGACCATCGGACGGCGAACAGAGAAGTTTCCGACCATCACCGTCTCGGCATAAACCACATCGCCCGTGGCACGTCGATGTATAGACAGCCTGTAAACCTTTTCCGGGTCAAGCTGCCAGTCCGAATAATACAACAGTTGCTTGGGATTATGGAATGAACCCTCGACTTTCGGGACAACGGTGGTTGTATCCAACACAGCGCTGCGGAGCAACACCCCGTCTTGGTACTCTTCAAAATGCACCTCAATAGAGTCCACGGGATAATAGATTTTGTCCCACTCCCCTGCCGCCTCGTAGGCATTCTCATCTGTGAGGTATCCATGGTATATTTTGAAATAGTGGACGTTGTCCTTCATGTTCAGGATACCATATGTGATGGTAATGTCTTTGTAATCAGCCGTGAGGTCAATCGGCTTACACTGGTCGAGCATTATTGCGGCCAAAACAAGCAACAAACAGTTAATCGTTTTTCTCATAATCAGTTGTTATAATCAGGTATCTCGCGCAGCCATTTGGTTCCCATAATTTGGCCGTTTGCGTTGACGTGGGTGTTTTTATAAAATTTCTCGTTAAAATAATAGATCAGTCTGGCAGAAATCATGTTGTTGTGATATTTGTTGAGCGCAGACTCAATCGAACCGTCAATTCTTTGATAATCAAATTGTTGAATCCTTGTCGGCACCAACGAATACTCATAGCGGAAATTGAGCGTGAGGTTTTTGTAGAGGCGCACATTCAAGTCGGCGACCACCGACCAGTCACTCTTCTTGTAGGTTCCGGAACGCGCCGTGGTGGTGCGGGCGAAACCGTTGTACACCTCCTTGGCCCTGACAAGCCTGCTCCACGCAAAGCCGAGTCCGAATGTACAACCCGAATAGCGTTCCTCATAGTGGACAAGGACAGGAACCTGCACGTAATCCAATGATATGTTACATTTCGTCTTAGGGTCGAACGGCACGCTGCGGTCCACGTCCGTAAACATGTTGGGACCATAGTAAATGGTGTCAAAATAGCCTTCCAAACAGCGTTTTACGGATCCTTTCATGGTGTAAAGCAGTTCGAGGGACACCTGCCACGTCTGCTTCCGATTCACAGGCAGCGTGAGGCCTAGACCACCGTTAAACCCGACTTTATAAAAGCCGTGAACGTCGTCGCCTTCGATCTGAGCGAAGTTCACACCCGCTATAGCTGAACCGATAAATCTCTGGGCATCAATATCTTGCACAAAAAATGCACAAAACATACCCAATGTCAATATTCGTATGATTCTATTCCTCATTCTTAGCAAAAAATTACGGCGCGAAAATACACTTTTTAATGGAAAATGGAGAGTTGATAATGGATAATTTATAGGTCTTACCAATTACCAAACCGATTCCCAGTCTTCCGCGTCCCTCACCGACTTGTCCCGCTGGTATTCCAGCAGTTTCGCGTATTTGAGGAAACTGTTGTGGGCGACAGCGCGGGAGAGCACGTAGCCGTCAAGACCGCCGAGGATGCCGCCACGGAAGAAGTAATTGCTGATGAAGGCCGCCAATCCGTGGAAAAAGGGCGAGAAGGCGTTGGCTTTTTTCCTCTGCAGATAGAGGATTTTCGCGCCCCGTGAGCTGTAGTTGCGCTCCGGTTTCGCGAAGAGGCTGTCGTAGTTTTTGTAGCGGTAATGAATGATGTCCGCTTTGATTCGCAGGGTGTTCTTTTCCGGCACGTAGGCGTGCTGCTTGCGGTCGAGGAAGCGCAGTTTGTCCTTGCGGTAGAGCCGCACGAGCCAGTCAGGGTACCAGTTGCAGGCCTTCACCCACCGCTCTCCGATGTAGTTGCGGCGACGGATGGCGAAACCGTCAAACGGAGTGTGCTCCAAATCAAGCTGTTGGATGGCCGCCACGAGGTCGTCGGTGAGCCGTTCGTCGGCATCGAGACTGAGCACCCACTCGTTCTTGGCGTGCTCCAACGGGAGGTTCTTCTGCGGGCCGTCGCCGATGTAGGGGTGCACGAACACGTGCGCGCCGGCCTTCTCCGCCAACTCGACGGTGTTGTCGGTGCTGCAGGAGTCGGTGACGATGACCTCGTCGCACACGCGCTGCAGCGAGCGCACGCAGGCCTCGATGTTCTTGGATTCGTTCAGGGTGGTGATGATGCCGGTGATCATTATGGTTTAGGGTTTAGAGTTTAATGGTTAATGGTTAATGGTTAAAGAGGTTAGTGTTTTGAGGGTTAAAGCCTTGCAGGTGTTTTTTCCGTGACTCATTGGGGTATTTTTAGCATGGCGAAAATACGATTTTTTCGGAAACATCTTAGGCTTGACTAAAAAATGTATTTTTGCCGTTGTTTTAAACATCCGAAATATGAAAAAAATCATCGCATCTTTATGTGTTATGACTGTTCTCGCCCTCTTCGCGACAAGCTGCACTAACTATGTGGACTGCACCTGCGCCTACGACCTCGAGAACGAAGTGGTGGATTCCGTGCTGTGGAACGCCGCCGGACAACCCATCTACCTCAAGTCAGAGTCCGTCCTTCCGCAAGAAAAAACCTATTATCGCGACACCGTCTCCACCACCGGCAGCTGCTCTTCACTGAACTATTACGACCCGGTCGGCATCGATTATTCGAGCGTTGGGCTCCGGCTTCACGCCATCGTGAACTGCTGGGAGAAGTAGAGCCGATGCTCTGTTGATTCTGCCTAATACAGGTCTTATTCTGTGGTAAGATTATCGGGAATATCCGTATTTATTGATGAAATCCGTTGAATCCCTGCAAAAACAGCTGCGGCTAATCTCCTTGGAGAAAGCCTATGACCAACAGGACTTGGAAAACTCCTTCCAAACCACTCTGCAACACGGCCATCTCAACAGCCGTTGCTGGTTTCCTGTGCGTTTGGGCAAGTCCTTCTACAATGCCTTGAACCAATATGTCTTGGAGGTGGAATATACTGCCGATTTTGCCGTCAGCCCTGACAATGAGTTCGAGCCGGGCAAGTGCGTCTCTTTTTTCCACCATGACAAAAGCGGGAAACGTCCTGTGGAAACGATAGTCTCCGGCGCAACGGTACAGCGTGTGGAGGGACGTGTCATGCAGCTGGCGCTCGATGTCCCAGATACCGCATTTCAGTTACGACGCATGGCGGAACATGACGATGTGGGCGTGCGTATTGCTTTCGATGACACCACTTACCAGGTGATGGAGGAAGCCTTGCAGAAGGCCATGAGCATAGAGAATGAAAAGATGGTCCATTTGCGGGAGACGCTCATCGGCATGCAGGAGCCCACTTTCCGCACCTTGCCCCGGATGGTCTTCCCTCACCTCAACCCGAGCCAAAACGATGCCGTGCAGCGCATCTTGGAGGCGCGCGAGGTGGCGGTGGTGCACGGTCCCCCCGGCACTGGCAAGACCACCACATTGGTGGAGGCAATCATCGAGACGGTGCGTCGTGAGCCGCAGGTATTGGTTTCTGCCCCAAGCAATGCCGCAGTGGATTGGATTTGCGAGAAACTCATTGAACGGGGGGTGCGTGTGGTACGCATCGGCAATCCTCTGCGCCTCAGCCGCCCACTGATGGAACACACCTATGAACGGCAGTATGCCGCCCATCCTGACTATCCAGAGTTGTGGGGTGTACGCAAGCTCATCCGCGACATCTATGCAGGGGAGGAGCCCTCAAGCCGGCGCGCCAACCGCCTGCGACGTCTCCAGAAACGCCGTGACGAGTTGGAAGTGAAAATACACGAAGAGGTGTTGCAGGCGGCAGAGGTGATTGCCAGCACCCTCGTCGGCAGCGCCCACCGGCTGCTTGGGGGATACCGTTTCGGCACGCTTTTCATCGACGAGGCCACCCAATCTATAGAGGCTGCCTGCTGGGCCGCCATCCTGCGTGCCGATCGGGTGGTGTTCGCCGGCGACCACCAGCAACTCCCCCCCACCATCCAATGTCCGGAGGCGGCACGCGGCGGTCTGTCTGACACGCTGATGCAGAAGGTGGTGGTGTCCAAGCCCTCTTGTGTCACGCTGTTGGACACCCAATACCGGATGAACCGTCAGATCATGGGGTTCTCCTCACAATGGTTCTACGAAGGACGGCTCAAGGCGGCGCCCGAGGTGGCCAACCGCACGCTCGCCGACTGGGATGCGCCGTTGGTGTGGCTGGACACGGCCGGCAGCCATTTTGCCGAGCGTCTCAGTGCCTCGCAAAGCCGTTCCAACCACGACGAGGCCGCGTTGGTGATGCAAGTCCTCAAGGACTACATCCGGCAGACGGCCATTGATCCCGAACTCTTCAAGAACACCACCTACGGGATCATCTCCCCATACAAGGCCCAGGTAGCCCTGTTGCGCAAACTTGTGGGACGCAGCCGCACGCTGGCGCCTATCCACAGCCACATCACCGTCAACACCGTGGACGGCTTCCAGGGGCAGGAGCGCGATGTCATCCTCATCAGTATGGTGCGCGACAACGAGCGCGGCGCCATCGGATTTCTCAAGGACCTGCGCCGGATGAACGTCGCCATCACGCGCGCCCGGATGAAGCTCATCATCGTGGGCAACAGCGCCACCCTTTGCCAAAACGACTTTTACGCGCAACTGTGGACGTATGTCAGCGAGAATGGGGTTATCTATTATTCCGGGAAATCCTGACGCTTGAAAAACTTCGCGCAACGCACCCGTTGTCCGTGACGAGGAAGCAATCAGGTTTATTCCTGAGCCGGTTCCTGTGTTTGGGTCTTGTTGTTCGTGCAGCCGGCAAACATCAAAAGGGTGAAAGTGGCTGCCAATGCTAAGTTGAATTTCGCGATTTTCATTTTTTGATAGGTTTTTTAGTGGTGAAAAAAAAAGTCCGGGCGGACACATCTCACAGCATCCGTCCGGGCTCTTTCATAATTCATAATTCAACATTCATAATTGGGACACCCGTTCAATCTTCGCACCCAGCACGTTCAACCTCTCCACGATGTGCTCGTAGCCGCGGTCGATCTGCTCGACGTTCTGGATCACGCTCTTGCCTTCGGCGCTCATGGCCGCGATCAGCAAGGCGATACCGGCACGGATGTCGGGGGAGGACATCTTGGTGGCCCTCAGCCGTTTCTCGCGGGCCAGTCCCACCACGATGGCGCGGTGCGGGTCGCACAACACGATCTGTGCGCCCATTGACTGCAGCATATCAACGAAAAAGAGGCGACTCTCGAACATTTTCTGGTGAATCAGCACGCTGCCCTTGGCCTGGATGGCCGTCACGAGGGCGATGCTAATGAGGTCGGGGGTGAATCCCGGCCACGGCGCGTCGGCGATGGTCAGGATAGAGGCTTCCCGCGGGTCGGAGTAGATCTGGTACGCGTCCTGGCCATAGACGGTCAGGTCGTCGCCCTTGCGTTCCATGCGGATGCCCATCTTGCCGAACGTGTAGGGAATCAGCCCGAGATGGTCGCAGGCACAGTCCTTGATGGTCAATTCCGACTGGGTCATGGCGGCCATGCCGATGAAGCTGCCCACCTCGATCATGTCGGGGAAGATGCGGTGCGTGCATCCATGCAACTTCTTGACACCCCTGATCTTCAGTAGGTTAGAGCCGATGCCCTTGATGTCTGCGCCCATGTTGTTGAGCATGGTGCAGAGCTGGTAGAGATAAGGCTCACAGGCGGCGTTGAAGATGGTGGTCTCGCCTTCCGCCAGCACCGATGCCATCACGATGTTGGCCGTACCCGTCACGGAAGGCTCGTTCAACTGCATGTAGCAGCCTTTCAACTGCTTGGCTTCCAGCTCGAAGAACTTCTCGTCCGGGGAGGTGGTGATCACCGCGCCCAATTTCTCCAACCCTTCGAAGTGGGTGGTCAGCGGGCGCCGTCCGATCTGGTCGCCGCCGGGTTTGCCGGAATAGGCTTTGCCATAGCGGCCCAACAGCGGACCGAGCACCATAATGGAGGCGCGAATCTTGGTTGACAAACGCGCAAACTCGTCGGTGCGAAGCTGTTCGAAATCGACGTTCTCGGCCTGAAAGGTGAACGTGTGCTCGTCCACCTCGGTGATTTTCACACCCATCAGCGACAGGATTTGCCTGTATCGCTGTGTGTCAAGGATGTTCGGGATATTGGAAATGGTGACCGGCTCGTCGGTCAGCAACACGGCCGAGAGCACCTGCAAGGCCTCGTTTTTCGCGCCCTGCGGGGTGATCTCGCCGCTTAACCGATGGCCGCCTTCAATGATGAATTCTGCCATGATGTTTCTGTTTTATTATGTTCCGTAGGGGCGAATAATTATTCGCCCCTACGACCGTCACAATGACGGGCATACGACAGGCGTATGCGATACGCCCCTACGAATTTATTCCGGAATAACAATCGGGAATTTCTGGGTGAACTCCATGCGGTACGGGGCTCCGATGATGTTCGACAGGAAATCGGTGTATTGGTCGGTGAACATGAACTTGTTGGCGTCGTAGTAGGCAGCGGGCAGCGGGAAGTTGCCGATGTTGCCCATCTCGATGGCGTCGGTGTGGAACTCTTCCAATTCGTCGTAGGGGACGATGTCGCGCAACACGGGCATCTTGCCGAAGTCTTCACGCAACAACAAATCCACAACCTTGTCAGCCAACGTGGAGGTCAGACGGCGGTCGTACTCGTAGCACTTGCCGGAACGCGGGATGTAGCCGGAGATCTGTCCACGGGCCTCGATGCCGAGACGCTTGTTGATTTCGGACGCGATGACGCCGCTCACGCCGCCGAAGCGCGGGTGACCATATTCGTCAAGGTCGGAGCTGGCATACACCATACCGAGTTCCTGCTTCTCGTCGTCCCACCAGCGAACGCCCTCGGAAACGGCGATGATGAGGCTGTGTTTCGGGGAGCGCATGTACATCTCCTTCACGGATTCGAAGAAGAACTCCTTGCGCTCTTTGGTCATCTCGACCTCAGGCACGAGGGCCATCTGGGCACCGCCGAAAGAGGCGGAACCGGTGAGCCAACCCGCATCGCGGCCCATGACTTCGAGGACCATGATACGCTGGTGAGACTCATTGGTGGTGTGCAACTTGCTGGTGAGTTTCTTCACAGCCATGGCACCAGACGGGAAACCGGGACACAACACCGTCTCGAACTGCTGACCGTTGTAGTGGTGGTAGGTGCGGGTGCGCAGGTCGTTGTCGATGGTCTTCGGGAAGCCGATGACCGGGATGCCGTAGGTTTCATACATCTTCTTGGCCGCACCGTTGGTGTCGTCGCCGCCGATGGTCACCAAAACGTCGATTTTGTAGCGCTCGATGTTGCGGAGGATCTGTTGGGAGCGGTCTTCGGGACTCTTCTTGCTCGGGAAGGGGTTGGTACGGGAAGAGAGCAGCGCAGTGCCGCCATAGAGACCGTTATAGGGAATGTTCGTCAGATCCACGATGTCGCCATCGCCGAGGAGGCCTTTCCAGCCGCGCAGCACGCCATAGACACGGAATCCTAACATAGAGGCGCGGTTGCGCACCGCCTCGATGCTGGAGTTGATGGCCGGGGTGTCGCCGCCACCGGAAAGAATCGCTAACGTTTTGCCATTGAAGAGTTTATCTTTTCTCATAATGCTATTATTTTGTTAAAAATTATCATTTCCATCGTAGAAGCTAAGACGCAAAAAACGCGTCGGCCAGTGCCATGCAACTATGATTTCCACGGGGTCTGCCCTATTCTCCGAGCAAAGCCGTTTTCTCGCTGCGGTGCGTGGAATCCGTACGGATGAGTTCCTCCTCCACGCGCATCTCCCGCAACAATCCGTCCAACATTTTCTCCACCACATAGTTTTGGATGTCGAAATTGACAGGTATGGAGCAATTGGAGACATACAACTGCCATACGGTATTCCAAAGATCCGTCACGCCATAGACATCCATCCGGATGGAGACAGGGGTCTTGATAGCTGACTTGAGATTGTTATACTTATACAGTTCCAAATAGTGGGTGATGGCACCCGCGCCGCCATTTATCAGGGCATCATAATCGGTGATTTTCAGCGAGTCGATGGCCGCGACGAAAGCCGGACGGATCTGAGCGCCGCAATTTTCCGCCATCCTGTTGGTGAGACGTATGAGCGAGTCGGTGGCCAACGCGCCCCAACCGTAATGCGACAGGCTGTCGAACATGTTATTTTGCAGAGGACTATAGTCTATTCTATAAAGCCCATTATTATAGCTGGAGAAACCTCCCTCCGTGCAAAGATGATTGATTGCAGAGTCGGCCGAGGTTTTCAGGCACTCCTTGATAGCGGTCTCCTTCTGCGCATTCGTGTAAAGTTGTTCCACAAATTCACCGCTCTCGTCCTTGCAGGAAAACAACGCCACGGCCGTCATGACGGCCATCACCAATATGATGCTAAGCTTTTTCATATCTATTTTTTCAACTTTAATTTTCAAGCTGCAAAAATAGTATTTTTGCCGACATGAAAAGTCATTTGATCGAAACAATTTCAACGAACGCCTGGCTCATGGATGCGGCGCGGGTGCAACGCAAGTGCGACAATCCGCTCCCCGACCTCTACGCCGCCTATGCCGACTTCCAGACGGCGGGGCGCGGCGCGGGCACGAACAGATGGCACAGCTCGCGAGGCCAGAACATCCTCACCAGCATCTATTTCGAGACAGGTCTGGCCGCCGCAGACCAGTTCGTCTTCAACATCTGGTTCGCCACATCCACCCGGCGGTTTCTAGCCAACTACGCACCTGACGTGCTCATCAAGTGGCCCAACGATATGTACGTGCGCGACCGCAAGCTCGCCGGCGACCTCACCGAACACAACGTCTCCGGCAGCCGCCTCGATTTCACCGTGGCGGGCATCGGCATCAATGTCAACGAAGAGGTGTTCCCCGACTGGATCCCCAACCCCACCTCGCTGTTCCTCGAAACCGGCCAACACTACGACGTGGACGAGCTTATGGACGAATACCTCGCAGTACTGAGAGAACGCCGTCCGATGCTGAACCTCGAACACAGTGGAGAACTCCGCGAAGAATACCTATCACATCTTTACCGCCTCAATGAGATTCAATCATATAATATTAAAGGACAGCAAATTACCGCCATCATCCGCGACATCGACCATTTCGGACAACTGGTGCTGGAGCTGCCTGACGGGAGGCGGGAGGCGTTTGGGTTCAAAGAGGTAGCATACGTGATTTAATGTAGAATGAAAAATGTAGAATTTAAAAATTAAGAATTAAGAATGATAAATGACTATACTCTTCATTCTGCATTCAGCATTCAGCATTCATAATTTATTATTTTCGCACCCTGAAACACCAAAGATTATGTCCAAGAAAATCCTCTATATCCACGGGTTCAACTCCGCGGGCGGTGGGCACAAGGCCCAGGAACTGCAAAAGATGTTCCCCGACTGGCAGGTGCTGTCGCCGACGTTCGACTACAAGGACCCTTCCGGCGTGCAGAAGAAGCTCGACTCGCTCGTGCGCACGCAGCGTGTGAACGCCGTCATGGGCACATCCCTCGGCGGTTTCTTCGCCATCTACTGCGCCAAGAAGCACAAACTCCCCGCCATGATCATCAACCCGACCACACGGCCATCGGAAACCCTCGCCAACCACCTCGGCAAGCAGAAAAACTACGTCACCAAGGAGGAGTACCAGTTCACCGCCGCCGACCTTGCCAAGTTCGCCGACTTCGAGCGCAAAGTCTTCGACAAACTCCCCTGCGACGACACCCTCCTCCACTTCGCCCTCTCCACCGACGACGAACTTCTCGGCGACCACCATTACCTCGAAGAGAAATTCCCGAAATGCCAGGATTTCAACTACTTCGACCAGCAAGGCCACCGATTTGCGGGGGTGAAAATCCTGAAACCGATACTGGAACGGGCAATGGGACTTTCGGTTTAGGAGGGGATGTTACTTTTTCACGAATTGCGTCCTCATCACCCCGTTTTTCGTGACATCCGCGCGGGATAGACGCCAGTGGTGAGGTTAAAGACGTTGCCATGGCGCGTCTCAACAACGAATTTTCCGTACACATCGTATACCTGAATCCCGCCACTAAAAAGATTATTATTCACTAGGTATCTTAGACCACATTGTTGGCGGGATCAGGCAATACGATGAACAAGCGGCCGTTGTCATGCAACCTTGTGGTCATGGAGGCTGTCACAACGGGTGTCCATTCGAATGTTGGTACACCGCAGGCCGGCTTTATTTTCCATTTTACTTCCCCTGTGTCGCACATGCCCCCCTATTTTGTTACATCAAAAAGAAAAAAAAATCCCGTCGGGTATTTATATTTTTTTTGTATTTTAGCCGCCTTAAATTTAATTGGGAAAATTATTGTAATATGAAGCAATATAAAATTCTGTTTGTTATTGTAAGTATTTTGATTTCAAGTATTTGCAAGGTCAACGCACAGCAACCCGTACTGCGTGGAGCCGACAATCTGTTCCGCGACTGTCAGTACGAAAATGCGTTGAATGAATACAAGAAAGGCATCAAGAAACTGAAATCAAACCGCGTGGAGATCCAGCGTGCCACCTTCCAAATCGCCGAGTGCTACCGCATCATGGGAGACCTCAAGAAAGCTGAGCAGCAATACCTCCGCTTGGAAAAGAAAAATTATCAGAAGGACAACCCCATGATACTCTTTCACTTGGGCAGCATCTACAATCTGCGCGGCGACTATGACTTGGCCCTGAAATACTACAACAACTACAAGAAGCGTGTGCCTGACGATGGTCGCGCGGACATGCGCATCGATGGCTGCAACAAGGCCAAGATGTGGAACGAGAACCCCACCCGCTACGAGGTGGAGAACCTCAAGAAATTCAACACCAAGGAGGACGAATGGGCGCCGCGTTGGGCCAACTACGACAAGCGCAACGCCATCATGTTCTCATCCAACCGCGAGGGCTCCGTCGGAAAGGGCACCGACCAATGGACCACTGGCGCATTCTCCGACATCTACATTTCCACCAAGCCCAAGAGTAAAAACACAGACTGGCCGGGTGAATGGTCTCCCGTGACCTCCATGGACCAAGGCGGCACCCTCAACACCGGCGTGAACGAGGGCGAAGCCTCCGCCAACCGCAAAGGCTCTGTAGTCTATTTCACCAAATGCCCGCAAGACAAGAAAAAAGTGCAGGGCTGTTACATCTACAAGTCCATGAAGAAAGGCAAGGCTTGGGGCGAGGCCGAAATCATCGACCTTGGCGACAGCACTTACAACTACGTCCACCCATACATCTCCGATGACGAACTCACCATCTGGTTCGCCTCCAACATGCCCGGCGGCTACGGCGGCTACGACCTTTACACCGCCACCCGCACCAAGAAGACCGGCAAGTTCACCAACATCACCAACCTCGGACCGAAAATCAACACCGAAGGCCAGGAAGTTTTCCCGGTGTGGCGTAATGAAGAGGAGTTCTACTTCTCCTCCGATGGCCATCCCGGTCTCGGCGGCCTCGACCTCTTTGTCTCCCATGTGAAGAACGGCGAATTCGGCGATCCCGAGAACCTGATGGTCCCCATCAACTCTCCCGGCGACGAAATCGGCATCATTTTCGACGAGAACGAGGCGATCGACCCGCAGTCCAAGTCCCCGTACCTGGCGAAGGGCTACTTCTCCTCCAACCGTCAGGGCGGCCGCGGCGGCGACGACATCTACTACTTCCTTCTCCGCCCGATCGTCTTCACGCTCTCCGGCTATGTCCGCGACAAAAACAACGGCCAGTATATGGACGGTGTTGAAGTTGAGCTCGTCGGCTCCGACGGCACCTCCTACAAGACCACCACGGACGTGAAAGGTTACTACCATTTCGACAAGGCCAAGATCCTCGGCTCCACCACCTACGATGTGAAGGTGGCTAAGAAAGGTTACTGGGAGCGCGGCAACACCGCCAAGCAGACCACTGTCGGTCTCACTGAAAACACCGACCTCAAACAGGACTTCACCCTTGAGCCCATCCCGAAGGAGCCTATCGTACTGCCCGAAATCCTGTACGATTTGGCAAAATGGGATCTGAAACCGCAATATAAGGACTCGTTAATGTACTTATATAATATAATGATACAGAACCCGACCATTGTGGTCGAGTTGCGTTCCCACACCGATGCGCGTGACACGGAGGAAAAGAACGACGTGCTGTCTCAGAAACGTGCCCAGTCCTGTGTGGACTTCCTCGTCTTGGAGAAAGGTATCGCTGCCGACCGTATCGTCCCGAAAGGCTATGGTGAGCGTGTGCCGCGCCGTCTTGACAAGGACATGTACTCCACCTACAATGGCAAGCGTTATTTCTTCGCCAAAGGTACTTACCTGACGGAGGACTACATCAATTCTCTGCCGTCAAAGCCCGAGCAGGAGGCTGCACACGCACTGAACCGTCGTACCGAGTTCACCATCCTGCGTGACGACTACGTGCCCACCAACGACACCATCGCGAAGGTTCCCACAGGCATTGCCGTCGTCCAAGAACGCACCGTGCCCGTCACCATCGATGGCGACAAGGTCAACGGTACCTGCTACGCCAACAGCAAGTCGCTGCAGTTCCAGATCGGCAACAACAGCGAAGAAATCTTGATGAACTACGCCGACGCTACCCGTTTCCTGAAGGAGTCCTTCATCAGCCTGGAAGACTTTGAGGAGAAGGCCGGCGCCATCAAGCAGGAAGACGGTAGCATCATCGAGGGCGCAGTCCTCTATCTCGAAGAACTGCGTATCGGCGATGACTATTCCGAGAACGTGAAGGTCACCGTCAAGAAGAACCTGCCCGCCGCCATCGTGGTCGGCGACCAGTACATCCGCGAGGAATGGGGCGAGTTCACGGTTGACAAGAGCCGCAACGTGATTTTGTATCGTTAATACCCTTGTAGAGACGTGCCCTGGCGCGTCTCTGCGGACAAACCGAAATATTGTAGAGACGTGCCCTGGCGCGTCTCTACATTTGTAAATATGAACCCATTATGGCCAATATCGACATTTTCACCCCACATTCCCACCACGACAAGATTCCCGTCGTGGAAGGCATTCACGCAGGATTCCCTTCCCCCGCCGAAGACTACGCCGAACCCGTGCTGGATCTGAACCGGTATGTCGTCAAGAACCAGGCCTCCACATTTTATGCCCGCATCTCAGGCGACAGCATGATCGGGGTGGGGATTCAAGACGGCGATATTGTGGTGATTGACAAATCCCTGGAACCTGCCAACGACCAGATTGCCGTCTGCTTTATCGACGGCGAGTTCACCCTTAAACGCATCCACATCGAGAACAACCGTCTCTTTTTGATGCCGCACAATCCCGAATTCCCGCCCATCGAAATCACCGAAGAGAATAATTTCCAGGTGTGGGGAATTGTGACGTATGTGATCAAAAGAATGTGAGATGTTTCTTGCACTATTTGAAATATTTCGTATCTTCGCGCCATTAATTAATTCCAAATCCTATATGAAAAAGACTGGTTTTTATTTACTTATGGTGGCAGCACTGACGATGTTCGCTGCCTGCAATAAACCCGATCCCATCGAACCCCAACCCCTTGAACCAGCAGAAGACACTTCTGTAGTGGTGGAACCGCAAGACAACATCTACCAATTCTCCGTTTTGGACGGTAACGGCGACAGTGTCTCTTTGGCACAATATCGCGGACAAGTGCTGCTTGTCGTGAACACGGCCACCCAATGTGGCTTCACTCCTCAATACACACAACTGGAGCAATGGTACCAGACCTATCAGGACCAAGGATTCGTCATCCTCGATTTCCCTTGCAACCAGTTCGGCGGACAAGCGCCCGGCTCCTACGACGACATTCATAACTACTGCACGTCGCATTACAACATCACCTTCCCTCAGTTCGCCAAAATTGATGTGAATGGAGCCAACGCCTCCCCTTTGTACGTCTGGCTGAAAAGCAAGAAACCCGGCAATATCCCGTGGAACTTCACCAAATTCCTCATCAACCGCAAGGGCGAGGTGGTGGACCGTTTCAGTCATAGCTACAGCATGAACAAAGTGGAAGAGGCCATCCAAGCACAATTAAACGAAGAGTGATCGAGCAACAGCATGTTCGGACTTGCCGACTGCAACAATTTCTTCGTCTCCTGTGAGCGGGTTTTCCGACCCGACCTCAACGGGCAGCCTGTCATTATCCTGTCGAACAACGACGGGTGCGTGATCGCACGCTCGAATGAAGCGAAACGCCTCGGCATCAAGATGGGACACCCCTACTTCCAACTCGAAGCCATTATCAAACGGCATAAGGTAACCGTATTTTCCAGCAATTATGCGCTATACAGCGACATGTCCCAACGAGTGCAGCAGACCCTCCGCAGCCTCTGCCCCGCCACTGAAGTCTATTCCATCGACGAATCCTTCTTGAACCTACGCGGCATCAAAGACGAGGACCTCGACTCCTTCGGGCACTTTGTGTCCGCCAAGGTGCTGAAAGACACAGGCATCCCCATCAGCGTGGGTATTTCTCACACCAAAACACTCGCCAAAATCGCTTCCAAACTGTGCAAACAATACCCGAAACTGCGTGGAAGCTGTTACATGCATCGTCCGGAAGACATTGAGAAGGTGCTCCGCAAGTTCCCGATAGAAGACGTATGGGGTATCGGAAGGCGGTTTTCGGCTATGCTAAAAAGCCGCAACATACAGTTTGCCAACGACTTCGCACAGCTTCCACTCGACTTCGTGCGCAAAAAGATGCATCTCGGAGGTATGAAAACCTGGTATGAGCTACATGGCCGCCCTTGCATCGAATTTGAGGCTCATATACCTGATAAACAACAAATTATGGTATCCCGAAGCTTCAGCAAAGAAATCCATTCGCTGGAAGACATCACACAACAGGTGTCGCTGTTCACCTCCATGGCCGCGGAAAAACTGCGCAAACAGGGAAGCGTATGCCACGCACTGCAGGTTTTCCTGCTGACCAACCGTTTCCGACAAGACCAGGAGCAACATTACGACAACCAACTTATCACTCTGCAGGCCCCGTCCGACAGTACCGTGGAACTGGTGAACATCGCTGTCAACACTACAGCGGGAATTTTCCGTAAAGGTACCTTTTATAAAAAAGCCGGAGTGATTTTAACGCAACTTTCCTCGAAAGGAAGCGTGCAGACTACCCTTTTCGACGAGGTGGACCGTGAAAAGCACGACAGGCTGATGCACGCGATGGATATTATCAACGAAAAACAAGGACAACGCACGGTAGTGGTGGCTACCGCCGGTTTTGACGGCGTCAAGATGAACCGCAACCATCTGTCACCCAACTATACAACTGACTGGAACGACATCCTGACCGTTAAGGCTTAGCTTTTGACAGTTAGCAGTTAGCACCACCGTCTCGCCTTTCATTCTCAACTCTTAATTCTTAATTGTCATGGAACCGGGTCATAGCCGCTGCCGCCCCATGGGTTACAGGAAAGCACGCGTTTGAATGTAAGCCAAAAACCTTTGAATGGGCCATGCTTGCGAATGGCTTCAATGCCATAATTGGAACAGGTTGGCGTATAGCGGCAGGCGCGTCCGATATACGGAGAGAGCGTGACCTGATACAAGCGGATGAGACCGATCATTATCTTGGAAAGCAAATCCTTAAATCCTTGATAGAGCCTTTTCATCTTTCCGCAACTTTAAGGGAAGAGCGCAAATCCAACGACAAACGACGGACGGCTTCTTCCATCTGGGCAAACGTGGGTAGCGTGTCTCCCACAAACATCCAACACAACAGCAAAGACTGTCCGTTCCCGAAATCAAATGCATGTTGATTGAGGCGAAATGCCTCTCGCATCAGACGTTTGACACGATTGCGGTCAACAGCATGGCGGAAACGACGTTTGGAAACCAAGAAAGCGACCTTGCAAGCAGGGTCGTCAGAAGGTTCTTGCACCAGGTAGAAACATTTCAGGGGAAAGCAGAAAACACTATGGCGCTGCTGCACCACATCCTTAATCTGCAGTGAGGATTTCAGACGGCAGGTCTTCGGGAAGGGGAAACTAACGTCTGCGGTTGGCATTATCCTTCAAAAAGGCGTCCATCGCTTCAGTGAGGGAGGCGTGCTCCTTCGACGGGGCAGAAACGTGCAACGTCCATCCCGCATCGGTGACAGCCTGCTCTGCCGCTTTCCCGAGGGCGGCGAAAGCCTTCTCCCCTTGCTGGAAATCGGGATAGTTGGCCTGCAACGACTTCACACCATTCGGACTGAAGAATACAATCATATCATATTTGTCGATATCCACGTCATGCACCAGGTCGGCAGGCGTGATTTTGAAGACAATCGCTTGAGCGAACTTTATCTCGTTTTCCTGAAGGATGGTTTCCAACTGGGCCGGAATACCGTCTTGGCTGCACGGAATCAGCATACTGACAGTCTTGTTCTTGATCAACAGATCATAAAAACTGGCCACCTGCGCATCTTTCGCGGCGAAAACACGGCGTTTCCGATAAGGGACATATTTCTGAAGGTAAAGAGCAATAGACTCCGTCGCACAATAGTACTTCATGGATTCAGGCATCTCCACGCGCAATTCCTTGCACAACTCGAAAAACTTGTCTATCGTATTGGTGCTGGAGAAGACAATGGACTCATAATCCAGAATATTGATATGCGTTTTCCGGAAATCCAACGCCGTAGTACAGCTTATCTTGAAGAATTTATAGAAATCGATGTTGATACTGTACTTTCTTTTCAGCTCTCCGTACGGTGATCTTTCGATGTCTTCCGGGGCGTTTTGGGAAACCAAAATGTTTTTTATCTTCATTTCTGTCTTTTATAAAGCGATACTAAAATAGTTCTAATTTTTTATATATCAAACAATTAACAATACCTTAAGGAATAATAACCAAGGTAAAATTTCAAGGGTGCAAAAATAGAGAAAAAAATGAAAACTGTGACGGCTTGGTGAATTTATTTTCATCAGCCGGTAAAACCATACTGAAAACAACACGACCAATACGGCCGTGATCACATAATAGAATGCGCGAATCCCGGTGTAATGGACCAGTATCAGCAATGGAAAGAGCGCCACAGCAAAGACCGTCATAAAGATGAACTTATACTGGTTGACGGCAGTGTGTTCTTTGGATCTGCCGAAAAGATTGGAATACAATTCATTACAAAGCAGCTTGAGGAAATATGCAACCGTCAGCAACATGAAAAAGATCCCGACATAGGCCATGAAAGGCAGTTTCGACATCGCTTTAGGGATGTATGTCGAACAAAACATCACCAAGCCGGTCGTGATGGTCAAGATATCGAAAAGGAGCACCAATGGGGAGATCCGGTTTTCAAGCACCTTGCCCTCCCGCTGGATCAGCGAGAAATGTCGTTGGGAAAACAATGCCCGGAATATCAGGAGCAGTTTTCGACGGAAGGTGACCAGCATAAGGGTAAAGAGGAACAACAAGACACAGAAAATGAGTGTCATCCAGTTATTCGGCCGCACCACAGGATCCCATTGGAAATGGGTTACACCAAGCCACTGCTGCGCAAACATGGCAGTCTATACGCTGAGAATAAAGTATAGGGAACGGTTTATTTCACCAGCAATTTCTTGGTGCAAACCATCTTGCCGTCAGACTCAATACCGTAGAGATATACTCCAGCGGTGAAGGCAGTGACATCAATCTGTTTTCCACCCGCGGCACCCACTGCGGCACGGTAAACCTCCTTGCCGGTAAGGTTTTTGATCACGAGATAGGAGTTGGCTGAAGGAGCCACATAATCAATGGTGACCACCCGCGACGCCGGATTGGGATAGGCGCGCAAAATCTTCACGATATCGCTCTCCTTGACTGCAGAGCTCGCCCCGTAGGAAACGTAGAACGAAATTTGGTCGGATTCGTTGCTGGTCAGGAAGAAGGTGAATTTGACCAAGGCAGGTTGGGAGCTGCCAGCGTAAATGACGTGCATGGCCGTCTCCGCGTCCTCCGCCACTGTTTCATCGGCTCTCATAGAGATAGACGCGGAAAGGTTGCCCGTGTAGCAGTCGCCGAGGCAGAAATCGATGCTGCCTTCCTCATCCAGGAGCAAAAGTTCTTTCCTAACCCTGAATTCGATGTTTGAACTGGAGGTGTTCTGATAACCGAGATAGGTGTTTATCTCATCATCCTGACCGCTGATGGGAACATACACCGTATCATTATTATTCAACTCTGATCCGCCATAGAAAATCTTGATAGTCTGAGCGTTAACAACCAAAGCTGACATCACTAGCAGAAGGGTAAATATTCTTTTCATCATATTTTTCTCTATATTAATACTGCTGCAAAAATACACTTTTTTGATATATGTTTGGCTGGGAAGTTTAATTTTATTTTCAATTATGAATTGGGGTGAAAAATGTCGATTGTTCTTAATCTTCCTTCACAAAAAATAGAAAAGGCGTGCCCCCCGGCACGCCTTTCCCCTTAACAATATGAAGCGCAAAAACTATTTTTTGCGTCTTTTGGGTTTGAGGTTGTGTTTGGCAACGAATTCGTCGAGGACTTCCTTCAGAGTGGGAGTGCCAATCTCTTGGAGTTCGTAACCGACTTTCACAACGGGTTGTTTGATCTTGATGAAACGAGGCAGGTCGATAGGCGTACCAACGACGACGGCGTCGCAAGGCGTGTTGGCGATGGTCTTCTCGAGGTCCTTCATTTGCTCAGCGCCATAACCCATAGCGGGCAGCAGGGTGCCGATGTTCGGATAAATCTTGAAGGTCTCGGCGAGTTTGCCGACGACATAAGGTCTCGGGTCAACGAGTTCTGCACCGTGTTTCAGAGCGGCAACCGTACCGGCGCCGATCTTCATCTCACCGTGGGTCAATGTAGGACCGTCTTCCACAACGAGGACTTTCTTGCCCTTGAGGAGTTCGGGTTTGTCAACCGTGAGGATAGAAGCAGCGTCGATCTGCTTAGCAGTCGGGTTGATTTTGCGCAGGTTAGCGCGGACAGTGTTGATGTTGTCCAAAGAAGCGGAGTCGATCTTGTTGATGACGATGACGTCAGCCATACGAGCGACAACCTCACCAGGATAGTAGCTCACCTCAGCACCGGGACGCAACGGGTCAGCCACGCCGATGGTCAGATCGGGAACATAGAACGGGAAGTCGTTGTTACCACCGTCCCACAGCACGATGTCGCAGCCGTCGGGATCGTTCTCAGCGCCAGCCATTTCAACCCACTTGCCGGTTTGAGGATCTTTGGTCTTGCCACCCTTGAGGATAGCTTCGTAGTCAACACCAGCGTAGATGACGTTACGTTTGGTGACCACATGGGGTTCGTACTCTTCCATCTCCTCGATGGTGCAGTTTTGATACTTGAGGTCATCAACGCAAGCGAAACGTTGGACGATTTGTTTGTTCAAATCGGGATCGTAAGGCATGGGGTGACGCACAGCGACCACTCTGAAGCCCATTCCAACGAGGTATTCGATAATCTTACGGGAAGTCTGGGACTTACCGCAACCAGTACGGGTAGCGCCGACAGCGATGACGGGCTTTTTGGATTTCACCATGGTGTCCTTCGGGCCCATGAGCCAGAAGTTGGCGCCGGCGGCGTTCACGATGGCGCTGATGCCCATGACGTATGCATAAGGCTTGTCGCTGTATGCGAACACGCAGTCGTCCACGTCGAATTCCTTGATCAGTTCAGCCAACTTGGACTCCGGATAAATGCGGATGCCCTTGGGGTACAAATCTTCGCCGGCCAGTTCCTTCGGATACATACGGTCGTCGATGCCGGGGATTTGCTCAGCGGTGAAAGCCACCACGTTGTAGTTTTTGTTGTGACGGAAAAAGGTGTTGAAATTGTGGAAGTCTCTTCCTGCAGCACCAATGATAATCACATTTCTAACTTTTTTTCTCATAAATTTTAATTTTTTTTTGAGGTTTATAAAAATGAATTAGAGTTTCAGCTTTTTTGCGGGTGCAAAGGTATAATTTTTTTTCACACGGAACATGTTTTAGAATTTTTTTTGACTTTTAGCTGTTAACAGCTGGCTGTTGTATTGACGAAACTCTATCATAACTTCTTATTCTTCATTCTACATTCTTCATTCCACATTCATAAAAATCGTATCTTTGCAACCTCGAAATAATATTATCAAACCCAATAAATATGAAAGACTTAAGAGCAGAATTGCAAGCGCTGGGTGTTGAGAACCCCGTTGAAATTTACCACAATTTGTCCTACGACGAGTTGTACAAACACGAGACCAACCCCGAATTGACGGGCTACGAGAAGGCATATCTGACGAAATCGGGTGCCCTTTCGGTCGATACCGGCATTTTTACCGGCCGTTCGCCCAAAGACAAATACATTGTCATGGACGAGAACACGAAGGACAACGTGTGGTGGGCTGACCCCAACAAGAAGGGTTCCGACAACAAGCCCATCGACCACAAAACCTGGGAGCATTTCCGCATGTTGTGCCAGAAGCAGCTTTCCGGCAAGAAGGTGTATGTGATGGACGGTTACTGCGGCGCCAACGAGAACTCCCGCATGAAAGTGCGTTTCGTGTCGGAGGTGGCTTGGCAGGCCCATTTCGTGAAAAACATGTTCATCCGTCCCTCTGAGGAGGAGTTAGCCGACTTCGAGCCCGACTTCGTGGTGCTGAACGCCGGCAAGACCACCAACCCCGACTGGAAGGAGATGGGCTTGAACAGCGAGGTCTTCGTGGCCTTCAACCTGACAGAGCGCATGGCTTTGATCGGCGGCACCTGGTATGGTGGCGAGATGAAGAAGGGTATCTTCTCCGTGATGAACTACTTCCTGCCGCTCAACGGCATGGCCGCCATGCACTGTTCGGCCAACGAAGGCAAGAACGGCGACACCGCTATCTTCTTCGGCCTCTCCGGCACCGGCAAGACGACCCTCTCCACCGACCCGAACCGCGCCCTCATCGGCGACGACGAGCACGGCTGG
>JBGUPL010000055.1:0-13385 GCA_045130275.1 Bacteroidales bacterium
GAGCGAGATGGCCGTCACGCTGCTGAAGCTGTTCGGCGACCTGCCCGTGGGCATCAACATGACCAACAGCACCGTGCCCGCGATGGCAGACCATGTGGCGCACACACGGAACACGCTGTGCCATATCGACGAATACAAGAACTCCCTTGAGTTCGAGAAGATTGAGTTCCTCAAAGGGCTGTGGGACGGCGTGGGCAGAAGCCGGATGAACATGGAGAAGGACAGGAAGAAGGAGATGACCGCCGTGGATGCGGGCATCATGCTCACGGGGCAGGAGATGGCCACCGCAGACAACGCCCTTTTCTCCCGCGTGCTGTTCCTCTCGGTGTCAAAGACGGAGTTTTCAGAAGAGGAGCGTATGCGCTTTGAGGAACTCAAACGGATAGAGAAGCAGGGACTGACCCACATCACCAACAAGCTGCTGAAGCTGCGCAGAGTGTTCGTTGACGAGTACGCCCCTTGCTACAACGAGGCTGTCTCAGATGTGCGCCCGCACATCATCGCACAGGTGGAGGACAGAATACTGAAGAACTGGTGCGTGGTGCTCACCGCCCTGCGGATAGTGACCCGCATCGAGGCACTTCCTTTCACCTACGAGAAAGCGGTGCGGACATTCGCGGAGATGATAAAGCGGCAGAACGGCGACGTGGTGGCGGGCAACGAGGTGAGCGACTTTTGGAACACCTACCAGGAACTCTTCAGCAGCGGTGTCATAGAAAAGGACTTCGACTTCCAAGTCAAGACGGTGGAAGACCTGAAGACCAACGTAGGGACGGTCAGCGGCTGCGTCAAGGTGCTGTTCATGAACCCGAACAGGATCTTCGGCCTCTACGCGCAGCAGAAGCGCAGCGCAAACGAGAAAAGGCTTCCCAAGGATTCCCTTAAATACTACCTCAAAAACTCGCCGGAGTATCTCGGCCAGCAGCAGAAGCGCTTCCGCCGCAACATGAAAAATCTGCAGGAGCGGGATTCGGTAAAGTATTTTCCCGGAGACGGCACGGAAGCGCTGGAATACGAGCGGCCATACGCATGGTGCTTCAACTATGACATGCTCGCCGCCGCCAACGAACTGAACCTTGAGACCGACTACATGTGGCAACCCAAGGACGAGGTGAAGCCCCTCGCCCCGGAGCACAAAAACGGGATGGAAGAGCCCGAAAAGGGCAAACCTCCCGAACCGAAGGATAGCACTGGAATGCTATTTCCTTATTAACCAGCAGTTTGGGAATCCAAGGAAACCCGAACCGCCTATTTTTTTCAAAAATGTGTCCAACGAGGTTAGACCACATTTTTCCTGAAAAAAACAAGACAAAACAAGACATTATTGACAAACAGCAAGTTATGGACGCAATATTACAAGACACCCGAAAGACAAAGAGGAGACAAAACAAGACAAAGCCGCAGGGAAAACATCCTCCAAGTACAAAAAGACGAAAAAAGCGTTTTTGTCTTATTTGTTATGTTTTTATAAGACAATAAGTTAGATATAAAAACGGCTTTGTCTTACGGAACAGGCCGGAATATGTGAAGTAACGGAGTGAAAAACATTTTTTTTGAGATGAGAAAGAACGAAACAGAAACAGTGACCATCCGTGTCCACCCCGCCGTGCGGCGGTGGATGGAGAACACATTCCCGAAAGCGGGCGGCGCATACGACCTGCGCGGCCATTTCCTCCACGACTTCCTGCGGGCTGGGCTGACCAAAGAACCGCAGGGCAGACGGGAACCGTCGCCGCTTCCCGAAGTGAAAGTGGCCGTCAGCCGCAGGGACGGCCAGCGGCTGGGGACGGAACTCCCCGCCGCGTTCCAGGAGGACTTCTCGCGGCTCGCCTACAGGTACATCCGGCAGACGGCCTGCCTGATGGTGCTGTTCGCACACACGGCGGCAAAAGTGCCCCGCGACACAGCCATCAAAGAGTACCTGCTTGACAACCTCTACGAGGACGAGGAACTGAACTACGCCGCCCTGCGCAAGTACTACCAGCGCAACTGGATGGAGACGGAGCGGATGGTCAAGACCGAATGCGGCACGTTCACGGGAGGGTTGCAGCCCGTACACAGCATAAATAAGTTTGTCAAAAATGTCCCTTTTTACAAGTAACAAGAGAAAACTATGGAAAATCTGATGAAAAACGGCTCCTGCCACGTCATGGCGGGCAACAAGCGGCTGCTCGTTGCAGACACAAACGAGGTGCAACGCATTGAACTGACGGACTTTGCGACCAAAACCGTGACCATGAAGACGGGGTGCGGTTTCGCGGAGATTTCCGCCAAATCCATCCAAGTGGAAGTCACGGAGGACGGCGGGACGTACTCCCACAGCATCACCTGCCGCCTCGCCGGAACAAAAAGGAAGTACGACCGCCTCCTTGCTGACATGGCCAAAGGGGGCTGGATAGCGAAAATCGTGGACAACACGGACACGGTGTGGCTGTCGGGAAGCCTTGAAGAACCGCTGCACCTCTCCTTCCGCCACCTCGGGGCGGCGGAGGCCTCCGGCGAACACCTCTACGAGGTGACACTGCGGCGCGACATGACCGAACCGCTCTGCGCCACCTCCCTATAATATAATATTGTGTCCACAGGGAATCGGACACGCGGGGTTATCTTTGCCGAAAAACAGCAGAGATGAGAAGACAACCCGCCATCAGATTCCTCAACGAGAACACCGATGAAGCCGTGATAGAGATCTACGGCCAAATCGGCTACGAGGGATGGGACAGAGAAGACGACGAGAACACCGCCCGGCTGATGAGCGGGGAGCTTGACCGCATAAAAGCCCTCAACGCGAAACGCATCACCGTCAAGATAAACTCCCTCGGCGGTGACGTGAACCACGCGCTGGCCATCCACGACCTGCTGGCGGAGCACCCCGCACTCGTGACCACCCAGATCAACGGCCTGTGCGCCTCCGCCGCCACCATTGTGGCAATGGCGGGAAAGGAGCGCAGGATGAGCAAGAACGCACTATTCCTCATACACCAGTGCTCCGCCTACGTAGGCCGTGCCAACCAGGAGCAGCTCGCCCAGGAGCTTGAGACGCAGAAGACCGTCAACGGTCGTATGCTCGACATCTACACCGCCGCCTGCAACGGCAAGGAGGCGGAAATCTCCGAACTGCTGAAAGCCAACAACGGACTGGGCAAGTGGCTGACCGCTACCGAAGCCAAGGACTTCGGCTTCGTCACCGACATCTACAACGAGAGCCGGAAGACGGCCTGCTTCACGCAGTCCGCCTTCTCGGACAACGGGCTTCCGGCACTGCCCGAAGCCTACGCCGACATGGTGGCGGCTGAGGACACCCGCTCCCCGTGGCAGTCTCTCGTTGACCTGCTCACCAAGCATTTCTCCGGCAACGACAATCCCCAAAACCAAACCCTTACAGATATGAAGAAACTCTTCCCGTTGCTGGCGGTCGCCCTCGCATTGCAGGACTCCGCCGCATACGACCCCGAAAAAGGGGCGAGCCTCACCGACACGCAGCTCAAGGCCATCGAAGGCAAGCTCACCGAACTTGACAACCTCCTCAAAGAACGGGAGACACTGGTCAAGGAGAAGCAAGCCCTTGTGGACGAGAAAGCGAACCTCACCGCACAGCTGGCCACCCTCACCGCCGACCGCGACCGCCTCAAAGGCATCGTGGACGCGGTGCCCACGGAAACGCCCGCCGTTTCGGGCGGCGACCCGCAGGAGGCACCCAAGGACAACATGCAGGCCTATGTGAACGGTTCTTCGCTCTACCAGGCCATCAAACGCGAAATCTAACCTACCAAAAACGACCACAATGCCAGAAGTAATCGAAACCAAAATCAATGTTGACCTCATACTTGAGGAGTACGGCCGCTTCTACGAGAACTCGGGGCAGGGAATGGACAGACTCAAGAGAGCCCTGACCGTTCCCGCCACGACCCTTGAGAAGTACGCCACGAGAATCAACACCAAGGACGACATCTACAAGATGGCCACGGACGAATGGGAGGACGTGCTCCAGCCGTTCCGCATCCAGTTCGAGCCGAAAGCGGGTGTCAAGTTCATCCCCAACGCCATCGTCCTCAACCACATCAAGGTGGACGCGCAGTTCTCGCCCATGGGAGTGTACCACTCCTGGATGGCCTTCCTCGCCGGAGGCCAGAACAAAATCGAGGACTGGCCTATCACCCGCTACTTCGTGGAAGTCTATCTGAAGAAGAAGATTGACAACAACCGCGAGTTGAAAGCGGTCTATAAGGGCGTGCGCGACGACAACGGCACCACCCCCGAAAGCTGCATGGACGGCATCAAGCGCAAACTCATTGAGGGCGCGAACAACGCCGACAACCCCATCAACGTCATCCATGGCGTTGACCCGTTCACCGAAGAGAACATCTTCGACGAGATCGAGGCCTACGACCGCAAGATTGACGAGCTGTATGACGGCGAGAACATCATCCACTTCGTGGCTCCCAAGTGGGTTCGTGCGATGAAGACCGCCAAGCGCGCAGCCGGCTACTACTTCATCAACTCCCCCGACCAAATCAACGCGGACATTGACTTCACCAAGCACGTTGTCTGCGGCGTTCCTTCCATGAAGGGCACCGACGACATCTTCTCCACCATGAAGGAGAACCTGCTTTGGCTGGTCAACCGCAACAAGTTCGACTTCGACATCCAAAAGGAGAACCGCATGATCAAGGTTCTCGCCGACTGGATGGAGGGTGTCGGCTTCGGCTGCAACGCGATGGTGTGGACTTCCGCCCGCACTGTCGGACAGGAGGCTTCGCGCTGCTCCTGCGGACCGAACGGCGAGGTGGAGACCATCACCGATGAAATCCAGCTCATCATCAGCGCCATCGACCAGGGCGCGAAAGTGGTCAAGGAGGGCAACAAGTACCGCATCACGTGGCAGACCGACACGCCCGAACTGGCCATCAACATCCACACCCTTGACAACGCGGAGGCAACCACGGACTCCCTCTCCATGCACGCGCTCATCTTCGGCGACGACGTGCCGCTGCTTTCGGAGGGCGAGGTCGGCTTCTACATTGCCGAGGACGCTTCCCAGCTCATTCCCGTTCATGGCCGCCATCTCGGTTTCGCGGAGAACCGCGAACACGACAGCGACCCCGCACACGAAGCCTTCTTCGTTCCCGGAACGCTGGACGGCAACAGACTGGATGCCGTGATGGAAACCAACATGCCCTCCGAAACCGAAGTCTTCTACCGCGCCGCCGTCCACTACAATGGGGCGGAGTACCTCGGCGACATCATGCGCCTCACCACGCCGTACAACGAGAACCCGCCGGAGTACATCGGCGACGACGATGATGACAACGGCAACGGCAACGATGACGAGAACAACGGCCAAGACTGAACCCTTTGGTAATAAATTTTTTCATACGCTGACGGGAGGGGTGCGGCTTCCTTACCAACGCACATTTTTAACGAACACCAAAAACCAAAAGCCATGCCCGAAGAAGTAATATGCGCACTCGAACTCGAAGACCTTAACAAAGGCGCGAACTGCGGCAACAACATGTCCGGCGTGAAGAACGTCTATATCTCCCTCAAGGACAATGTGGCGCAGTTCCCCAAGCTGCCGACCAACCGAACCTCCTACGAGGACTTCGCCGTCCTGGAGGGGAACATCGTGATGGTCAACGGCCAGCGCTTCTACCACATCTACTGCTCCCGCGACATGGGAGAGCTGAAGTACACCACCCAAGGCACCTTCGGCGGCAAGTCCATGAAGGCCAACCTTGAGATCTACCATCCCGGCTTCAAGCCCAAACTGCTCGGCTTCATCGCCTCCGTGATGAACTCCGAGGCCATCATCCTCGCCCGCCTCAACAACGGCGACATCCACATGCTCGGCGATGAAGACCGCGGCGCGGAAATCGGCGACAACGTGGAGGCCAGCTCCGGCAAGGCCGTCACCGACAACAACGGCGCGACCATCTCCTTTGTCTATGACACCCCCACCGCACAGGTCTATACGGGCGAGATGGACTCCCTCATCGGACAGTCCACCAACCTCGATGACGAACCCGTGACACCCTAAACCAAAATCGCATTTTCGGTTGTTTGATCAGTTTTTGAAAGCCGTTGCAAATTGTGACGGCTTTTTTTGTAGTTTTGCCGCGAACAATTGGATTTAAAAAATATGTCGATTGCTGCTTATGTTTCTTCGAAAGAACGAGAAGAGAAAGAACATTTGGAGGAAGTCAGGAAACGCATTCTTGATGAAGAAAACGATAGACTTCCCATGACACTTCAAGAACTGGAGGATGTGGAAGATATTACTATTGATGACCTTTCTTTTTCGGATGGTCCTGGTTGTTACTACACTGCATATCTTCATACCACATGGGAAGTATATGTACTGAATGGAAGCGGATACTTTGAGCTTGGACAGCCACGCCCTGCCAATAATCTTGAACTTGTCAAGAGACGAATTTATGTTCGCGTGGGTATTTTTGAGATTGGCTCTACATTAGAATGGAAAACAGGATGGCTTGAAGCCTACAAAGAACATATGAGAAAAATCGAAGTATATGATTAAGCTGTTGCGATTCGTGACTGCTTTTTTTGTAGTTTTGCCGCCAAAATTCGTTTTATGAAAAAGTTATTGTTATTTCTTCTTGTGCTATTGTTGTGTTCTTGTCATCAAGAAGAGAACAAACCAACAGTACCCAGTAATGTTATCCCAAATGCCATTAAGGATATTGATGGCAATTCTTATGATGCCGTAGTTATAGGACAGCAGACGTGGATGTTACAAAATTTAAGAACAAAAAAATATGCTGATGGGACTCCGATTACATATATGTATGATCCATCAGGTCCAAGTAATTATCCGATTTGTACAAGCCCAGGAGAAACATCATATATGTCTTCTGAAAATTCATACCCTCCAAATGCAAATATATCAACTGGATTATTATATAACTGGCTTGCTGCAGTAAATTGTTCAAATTCATCGAACACTGTTCCGAGTCATGTTCAAGGTGCATGTCCAAATGGATGGCATATTCCAAGTAAAGCAGAATGGCAACAGTTAATTGATTATGTGGAGAGTATGACCGTATGTGATTGCGGGCTTCGTCATATAGCAAAATCTTTGTCCTCTGTCGATACATGGAGGCATTCTGGAGTGGGGTGTTCACCTGGTAATAGTACAAGCAGCAACAACAACTCAGGCTTTAATGCCATAGCAGCGGGAAGAATGCTTTCAAGAGATGAAGCTGCTGGAATCTATAATTACGATTTTAGCTATTCTGCAAATTATTGGAGCTGTACAAAAGAAAAGGCAAATTCAACTTATGTTGATTCCACTCCTTGTAGTTTTAAACTGGAGTATAATTATCCTACTGTTGCTCTTGATAATAGTAGCTTTACGTACCTTTCGGTTAGATGTATTAAAGATTAGTGTTTGATTTTTTCAATCAATAATTTGGGCGACCGGGCACGCTTTCCGCTCGAATTTCGCCCTAACGGGTTCATAACCGCTGCAATCGTTGTCGCGGTATTAAGGTAAAGAAAAACGCGGTCAAACAGCACGACCGCGTTTTTCTTTGTCCTATGTTTCTGTTGATAAACGCCTATCTTTGCCTCACTAAAGACGAAGATATGGACGAAATACTACAATGGCTCACTAACGGCAAAGACTACAACACGGGCGTCTCCATCCTGGAACGCCACCACAAGAACCGCACCTTTGTGCAGCATTTCCGGCACACCACGGCCAAATTCGCCGCCGCCAAGCTGGAGTACGAGTTGCGCAAGCTCATCAAAGGCAGGCCGAAGACACCGCAACAGCCCGCACCCCCAAAACCGTTTATCAACGTTTATAAACGGCAGGAAAAAAAACCTGCAGATAAACTCCCCGACATTATATTGCAGGCCAATGACGAACTCTATGAGCTGTTCACAGCCATCTCCATCGCCCACCGCAAACTCTACGAGCTGGGCGAGGGCAACTCCGAGGATGTGGTGGCTCAGCGCAGACGCATCCTTGAAGACCGACTGCCGCTCATCCGCAGGCACGACAAACTCTACCCGCTCAAAAAGCTGTACGATGACACGGGGATAGTGTCCGCCGAACTCGTCCGCATGATTCGGGAGAAAGTTGTCGAAGAACCCGCGCCCGTCCCCATGGACGCGAGGGCAGAACTTGAAAAGCTATCAGACATGGAGCTGGTGAAAAAGGAGCACTCCATCAAAGTCAACATCAATACCACCCGCAACCGCTTGGAGTACCAGGCGAACAGAAAGCTGGACACCCCGAACCCGATGCCGGAAAGCCCGCTGCGCTCCAAGCTGGAGGCGAAGCTGGCAGACCTGCGCTCCCAATACACCATCATAACCGAAATCATAGAATCAAGACGATGAGCATAATAGACTTCTCCAGCTACAACGCCCGCAAGCAGGCGAAAACCAAGGAGGCCGAAGCCTACCCATACGACACCTACTTTCCGGATTCCGTGTCGTTCATCGGCGAGCCGTGGACGACACTGGCCAAGCACATCGGACGCATCGAGCAGGGAGCCGTCATCAACTTCTGGACATTCGGGCGGTATGCCATGCACGACCTCATTTCCCACATCTGCCGCCAAATCGGGCCCTGCAACGTCACCGCCTGCACCTGGGCGATAACCGAAAAGGCCGTCACCCAAATCCTCAACCGCCGGAAAGAGGGTCTTATCAAGGAGTTCCGGCTGTGGATAGACCCCCGCGTCAAGGTGCGCAACCCCGCGCCCCTGCAGATGTGCCGCGCCAACTTCGATGTCTGCATCGCCCCCGTCCATGCCAAGGTCGCCGTGATATGGAACGACCAGTGGCGAATCTCCGTCTCCGGCTCTTTGAACTTCACCACCAACCCGCAGCCCGAGCGGGGCGTGATCCAAGTGATTGACCACGTTTTCCACAGCGACAAAAAGATACTCGATGAACAGTTTGACACAGCAGCAGAAAGATGACATCACCCGTCTTGGACGGCTGGGCTTCTCCTACCGCGATGTAGCCCTCAACTTCGGCTTCGACATCGCCGAAGTCGCCCGCCAGTTCCAGCTGGAAAAGGGAGAAGTTTACGAGTGCTGGTTCCAAGGCTACCTCTCCGCGCAGGCGGAGATACGGCAGACCGTCTTGGACGCTGCGCTCAACTCCTCGCAACCCGCCATATTGCAGATGCTCAAATACTACGCGATGACCGAACAAACCAACCTCGAAGCCTACGACTATGAACCTACCGAGCAAAACCAAACAGAGAACCAGCATAGAGCAGATACGGGAGAATGACTTTGAAGCCATATCCGAATACTTCACAACGGGGAACTCATCCACACTGACCGAGCAACAGCAGCGCATCCTGGAACGGCTTCGCACCGCCCATGCCGTCATGCGCAAGTACCCCCGCAAAAGCGTGGCCGCGCTGAAGCTGCAGGCACGCTTCCCCGAAATATCCAAGGAGCAGGCCTACTGCGACATCCGCAACGCCTGCCGTCTGTGGAACAAGTACGACCCCGTGGACAGGGACTTCCTTGAGGGCTGGTTCCTTGACTGGATTATGAAAGAAATTTCAGACCCAGCCTCCTCCGACAACGCCCGGGCAAAGAACCTCGCAACGCTTCAGAAGTACCTTTCCCAGCTGCCGCCGCAGAAAATTGACCCCAAGCTGATGGAGGCCAACCAGATTTTCGTGCAGTTCAACATCAACAACAAGAACGTGGCCATTCCGGAAGATGTGCTGATGAAGCTGCCCGCCGACATACGCCGCCAGCTGCTGGGCAGCCTCGACGACGAAATCACCGAAGACACCGCATACGAAATCATAAACTCCTGACGCCATGCAGATAAACCTATCCGGCAACCGCGCCCAGCTTCCCTCATTCATCCTGCAACCCAAGTGCCACGTCTCCGTGGAGGGGCGCGGCACGGGAAAGAGCGCGGACATCGGCTTTTGGATGGACAGACTCATCCGGCTGATGCCGCGCTCTGTCATCGCCCTCACAGGCAAGACCTTCGGCCAGCTGCTGACCAGGACACTGCCTTCCTCCTTGAAAATGCTCAACCAAATGGGCTACGAGAAAGAGGCCAACTACGTCATTGGCAAGCGTCCGCCCGCCTACTTTGAAACCTCCTACGAGGAACTCAACAAGTTCGAGAACGTCATATCCGTCAGCAACGGCACACGCTTCGCGCTCATCTCGCAGAGCGAACCCGGCAGCGGGCGCGGTGCAAACGTGGACTTTGAGATAGCGGACGAGACACTGACGCTCAACAAGGAGCAGTATGACCAGGAAGTCGCGCCCACAAACCGTGGCAACCTTGAGTTTTTCGGGGCGAAGTCCGGCAACCCCGTACACCTGCACCACGGCTACAAATACTCCACATCCATGCCGCCCACAAGGGACGGAAGATGGGTGCTTGATTTCGCTTCCTACTACGAAGAAGAAGCCGGAATAAGGCTGTTTGAGATTTGGAACCGCATCGTGAAGATGCAGCTGGAACTGCTCGACATCACCGACCCCAAGCAGTTCGCCCAGTGCTGGAACGAGATAATCCGGATGAAGCGCAGAATCCGCCCCTTTGTGTCCAAGGACGGGCTTCTGTTCACCGTCTCCAACGCCTTCGACAACATAGAGTTTCTCGGCCTCTCATACGTCAAGAAAAACAGAGAATTGCTGCCCTCGCTGGTGTTTTTGGTTGAGATCATGAACTTCCTCTTTGACAAGGTGGAGGACTGCTTCTATTCCATCAGCGACGACCGCCACGTCTATCACAACGGGCTGGACGACCAGCGGCTCATGCTGCTGGCCAAGGAGAGCAATTTTGACCTGGACAAACTGGCCATAAAGAGCAGCGCATTTGACAGAGACTGCAATCCCGACCTGCCGCTGGAGGTCGTGGCCGACTGGGGAAGTGCGATATCCCTTTTCTGCGTTTGCCAAGAGCGGAACTATGATTTCGTCAATAACTGCGCCACCAAGCGCAAATGCCAGAACTTCATCAACGAGTTCTTTGTCAAGCCGGACGAGAGTTCCAACATCCTCATCAAGGAACTGTGCGGGCAACTGACGGACTACTACAAGACACACCGTTGCAAGAAAATCCACTACTACCGCGACAAATACGGTGATTCGAGAAACCCGAATGTCTTGAACTCTATGAGCTACAACCAGCTGGCAATCTCCTATTTGAAGAAAGCTGGATGGGAAGTGGTCGAGCATACCCACAAAGGGATGGAGCCGCCGCAGTCGGACAAGTACCTGTTGTGGGGCTTGATTCTGCGCGAAGAGCGCGAAAATCTGCCCTTTGTGCGCTTCAACGGCGATAAATGCCGTTTCACGCTCATATCCATGAACAATGCCATGATCAAGGACGTGGACGGCCAGCTGAAGAAGGACAAGAGCAGCGAGCGGAAGAGTTCCGGCGTGCTGCCCGAGGAAGCCACGCATTTTTCGGACGCGGCGGATAAGATTGTGTGGACTAAGTTTGGGGAGAAACTGAAAGACAAGGGCGGAAGTTTTGTTCCGGCAAGAGTGGGGAAATGATAAATTTTGTAGTTTTGCAAAATTTTAAAATATCAAAATTATGAAAAGGTTAGTTTTATTTATTTGCTTAATGACATCTATCGCTTTTACGAAAGCCCAAACAGAATCAAATAATTTGTTCACTGATTATGGTAGTTTGCGTATTTATAAGATAGAGACGGTTGAAGCTGGTGAAGTTGCCGATATTTCTTTAGAGGTTCTATTGGGTAAACGAGATAATACTTTTAAGGAACTCAGAGAATCAAGCTATGAAAAGGCAATGAAGTCCATAGAATTATCATTAAGTGAAGGTTACGAAATTGTAGAAGTTACTCCGATAACTTGGACTCATGAACTTCCCCAAAGAAAAGGTTTTTTAACCTACACAAGATTTGAACGCTGGGTTCTTAAAAAAAAGTGATTGATTTGGGCGACCGGGCACGCTATCCGCTCAAACTGCGCCCTGACGGGCTTGTAACCGCTTCTATCGTTGTCGCGGTATTAAGGAAAGAAAAACGCAGTCAAACATCACGACTGTGTTTTTCTTTTTTTCTGCACAATAAAAGCAGAGCTTTATCTGTTGACTTACCGAACCCCACCTTGGCCTATACGACCAAAAAATGGCAATTACTCAACTAAGGCGAGCTTGGAGCTGTCCGCCCCACCTGTAGAAAACACAACACATCAAGGACAGTTTCTCGCTTTCTTTATGCGTTCAAAGGGCCTAAATATCGGGAATTTCAGCGTTTTGCATAATTATTATACAATTTATCCAAGCGGCTTCAAAACCGCTTGAAACGGCTGGATTTGGCGCAAATCCGGCCTGTTTTCGAGTGGTATATTGATGTATGGAAACACCGCCCTGCGGGACGGTGGACGGCGGCGGTGACGATGCCGTTTTCCAACGGCTGAACCGCCGAAAAGGAACAAATGAAATCGGAATGTGGACGACTTGCATATTTACAACGTGGACGGCGGCGGCGTGCCGCCGCTTTTCTTTAATTATCATTAACAATTAACAAGCCGCCGCCGCTCCCGCCGTGCCGCCGTTGTGCCGCGTTTGTGCTGTTTTTATAGTGTAAATAACTGAATATCAATAGAATAACGCTGCGCCAAAAGTGCCGAAAATCTGCGAAAATTTCCGTTAATTTATTGTAAATGAGCAACTTTTTTGAAAATTATTTTCTAACTATCTGATAATCAATGAAATAATTTTCAAAAAAAGTTCATTTTTATTTGGTGGTTTCCGTAAAAAGTTGTATATTAGCGACATAAAACAAAGGGGATAACAAACCCCGACAATTTCAAATCCTTAAAAATAGAGATTATGCAAGTTGACGATGTTTTGAGATTCACGAACCTATTAAAGAACCTTTGGAGATTGTACGCCATTATCCCCGATGACCGCAAAAATGACGTGTACGCCGATATTCGGCGCGTAGAATCCCGAATGAGCGCGGACACCTACACACAAGTAATTGACAACTTAATTTCATTATAAACCCCATAAACCCCGAAGCGATGAACGGACAAAACAACGATTTTTTCAAGAACATTGCAACGTTCTGCACCTTTTTGGATAATGAGAACGTGACCCCCGAAGATGTTTTTTTCATCCCCGAAGACTACCCCGACACCACCAACACACAATATTTCGGGATAACCACCGCCAGCGGCGCGGAATCCGTCAAGGCGGGAATCTACTATTATAAACAAAATGACGTGTACGAACTGAAACAAGACGATGAAAACGGCTATAAATACGAATATTTGGGCAGCGTGACGGACTGACCCAGCCCGCCGCCCTCGTTCATATTTCGTGCAAAAGATGAAACGTTTATCAACGGCGCGGGCAGGGCGAGAGGCGGGACACGTTAC
>JBGUPL010000056.1:0-66608 GCA_045130275.1 Bacteroidales bacterium
AAGTAACCATATTGACAAAACAGACGATTTGCACCGCCATCGCCCATGGCACAAAGACGCAAAAGCCACCGTTGTAGGTAGTGTTAAGCCATATTGAGATGGCGATGAGTATGATGTTCAGCACAGGGATAATGTAGTGCCAATTCTTGTCACTATGCTTATGAAGAAACTGCAATATCCTTTTCATTAGAACCGAATTACGAACGAACGCATGATAACGGTTTTGTATTCTTTTTTATTGTTGATTTCATAACTGTTTGCCCGAAACGGGTAGGAGACGACGCTTCCAGCGTCGAAAAACACATACCGTAGGTGTGCGGAGAGGTTTCCCCGCATGAAGAAATCATGTAAACAGCCAAATCATTTTTCCTCTAACAACGGCAAATGATCCTCCTTCAAAAGATTCATTCTTGTTGTGAGCATATCGGCATACTCTTTGGTTGCGGGCACATTAACAGGATAACAATCGGAAGACTAAATTCAATCTGCTCGAAATTTCTATCCAATAAATCCAGATTCACCCATTTTTTGGTATCAACTCCCATATAAACGTGATTTTCTTATTGTGACGGCAAAAATACTAAATAATTCTTTTACAATTCCCCCGCGCCCAGCCGACGCACCACCTCCACCACGTCAGCACTCTCAATCAACGAGAAACAGAACAACTTCTTCCCCAAATCTTTGAATGAAGCCCCGAAAGTGTACAACACGCTGTCATCAAGGAGAAGGAATCGGTCATGCACGGAGGAAAGCACCTGTATCCGCACTGGTGGATATTGCATGTTGTGACGATCAACGTCCAGGCGGAAAGCATTGGTCAGACGACTTACGCAGACTGTGGCAGTCACCCCTTCTGTTCTCTTCGTCAGTTGGGTCAAGACACTGTCATCGGCATAATTGTCAATCAGGACAATGGATTTTTTCGCACCACGAATCAAATCCGACACAAATTGGTAGGCATCAAATATTTGTCCGTCAAAGAAAATGCCTTGTTTTGGCGGAAGCGCGGTTTGGACCAAATGGTCGATTTTTTGATTTACTGATTGTAACCCTAATTCATTGATCAACATCCGATGTTCCACCTTTTCAACTCGTTGATTGATTGATCCTCCATGAAGAATATACTCTTTCAGTACATGATTTGCCCAAATTCGAAAATGTGTTGCAAAAATAGAGTTAACGCGATATCCGACAGACAGCACTGCATCAAGATTGTAGAACTTTGTGGAATATCTTTTCCCGTCCGCAGCAGTTGTTTCCAAAATGGAAACAACTGCCTCTTGACGCAACTCACCTGAATCAAAAATGTGTTTCAAATGTTTGGATATTGCTGATTTCTGTACTCCAAACAAGGTTCCGATCTGTGCTTGATTCAACCAAACAGTCTCATTTTCAACAAGAACATCCAATTTCACTTGAAGGTCTTCCGACTGGTATAATTTCATTTCAGTGGTCATAATATTTCGTTTTTTAATTGGATGCAAAGATACAACAAACACGACCGTTTGTCAAGAGGGAAAACGTTTTTTCTCACCACGACGGCTTCCGTTCAAACACCATCTCTTCCCCGCTCATCGGGTGCGCGAACGCAATCCGCGCGGCGTGCAGATAGAGCCGGTCAGCGCGGCGACCGTAGAGGTTGTCACCCTTGATGGGACGACCTAACCCTTCCGAGTGGGCGCAGTGGACGCGCAGCTGATGCGTGCGACCCGTGAGCGGATGGAGTTCCACAACATGCTCTCCCACCACGCGATACAACGTCACAGCGGGTTTTCCGTGCGCTTTATCGACCTTCTGGAACGGACGATGCATCAGGTCGGGGAAAAGCGGCAATTCAATGCGACCCTCCTCCCCTACCGGCAACGGTTCGCCGTCCAACACGGCCACGTAGGTCTTGTGTATCTCCCTATCCTTGAACTGTTTCTGCAGACGGTAATGCGCGGTTTTGTGCTTCGCCACAATCAACAGTCCGCTGGTGTCCATATCCAACCGATGGACTACTAACGGTGTTTCGCCTTCTTGGCAACGTTCCTGCAACAAGGAAATTACGGATTTGCGGTGCGATTTCCCCAGCACGCTCAGCATCCCAGACGGCTTGTTCACAACCCACAAATCGGCATCCTCATAAACAATTTCCAGTTGCTCGAAGAGGTCGCGATGCGAATTTGCAGCCAACACCTCCGGTGGCAGCATGTAGGTCAGCACAGGCTTGCATTTGCCCGAGCAGGCGGGATAATAGTGCAGATGGTGACGGATTTCCCCATCGGGCGATTTTCCCCACCAGAACATGGCCATTTGGATGGGTTCAAGTCCATGTGTGTAAGCGTATTGCAGCAGTTTCGGTTCGCAGCATTCACCCGTACCTGCGGGAGGTAATTGCTGCACGGTGTCGCGGAAAATCTCCAGCAGATTGCGCCGCTCGCCCGCGTAGTTCACCATCACGAAATGCTCGAACAGCCAGTTCTGCAACGCCTCCGATTTCGTTTTCCGTTGGTTTGCAAGTGTTTCTATCTGTTGTTCATAGACGGAAACGGCCTCCTTTGCCTTTTCCAACTGTTCCGTCCACCGTTTCTTTTCCCGCCGCAGCTCCGCCTTCAGAAACTGGCTCTCCCTCACGAAAGCGGCCTCTTCCTCGGGCGAAAGCTCTCTTTTAGAACGTTCGGCATCGCGTTTCTCTTTGGCAAACAACATGTTGGATTTGGCTTTTGCAATGGACTGCTCTGCTTCCAGTTGTAACTGCCGATAATATTTTCGGGATTCGATATACCGGCCGTCGAACTCTAAATTGTCGATTTCTTGATTGATGGCCGAAATCTCCGCCTCGTGCCGCTTGAAATAGCCGTCGGGGGCGAGGAAATCGAAAACCGGCGGCACGAAGCCGGGCAGCTCGGACTGGTCGTACAACTGTCCCGAGAAGGCCGCCAGATAATACAGCGTCTCCTCTTTCGACACCACCAGCACCCCGAACATCTTGCCTTCGGGGTTCCCGCACATCAGCTCCTCGACACGTGGCAGCAAATCCGCCACGGCCGCCTCGCACACGGGATGCGGTACATAATCAAACGGGTTGTTGAACGTTTCCGGCAACAACCCGTGATATAGGAGAGGATGTAGGAGGTAACGCACAGGCGTGGGACAAAAGACCGTGATTAATCTAGCTATTGGCTGTTGGCTATTGGCTGTTAGCTGTTGGCTATTGGCTGTTGGCTATTGGCTGTTGGCTGTTGGCTGTTGGCTAAAAGCTAATAGCTAATAGCTAATAGCTAATAGCTACTTCACCCAATACACCCAATTCTCTTTGCGCGGCTTCGCTTCGGGATATTCGCCGGCGGTGTAGCCGAGGATGCAGTTGCCGATGCCCACGTAGTCGCCTTCGATGCCGAGATCAGCGAGGATCTGCTTGCCCTCTTCGGTCTCAAACATCTCCTTGGCACGATGGATCCAGCAGGAGCCGAGTCCCTTGGCATGGGCGGCGTTCATCAGGTTGCCCATCACGAGGCTGCCGTCCTCAATGTAGGTGTGGGAAGTGTCTTTGTCGGCCAGGACCACCAGCACCACGGGCGCACCATAGAACGGGTCGATGGAGTCGTTGCCCATCACGCGGGCGTTCATGCGGCTCAGGCTGTCGCGCATCTCCTTGTTCGTCACTGCGATGATAATCGGGCTCTGGCGGTTCATGCCCGTGGGCGCATACGTGCCGGCCTTGCAGATTTCCTCAATCACCTCCATCGGAGGCACCTCGGCAGTGTATTGACGCACACTGCGGCGTGTCAGCAAATTCTCCATTGCGTAGTTTTTTGTAGGTTTGTCATCAATGAATTCGGGCACGGTCTTCTGCTGCTTGCAGGAAACAAACAACATCACAGCTGCACACAACATCATCGGGATAATTTTCTTCATTTGGTTAACTATTGATTATTACTATTTATATTTCGTGTTTATCACCTCCGTTCTTTCCTCCGATTGGAGGACAGAAATTTCAACTGCACCATTACAGCACCGTCACCGTTCCCTTATAGACGAAAGGCTTGCCGTCAAGGTCGCGCACGCGGAGAATCCAAACATACACATTGCCGTTGATGACGTGACGGTTCTTCTCAATGTCTTCGGGCCGGTTGCCATTTTCACCGCACCACTGGAAATTCATGTCGTTGCTGTAATAGACGAGTGCCCCCCAGCGGTTATAGATTTCAATGCTGAATTCGGAGAGGAAACGGTGCACATATCCGGGCAGGAAAAGGCAGTCGTTGAGACCGTCGCTCTTGGACGGTGTGATGGCGTTGGGCAGGACTATGAGGAAATCACAAGCGGAAACGGTGTAATTGTCGGTGGCCTGACAGTCGCCTTGCGTGACGGTGACGGTGTAGAAACCCGGCTGCGTGACCGAGAGGAACGAGGTGGTGTCGCCAGTGTTCCAGATGTACTCGTTATAATCGGAGACTGCGTTCAGCACGATCTCTCCATATTCGCAAAAATCATCACCCGAGGTCACAATCTCCACGGCGGGCTCGAGAATTTCAAGGTGCAAGGTCACGATACTGTCGCAACCGTGAATATCCGTGAGAACCTGGGTATAATCTCCTGACTGCGTATAATTTTGGCCGTTCCAGGAATAACGGTTACAGGCAATATGGGAAAACTCCCCGAACACACTGTCGCGGACGGTGAGATGGAGGATGAGCAGACTGTCGCAAGCCTGCCCGAGAGGATTCAAATGGACAGAATCCATCAGAATGCCGGGAGTGCCGGTCTCACTCGCCTGGAAATGGAAGAGTCCCCCAAAGCCAGTGTAACTGTGTCCGGGGCAAACGGTGTCATACACCGTCTCGCGATTCACCGAATCACGGATGTTGAGATTAAGGATCAGGAAACTGTCGCATCCAAACTCGACCGTTTGCAAAAGCAGCGTATCCAACAGCGTCCCGACATTGGCAGTGCTTCCAGCCGGAATGTTGAAACCATAGCCGGTATAGGCCACGCCGGGACAGATGGTGTCGTAAACCGTCTCATAGACAGTGGGATGGACGGTGATTTCGATGGAGTCACGCAGCGAATATTTACTGCAAAGGCGAGAGTCGTGGGCAACCACAGTGTACCAACCAGTGTTTTCAGGCACGACACTGTTTCGCAAGTAGGGCTCATGATCAATCTCGAAATCATTGGGACCCATAATACGGTTAATGCCGACATCTACAGAATCAAAACCGAACAAAATGGTATCGCCCTCACAATAATCGGAATGTGTAATCTGTGTGGAGAATTTTATCGAACTTTCCGAAGCATAACTGCTGAAATAGCTGATGGAACAGTCGTCATACGAGCCATTGATGTCAAAAACACCCATGTGGAACTTGCCCAGCGAATTCGTGACCCTGAAAGGGATCATATTGTTATATGACGGAGCAAAATTGTTCGAAACATTTTTCCGACAGTATTTGAATGGTCCTACAGGAACTTTTTGCCAGTCACTGGCGTTGAAAAAGTTGGAGTTGCCATTGACTTGGAAACCAGAAATGTAATTAGAGTCGCAAAGTACGGTAAGATAAAGCGTCTTTGAGTGGTCGTGGTAAGATTTCAACGGTCTGTAACCCACCGCAGAAGAACCCGTGCAATTGATGGGAGGCAGTTGGGTGCCGCCGAACTCCTTGCCCGCGCCCGTGATCTGGAACACAAATATGGGAGCATCATCCATTTCGCCTGTGTTCGGGTCCGTATGAGTGGCAATAATGTAAATAGGATTGTTGTTGGTGAAATGGTGTTTGTACCTGCCGCCGCTGTTCAATGAAACAGTACTGATACTCGGATTTGCAGCAGTGCCACCAACAATCATGACATCAGTGTTGTCTTCCAACGCGAACACGAAAGCATAGTCGAGATAATAGTTACCACCGCCACTGGCCGCCGGCGCATTGTTGTTGACATTGGAGGGCGAAGGCACCACAATGTACTCATTGCCAGCCATGGCAACGGGCACAAGCTGGTCGGCCACCAGATCCGCGCTGCCGCCACCGTTATCAGTGGTGTTGTTCGGGGTGCTATGGGGGGTCACCGAGTCATCGGAGACATCCACCACTATCGGCTTGTCAGAAGTGATGGTAGTACCGCACAAATGATTGGCACCCAGCTGGGAATTGGAGGCGAGACAATACACCTGACCGCGCTGCAGGGTGACGGTAAACGGCACGTTGGCCGCGTGCGTGCCACATGCATACGACGGTGTTATGGTGACTGTCGTATTGTTTTCTGTGGCGATGATTTCCACGCTGTTTTTGGCTGTCGAATAGCTACCGCTACTGCTGCCGTTTCCATTGTCGTATTGGTACTGCATGGTCACAAAAAAATTCGTACCCAAACCATTCGACCCTTTCAGCGCGTAAATTTCGCTATTGTTCTGCTCCAATGCCACGTATGCATTCACATTAGCCGTGGAATGGATATACAATCCGTTGTTAGTCGTAGTATTGTGGTTGGACACAAAGTTGGACAATGCGGCCTCGTTCTGGACAAGCACCTGCGTGCTGGACGAGTTGGCCGGCACCGTGAACGTGGCCACGGTGCTGTTGTTATATGCCTTTTTCACCGTAATCGTCGCCGGTTCATTGAAGGTGGTGACCACCAGCGCAATGGGCCAATGGGCATGGGAACACAGTTTGGGCACCGCAAACCAGAAGGTCGTGTCCACCTGTGCTGAGGCAGCAAAAACACTGCACAGCATCATCGCCGTACACACCATACGGCTGATAAAAGAATCAATATGTTTCAGCATGATAATAATTTCATATTAAGGCTGCAAAAATAATAATTTTTCTTTATGGAAAAAGTGTATCTTTGCATTTTCAAGTATAGATATTAAATAATTTAATTATCAAACAATTACATCAGTCAATATGAAAAGAGACGAACAAATTTTCAACCTCATCCAGCAGGAGCGCGAACGCCAGACCAACGGCATCGAACTGATTGCTTCTGAGAACTTTGTGAGCGACCAGGTGATGGAAGCCATGGGTTCTGTTATGACCAACAAGTATGCGGAAGGTCTTCCTGGCAAACGCTACTACGGTGGCTGTCAGATTGTTGACCAATCCGAACAACTGGCCATCGACCGCGTGAAACAGCTCTTCGGCTGCGAATGGGCCAACGTGCAACCGCACTCCGGCGCCCAGGCCAACATGGCTGTTTTGATGGCTTGCCTGCAACCGGGCGACACCTTCATGGGTCTCGACCTCAACCACGGCGGCCACCTGTCACACGGCTCCCCCGTCAACTCCTCCGGCATCCTCTATCGTCCTGTGGCTTACCAAGTGGACGAAGAGACTGGTTGCATCAACTACGACACGATGGAAGAGGTTGCCCTCCGCGAGAAACCGAAATTGATCATCGGCGGTGCCTCCGCCTACAGCCGCGACTGGGACTGGGCACGCATGCGTCAGATCGCCGACAAGATCGGTGCCATCCTGATGGCTGACATCTCCCACCCCGCCGGCCTTATCGCCAAGGGTCTGCTCAACAATGCCGTGGAGCACTGTCACATCGTGACCACCACCACCCACAAGACTCTCCGCGGACCTCGCGGCGGTCTCATCATGCTCGGCAAGGACTTCGAGAACCCGTGGGGCAAGACCACCCCGAAAGGCGTCGTGAAGATGATGTCACAAATCCTCGACTCTTCTGTGTTCCCGGGCTGCCAGGGCGGTCCTCTGGAGCACGTCATCGCCGCCAAGGCTGTCGCTTTCGGCGAAGCCCTCACCGACGACTACGCCAACTACGTGAAGCAGGTGAAACTCAACGCCAACGCTATGGCCAACGCTTTCGTGGAAAGAGGTTACAAGGTGATCTCCAACGGCACCGACAACCACCTCATGCTCATCGACTTGAGAAAGAAATTCCCCGAAATGACCGGTAAAGTCGCTGAGAACACCCTCGTGAAGGCCGACATCACCATCAACAAGAACATGGTGCCGTTCGACACCCGTTCCGCTTTCCAGACCTCCGGCATCCGCGTGGGTACGCCCGCCATCACCACCCGCGGCCTGAAAGAGAACGACATGCCTTTCATCGTGGAGATGATCGACAAGGTGCTCTGCGACGTCGAGAACGAGGAACTCATCGCCAAGACCCGCAAGACGGTCAACGACATGATGCACGACCGTCCGCTCTTCGCCTGGTAAACAGCATTTCCCTATCAGTAGAGACGCCATGCATTGCGTCTCCACGAATACCAAAAAGCCCCGAAAAAATCGGGGCTTTTTTTACAACTGTTGAGTATAATTCAATGCGATGCATGAACAGCTCTCACCGTATATCCAATTGGACGGTTAACATAATGCATTTTGAGCGTGTCAGCGGTAAATGAAGCGAACCATGCCTCGTACATAAAATCACTTCTGACGGAACTTGTCCAATACGTACCGTACTCATTGCCACTGAACAAGCCAAAGAAACGATACATATATCCAGCAGATGGCACAAACATTGTGTTTCCGTTTGAACCCGTGAAAAGAATTCCGTATGTCGTATCAATAGTGGTATATACGTGAGTGGTATTCGCTATTAATTCCTCCCACTCGTCCTTGGTGGGTGTACGTGCGCCCGAACTCATATTTGCTGCTGCGGCGTCATCAACCATCTCAAGGGTAATAAGGTTGTCGGTATATCCGTTATGCCCCCACCCGGGATTGCTGCAGTACTTGGTGAGATACCAATCTTGCCAATATTTGTATGTCGGCCAATCATAATCGGACTTTGTTTTCGTTTCTCCCCATGCAAAATAATCGCCGAATTCCTGCGGTGAGGTTGCCCCAACGTTGCACTTCGCCCATAAAAGCCCGCTCGGAAGACCGAGGTCCACCCAGTCGGATGAGACAAAGTCTTCATCAGGTGTCGGCGGTGTCGGGGACACTGGTTCACGGGTACACGACACCATAAAAGCGACCATAATGGCCAATAAAGTCCAGAGTTTAATTGTCTTTTTCATTTTTTTGCAATTAAAATCAAAATATTGTTGTTCAATAAATTAAGCACAATTTGACAGCCTTTCGTTGTCCTAATTTCTCATAATCCTGACTTTCCCCGTCGCTTGGTTTTCTATGCCGTTGTATGAAAACGTAAACTCGTAGCTATATACTCCATCCGAGCAAGTGCCTCCTTCCCATGTGTTATTATAGGCTTCGTTATGATACACAACCCTATTGTTTTTATCACGGACAATCAATTTCGGGGAAGAGTAATTCTCCAACCCTTCAATCACAAAGAAATCATTTACGCCGTCATTATTCGGGGTAAAAAGATTAGGTATGCTGAGATGAACCGGCACGGACCAATCCACGCTGTCGTCAGATAGGTTTTTCAACACCGGATCCGCCGCCAGTTGTTTGGCCAATGTGGAATTGGGCGGCAACACAATCTGTCGGGCATTGGCACTCGGCGTTATCACCTTCTCCTGTGTTTCAGGCTGATCATTCGGTTTCTCCATAGCATTATCCACAGCCATTCGAACAGGAGCGACAGCGTCGGCCTCCACGACCTCAGATGAAATTTCCGTTTCGTCATTTTCCATCGGTTCTGACACAGTGTTAGAAACAGTCTCCATGTCTCCAACCGCTTTCGTATTGTTTTCTGCTATAGCATTCTGATTTCCACGCTGATGCGAGAAAACACCTAAAGCCACTGCACCGCTTATGATCAGCCCCGACAACACAGCGGCCACCCATTTCCATGCTTTGACCCGATGAAGCCGAGACACATTTTCTGCAACCGGCATCTCTTTGTCCAAACGGGCGTTCAAACGTTCCCACACATCGGCAGACGGTTTTTCCTCATACTGATCCAAAACATCTTTTATACTCATCATAATTTTATTTACCTACTTGTCAATTCTATCTATTTGTCTTCCACTCTTTCTTTCAGCCATTGTCTTGCGCGCATATGGGCGATACGGATCGCGCCCTCCTTTTTGCCCAGCATTTTGGCGATCTCGGTGAACGAATACCCCTCTATCTCTTTCAGGTTAAACACGATCCGAGGCGTTTCCGGCATCAACTCAAACATCTCAACAATCTGATTTGCAGATACTTTCGACAAAATCGCTTCCTCATTCGTTTCCGACAGTTCCAAATCCATATCCTCTTGCAACTGTTCTTGTTGGTATCGTCTGTGCGACCGGTAATGGCTGATAGACGAATACACCATGATCGAATAGATCCACGAAGACAAAGAGCTGTCACCCTTGAAAGTTTGCAGGTTCTTGAAGACATTCATGAACCCCTCCAACAACATATCCTCCGCCTCCGCAGTCGAATTAGCGTAACGCCGACAGACGACAAACATCCTTGGCGCATACAACTCATACAACTGCTTTTGGCTTAAGCGGTCGTTGTTCAAACAACCGTTGATGACCTTCTCCAGTTCTGAATTATTTTCTGTCACATTCCGCTTAGTCGCACGAAATGGCGATTTTGTTACATTTAAAATGCATTTTTATTGAATGGACTTCACAATTGCCTCAACCTCACGGATATAGTCTCTTTTTTGCTCTTGGGGAGCATATACAAAACCGTCCACCGTGATGCAGGAAGTGCTGTCGGGCGACAATTGTGTGAAGCTGTAGAACGGTCCGCCCATTTTATCCCGGACAGATTCCCATAAGCCTCTTAACTCCAATCCGTTATGATACCTCATCTGGAGATTTTGCGCAATGGGGTAACCCTCGAGTTCGGCCACTTTTGGATAGGCACCGGCCACGGCACCCTGGATATACGCCTTCGTGATACGGTCGCGTTCAGCCACCACATTCTCAGGCGTCAAGGCATAGCGCGGTGAATTGTAAATCATCACGAAACGGTCGTTCTTCGGGGTGCGGAAAAGCAGCCAGAGGAAATCTTCCTCCTCGCGTCCCACAAAATAGCCTTCCGGGATTGTCATCGTGAGACCGAATTTCTCTTTGATTTTCTTCTCGATCACCGGGTTGTTCAGCCTCCTGTGCGCATTCTGCAAACGGGCTATGTCATTGTCATACATGGCCTTCACAATCTCCTGCTGGTGAGCCAGGAAGAGCGCAAGACATGAATCCTGGCTGTTGCCCCGGATTCTGACATGCACCTGCGGATTGGTGACCGGATTCTTGGCAATTTCAAACGTATTTCCTGAATAACCAGGATTGTAGTCGAACTGCAAGATATTCCGGTGACGCATGAACGACGCCTTGTAGCCGGCGTTTGAGCACTGAATCACATCAAACAACGGCTCGATCTGGTTGATAGCCGGCTGCGGCTGCTGAATCACCTCATAAATGGCTTTCATAGCGGCTTTTGACCAATAATTCGTGTCAATGGCCAAAATCATCTCTCCGGCCTTACCTGTGGAAAAATTGTCCACTTTTATGCCTCCGCCTCCCGATTTTGAACGGCAAGATGCCAGGGACAACAAGAGGATAACGATTGTTAAATAGCTGATTTTCTTCATTATTCAAAAATTATTTTTTTCTATTGATTTATATTTGATTAATTATTATCTTTGCCGAATGAAATCAGACTGCAAAAATAAAACAAAATTCATAAACCGAAAACAAAAAAAATGCACACGGAAACTTTTTATCGCATCGCACTGAACAAAATAGAGGGTTTGGGCAAATCCACCATCAAGCAAATCCTGACAGCGGCAGGGTCAGCGAAAAACGTCTTTGAGTTCCCGGAATCGTGGCGGAGAAGACTGCGCAATCAGAGACGTTGTCAAGTGGACATAACCCTAACTGACAAAGTCAAGCATTTGGTTGACAGGGAAATGGAATTAATCCATAGGCATCAGGTTCAGTTATGCCATTACTTGGATCTAGAGTATCCGAGTCGTTTGAAACGCTGCAACGACGCCCCGGTCTCGTTCTACTACCGCGGGAGCAGCGACTTCAACCGGGCGCGGATGTTGGCCGTGGTGGGCACGCGAAATGCCTCCTCTTACGGGATCAGGAGTCTCACAAAGATACTGAACGATCTGAAAGGCAGCAACATATCGACAATCAGCGGATTGGCGTACGGTATCGACACGGTGGCGCACGAGGAGTCGCTGAATCTCGGTATCCCCACCTTCGCGGTGCTTGGCAACGGACTGCACACGATTTATCCGGCAAGCAACAAAGCGTTGGCGGACAGGATTGTGGAGAACGGCGGCACCGTCATCAGCGAATTTGATTTCGACACGGGGCCGGACCGGATGAACTTTCCCGCTCGCAACCGCATCATCGCGGGCATGGCAGACGCGGTATTGGTGGCCGAAAGCGCCATCAAGGGCGGAAGCATCATCACCGCACATATCGCAAATTCCTATAACAGAGATATTTTCGCCATCCCGGGCACCATCTTCGACGAGATGCACGCCGGCTGTCACGAACTGATCCGCAAAAACATTGCCGCCATCGCCACTTCGGGAGAAAACATTGTGGAAATGATGAATTGGGACTCGGATTCCGCAAAACAATCCGTGCAAACACAATTATTTCCAGAACTAACTGAAGATGAGGCTTTTGTATATAGGTTCATCCAAACTGGAAAGAAGACCATCGACGAGATTTCCGAATATTGCACAGGCTTTTCCCCCTCGAAACTGGCGGGTCTGCTGCTCACGATGGAGCTGAAAGGAGTGCTGTTCGCCCTACCGGGGAAAAGCTACAGCACAGAAGGGTGAACCTCTACAATTGCCCCTGCCGTTTCTCCTGTCGCAAAGTAGCCTTTTGGATGTTGCGGAAATGGCTGGGGGTAATCCCCATTTCCTTCTTGAAGGCAGCGTGGAAGACTTGTCGGTTGTTGTAGCCGCACATCTCACCCACGGCTTCCATCTTTTCGTCAAAGTGTTGCGGGTCGCTCAATAGATTGACCGCTTCTTTAATCCGATAGCTGTTCAACAGTGAGGCGAAATTCTGGTTCAGATGCGTGTTGATGATGTGCGACAGGCTGGTCCGGTTGGTGCCGAGACGTTTGGCCAAATCCTGAACACTGATGGTCGGATCGAGAAAAACCTTTCCCTGTTCCATCGCTTTCTGCAAGTCTCTCAGTATCCGACGCTCCTGTTCATCGGGAACAATCTCTATGTTGTATGAAGCGATTTCCACGAGCGCGTTTTTCTTCTCCTCAGTTTCAAGACTCTTCTGCATCAGCTTTCTGTAAGACCAACGACTGTGGATGAACAAAATCAGGAACACGATGTTCGACATCGCCAGAATGGATAAAGCAATATAAATCGGTTTCATGACGGCAAAAATACCAAAAATATCATTTCTGGACAAGAATTGTGGTATTCTGACACCGTTTTTGCTGTTTTATGACACGTTTTTTTGCAAATTATGACATTTGTTCGCTGATAAGGGGGTATTTTTGCCGCCAGTTTTCATTGTTATAAATCTGCTTGATGAGAAAATTTTTACTTCTTTTTACAATTTTGCCATTTCTTTTTTTGTATGGATTTGCCAATGGACAGGATACTGTCAAGAGCAAGTCGCAAAATGTGCTGGAACAGATTCAAAAGTACCTGAAGGTGGGAGGTTGGATTGACGCACAATATGCTTACGAGTACTATAACACTGATAATCAAAGCAGTGTATTCCAAATCCGCCGTGCCCGCCTTGACTTCAAAGGCAGTCCGACAAAATGGGTGGACTACCGGCTGCAAGTCGATTTCGCCCCGAACCCGAGGTTGATCGACGCTTTCGTGAAGGTAAACTTCTGCAAGCAGGTGCAGTTGCAGGTCGGACAGTTCAAAATTCCCTTTTCTCTTGAAAACAAATTGTCACCGTTGGACTTGGAATTGATAGAGAATGCCCAAGTTGTCAGCGCGTTATCGGGATATAAAGATGTAACAGGGATCAGTTCCTACTCCAATGGTCGTGAGATCGGGGCAATGCTCACAGGCACGCTGGCCTCTGCGGAGGTTCGCGGCGAGCGCATTCCCATCCTGCAATACGGGGTTGGCGTCTTCGGCGGCAACGGCATCAACGTCAAGACCGACAACTTGGCCAAGGACGTATCCGCCAGAGTGGAGTTCTCTCCTTTTGTGAAAGGATTTACCCTCTCTGCATCAGGCTATTGGGGAAAATATGACATGTTGCATGACGGGGTTACGACTCACACCGACGGGGTGCGTTTTCGTTACGCCGGAGGTCTGCAATATACTGACAAGCAATGGGTTCTGCGTGGCGAATATCTTTGGGGACGAACAGATTTCGCTGCGGTGGATCCCCTCACGGATGATTACGTTCCTGTGCCTACCCGCACACAAGGGTTCTATGTGACAGCCGGTTACTGGTTCCGATTCGGCTGGGGCGATAACAGCAAAATCGAGCAGAAGTTGCGACCCTTACTCCGGTTTGACTATTATGAAAAGGACAAGACCGCGAATACCAACTCCATCTATTACTCAACCGGTGTGGAGTGGTGGCCCGAAAAACACCTCCGCACGCAGTTGGCCTATACGCTCAAGCAACACCCTAAAGACCAATCTTTTGGACATAATGTAACGATGATGGTAAGCGCGGTCTTTTAAAACATTAATCCTTAAGCAGCCCCGGAGGGGCAAGACGCACGAAGTGCTAATAACCCCACATAAGGCGGAGCCGCAGTGTGGGGATCAAAACAATAGAATATGAAAAGAACAATTACCCTTTTATCAGCAATTTGCATCTTGATGATGTGTGTGTCCTGCGGGAAGAAGCAGAATCCGCAGACCAAAGACAGACTTTCAGGCAGTATTACCATTTCCGGGGCCTTTGCCCTTTATCCCTTGGCGGTGAAGTGGGCCGAGGAGTTCCAGGCAATGCATCCCGGCGTGCGCATCGACCTTTCTGCGGGTGGTGCCGGCAAAGGCATGACCGACGTACTGGCCGATGTGGTCGATCTCGGGATGGTCTCCCGCGAGGTTTATCCCCCGGAATTGGAGAAGGGCGCCGTCCCGTTCGCATCGGCCAAGGATGCGGTGGTCATCACCATCAACGCCGACAACCCGTTGGCTGACAAGCTGATGAAGCACGGCATCTCTCAGGAAGCCGCCATCAAGATTTGGATTACGGGCGAATACACCACTTGGGGACAAGTGTTGGGCACCAGTGACAAAACCCCGATACACGTCTATACCCGCTCCGACGCTTGCGGTGCGGCCGAGACGTTCGCCCTCTGGATGGGCAAAAAGCAGGAGGATTTGTTGGGCACCGCCGTCTTCGGCGACCCGGGATTGGCTTCCGCCATCCAGGCCGACAAGCTCGGCATCGGGCTGAACAACATCGGCTACGCGTACGACGAGAAGTCGCGGAAGCCCAATCAAGGGTTGCTTGTTTGCCCGATCGACCGCGACAACGACGGCGCCATCACCTCCGACGAGTACTTCTACGACACCAAGGACGACTTCATCGCGGCGGTGGCGGAGGACAAATACCCGTCACCGCCCGCCCGCGACCTCTACTTGGTCAGTCACGGCACCCCGAAGAATCCCGCCGTCATCGCCTTCCTCGAATACGTCCTCACCGACGGCCAAAAGCAGAACGTGCCCGTGGGTTACATCAGCTTGAACGAGGAGAAATTGCAGAAAGGGTTGGAAAAGTTGGGGGTCAAGAATTAACGACTGGCTGTTGGCTGTTGGCCGTTGGCTATTGGCTAACCCTAGGACTCAACTAATTAGGTTTTAACATGCAGAAATCGAGAATCATCAAAGACAAAACCGCGCAGGCCGTCATGTTCGGTCTCACCATCGTCTCCATCCTCATGGTGGTGGTGATGTTCGTGGGACTGTATCTGAAGTCGGCACCGGTGCTGGAGGACCGTTCGTTGTGGGGGCTGCTTACCTCATCGGAATGGAAGCCCATGAAGGGCGAGTTCGGATTCCTGCCTTTCGTGGCGGGCACGTTGTGGGTGACGTTCGTCGCCATCCTCCTCGCGTTGCCCATCTCGCTGCTCACGGCGGTTTTCCTCACCGAATACGCGAAATCCTACGTCAAGAAGTTCGTGTTCCCGGCGTTGGACATTTTGGCGGCGTTACCGTCAGTCATCTACGGCGTGTGGGGCGTGTTGGTCATTGTGCCGTGGATTTCGAAACATGTCGCGCCGCATTTCATGGACTTCTCCACGGGATATACGGTTTTGGCTGCCGGTATCGTGTTGGGGGTCATGGTGATACCGTTGTTGGTAAGTCTGTTCATCGAGGTTTTCTCTTCTGTTCCTTTGGAGTTGCGCGAGAGTTCGTTGGCGTTGGGTGCGAGCCGTTGGCAGACCACCAAGAAGGTGCTGTTCCGGCGCACCTATCCGGGCATTATCGCGGCCACGGTGCTGGCCATCTCGCGCGCCATGGGCGAGACCATCGCGGTGTTGATGGTATGCGGCTGCGTCATCGGCATCCCTGAAGGCTTCCTCGACCCCTGCTACCCGATTCCCGCCCTCATCGCCAACAACTACGGCGAGATGCTCTCCATGCCCATGTATGAATCTGCTCTCATGTTCGCCGCCCTCATCCTTTTCCTCGTCGTTCTCGTCTTCAACCTCATCTCCCGCATCGTGCTCTATCGGCTGGAAAAACGCCTCGGTAACAGTTAGATAGCCAACTCCCTTGTTCACTATTCACAAATCATTATTCACAAATCACTATTCACTAATCCCCAAAATGAAAATATCCTCCAAAAAGAAAGTTCGTGAGATTGTCGCCAAGACCTTCATGTGGCTGGCGATGTTTGTGGTGTTCGGACTCGTTATCAGTGTCATCTGGACCGTTTTCTCCAAGGGGGTGAAGGCTATGAGCTGGGACATGGTGAGCAAGCTACCGGGCGGTGGTTTCTACATCGGTAAGGAGGGCGGCTTCCTGAATGCCATCGTCGGGTCACTCTACATCGTGGGCGCCTCCACGGTGTTGGGGTTGCTCGTTTCCATCCCAGTGGTCTTTTTCCTCAACGTCTATTTGCAGCGAGATTCCAAATTGGCGTACGCCGCGCGGATGGCCTTCGATGTACTGTTTGGGGTGCCTTCCATCGTCTATGGCGCGTTCGGGTTCACCATCATGATCTATTTCGGGCTGAGGACCTCGCTGTTAGGCGGTATCATTGTCATCACGTTGCTCATCATCCCCATCTTCATCCGCACGATGGACGAGGCCACCCGTAACTTTCCCCGCGACATTTTGGACGCCAGTTTCGCATTAGGAGCCACGCGCTGGGAGACCCTGAAGGTGGTGCTGCGGCAAATCGCCCCGGGCATCGCCACGGCCACCCTGCTTTCGGTCGGCCGCGCCATCGGCGACGCCGCCAGCGTGATGTTCACCGCCGGCTACACCGACAGCATCCCGACGTCTCTTTCACAACCCGCCGCCACGCTGCCCCTTGCCGTCTTTTTTCAGCTCCAAAGTCCTATCCCAGAGGTGGTTGACCGCGCCTACGCCGCCGCTCTCGTCCTCACCGTCATCGTCCTCATCCTCAGCATCGCCGGCCGTTTCATCACCAACCGATTTTCGAAGAATAAAATATAGACATTATTCCTTGAATTGCCCCGATAGGGGTAAAAGCTTGGTAGCGAATTTGTTATAAAACAGAAATAATGATAGAAGTCAAAAATCTAAACGTCCATATCAAGGGCAATCACATTTTGAAGAACGTGAATGTGGAGTTGCCCGAAAAGCAGATCACCTGCATCATCGGGCCGTCGGGCTGCGGGAAATCCACCCTGTTGCGGACGCTCAACCGTCTGATAGACACCACGGAAGGGGTGAAGTTGGACGGGCAAGTGTTGGTTGATGGACAGGACATCCTCGCCAGCGAGTCCGATGTCACCGAATTGCGTCGCAAGATCGGGTTGGTGAGCCAGCGGCCGTGCCCGTTGCCCATGTCCATTTTCGACAATGTGGCTTACGGATGCCGCATCAACAAGATGTTCCCTAAGCGCCGCATGTTGATCTACCAGGTACAGAAAAACCTCAAGGCGGTGGGCCTTTGGAACGAAATCAAGGAACGTGTCCGCACTCCGGCGAGCCGTCTTTCCATCGGGCAGCAGCAGCGCCTGTGTCTCGCCCGTTCCCTCGCCGTGGAACCCGACTATATCCTCGCCGACGAGGCCACCAGCGCCCTCGACCCTATTTCCGCCAAGACCGTGGAGGATCTTTTCGTGTCGCTCAAAGAGCAATACTCCATCATCATGGTCACCCACACTCTGCGGCAGGCCCTCCGCATCGCCGACCACGTCGTCTTCATGTACCTCGGCGAAATCATCGAACAAGGTCCCGCCGACCAAGTCTTCCACCACCCCCAGCACGAACTCACCCAGAAATACCTCAACGGCGCCTTCAGTTAGTTAGCAGTTAGCAGTTAGTAGTTAGTAGTTGTTGGGGTATAGCATACAATGATGCATTAGATAAAAATTGCAATTAAACAAATATTGATAAATGTATAAGTTAACTCATTTGAAAGAATTGGAGTCCGAGTCCATTTACGTCTTGCGGGAGGTGGCGGCGCAGTTTGAGAAGCCGGCCATCCTCTTCTCCGGCGGCAAGGACTCCATCGTGGTCACCTATTTGGCCTACAAGGCGTTCTATCCCGCCAAGATCCCGTTCCCGTTGCTGCACATCGACACGGGGCACAACTTCCAAGAGACCCTCGACTACCGCGACGCGCTCGTGGAGAAGCTGGGGGCGCAGTTAGTCGTCGGCTCCGTGCAGGAGAGCATCGACAAGGGGCGCGTGAAGGAGGAGAAGGGCTACAACGCCAGCCGTAACCGTCTGCAGACCACAACGTTGCTAGACACCATCGAAGAATACAAGTTCGACGCCTGCATCGGAGGTGCGCGGCGTGATGAGGAGAAAGCCCGCGCCAAAGAGCGTTTTTTCTCGCATCGCGACGAATTCGGGCAGTGGAATCCCAAGAACCAGCGGCCCGAGCTGTGGAACATCTTCAACGGACACAAGAACATGGGCGAGCATTTTCGCGTGTTCCCCATCAGCAACTGGACTGAGATGGACGTCTGGCAGTACATCTATGCGGAGAAAATCCCGTTGCCGTCGCTCTATTTCACGCACGAGCGGCGGTGTTTCCTTCGCGACGGTCAGTGGCTGGCCGCCGAGCCCTGCATGACGCTGAAGCCCACTGAGGAGGTGGTCACCCGCCGTGTGCGCTGCCGCACCATCGGCGACATCACCTGCACTGGACTCACCATTTCCGAGGCCAACTCCTTGGAGGACATCATTTCCGAGATCGCCGCCACCCGCATCACCGAACGCGGCGGCCGCGCCGACGACAAACGCAGCGAAACCGCCATGGAGGACCGCAAGAAGGAAGGGTACTTTTAGTTAGTAGTTAGCAGTTAGTAGTTAGTAGTTAGCAGTATGAATAACGGATACTTAGACATGGAGCTGTTGCGGTTCACGACCGCGGGCAGCGTGGATGACGGCAAAAGCACGCTCATCGGAAGATTATTATACGACAGCAAGTCGATTTTCGAGGACCAGTTGGAGGCGGTGGAGCAGGCCTCGCGGAGTCGCGGCAACGAGGAGGTGAACCTCGCGCTGCTCACCGACGGACTGCGGGCCGAACGCGAGCAGGGCATCACCATCGATGTGGCCTACCGCTACTTCGCCACGCCAAAACGCAAGTTCATCATCGCCGACACCCCCGGACACATCCAATACACCCGCAACATGGTGACGGGTGCCTCCACCGCCGACCTCGCCATCATCCTCATTGATGCGCGCAACGGCGTGGTGGAGCAGACGGTGCGTCATTCCTACATCGCCTCGCTGCTCGGCATACCCTTTATCACCGTGTGTATCAACAAGATGGATTTGGTTGATTTTTCCGAGCAGGTCTTCACAGACATCCGGCAGCGCTACGAGGAGATGGCCGCCAAGATCGGCATCCGCGCCTCGCTGCTCTTCATCCCGATCTCGGCCAAATACGGCGACAACGTGGTGGAAGAATCCCAAAACATGCCGTGGTACACCGGCGGTCCGCTGATGCATTTGCTGGAAACGGTCTCCATTGAGCACAAAATGGGCGACGAAGCACAACCGCTGCGGTTCCCCGTGCAATACGTCATCCGGCCCATCTCCGACAAGTTTCCCGACTACCGCGCCTACGCGGGACGGCTCTCCGGCGGCGTGCTGCGCAAGGGCGACACCGTGCGTGTGCTCCCCTCTGGGCTGACGAGCACCGTGAAGGCCATCATGCAGGCCGACAAGGAGTTGGACATGGCTCACACCCCCGAATCCGTCTCCGTTCTGTTAGACGACGACATTGACATCAGTCGCGGCGACATGCTCGTGGGCGCGGAAGGTCCGCAACCCGTGGTGACCCAGCAACTCAAGATGCGCTGCTGCTGGTTCAACGAGACGGAGATGCAGCTGCGCAAACGCTACATCCTCCGCACCGCCGTGTCGGAAACCGTCGCAATGGTGCAGGCGATAGATTACAAGGTGGATGTCAGCACCTTGGAGCACGTCGAAGGGGTGGCATCACTGAAGATGAACGACATTGCCTGTATCACAGTGAAGACCGCCAACCCGATAGTGGTTGACAACTACGGCGAGAACCGTGTCACCGGCTCCGTCATCATCATCGACCCCGACAGTTTCGAGACCGTGGGGGCGGGGATGGTAGCAATGAACAATGTACAATGAACAATGTACAATTCACTTTTCTCTATTCACTATTCACAATTCACAATATAAAATGTAGAATTATGAGATATTGCAAAGATGATATTGAAGCATTGAATGTGCGGTTTGCGGAGGCGGATCCGCAGGAACTGCTGCAACATTTTTGGGAGATTTACGGCGACAGGATTGCCTTGTCATCAAGTTTGAGCATTGAGGACCAGACCCTTACGGACATGTTGATGAAAGTTTGTCCGAAGGCGAGGGTTTTCACGCTCGACACGGGCCGTCTCTTTCCGGAGACCTACCAACTCATCGACAAGACGAACCTGCACTACGGCATCCGTATGGAGGTGTTTTGTCCGCAGACGGAAGCGCTGCAGCGGTTTGTACGCGAGCAGGGCATCAACCCTTTCTACGAAAGCATTGAGAAACGGCACGCCTGCTGCTACATTCGCAAGCTCGAACCCCTTGGTCGCGCGTTCCGAACCCTCGATGCTTGGATCTGCGGACTCCGTCGCGAGCAGTCCGTCACCCGTACCAATATGCAGAAAATCGAGTGGGACGAGAACCACAACGTATTGAAAATCAACCCGCTCATCGATTGGACCGAGACACAAGTGTGGGAGTATGTGAAAGCGCACCATGTGCCGTACAACAAGCTGCACAACAAGGGTTATCCGAGCATCGGGTGCGAGCCGTGCACACGGGCGGTGAACCCCGGCGAGAACATCCGCGCCGGCCGCTGGTGGTGGGAATCTCCTGAACACCGCGAGTGCGGATTGCACCAAAGGTAGATGATTGATTATTTTTTGTACTTTTGCAGCGTGATTTTAACTTAGGAAAAATGTACACTGCAAAATCCGGTTCGTCGCAAGACGACAAGAGACAGAAACAGCAAAAGTTCACCCTTCCAAAATGGGCGAAGACCTTCTGGAAGGCCTATTTCATATTGTTCGGGCTGGTATGCCTGATGTTCCTGCTCATTTCCCTGGGATGGATGGGCTACATGCCCTCGTTCGCGGAGTTGGAGAATCCTGACTCCAACCTCGCCACGGAGGTCATCTCCTCCGACGGCGTGCTGCTGGGCACCTATTATCGCGAAAACCGCTCCAACTGCAAATACGCCGACCTTTCCGACGAGCTGAAACACGCCCTTATCGCCACAGAGGACTCCCGGTTCTACAAGCATTCCGGCGTCGATGTGAAGGCGCTCTTCCGCGTGGCTCTCGGTGTGGCCACCCGCCACCACAAGGGCGGCGGCAGCACCATCACGCAACAGCTGGCCAAGAACCTCTTCCCCCGCGACCCCAAAGCCGGCAAAATCAAGATCGTGTTCACCAAGTTCAAGGAATGGGTGGTGGCCACCAAGCTGGAACGCGCCTATTCCAAGGACGAGATCCTGGCCATGTACTTCAACACCGTTGATTTCGGCAACAACGCCGTGGGCATCAAGTCCGCCGCACGCACCTATTTCGACAAGGAGCCCTCGGAAATCAACACCGAGGAGGCCGCCCTGCTGGTGGGCATGTTGAAAGCCCCCTCCAAATACAGCCCCCGCCGCCACCCGCAGGCTTCTCTCGACCGCCGCAACACCGTGCTGGGACAAATGAGAAAGTACGACTACCTCACCCAACAGCAATTCGACTCCGTCAAGGCAATCCCCATCGACATGAGCCACTTCAAGTCACAAGCCCATACCGCCGGTATCGCCACCTATTTCCGCGAATACCTCCGTCTGGTCTTGAAAGACTGGTGCGAGAAGAACCCCAAAAACGACGGTTCCCGCTACGACCTCTACTGCGACGGACTCAAGATCTACACCACCATCGATTCCCGTATGCAGCAACACGCGGAAGAGGCTGTGAAAGAGCATGTCTGCGATTATCTGCAACCGCTCTTCTTCAGCCACACCAAAGGCGCGAAGAACGCACCGTTCGTCAACCTCAGCGAGGAGCAAACCCACAACATCCTCTGGCGCGCTGTGAAACAGTCCGAACGTTACGAATTGATGAAAGACGAGGGCAAATCCGACGCCGAAATCGAGGCTGCCTTCAACAAAAAGGTCAAAATGACTGTTTACAACTACAAGGGCATGATTGACACGGTGATGACCCCGATGGACTCCATCCGCTACTACAAGTCGTTCCTGCAGTGCGGACTGATGTGCGTGGAGGCGGCCACCGGACACGTGAAGGCATACGTGGGCGGCACCAACTACGAGTATTTCCAGTTCGACCACGTGAAACTCTCCAAACGACAAGTCGGATCCACTTTCAAACCGTACGTCTATACCGTAGCCATGCAGAGCGGCGACTTCGACCCGTGCACGATGGTGCCGAACGTTCCGGTCACCATTGAGACTCCGGGCGGTTCCTGGACCCCGCGCAATTCGGGTGGCTACAAAGAGGGACAAATGATGCCCTTGCGCGAGGCGCTGGCGCACTCCCTCAACCAAGTCTCCGCCTACCTCATGAAACGCTACGGCCCCAATGCCGTCATCGACCTCGTGCGCAACATGGGTATGACTTCCGACATTCCAGCCGTGCCGTCCATCTGTTTGGGAGCGTGCGAGTTAACCCTTTATGAACAGGTCGGCGCCATCAACTGTTTCCCCAACCAGGGCGTCTATGTGGAACCTATCTTCATCACCCATATCTGTGACAAGGAGGGCAACGTCATCTACACCAAGGTGCCGAAGACCAACGAGGCCATGGACCAGATCACCGCGTTCAAGACCGTGCGGCTGATGCAAGGTGTGGTGGATTACGGTACCGGCGGCCGTCTGCGCAGCCAGTACGGCATCAGCTTCCCGCTAGCGGGCAAAACCGGCACCACCGACAATCAGTCCGACGGTTGGTTTGTGGGCTACACCCCGTTGCTGACCTGCGGCGTTTGGGTAGGCTGTGAGGACCGTGCCGCGCACTTCCGCAGCACCGCACTCGGTCAAGGCGCAAGAACGGCCATGCCGGTGTTCGGTCTCTTCATGAGCAAAGTCTATGCCGACCCGAAACTGCCCTACCATGCAATTGTCAGCGCTGAAGACCGCTACACCAAACCCGGCTACAACTTCATCATCCCGTCCTCCTATATCGGGGACCCGTCGGGTTGCAACGAGACCAAGCGCGACTCCATCATGCAATTGGATTTCGACTAGAGTCGCGTTTCACTTCACGCACAATCATACTCCTGGGAGGTGCAAAATTTTGCATCTCCTCAAGGTGCTTCATCTTTCTAAAAAAATACTATATTTGCGCGGATTTTATATTATGGTAAAGAAGACTTGTAATATACTGTTAGTCATATTGTTAGCCTTCACGGTGGACGTATGCGCAGCAGAGTTCTGCTGTGCGGTGGACACCATTGTTCCCGAAACGCAAGTCCAGAAAGACACCGCCAATCCTGAAGCGACGGTTCAGAAAGACAACGAGAAGCCCGGGAAAAAGAAGACAACAGTCAGCCGTGCGGGCAACAAGCGGGTCACTTTCGAGACATTCGACCATCACTATGCCCGCGCCCTCAAATACTACAACAACCACCAGTGGCTTTCCGCCGCCGGCCTTTTCCAGGAACTTTACCCCCTGTCCCTGGGCACCCCGCGCGCCGACACCATCCTCTACCTGTTCGCCGACTCCTATTACCAGAACGGCGACTACAACATGGCCTCCTTCCATTTCCGCGACTACGTGCGCCGCTACCCCAACTCCGACCGTACCGAGGACGCCTTCTTCCGCTGCATCCAAGCTGTTTACAAAACCTGCCCCGATTACTCCCTCGACCAGTCCAACACCCAATTTGCCATCGAGCAAATCAAATCCTTCCTGCAGGCCTACCCGAACAGCAAACATATCGAAGAATGCAACATCATGCTGGATGACCTCCGGCTCAAACTGGCCCGCAAAGACCTGGAAATCGTCAAGTTGTACTACAACACAGACCATTACGAGGCCTGTCAAATCGCAGCCAAGAACTTCTTCAACGAATACTCCTATTCACCACTCATGCCGGAAGCTGTCTATTACCTGGTGCTGAACAATTACGAATACGCCAAACGCAGCACGGAACGCAAAAAGCCGGAGCGTCTCAAAGCCTGCCTCGACGCCTGCCAACGCATGAGTCTCAACTACCCTGACTGCAAATACGCAAAAGAGACGGAAAAGATCGCACAAGATGTGACCAAACAATTGGAAAAATACAAAAACAAATCAAATTAAGTCCTAAATAATGAAAGCTTTAGACTACAAAAAATTAAAAATCGACCTGTTCGCCAAGACGAAAGACATCCGCAAATACGACAAGGATACGCACAACTTTTACAAAAGCATCGTCATCATGTCGAAACGCGCCGACCAGATTGCTGCGGAGCTGAAACAGGAGTTCCAGGAAAACTCCCACCTCGCCCCCACGCAAGACCGCAGCGGCGAGGAAGTTTACGAGAACCGCGAACAGATTGAGCTCTCCAAACTCTACGAACAGCTCCCCAAGCCTACACAGCTGGCGCTTTACGAGTTTGAGAACGACCAGATTTACTTCAACGACGTGGACGACAAATAAACGCCGATTATGGGCAAGCACATTGTCATAGGCATTTCCGGCGGCATCGCGGCATATAAGACGATGCACCTCATCCGGCTGTTCAAGAAGAACGGCCACGAAGTGCGTGTGACTGCCACCCGCAACGCCTTGCAATTCGTCACCCCGCTGACCATCGAGACGCTGTCGCAAAACCGCCTATACACGGACATGTTCGACCCGCACCGCACGATGGAGGTCGAGCACATCAGCATGGCGGAATGGGCCGACGCGTTGGTGGTGGCACCGGCCACGGCCAACATCATCGCCAAGTTCGCGCACGGCATCGCCGACGACGCCCTCTCGACCCTGTTCCTGGCCATCAAGAAACCCGTTTTCATCGCCCCGGCCATGAACAGCAACATGTTCGAGAACGAGGCCGTGCAGCAAAACCTCGCCACCCTGCGCGAACGCGGCTGCCACATCCTCACCCCGAACGACGGATTCCTGGCCTGCGGCACCACCGGCAGCGGCAGAATGCAGGAACCTGAAGAAATCTACGACACTGTGGACGAATGCCTTGCGGAGGACCATTCCTTGCAAGGGAAAAAAGTGATGATCACCGCCGGTCCGACCTACGAACCCATCGACCCGGTGCGGTTCATCGGCAACCACTCCTCAGGGCTAATGGGCTTCTGTCTCGCGGAAGCCGCCGCCCGTAAAGGCGCCGAGGTCGCCCTCGTCTCAGGACCCAGCAGCTGCATCGCACATCACCGCAACATCCATCGCTACGATGTGAAAACGGCCGAAGAAATGTATCAGCAGTGCATGCAACTTGTGGATGACCAAGACATTATCATTATGTCAGCGGCCGTGGCCGACTACACACCCGCACACGTGGCACCCGAGAAAATCAAAAAGGACTTCGCCCAGCTGTCCGTCGAACTGGTGAAAACCAAAGACATCCTGGCGTCCGTCGGGAAAATCAAGCGTGACGACCAGCTGCTCATTGGTTTCGCACTGGAAACCGAAAACGAAGTGGAGAACGCCAAGAAAAAACTGCACAATAAAAACGCGGATCTCATCGTTCTAAACTCTTTGCGTACGGCGGGCGCCGGGTTCCGCACCGCGACCAACCAAGTGACTATCTTCAGCAAAGACGGACGGGAGTTCGCCAGCGAACTGAAAAGCAAACAGGAAATCGCGGAAGAGATTCTACAAACCGCCAAGATCTATATTCACCTATAAATCGAAACAACTATGAAACGCATTATCGGACTACTGGTCATCATGACCCTCGCATTGAGCAGCCTGCAGGCACAAGACTTCCAATGCTCGGTCTCCATCAACTCCACCCAGATTTCAAGCACTGGCAACCAGCAGAGATACAATGAGTTACGGCAAAAACTCTACGCGTTTGTCCACGAACGCAAATGGTGCCAGTACAACTTGAAACAAAACGAGCGCATTGAATGCTCCATCACGATCAACCTGACGAAAGCATCGGGCGACGAGTATGAAGGGACTGCCACGCTGGTGCTGCAACGCCCTGTCTATAAGGCCAGTTACAAAACCACCCTGATGAGTTTCCAAGACAAGAAAGTGAAATTCAAGTATGCCGACGGCGACCCGTTGGAATACGACGAAAACTCCAGCCTTTCAGAACTCACATCGCTCATCGCGTACTATCTGAACCTTTTCATCGCCGTGGAGCTCGATTCTTTCTCCCAAAACGGCGGCTCCCCATACTTCGCGAAGTGCCAGAACACCGTCAACCTGAACCTTAAAGACGTGGGTTGGAGCGTGGCGGAGAGCGGTCAGAACAACCGCTACTGGATTACCGAGAACTTTACCAACTCCACTTACAGCAAAATCCATGACTTCTACTACCAATACCATCGATTGGGGCTGGATGTAATGTATGAGACCCCTGACGCCGGCCGCGCCGTCATTCTCGAGAGTCTGAAGCTGCTGCAGCAGGTGAACGCCCAAAAGGCCAACCTCGCTGTGCTCCGCATCATCCTGAACACCAAAAAGGACGAGATCATCAATATCTTCAAAGAAGGCATGCCGTCGGAGAAAACCCAGGTGATCAATATCATGAAACAGATCGATCCCACCAACTCCTCCGCTTACGACGCTATCAACTCAACAAAATAATCGCAATGCTAACCTCTTTACAAATAGAGAATTATGCGATTATTAGGTCTTTGAGAATCCCTTTTCAGCAAGGCTTGATCGTCATTACCGGCGAGACCGGCGCCGGCAAATCCATCCTTATGGGTGCCCTTTCGCTTATTTTGGGCAACCGCGCCGACACGGACGTGCTTTTCGACAAGTCCAGAAAGTGCATCGTGGAAGCCACATTCGACATCCGCGGCCTCCAATTGCAATCCCTTTTTGAGCAATACGATCTTGATTATCAAGAGGATACTATTATCCGCAGAGAAATCAACGAGCACGGGAAATCCAGAGCCTTCATCAATGATACGCCAGTCACCCTCAACATTCTGAAAACCGTATCCGCACTGCTGGTGGACATCCATTCGCAACATCAAACCCTGATGCTGCAAAACGCCGGCTTCCGCCTTAAACTGATTGACCAATTCGCCCAAAACCAACATATTTCAGACCGTTATCAGCAGACTTTGCACTTATGGCAACAGAAGAAAACGGCATTGGAAACATTGAAGAAGAGATGCGCGGAGGAAGCGCAGCGGTATCATTACAATCTCTTCACCATTGAAGAATTGGAAAAAGCGGAACTCAAAACGGACGAACAAGAAAATATTGAACTGAAAATCAAAGAATTATCGCACGCAGAATCCATCAAGTCCCATCTCTACAACGCCACTGGCATTCTGTCTGAACAAGAGCATGACAATATATTATATATGTTGAAGATTCTGCAACAGGAATGCCGTCCTTTGGAGAACATGGGAGAAGAGTACGCGGCTTTCAGTCAACGGGTCGAAAACCTGTTGGTGGAAACGCAGGATCTGGCTTACGAAATGTCCCGCAAAAACGATTCCGTGGAGGTGAACCCAGCCCTCACCACCCAGCTGAACGAACGTCTCGACACCCTTTTCACACTCCAGAAAAAATACGATGCGGCAAACAACGAGGAACTGCTGCAGTTGCTTGAAAACGCCCGACAAGAGGTGACCCGATACAGCGACAGCAAAGAACAACTGTCTGAGCTGGAGAAAGAGACGGAAAAACTGGAATCGGAGGTCCGCAAGCTTGCCGCGGAACTTTCCGAGACACGCCAGCGTGCGCTGCCCCAACTGGTCACGGCCATGCAAGACCGTCTCCACCGCTTAGGCATGTCCGACAGTCACTTCGATGTCACCCTGACCTGGACGGATGAACTTCGGGAGAACGGCAGTGACACGGCCGCTTTCCTGTTCTCGGCCAACGCCGGCGTAGAGCCCGCCGACATTGCCAAGATTGCCTCCGGTGGTGAGATGTCCCGCATCATGCTCTGCCTCAAGTCCATCATCAGCGACGCCATGTATCTGCCGACGATCATCTTCGATGAGATCGACACCGGTATCTCCGGCGAAACGGCCTCCAAGGTGGGACAAATGATGCAGCTGCTGGCCGAAAACCACCAGGTGATTGCCATCACACACCTCCCCCAGATTGCCGCATTTGGCAGCCAGCACCTTCTAGTTTTCAAGCAAACAACTGACAATCAAACATATACAAATATCAAAGAATTGGAAATGCATGAACGGGAAGAGATGATTGCGACCATGATGAGCGGCGAGAGCCGCACGGAATCTGCGGTGGTCACTGCCCGCGAAATGCTGAAATCAACGCAAATAAAACAGAATCAATAGATTATCCTTATGAAAAAGACACTCATCCTCCTCGTTGCCGCGCTGCTTTGCACCAGCGTTTACGCACAGCGGCGTAAGACTCCCGACCGGAAGTTCATTTACATGACCTCTTTGGGCTACGCGACCGGAGTGGGCCAGATCGAACTGGAAAACAAAACCGTCCAGAACAAAAACTTCGATATCTCCGTGAACCAGCTTCTCGGCTATCAGTTCAACCCCTATTTCCAAATGGGCCTTGGCGCAGGTTTCGATTTCTGGCGGCACACGGCGTTCATCCCCATATACCTCAACCTGACCGTCAACTTCACCGACACGAAAATCGAGCCGATGTTTTACATGAACATGGGTTACAGTTTCAAATGGTATGTGTCCTCCATTCCAGAAAAGATGGACCGTGTGGTACACGGCACAAAATCCGGCCCCATGGGTGAGGCTGGCATAGGCCTGCGCATCAACCTCAACGAAAAATTATCCATGGTGATTGCCGCCTGTTACAAAAACCAATACACGGATATCCGATATACCATCCTGCAACCCGGCGAACAGGATTTCTCCGCCTACTCCACCAATTCCCAGAAAAACGTACTCTACCACTTCGCCGGCGTCCGCCTCGGCATTCAGTATTAGCTTTTGGATATTTATGGAAATGACAGACTTAGACTTAGAACTTAAACTTAGAACTTAGACTTAGAACTTAAACTTAGACTTAGAACTTAGACTAATAACCACCTAACCTCTAACCCATTAACCATTAACCATTAACCATTAACCTTTAACCATTACAATGGAAATCACCTATACCGCCGCCTTCGAGGAACTGAAAGAGATCGTGGACCAGCTGGAAAACGACAATGTCAGTGTGGACGAATTGACAGAAAAGATGAAACGCGCCACAATGTTGATGAAGATATGCCGTGACAAACTGACCAAAACCGAGGAGGAGGTCAACAAAACCATCGAAGATCTGTCGTAAATGTCCACATTCGAGCTCATAGAACCCGAAATCGAGGCTTACTGCGAAGCGCACACCACCGAAGAGAGTGCCCTACTCCATCGGTTGTACCGTGAAACGCATCTGCAGACCATCAATCCGCGCATGGCCTCTGGGCAACTACAAGGGGCGTTTTTATCACTGATTTCCAGAATGTTACATCCGCGAAGAATCCTTGAGATCGGCACTTTCACCGGATACTCCGCGATCTGCCTGGCTGAAGGACTGACGGATGACGGTGTCCTGCATACGATCGAAATCAACGAGGAATACGAGGAGCGAATTTTAGAATATATCTCTCAAAGTCCTGACAATCAAAAGATAAAGCTGCACATAGGCGATGCCAAGACGGTTGTCCCGTCGTTAAACGAGGAGTGGGACCTGGTTTTCGTTGATGCGGAGAAGACGGATTACGAAGAATATTACAATTTGGTGCTACCGCAGGTGCGCGAAAACGGTTTCCTGTTGATTGACAATACTTTATGGAACAGTAAGGTTGTGCATGAAGTTCGTCACAACGACCATGACACCCAAGCGATTTTGGCTTTCAACGACATGGTTCAGAAAGATACACGCGTCCGAAATCTGCTGTTGCCTTTCCGTGACGGCATCATGATGATTCAGAAACTAACAAAATGAGAATAGACATATTGACCCTTTTCCCCGAAATGTTTCCCGGCGTGTTCGGCAGTTCGATACTGAAACGCGCAGTGGAGAAACAGTACTTGGAACTGCACGTCCACGACATACGCGCTTACACGTACGACAAGCACCATCGCGCCGACGATTATCCGTTCGGAGGCGGCGCGGGCATGGTGATGATGATTGAGCCCATCGCCCGCTGCATCGAGCAGCTGCAGAGCGAACGCGACTATGACGGCATCTTCCTGATGGCACCCGACGGCACGACATTCAACCAACAGAAAGCCAACGAGTTATCATTGCGTCAGAATATCATTCTGCTTTGCGGGCACTACAAAGGCGTTGACGAGCGCGTTCGGGAGTTGTACATCACCGAAGACCTCAGCATCGGTGATTACGTGCTCTCCGGCGGCGAGCTGGCGGCCATGGTCATCACCGACGCCATCGCACGGGTGATTCCCGGCGTGATCAGCGATGGGGCCTCCGCCCTTTCCGACTCATTCCAAGACAATCTCCTCTCCGCCCCCGTATATACCCGACCCGCAGACTTCCGTGGGCATCGCGTCCCCGATGTCCTGCTTTCCGGGAACCCGAAACTGATTGATGAATGGCGTATGGACCAACAACTTACCCGAACCCGCGAACGCCGCCCCGACCTGCTCAGCCATGAATAACTTCGCCACATATTGCCAATCCTTACGCACCTCTGACAAGTATTTCAATGCCAGTTTCATCATCTTGTTGCTGGCGATGGCGACGATTCCATTCACCACCTTTCTGATGTGGCCTTTGGGCATTCTGCTTATGCTGTTATGGATTGCGCAAGGACAATGGCATGCGAAATGGGCGAATTTCAAGGCCAACGACGGCATCCCTTACGGCATTTTCTTGTTCCTCATCTGTCTCATCCCCATTTTCGGACTGCTGAACTCCGACAACCAAGCCTATGCCTGGCGCACTTTCGAATGCTACATCTGGTTCTTCATCGCGCCGGCCATCCTGCTCACAACATCTCGTAATCTACTGACAAAAAAACATATACAGCTTCTTTTCGGCGTTTTTTCAGCCAGTGTGCTTCTTCACATTCTGATCCTGTTTGGTCACGGCATCTACATGGCTTCCACCACCAGCGACACCTCCTACCTCTACTATTCCACTTTTTCAATTTTGCGGCATCCCACTTACGTGGCATTGTACACCACGTTTGCCTATCTTCTTATCCTTGTGTATCTCATTGATAATCATAATTTTATCAATACAAAAAGAAAACTGGCTCTCTATTTGGTGGAAGTGATTTTGCTCGTCGGGGTGTTCTGTCTGTATTCGCGGGCGGGTATTATCACCCTTGTGGCTGTCCATCTGCCGATAGCGGTTTACGCTGTGCACAAACGGAAGTCGGAATGGAAATGGATGTTGCTGGTTTTCATTGCGATAGCTGTGCTTTTCACGTTACTGATGACCACAGACATCATGCCGATAAACCGTTTCACGGAGCCGAAATACACCTTGGAGAAAGACAGCACGAACACGAAAAGCAGCGATGTGCGTCTCATTCTTTGGCAGGCGGGATGGGAGGCGGCTGTTGAGAACCTGCCTTTCGGCACCGGCACCGGCGACTGTTTCGACGCCATTCGGGAAAAGTACCGCAGCCACGGCTATTGGATCAATTTCGAGCATAATTACAACGCCCACAACCAGTATCTGCAGGCTTTGCTCACAAACGGCATCCCGGGAATCATCCTGCTGTTGCTTTACTTTTTCACCCCGCTGGGCGAATCCATCCGCCACAGGGACATCTTACTGCTCTCACTATTCATCCTGCTTGCGCTGAACAGCTGCTTCGAGTGCGTGTTCGACCGACGCTTCGGGGTGGATTTCTTCGCACTGACAGTGCCGTTGCTGATGATGCGAACAGGGCAGCAGGAGTGTGAACGAACAAATGATAAAACTAGCATTCAATAAAATGATGAATCGAATAGTACTGATTATTGCATTGGCTTCAGCCATATTCAGCGCTTTTGCACAGGAAAAAGAGACTTATCTGTATGCGGAGAAGGACTCCAGCAAACTTTATATGGACGTGTATGTCCCGGAGGTGCAAAATGAGCAACAGTCATGTCTGATCTTCGTTTTCGGCGGCGGGTTTATCGGCGGGAAGCGTGACGACAGCCAGGTGCAGCAGGTGTGGCGGCACTTCACAGAAGATGGGTATGTGGTCATTGCCATTGACTACCGACTGGGGATGCGTGGGCAGACGGAATTCGCCCCGCTGAAAGCCATGAAGAACTTCCAGCGATCCATCGACATGGCTGCCGAAGACCTGATTTCCGCACTGGATTACACGCTGAAGAACCTGCTCGACACCAAAAGATACAAAATCAATCCCAACAGCATCATCGTGATGGGCAGCAGTGCGGGGGCCATCGCGGCGCTGCAAGCCGACTATGCGATGTGTAATCACTATCTCAACAGCGACATTCTGCCCCAGAGCTTCCACCTCGCCGGTCTGGTCTCCTACTCCGGAGCCATCTTCTCCACGCATGGCAAGCCTAAGTACAAGTACCACGCACCCGCGCCCACGCTCTTCTGCCACGGCACCGACGACAAATTGGTAATCTATGACAAGACCCAATTTGCAAACATCGGACTGTTCGGCTCCAATGCCATTGCGAAACAATTCAAAAAGCACGGTTACACTTACCAAATCCGTCGTTATACCGGGCTCGGGCATCAGGTAGCCGGCTTCTACAATGATGAGTTCAACGTCATCGGGGATTTCATCACCCGGTACGCGCTGACCAATAGCGGTGCGCAAATTGACGAGACCCGCTATGACCCGCGCATCGAACCAATATGGAACAATTTCCGCGTGCGCGACTTGAAGAAGGTGAAGCAATAAGGTTTTTTCTTCAATTTTTCTTATTCCGATCCCCTATCTTAAAAATTTGTGTACTTTTGCGACCTCAAAATCACAAATGTATGCAAACTAAAGTAGCTATTATCGGATACGGCAACATCGGCAAAGCCGTGGAACAGGCGGTTTTGGCCGCTGAAGACATGAAATTGGCAGGAATTTTCCACCACAACGACAATCTGGCCCTCATTGATGCAGATGTGGCGGCCTTATGCACGCCAACGCGCGAGGTACCCGGTTTTGCCGAGCAACTGTTGCGGCGCGGCATCTGCACGGTGGACAGTTTCGACATCCACGGGCAGATTTACGACTTGCGCTCTACACTGACCCCTTTAGCTAAAGAGCACAAGGCGGTGAGCGTCATCGCTGCCGGCTGGGACCCGGGTTCTGACTCTGTAGTGCGTGCCTTGCTCTTGGCCATCGCGCCCAAAGGCCTCACCTACACCAACTTCGGTCCGGGCAGAAGCATGGGCCATACCGTGGCCGCCAAGGCCATCCCCGGCGTGAAGGATGCACTCTCGATGACCATTCCGTTAGGCACGGGCATCCACCGCCGCATGGTCTATGTGGAACTGGAAGACGGTGCCGACTTCGCCACCGTGGAGAAACTGCTGCTGCAAGACGATTACTTCGCACACGACGAGACCCACGTGGTCCCTGTCCCCTCCATCGATGCCTTGAACAATGTGGCCCACGGCGTGCATTTAGTGCGTTCCGGCGTGAGCGGAGACACCCACAACCAACGTTTTGAGTTCAATATGGAAATCAACAACCCCGCACTCACAGGACAAGTGCTCGTCGCTTGCGCCCGCGCGGCCGTGCGAATGCGTGACGCCCAACGTTACGGCGCTTTCACCATGATTGAAATCCCTCCGATCCAACTGCTCCCTGGTGACGAGGAACAACTGATTCGCACTTTAGTGTAGATTAAATCGTATATTTGCTGTTTAGAATTCGATTTTTGATTTTATATATAAATATCTGAAAATTAAATAATTAAACAATAAAAATATGAAAAAAAGTTCTATCATCTACAGCTTCATGACGTTTTGTATGATGCTGTTCGCCCTCGTTGGGTTCGCTCAAGTAAACACCAACGGTGGATTCGAAAGCTGGAGTGATACTTGGCCGGATGGCTGGCACGGTAACAAAACGAATATCACCGCTTCAAATGTCGTACTGGTTACTTCCGGTGCACACAGCGGAAACAATGCCTGTCAGCTCATCAACACCACTACCAGCCTCAAGCGTTTGTCCACCCAACCGATCTCCGTATCCAATGGGGAACAATACGTGGTTTCTTTTTGGGTTAAAGGTACCGGAGATATCCGTGTCGGATTGTATGACAATGACCCCCAGTCTTCTGGAGGCATCCACTACCTTGATTATCACAACATCAACAGTGCACAATACGTCTATTGTGAAGACACCATTGTTGCGCAAAACACTTTAAGCAATGCGGAATTCCTTATAGGGGTCAAAAACACAGTCGATAATAACGACAACCTGATTGTGGACGATGTGACCGTCACCGCTGTCACCAGCAGCGACTTTGTGGCGGAACCCACAGTGACGTTGACCGGCAACATGCACTCCACGGACACCTATTTCGGTTCTGCCACGGTCTCCATGTCCGCTGAAAACGGCGCTTCCATCTACTACACCTTGGACGGCACCACCCCGGACGCCTCCTCGACCCTTTACGCTGCACCCTTCACGGTGACGCAGACCACCACGCTGAAGGCCATCGCCATTCTAAACGGCAACAGCAGCTCAGTGGTGACGAAAAACATCACCATCTTGGAACTCAACCCGCTTTTCTACGAGAATTTCGAAACAAGCGGTCTCAACCAAATGTCCGTCACAAATGTTTCCGGCACTTATGCTTGGAACACCGCTTCCCACGACGGGAACAACTACGCTTACGCAAATGCCTACAACCAAGGTGCCACGGAAACTTGGCTCATCACACCCGCGATCACGCCGCTGAACGCCGGTGGTGTAGAGCTGACCTTCTCCTCCGCCAAAAATTATACCGGTCCTGACATCCAGGTCAAATACTCCACCGATTACAATGGCACAGGCTCCCCCACTTCCGCCACTTGGACAGACCTCACCTCGCTGTGCACGCTGAGTAGCGGTTCTTGGACTTGGACAGAGTCGGGAGAGGTGGCGATTGCCGGATCCGCACCCGTCTGTTTCGCTTGGGTTTACACCAGTGAAAGTTCCTCCGCAGCCGGCTGGGAGATCGACAATATCATGGTGACAGCTGGCAACGCTCCTGCCCCGACGCCCACCCTCGCGATCACGGCGCCTGCCAACGGCAGTCAGTTCAGCTCTTTGGACACGCTGCCTGTTGGCGTGAGCATTCAGAACTTCACCCTTGGCACCGACGGATACCTCAAGGTGGAAACTCCCCTGTTGGTCTCCGTGGGGCTCACTAGCCCTGCCTATCTTGACCAAAACGGCTTATCTGTCTTGACTCAAACGGTATTCTCCCCGCTACCTGCAGGCACTCATACCATCACAGCCTCGCTCGTGGATATGAACCACAACGACTTGACACCTGCCATCAGCGCCACCACCACTTTCACCGTCACCATGCCTGTGCTCAATGCACCGGTCATCACCGCCGTCGGCACGAATGCAGGCGCTGACAACACTTTCTATTACAGTGCATTTGTCAACATGGCTGCCGAGCAAGGCGCAGCCATCCATTACACCACCGACGGCACGATCCCGACGGAGAGTTCCACGCTTTACACCGCTCCGATCGAAATCACAACCACGACCACTTTCAAGGCTATTGCCACGAAGGCGAACTGGCAAAGCAGCGATGTCACCACGTTTGAGGTGACCATCACCGCCCCGACAGTGGCCGCGCCTGTATTCACCCCTGGCACAGGCACTTATGCCGACAATGTTACGTTCAGCATCGCTTGTGCAACTGACGGTGCCGTGATTCGTTACACCACTGATGGAACGACGCCCACGGAGTCTTCAACACTCTATAGCAATCCTCTGACGTTGACAGCCACAACCACCGTCATGGCCAAGGCCTTCAAGGCCAACTGGCTTGCCAGTGAGACGGCCACGGCTGTTTACACTATCGTGTATGACCCTGTTCTGTCTGTTGACTCCACTGCGCTTTCGTTCACCAGCTCGCAGATCACCAAAACATTCACCGTGAGTGGTGCCCATCTGACCGACCCCATTGTGCTGACCTGCGACAACAGCCACTTTACAATCAACCCGGATACCATCAGCAATCCGAACAGCAACACCTTGGTGACCGTCACCTTTGATGGTGCTGAGACCACCACGGGCACGATCACCGTCTCTTCCGACACGTTGACCGCCACCGTCGCGCTGACCGCCACGGCTCAACTGCCTGCACCTGTGTTGACTCCCGCCACCGGTAACGACACGCTTATTACGGTGACCATGAGCAGCACGGTGGCTGGTGCTGAGATTCGCTACACCACCGACGGTACAGAGCCCACGGCAACTTCCACGCTCTACACCGCCCCCGTTGTTCTTAACCTCCCCGGCACTTACACGCTGAAGGCCATCGCCGTGAAGACTGGCTGGGAGAACAGCGAGGTGACAACAGGTACTTATACCGTCATTGAGCCTTCAGTGGGTGACACTGTTATCTATGCCGTCGGTTTTGAGGCTGAAGAGGGCTTTGTTGCCGGCAACGTCTATAACAACACCACCGTCGCCTTCACGGGTCCCGATGGTATGCAATGGGGCACCTATTACGGCACTCCTTCAACCAACAACCATATCACTGGCGCTCAGTCCATGCAGATGCGCTGGTATGCCTCTAACGCTGGAAATATCGCTTACACAAATACCCATTTCGATTTGCGCAATGTAACCCACGTCACTTTCGCGGCAACAAGTTCCAACGGACTGAAAGTCAATGTGTCGCACTCTATTGACGGTGGTGCAACATTCTCTGCCGGCGAGGTCTTTACGTTAGGCAGCACTGCCAACACGTTTGATTACGTGGTGGACGAGACGGGCAGCTATGACTTTGTGCGTCTGAAATTCACGATTGTGCTGCCTGAGACAGCTCCGACCTCCACCTCTCGCGTGGTCATCGACAGCCTGGTGGTTTTCGGTATTCCGGGTGTTATCCCCACTACGGTCAGCGCACCGGTCATCACCCCGAACGATGGTTTATACTTTGAGCCGCAAATGGTCAGCATCACCTGCGATAATGCCGATGCCGTGATCCGCTATACCACCGATGGCAGCGTACCTACCGAAAGTTCAACAGTTTACAGTGCTCCTTTCACCGTAAACACCACGACGACCATTAAGGCTAAAGCTTGGAAGACGGGTATGACCCCGAGCTTCGTGGCTACCACCACCATCTCCTTCCCCGAGCAGGTGGCTAACATCGCTGCTTTCAAGGCCAATGCCTCCAGCAATGCGCAACAGATTATGAGCGATGTCACTTTTGTTTTCCGCAATAATCACTACATGTTTGTGGAGGACAATTCTGCAGCATTGCTGATTTACGACAACTCCGGGATCATCACCACCACCTACACCGAAGGCGATGTCATTGAGGGTGGTCTGTTCGGCAGCTACCAACTTTACAATGGCATGGTAGAGTTGATTCCGTCTCACAACGCCAATGCCGCTACCGGCACTCCGGTGACGGTTACTCCTACTGTTGCTACCGCTTCCAACATCATCAACGATTATGCTTCCGTTTATGAATCCAAGTTGGTACGGTTGAACGATGTAGTGTTCATCGATTCTGTGACCTTTGTGCAAAATGGCGACACCCTATCTATCCGCGATCGTTTCAACACGGTTGATCTGGAAATCTCTGCTGGTGATCACGCAGATGTCATCGGTTTTGTCAGCTATTCCACGCAATATGGCTATCAGATTTATCCTCGTGATAACAACGACATTATTATCAGCACGTTAGAAACAGTTGCCAAACCGGAATTCTCCTTCCAGCGCGACGGCGAGTTCTACCGCATGACGCTCACTTGCGCCACGGACGGTGCTTCCATGTACTACACCATTGATGGCACCGACCCTGATGAGAACAGTTACGCGTACACGGATGCAGTTCCGTTCTTATTGAATGTCCATTATGTCATCAAGGCCATCGCGATGAAGGAGGGTATGTTGAACAGTGAAATTGCGGTTTATGACTATGATCCGACCGGCATCACCGAGTTTGAGTTGCTCAACAATCTCACCGTCTATCCGAATCCTGCTGTCAATAATGTGACCATCAGTGCAAAAGACAACAATATCGTCATAGAGAAGGTTGAACTTTATAACATCTACGGTCAATTGTTGAGCACGATGAAGGTAAACGACTATGTGGCGGAAATTTCCGTCAGCACGCTTGCCACAGGCACCTATTTCGCGAAGGTCTTCACGAAACAGGGTATTGTCACGAAGCCGGTGATAAGGAAATAATTTGTCCCTTTGTAGAGACGCGCCTTGGCACGTCTCTACGGACGGAAATACGAAAGAGGTGCGACATTAATCTGTCCGCACCTCTTTTGTCTTTTGCCTTTTGCCTAAAAAAACGTATCTTTGCCGAAAAATATTCGACAATGAGTTTTACCCCCAACAATCTTCCGCAACTGTCGCCAAAGATGAAGATGGCCGATGCTATCAACCAGTACCACAGTCTGTTGACCGTTCTGCCTCGACTCGGCATCCCCCTCGGCTTCGGGGAGAAAAGTATCGAACAGCTCTGCTCCGAACACCACGTCTCGCTCCCCTTGTTCACCCTCATAGGCCGTGTCTATTGTCAGAAGGATTACTTCCCGACGGCCAACGAGCTGCAACAGTGCCCCATGACCGACATCCTGCAGTATCTTGTCTCCTCGCACAAGGACTACCTGGAGAACAAACTGCCCCATATTGAGCAACATCTCCACACTCAGTTGGTTTCCATGGAGAAGAAATACATCACTCTCATCTCTAACTTCTACGCCGAATTCCGCAAGGAGATGGAAAAACATTTCCGCTACGAAGAGGAGGTGATTTTCCCCTACCTGCGGCAGATTCTCTCCGAGCAAGAGGCGGCAGAATCCGCCACATACCAAAAGGGCACTTTCCATCAGCAGCACGATGACATAGAGGACACTCTCAACGACCTCTCCAACTTGCTACTCAAGTATATCCCCGCTGAAATATCCCCCGTGGAGCGCGTCGATATGCTGTTAGACGTGTATGCCCTCTCCAACGACATCGCCAGACATGCCATGATGGAAAACCGCATCTTAGTTCCTTATATTCAACTGTTAGAATCCAAACGCCATGACTAAGATCGCCATTGCCGAACCCTCGTCCATGCTGCGCATCGGACTCGAGCAGCTGCTTCGGGAAATACCGGACACGGAGGTCGTCTTCTCCACCGACAACCTGAATTCCCTCTACACCAGAATCAACGCGCTGCATCCTGACATTCTGATTGTCAACCCGTTGTTGTACGACTATGCCAAGCGCGCCACCCTCCGCACAGAGTTCGACAACCTGCCGAACCTACGTCTCGTCGGATTGGTCACCTCCTACGTCGAATCGCAGCATCAGCGACAGTTCTCGGGTATCATCGAGCTCAACGACGACTTCCAACGTGTTAAATCGACCATCAACCAGGTGTCCAACACACTCCAATCCGATGATGACGAATCCGACACCGCCCCGCTCTCCGACCGCGAGAAAGATGTCCTCGTCTGCCTCTCCAAAGGTCTTAAGAACAACGAGATAGCTGACCAACTCAACATCTCCGTCCATACCGTCATCACCCACCGCAAGAATATCGTCCGCAAAACCGGCATCAAATCCGTCGCGGCTTTGACGGTGTATGCGATACTGAACAATTTGATCGAAGAAAAAGACATTATTTAATGTAGAATGTAGAATGATGAATGTAGAATAATACGGTCGAAGGACCATTCCCCCCTTTAGGGGGGATGCCCGCAGGGCAGGGGGGTAAAACAACTTCCTTGAGCAGCCCCGAAGGGGCAAGACGCGCGAAGCGCTAATAACCCCACACAAGCGAAGCGCAGTGTGGGGACACCCCAAAAAGAACACCCATCCACTATGAACATAAAAGCCCTACTATCAACCCTGCTGCTGTGCCTCGGCGTGGCGGCGATGGCGCAGGAGAACGACCCCTACGCCGGCTACGACCGCGTGACCCTCTATGACAGCATGACCGTGCGCATGGAGGAGAACGGCCTCAGCCACTATGTCAACCACCAGCGTTACCGGATCTTGAGTGACGCCGGCGGGCGCGACTACAACACCGTCATTGTCGATTACGATCCGCTGTCGGCCTACTGCGAGATCCGCGACGTGGTCGTCTATCGCCACAACGGCACGGAGGAGCACCCCGATTTCATGGTTTGTGACTACCCCGCGCCGGCTCACATGATCTACTGGGGCGCGCGGCAGAAGATGGTTGCCCTCGGCCGCCTCGAACCCGGCGACGAGGTGGAGTTCCTCACCTACAAGAAGGGCTTCACCTACGCGCTGCTGCAAGGCGACGACCCCGACGCGAAATACATCCCGCCCATGCGAGGGCACTTTTACGACATCGTTCCCTTCTGGAACAACCAACCCGTGAAGGAAAAAGTGTATCAGGTCAGCGTACTGACCAATAAAAACTTGCAGTACAAAATCTATAACGGTAATCTCAGCGTGAAAACGAAGAAAGACGGTGACCGCACTATCTTCACCTTCGAGAACAAAGACTATTTCCCGCTGAAGACCCCGCGCTACACGGTGGCGAGCAACGACATCGAGCCGAAGCTCATCGTGACCACCGCAAAAAATTGGGAGGCCAAGTCGATGTGGTTCTACGGCGTGAACGAGGACTTCGGCAGCTTCGAGGCCACACCGGAAATCCAGCAGAAGGTCAACGAGTTGCTGATACCGGCGAAAACCGAGAACGACAGCTTGGACATCCTCACGCACTGGGTGGCCGACAACGTGCGCTACTCCGGCATCTCCATGGGCGAGGGCGAAGGGTTCACGCTCCACAAGTGCGAAATGACCTTCCGCGACCGCTGCGGCGTCTGCAAAGACAAGGCCGGAATGCTCATCGGCATGTTACGGGCGGCGGGCTTCAAGGCTTACGCGGCGATGACGATGGCCGGCGAGCGCATCGAGGACATCCCCGCCGACCAGTTCAACCACTGCATCACGGTGGTGCAGCGGCGCAACGGCAACTACCAGCTCCTCGACCCCACATGGGTGCCGGGCGTGAGGGGTGAGCTCTGGTCCAGCGCGGAGCAACAGCAGAACTACCTGATGGGGTTGCCCAACGGCGCGAAGTTGGGACTCACGCCCGTCTCCGACCCGAAAAACCACTACGTGCGCATGACCGCCAACACGCAGGTCACCAAGAACGGCACGCTGAAGGGCACCGTCACCATCACCGCCGACCGGCAGAGCGACCGCACCGTGCGCGGCGTCTTCTACGGCTTCCGCACGGAGTGGCGTAGAAGTGTGGAGGAGCGTTTCTACCAGGAGTATCCCAACGCGAAGCTCAAGAGCGTGAAATACACCAGCGAGGACGACTACCTCAAGCAACCAGTAAAGATAACCTATAAGTTCGAAATCCCTGAATATGCAGTGGTTACGGATAACGAGGTCATTGCCACGCCGTTCCTCGCCAACGGGTTCTACACCTTCGCCATGCGCCACCTTTTCTACAATACCAGTCTTGAAAAGCGCGACTATCCCTTCACCGATCGTTGTTCGCGCTACGTCGCCATCTCAGAAAATATGAGTGTACCGTCGGGCTACACCCGCGTGAGCGCGCCCCAGGCACAACAATTCTCAACCCCAACCATCTCGTTCAGAGGCGGTTACAAGGTCGGCTACAATATGGTGACGTTCAACGAGACCATCTCCCTCGGCAAACGCGTCTATGATGCCTCCGAATGGCCCGCCTTCCGCAAAGCCGTGCAGTGCCAGCGGGGGTACATGGGAGCGCCGGTGGTGTTCGTCAAGTAGTTAGCAGTTAGCAGTTAGAAGTTAGCAGTTTATATCGAAAATGCACGAATATTTAAAACATAATTCCTTAAACAGCCCCGAAGGGGCAAGACGCGCGAAGCGCTAATAACCCCACACAAGCGCAGCGCAGTGTGGGGCTTGACACAGGAAACTGGTTCGGACTGCGGGAGCACCGATAACGAAATAGCGCAGCGCAGTGTGGGGGTTGACACAGGAAACTGGTTCGGACTGCGGGAACAGCAATAACGATAAAAACAAACAAAAAATGAAAAGATACATACTCATAATCATCGCAATATGCGCCATGTCAACTGTCATGGCCAAAGCACCCGAAAAGGACGCCGTCTATAAACTCATTTCCGAAAGTTACACGTTGAACACCGACGGTTCGACTGAGTTCCGCAAGCGCACGGAGCTGCAGATTTTCACGCGGATGACCTTCGACCATTTCGGGGAGACGTTCATCACCTACAACCCTGATTTCCAGGAGCTCATCATCAACGAGGCATACACCATCCGCAAAGACGGCAGCAAGGTGGAGACCCCCGAAAACGCTTTCAACCCGATGCTGCCGGAGGGCTGCACAAAATGCGAGCGGCTCAACGGCATACGCACCATGGTGGTGACGCACACGGCATTGGAGTACGACGCTGTCATCGTCCTCGACTACACCATCCGCTCCAAGAACTTCTTCTTCCAGGAATTGTTGGAAAAGGTTGATTTGCAGGAGGAGGTGCCGGTGGAAAAATACGTGGTCAACGTGACCTCGCCGGACTACAAGCCCGCGAAATTTGTATTGAACGGGAAACTTTCCTACACGGAAACCGAGAACACCGACAAAGGGATGAAAACCACCGTAATGACCTTCACCAATCTGCCAGAATATCCTACGGATGAGTACATTTTCCCTGGTGATTATAAGGCGGTCACATTTTACACGATGGATGAACCGCATCATATCGTCGGCAAAATCGCCCAGCAAAATGCTATGCAAAAATTTAATAATCAAAAGATTACAGACTTTTTCAAGAGCCGCTTCACCGAAGAGATGACCGTTATGGACAAGGTTTTGTCAGTCAGGGATTACATCCACGACAATATCCAGACCAACCATCTGGATGCCAGCGTATTGAACTATATGTTCGCCTCGCCGCAACAGGTGTGGGAGAGCAACTGCGCGTTGCCGATCGAGAAAGACATTTTGCTTGCGGGCGTGCTGAAAAGTTTGGGTTATGACGCACAATTGGTCTTCGTCACTGAAACGTTGACAAAGAATCCGACAACCATGGTCTATGTCAAAGTGGGCGAAGAATACTATTACATTTCGGCAAATGAAATCGAGGACATGAGCCTCTATGTGCTTCACCCCAAGGATTCATTCATCGGTTTGGACGGTCAACAATGGACTCAAGGGAAGATTGATATCAACGTGGACGTAGCCGCCGACATCACCGTCGATAACGGAAACTTGAACAACCCGCAGGTGGAAGTGAAACGAAAGAATGTAGAGTCCCCACTGACGGAAACTTTGCGTCCACAGGAAATCGAAGTTGCGAAAGTGTCTGTCTCCCAACTTGCCAGCAAATACTACGAGCTGACCATTGATGACGGCAACTACGGCACACAAGTCCGCTCTGTGAACATCCATAACGACCGGCAATACGATGTGTGCACGGATGGGGCTGTCGAAAAATACACCTATTCTGTCAAATTGCCCGCCAACGTTCGCATCCTGACGAAACCCGTGCATAAAGAAATCTCCGTTGAGAAGGCCAAACTACTGATTGACATACAGATAGACGGTCAGACGGTGACCATCACCCGCCAGCTCAACCTGCCTTTCGATTGGGTTACAGCCAAGAGCGCAAAAGCGTTCAAGGTGATGATGGGAGAGTGGGAAGCCCCCGTGAAGGTGGTGTTTTCCCTGTAAAAATGCGATTCAAAGTGTAGAGTGAAACTTTCATGCCGTTTCAGGCAGAAAACATTTAGTTAATTGTTAAAAAAACAATATTCAAAATAATATTAACACAATGGCGTAGCATGTCATAAAAAGTGTATCTTTGCCGCGTTAAATTCAAACCTGAAATAAAATGAAAGACACTAAAATCACCTATTCCATCGAAGAGGCCCGGAGATATGTGGCCAATGCCGAGGATGTTATCCAAAAGGCCGAGTATAACCCTGAGACACAGTCTTATATGGATAGCAAATATGTTCGGACTGCTGGGGATATTCTGTGGAAAGGTTGTTTGATTGCCCTTGACACGGTCTTTCAGGTGCGCAAGGGAAAAGGTCGTCCGTCAATCGAAAAATACCGTGATGCTGTTGCGAAACGGGACGGGAAATTACTGAGTTTTGTTAATAACGGATACGACGTCACCCATCTGTATATGGGCTATGATGGTGTAACGGACAAGAAAATCTGTGACAGAGGATTCGAAATCGCCAACCACATCATCGACCACTGCGCGATGATGCTGCCGAAGCCAGTGTGCGCGTGAAAGGGTAACAAAAAAAACGTGTTAGAAACACGTTTTTTTGTTAGTTTCTGTAAATTATTCGGTAACCTCCGCTGGCTCTTGCGCGTCTTCTGCAGACGCAGGCTCCTCAGCAATAAGCACGGCCTCTTCAGCAGGCACAACTTCCTCTTGCAACGGCATTTCCTCTTCGCCGACACCCTCGTACTCCGCACGGAGCTGCTCGTAGAACTTCACCAAAGTCATACTCATGTAGGGGACCAGCCAAAGCAAGCCGATGCCGAACGTGAAAACAGAAAGAAGCAGCCAACCGAAGAAGCTGAGCATCAGCAGGAAGAGTTCCATTTTGTGGCCTTTCATCATCATGCGACTTTCGCTAAGCACACCTGCAGGATGCAGCTCGGGATGGTCATGCAGGATGAACGGCACCATGGCGTATGCCAATCCCAGAATGAGACCGGGAATCATGAGCAGGCAACCCACCACGATAACTATAAATATGTGTTTTTCAAGTAAGCCCGTTGCCGCCGAAATGCCAAAAAAGGCGAAATACGGTATCAATGCGGCAAAAATGGCAAGAAATTGCAGCAACAGCGTGACAAACACGTCCACAAAACGTTTGTAACCGCAGAACAGATCCCCGATGTCGGCGGGCAAATCCTGCCGTGAGGAATTCAGATGTGCTATGTAGTAGCCGTATTGCATCGGAACGAACAAAATCGTGATGATTGCCCCGATAATAGTTAACACGATAGCCAGTTTAGTGAAAGAACTCCCTTGGAAAATGGCACCGAATTGGGCCAGACCACTGGCAAACACATACAGCAGAATGTATAGGAACGTGAGTCCCACAAAAGAGCCCCATTTGCCTTTTAATGTGGCCAGAGCCGCGTTTTTTAAATCGTTGATTTTACCCATAATGTTTCGATTTTATTGGTGAATAAATGATATGATAATATAGCATTATAGACAATGGACAACACAGATGTGGATAACAATCACAACTCCCTTCTAACAATGCGGGAGAGCAGTGGCACGCGCCAGCATTCAGGAAGAATTCTGGTAAGGAAGTAACTGAGTGGGTTTAAGATAATCTGGCGACGACCGCGAAACATTCCATCCACATATTTATGAGCGATGTCGGCCGTGGATTTGAGAGTGGCGCGCCCAAGGAAACCCTGTTTCTCAATACGTTGGGTGATTTCTGGATTTGTAGCCATTGCACCGGGGACAGCCAAAGTCACCGATACTCCGGTGCCTTTCATTTCCTCCCGCAAACTCTTCGTGAAAGCGTGCACGTAAGCCTTGGATGCCGGATAAACAGTCTTGTATGCTGTTGGAGTATATCCAGCCATACTGCCGACATTCAATATGTATGCGGGTGTATGCTGTTGTAAGTTCCGCATCAGCGTTTTTGTTAAAATAGTGGTACACAACACATTGAGACGAAGAATCCGCAACAGATAGTCCATTTCAGCAACTTCAAAGGAACGACTTCCGCCTGTGCCCACATTGTTTACAAGAATGTTTACAGGATAATCAGAGGCTATTTTTTCCGCCCATCGACAGGCTGCCAATTCATCGGACAAGTTTACAACAAATGATTGACAATCAACGGAATATTGGTCGGTAATTTCCTTGCACACCGTATGCACCGCCTCGGTGGAACTGACCAACAGGAGAGGACAACCTCGCCGAGCGAGCTCCAGAGCGATTTCGCGACCCAGTCCCTTGCTGGCCCCTGTAATGAGTGCGTAACTGCTTGTCATCAATTTGCGGTTTGGGATTTATAGGTTCTTCCGATAGCACCGTCTCCTTGCAATAACCTCCGAATCATATTTCTGCCAGATGCGGGCGGCGATATTGTTCTCGAGTTGCTGGGAAGTGAAGGCATACTCGTAACCATGGCGCAAGAAGGCTTCGTGCATTTGTTTGTGGTAGATGGCATGGATGCCGGTGTGCGCGTATTCCGGAAGCACGCCGGTGAGCAACATGTCCACATTTTTGTTCTTGTGTAGTGCGTGGAGAATATGGAACACTCCAAACGGCCACATTTTCCCGTTAGCCTTCTTAAACGCTTGATTTAGAGATGGTATGCTCATGGCAATGCCAACCAATCGTCCATCGTAATCTTCCAAAAACGACACCAAGTCCAGAATTCCGATAGAGAGGTTCTCATTGATGATCCATGTCATTTCCTCGTGGGTGAGCGGGATGAAGTTAAAGAGATCGTGGTAGCTTTCATTCAGCACCTCCAAAAAGGCGTAGCCGTCTCTTTTCAGTTGCTCTTTGTCCTTTATTGTGCGAATCCGCACATGGTACTTTTTGCCCAAAAGGTCTGCCATACGGGAAATCCGTTCCGAGACAGGGGTGACTTTCACCTTGTACTGGATGTAGTCCACTTCCTTTTCGAAACCCATCCTGTCCATATATTCGGGATAATAGGGATAGTTGTAGTCCGCACCGATGGAGGTTAGATGATCGAAGCCATCCACCAACATGGCCTGCTTCTCCATGTTGGAGAATCGCGAAGGGCCGCAAATCTCGGTCATGCCCTGCGATTTGCCCCAGTCTTCTACAGTCTGGAACAACATTTTGGCCACCTCGGGGTCTTCAATCACATCGAACCAGGCAAAGCGTATGCGCCGCTGCCCTTTGATTTCGTTACACCGGTGGTTGATGAGACCTGCAATGCGCCCGACAACCTCCCCATCGCGCCACGCCAGCCACATCCGCAGGTCGCAGAACGACAACGCGGGATGTTGGGTAAGCATTTTTTCCTCGCCCTTGTCCATCGCTGGCACATAAAACGGACATTTTTCATACAATTTTCGCGGGAACCGTATGAATTCCTTCAAGTCCCTACTGCTTTTAACTTCTTTTATATCAATCATATAAACCGAATATCAACTTCAAAACAGCAGGCAAAGATACTATTTTTTGTAAATGCTTCTTGCATCTGGAATAATGTTTTCATTCCAAAACCTATTTTCCGCTCCCTATTGTCTAAAAAAATGTACTTTTGCCACACAAAACCAAACCGATATGGAAAAGAGATACATTATCAGCGGCGGCGGCACCGGCGGCCATATTTTCCCGGCGTTGGCCATCGCCAACAAGATTAAATCCGAGAATCCCGATGCGAAGATCCTGTTCATTGGGGCAAGCGACAAAATGGAGATGCGGCGCGTACCGGAAGCAGGCTATCCCATTGAAGGACTGGAGATTTACGGTATCCATCGTGAAAAATCGCTCAACGGGTTGATGTGCAACCTCCGTCTGCCGATGGTGATGCTGCAAGCCATGCGCAAGGCGAAGAAGATCATGCGGGAGTTCAAACCGGACTTGGCCATCGGGGTCGGCGGGTTCGCCAGCGGTCCCGCATTGAAAGCCGCCTCCCAACTCGGCATCCCCACCCTTCTGCAGGAGCAGAACTCCTACCCCGGCGTCACCAACAAGATGCTGGCCAAGAACGCCAAAGCCATCTGCGTGGCCTACGACGGGCTCGAGCGTTTTTTCCCCGCCGAGAAGATCATCAAAACCGGCAACCCCATCCGCAAGGAGATTCTGCAGCTGGAACGAAAAAAAGCGGATGCCTACCAATATTTCAACTTCACTCCGGAAAAGAAGACTGTTCTGGTGGTCGGCGGAAGTCTCGGCGCACGCACCTTCAACCAAACCATGGCCGCCAACCTGGATGTTTTTCGCAAGGCGGACTTGCAGCTTCTTTGGCAGACAGGAGAACAATTCTACAAAAACATAGACCCCGAACTGCTGAAAGAACAGGATGAGCATATCCGCATCGTGCCGTTCATCAAGAACATGAACGATGCGTACAGCATGGCGGATGTCATCGTCTCGCGGGCGGGTGCGCTCGCACTCGCGGAGCTGGCCATCGTGGGGGCGCCCACCATCCTCGTGCCGTTCCCGTACGCCGCCGAAGACCACCAGACCTTCAACGCCAAAGCGCTCTCCACCAAGGACGCCGCGCTGTTCATCACCGACAAGGAGGCTCCGGAGAAACTGATTCCCACGCTGATGCAGCTGGTGAGCGATTCAGACCGAATGCAGGTTCTGGCCGACAACATCAAACGTTTCGCCCTGCCGGATGCCATCGACCTCATCTATGAGGAAATCATCAAAATTTCATAATCCACCCCGCCCCGGGCGTTATCAACAAATTTTGTTCATAAAAAGAAGGCCGTAAACCATCGTTCGCAGACTTAAAAAACGTATTATTGCCACCCGTGGAAATCATTCTTTTCCTACATGTTAACTTTTTGACAATCAAACAAAAGCACTAAACCTATGGGTGGATTTTTTGGGGTCGTTTCGACCAAACCTTGCATTGCAGATTTGTTTTACGGGGTGGACTATCACTCCCATCTTGGGACAAAACGCGGCGGAATAGTAACCTATCATCAGGAGCTCAAGCTATTCCGCCGTTCCATTCATAATATTGAAAACTCCTATTTTCGCACCAAATTCGATGCCGAACTTGGAAAATTCATCGGGACTTCGGGCATCGGCGTCATCAGCGACACGGATGCACAACCCATCGTGGTGAACTCCCACCTCGGGCGTTTTGCCATATCCACCGTTGGTAAAATAAACAACATCAGCGAGTTAGAAAAAGAATGCCTCGATTGCAACCAGCAATTCACCGAACTGAGCTCTGGCAGCACCAACCCCACCGAGCTTGTCGCACTGATGATCACCCGCAAACACGACTTCGTGGAGGGCATTCAATATGTATATAGCAAATTGAAAGGATCCTGCTCCATCCTGATCCTGACGGAGGACGGCATCATTTCCGCCCGCGACTTTTACGGACGCACGCCCATCGTGATCGGCAAAAACGACTACGGTCATGCCGTCTCATTCGACAACCACAGTTTCGCCAATCTCGATTACCAGACGGAATACTATGTAGGCCCCGGGGAGATTGTCAAAGTGACCGCTGACGGAATCAAACAGTTACTCGCCCCGAACTATCAGATGCAGATTTGTTCGTTCTTGTGGATTTATTACGGCTATCCATCAGTGAATTACGAGGACATTAACGTGGAGAGCGCACGTTACGCCCTCGGCTATGCCATGGGCAAAACCGATGACACGGAAGTCGATTTCGTGGCTCCCATCCCCGACTCCGGCATCGGCATGGCCATCGGGTATTCCAACGGCAAGCAAATCCCCTACCAGCGCGCCATCGTCAAATATACCCCCACTTGGTCGCGTAGCTTCATGCCTGTCACTCAGGAGATGCGCGAGCACGTGGCCAAAATGAAGCTGCTCCCCAACCGCGATCTGCTGAAGGGCAAACGGGTCGTTTTCTGCGACGATTCCATCGTGCGCGGCACGCAGTTGCGCGACAACGTGAAGAAGATGTACGAGTATGGCGCCAAGGAGGTGCATATCCGCATCAGCTGTCCGCCGCTGCTTTACGGCTGCGAGTTTCTCAACTTCTCGGCTTCCAAGACGGAACTGGAACTCATCACCCGCCGTGTCATCGAAGAATTGGAGGGCGACAGCCACAAGAACCTGCACCGCTACATGGACAGCACCACGCCCGAATATGCCAAGATGGTGGAGATCATCCGTCAGCATCTTGGGGTCGATACGCTGAAATTCAACACGTTGGACACCATCACGAATGCAATAGGACTTCCCAAGGAGCGCATCTGCACCCACTGCTTCGACGGCTCTTCCTTTGGATTCTAAACAATCCTTGTAGAGACATTGCGTGAGACGTCTCTACAGCGGTAAAATCAGAAAAAACGGGATTATGGCAACGGAAAATTACCTGTTACTCGGACAAAAGAAACGTCTGATCGAACTGCTCAGGCAAAAGGGCATCACGGACGAGAACGTGCTCGCCGCTTTCGACAAAGTGGAACGGCACCGTTTTCTGGAATCCTTGCTTTGGCCCCGGGCTTATGAGGACGAGGCTCTGAAACTGACCACCGACCAGACCATTTCAAAACCGTCCACCGTTGCATTTCAATCACAGCTGTTGGAAGTGAAGAGCGGCATGAAAGTGTTGGAAATCGGCACGGGATCCGGATTCCAGTCTGCCATTCTCCACGCCATGGGCGCAAAAGTCTACACCATTGAGCGGCAAATCGCGTTGTTCAGACAGACCAAACCGTTGCTGGACAAACTGGCGCCGTCAGTCGTGACCTATTTCGGAGACGGATTCAAAGGATACCCTCAATTCGCGCCTTACGACCGCGTCATCGTCACTTGCGGTGCCCCAAATATCCCGCAGGCCCTTCTTGACCAGCTGGTCACAGGCGGAATCATGGTCATCCCCGTAGGCGTGGAGTCCCAAACGATGAAACGAATCGTGAAAATCAGCGATTCGGAATATGAAGAAGAGAATTTTGGGGACTGTCTGTTTGTCCCCATGCTTAAAGAAAGGGTCAGGACTCGGCAGGGTTAGTCTTCGACCTCCATCGCCCCGCTTTCCTGGAAGCGCATGGCCTTGATGATGCGATAGCCACCATCCGCGTTAACGGTCGCAATGCCATAGATGAAATAGTCTCCCCCTCCAATCAAAGAGCAGACATATTCCTTATCCAGCTTTTCAGCCTGGCTTTCATACAAAGCCTTGGCTTGAGCGTCATTTTCAGCCAGCGACTTTCCTTCAAAAACGACATGTTTGTTGTAATCCACATGTGTGGAAAAATAATTCTCCAATGCCTCCCATTCTGTATCTTCCATCATGCCCGACTGATAACCTAAACATCCGATAGTATACTGGGTGGAGACCGTCTTATCTTTGCAAGCCGTGAAAACTAGGGCGAGGCTTACTATCGCCATGAATATTGCCTTTTTCATAATCGCACATTATTTCTTAAAACTGCAAAAATAGCACATTTCACAAAAAAAAATCCACATCCGGAAAGATGTAATCAACATCTTTTTGTTACTTTTGCAGCCTCTAAAACCAAGCATAATGAAGATTACCGGTTTCATATTCGCAGCGGGGCTGGGCACACGGCTCTACCCGCTCACGGCCGACAGGCCCAAAGCGCTCGTCAAATACAACAACAAAACATTGTTGGACAATGTTTTAGAAAGGATGTTCGAAAGCGGGATCACAGACATCATTGTCAACATCTACCATTTCCCGGACCTCATGTTGGATGCCTTGCGTGCGCATCCCCTCGCGGACCGAATCCGGATATCCGACGAGCGCGCCTATCTCCGCGACACAGCCGGCGGTCTCAAGTTCGCCGAGCCCTTGTGGGACCAAAGCGACCTGCTGCTTATCCACAATGTGGATATCTTGTCTGACATCAATCTGCGCAAACTGATAGAACACCATATTTCGGGCAATGCCGAGGCCACCCTTGCGGTGAGACACCGGACGACGCAACGCTATTTTTTGTTCGACGAAGCCGACCGGCAACTCTGCGGATGGCGGAATGTGAAGACGGGCGATCGCATCGTCACGCGCCCTTCAGATAATCCCATTGATTTGGCTTTCAGCGGAATACACGTTCTCAACACACGTCTGGCCCGCACCATCCCCACCGTGGAGAAGAGTTCCATCACGCAGTTCTACCTCAACCGTTCGTCGAGCCACCGCATCTGCGCCTACACTCACGATGACGACCGTTGGATGGATGTGGGGAAATATGAGGAGTTTCATAACTTGCTGTCCTAGCCGTCTTTACGATTTCATACATTTTTTTTTCAAAAAATCAATAGGTTAAAATAATTTTTTTGAACTTTTTTTTTGTTAATTTTGCGAGTTCAAAAAATGTAATATTTGATTACTAAAACTTATTGATTTCTAGCGTTATAACAATATTTAAAGAAAACTGAAGTGAAAATGGACAAAGAGATACCCTCATATACTACGGTTTGGAGTCAATGTTTGGAGATCATACGGGACACCGTTTCGCCGGAAGTTTACTCCACTATTTTCGAGCCCATTAACGCCGTATCCCTTGACCGCAAGATGCTCACCATCGAATTGCCCAGTCTCTGGTACAAAGAGATCCTGGAGGAGCAATACGTTGACCTGCTGCGCTCCTCCATCCGGAAACTGCTGGGCAATGAGGCCAAGCTCCGTTACAAAGTCCTTGTGGAACGAGGGAAAACGCCCTCTCAAAACGCTTCCATCACCATATCTTCCTCCCCGAGGAAATCGGTCAAGAACCCGCTGATGATGCCTCCCTTGGATGTCAACGCCATGGACCGCAAGGATATCCCCGGCCCGTTTGTGGTGCCCGGTATCAAAAAGCAGCGCATTCCCTCAAACCTCTCCGAGACCCTCACTTTCGACAACTACGTGGTGGGCGACTGCAACCGCCTGGCCGTCGCCGCCGGCATGTCCATTGCCAAATCCCCCGGCCAGACCCCTTTCAACCCGCTTTTCATCTATTCCGAGGTGGGACTGGGAAAAACACACCTCGTGAACGCCATCGGCATCCAGACCAAAATCAACTTCCCCGACAAAATCGTCATCTACGTCAGCGCTGACACCTTCTACCAGCAATACATGGAAGCCGTGAAGAGCGACAACCTCAACGATTTCTACTGGTTCTACCAAGCCGTGGACATGCTGATCATCGACGACATCCAGTTCATATCCGGCAACAAGACCAAAACCCAGGAGGCATTCTTCCAGATTTTCAACCATTTGCATCAGCTCAAGAAGCAGATCATCATGACCTCCGACAAATCGCCGGTGGACATCACGGGGTTCGAACCCCGGCTGCTCAACCGCTTCAAATGGGGTCTCGCCACCGACCTGCAGGTGCCCGATCTGGAAACCCGAACCGCCATCATCACCAAGAAACTGGAAAACAACGGCATCGAGTTCTCGAAGGAAGTGATCGACTACCTCGCGTTGCGCATCACCGCCAACACCCGCGAGTTGGAAGGCGCCATGATTGCCATCCTCGCACAAGCCTCGCTCAACCATCGTGACATCACCCTGGAACTCGCCCGCGAAATGGTGGACAAATACGTGAAATCCACCGCCAAGGAGATTTCCATCGAATATATCCAGAAAATCGTGTGCGACTACTTCGGCATCTCCGTGGAGGCCATCAACGCGAAAACCCGAAAACGGGAGATCGTCCAAGTGCGACAAATCAGCATGTATTTTGCCAAAAAATACACGCACCTGCCCCTCTCGGTCATCGGCGCATACTGCGGAAACAAAGACCATGCGACGGTTCTGCACGCCTGCCGGACCATCCGAAATCTCAGTGAGACAGACAAGAAGATGAAGCAGTATATCACCGATATCGATAAAAAAATGAAAATCGGAAATATATAGTTGAACTATTAAAAAATAATCTTTATATTTGCGGCGCGTTTTTTAAATTCATAAAATGAAGAAACATTGGGTCATAAAAGAGCTCCCTGACGAGGCAGTGGTCTCACAACTATGTGAGCATCTGCACATTGAGCGGCCATTGGCCATTCTTCTCGCTCAGCGTGGCATCACCACCGTGCAACAGGCGCGCGACTTTTTTGAGCCCAACATTGATAAATTGCATGACCCCTTCCTCATGAAGGACATGCATACAGCCGTGGAACGCCTTTCCAAAGCCATCATCCACGATGAGAAAATCATGGTATATGGCGACTACGATGTGGACGGCACCTCCGCCGTCGCGCTGGTTTATTCCTTCCTGTGCGAAATCCGCGGCTCCGACGCACACGAATTCATCAAGTTCTATATCCCCGACCGCTACACGGAAGGCTACGGTATCACAGAAAAAGGAATCAACTTCTGCAAGGAGAACGGCATCAACCTGCTGATATCCCTCGACTGCGGCATCAAAGCCAACGACATGGTGGATCTGGCCAACCAATACGGCATCGATGTCATCATCACAGACCATCACCTCGAGGGTGACACCCTGCCCAATGCTCTGGCCATCCTGGACCCGAAACGCAAGGATTGCACCTACCCCTACAAAGAACTTTCGGGCTGCGGCGTCGGATTCAAACTGGTGCAGGGCTATTGCATCAAAAACGAATTGCCGGACGAGCTGTGGCTGAAACGCATGGACTTGGTCGCCGTGAGCATTGCCTGCGACATCGTGGCCATCACCGGAGAAAACCGCATCCTCGCCCATTTCGGCCTGGAAATGATCAATAAAGTGCCCCGCATGGGCATCCGGACCATCCTTGACCAAGCGGGCATCAAAATGAGGACTTACCCCCCGTTCCGCGAGGACACGTTCTTCACCAGGGTCATCTCCATCTCCGACCTCGTGTTTTACGTCGGACCACGCATCAACGCCGCGGGCAGAATCAAAAGTGCCAAGGAGTCCGTCCGCCTCTTTATTGTGGAAGACGAGGACAAATCCATGGAAATCAGCACACGCATCAATAAACAGAACAACGAGCGGAAACAGAAAGACAAAAACGCCACCGAAGAGGCGATGGATATGATCCGGAATTCCCACGAATTCGAGAACCGCAAGAGCATCGTCATCTACAACCCCCAATGGGAGAAGGGCATCATCGGCATCGTGGCTTCCCGTCTGGTGGAAGAATTCTACAAACCCACCATCGTGCTTATGCGATCCGATGACGGCCTGATCACCGGATCAGCTCGCTCCGTCAAAGAATTCAACATTTACGACGGCATCGACTCCTGCGCTGATCTGCTTGAACACTTCGGAGGACACAAATACGCCGCAGGACTTACCATGAAGGAGGAAAACTACGAGGAGTTTTCACAACGCTTTGAAGAGTATGTGAAAGAAAACCTGGACGAGTCTTCCTATGAACCGGAGATCACCGTTGATATGATGCTGAAATTGTCTGAAATCACCCCGACGTTCTTGCAAAACTTGAAAAAATTCGCCCCGTTCGGTCCCGGAAATATGGAACCTATTTTTGAGACTGACGGCGTTGTGGACGAAGGCAATGCCCGTATTGTTGGTGACAAACACTTGAAATGCAGGATATTAAGTCCCTACGAACGCAGCAATTCTTTCGACGGCATAGCCTTCAACCAAAAGACCCATCTGCCTATCATCGAGGGTTCCAAACCCTTCAACGTCCTCTATCATGTTGAAGAAAACCGTTGGAACAACGTGGTGAGCACCCAGTTGAACATCAAGGATATCGAGCCGGCTTCTTCCGTACCCGAGCACGAGATGGAAACAGGCAATGCCTCTGACGAATACACCTACCGCACCAGCAGCGACAAGAAAGAAAGTCACTAAGCCTCACCATTCGTTGCCCAACTGTTCCCCGGTAATATGAAAATTGCTGTCAACACACGCCTGTTGCTGAAAAACAGACTGGAGGGTATCGGACAATTCACCTACGAGAACCTCCGCCGCATCACCCGCCAGCATCCCGAGCATCATTTTTTTTTCCTCTTTGACCGTCCGTACGACGAGTCGTTTGTCTTCGGCGAGAACGTCACCCCTATGGTGGCCTATCCACAAGCCCGGCACCCATACCTTTGGTATCTTTTTTTCGAATACGGGATTCCCTACCAACTCAGAAAGATAAAACCCGACCTTTTCCTTTCCACCGACGGATGGATTCCGACAAAGCTGAAAATCCCGGTTGTCAACGTCATTCATGACCTCAACTTCCTGCACCACCCCGAGTTCGTACCGCCCACGGTACGCCGCTACTACGACCGATTTTTCCCGATTTTTGCCCGGAAAGCCACTCGGCTGGCCACAGTCTCCGAATTCAGCAGACAGGACATCATCAAAAGCTTTCACGTCCCCGAGGAAAAAATCAGCTTGGTGTACAGTGGTTCCAACGCTGCCTACAAACCCTTGGAAGACAGCCAACAAGCACTCGTAAAGCAACGTTTCACAAACGGCGAAGACTTTTTCCTTTTCGTGGGACTTATCCACAAGCGCAAAAATCTGGACAACATCTTCAAAGCGTATGATATGTTCAAAGAGATGCAGCCCAATCCCGTCAAATTGGTGGTAGTGGGCGACAAGAAATGGTGGGCTGGTGAAATCGAAGACACTTACCTGCAAATGCGCCACAAGGACGATGTGATCATGCTCGGGCGGCAGCCCCTCGATGTGGTTTGCGAACTCACCGCTTCCACTTTGGCGGTGCTGTACGCATCCTTGTTCGAAGGCTTCGGACTGCCCATTGTGGATGCATTCAACGCCCACGTACCAGTCATCACCTCGAACGTTTCCGCCATGCCGGAAATAGCGGGTGACGCCGCCTTGATTGTGGATCCCCAGCAGCCGAAAGAGATAGCCGAAGCCATGGCTGCTCTGATGCAAGACCAGCATCTTCGAAACTGCCTGATAAACAACGGCACGGCCCGGCAAAACCTATTCACCTGGGATCGCACCGCCGAACTGCTTTGGTCAACCATTGAAAAAGTCCTGCCTTAACACCCCAAAAGCAGGGCAATAAAAAAGCAGGACCAAGGCCCTGCTTTCCAAAAACACAACAGATTATGAAAAAGTTCTTTTTTAGAACTTGCTCTCATTTTCCAATAATTGTTTATTCTTCTTGTTGTATTGCCAAATCAGCAAAGTCTCCAGGCAGATGCAAATCACCATAATGATGATGGCAACGACAACCATCGTGCCATGGTTTGCCTTGGTGAAGAAAGCGCCTTCGCGGAAGAACGTGCTGAAAAGGATGAAGTTCATCAACCAGACGCTCACCAAAAGGAAGCCCCACCAAATGGTCATGATAAGACCGGAATTGTCAATCTTGTTTTCCTCTCTGGCGACCACACCGGCATTTTCAAGGGCATAATCCGTTTCTCCCCACACCTCCTTGAAAAAGGAAAGGGGTTTGATGAGATTGTAAACAGGGACGAACCATGCGACATAGGACATCCAGGGTTTCATGCCATCCTTCATCCAAGGAGCGATTTCGTGAAGGTTCTTATTGTTCCGGGCACCCCAAACGGCAAAGAGGAAAGTCTTCAAGAGGAAAGCGAGGATGGTGATGCAAGCTATCACCCAGAATTTCTTCTTGGCAGAGTTGTTGTCAGCATTCAACTGATCCCAAGTGGCTTGCGTGGGAGCGAACTCCTGCTCCAATTCGGCCAACTTGGCCAGATTGTCCACCTGTTGTTTCTTCTTGTCAGCCAGCGTTTGCTTTGTCACTTCGATGCTTTCGGCAAGGGCCTTTTTCTCATCCTTAGTGGCAGCAGTTTTCTGCTGGAGGGTGTCGAGTTTGTACTGATAATACGCCACTTCGGCACTATCCTGTTTGAGCGGGTGCTGCGCCATGGCGTAAGATTCATACAAATTGTTGTAATGGTTACGCTCTTGAATGACGGCCTTATTGGTCTTGTCAAATTTCATCAAAAAAAGCATTGAAATGATGAAAAGGGCCAAAACCACCAAGTTGCAAAGCAGAATAAGCTTGCCCAAAGAGGTGTTGTCTGTTAATTTTTTCATACTTGAATTTATTTAATATTACTAATTTTCAACAAGTTATAAAAATACTTTCGCTAAAATAAAGCGTAGCAAAAGTAATAAAAAAAATCATACCCCTGCGCATTATGAAAAAAAAAGGAAAACGGACACTGCCGTCACTCCTTTTCCAGGGCAAGACTTATCCTTTTCCGCTCCACCTCAACATTTTCCACGCGCACCATGACCTTCTGATTGAGATGCACCACCTCAGACGGGTCGGAGATTCGGTGGTCGCTCAGGCGACTGATGTGGATGAGACCGTCCTGGTGCACGCCAACATCGACAAAACAGCCGAAATTGGTGATATTGGTGATGATGCCCGGAAGCACCATACCGATCGTGAGATCGCGGATGGTATGCACGTTTTTGTCAAACTCGAACATCTCGAACTGCGTGCGCGGGTCGCGACCGGGTTTCGCCAACTCCTTCATGATGTCTTCCAAAGTTGGCATCCCGACAACATCGGTGATGTAGTTTTTCAAGACGATTTTTTCACGGAGTTCCTTGTTTTTCATCAGGTCGGAAACGGAACAGGAGAGGTCTTTCGCCATCTTCCCGACAACCTTGTAACTCTCAGGGTGCACCGCGCTCCCGTCAAGCGGGTTTTCAGCTCCGCGAATGCGCAGGAATCCAGCCGCTTGCTGGAACGCCTTCGCACCGAACCTCGGCACTTTCTTCAACGACTCCCGCGAGGAAAAAGGACCGTTCTCGTTGCGGTAATCGACAATGTTTTGCGCTAACGCGGGTCCCACTCCCGACACGTACGAGAGCAGCTGTTTGCTTGCCGTATTCAGTTCCACGCCCACATAGTTGACGCAACTCTCCACGGTGGTCTGCAAACTCTCCTGCAACATTTTCTGGTTCACATCGTGCTGGTACTGCCCCACCCCGATGGATTTGGGGTCGATTTTCACCAACTCGGCAAGCGGGTCCATAAGTCTCCGGCCTATGGAAACAGCACCCCGCACGGTCACATCGTAATCGGGGAACTCCTCACGGGCCACGGGCGACGCCGAATAAACCGACGCCCCGCTCTCGTTCACCATAAAAGCCTTCACCTCTCGCTCAAAGGGGATATGACGGACAAAATTCTCGGTCTCACGACCTGCGGTACCGTTACCAATGGCAATGGCATCCACTTGATATTGAAGCACTAAGCGCTTCAGTTTGTCGGAAGCGAGCTTATACTGCGCCACCGGCGGATGCGGATAAATCGTCTCGTTATAGAGCAGTTTGCCCTGCGGGTTGAGGATCACCACTTTGCAGCCGGTGCGGAAGCCGGGATCAATGGCAAGCGTGGTGACCTGTCCCAACGGCGCCGCCAAAAGCAGCTGACGCGCATTCTTCGTAAAGACGGAGATGGCCTCCTTGTCAGCCTTCTCCTTGTAAAACTTGCGCATTTCCGTCTCCATCTGCGGCTGCAGCAGCCGCTTGTACGCATCGGTGGCGGCCATCCAGACCTGTTGGGCACCGTTGCTGTTGTTTTTGATGAGACGGCGCTTCATATCGGCAAGGGTTCTCTCCTCATCGGGCGCAATATGCACGCGCAGAATGCCCTCTTCCTCGCCGCGCAGCATGGCTAAGATGCGGTGCGACGGGGCTTTCGCCAACAGCTCCTCGGCCTTGTAGTATATGCGATATTTCTCGTCCTCGTCAACCTTGTCGGGGATCAGGCGTGTGGAGATGCGGCTGTAGCGCAGAAACGTCTGGCGCAGGCGGTTGCGCAACCCAGGATTCTCACTGACACGTTCGGCGATGATGTCGCGGGCGCCGGAAAGAGCCTCTTCGACAGAAGCCACACCCTTTTCCTCGCTGACGAACCGGGAGGCCTCACGCTCCAAATCAAGCTGACGCTGTGACAACAAAAGCTTGGCCAACGGCTGTAAACCTTTCTCCTCAGCCACCGACGCACGTGTCTTCCGCTTCGGACGGTACGGCAGATAAAGATCTTCCAAGACACTCATCGAATCTGCCTGCTCAATCTTCTCGCGCAGTTCGGGGGTCAACTTGCCTTGTTCGGAGATGGAGTCCAAGATGGCGGCGCGCCGTTTGTCCAACTCCAACCACTTGGCATACAAGTCTTTGATGTTTCCAATCTGTACCTCATCCAACGAGCCCGTGGCCTCTTTTCGGTAACGAGAAATAAACGGAATCGTCGCGCCGGTCTCCAACAAGTCCAACGTGTTCCGCACCTGTTCCTCAGAAAGGTTCAGCGCCTGCGCAATCCGTAACGCATAATTCTGTTCCGACATCCTTTTGCTTTTTTACATTTTTAGCTAACCAGCCAACAACTAACAGCCAACAGCTAACAGCCAACAGCTACTTCACAATCTCCAGCAACTCAATGTCAAACACCAGCGGAGAATACGGAGGAATACCTTGTCTGCCCTCGCCGTAAGCGAGCTCGGAGGGGATGAGAACGGTCACTTTGTCACCCACTTTCATATTGGAGACGGTGGCATCCCAACCGGGGATCACCTGACCAGCACCGACAGTGAACGTGAACGGCTCGCCGCGTTCCACAGAGCTGTCGAACACTGTGCCATCGACAAAACGGCCGGTATAGTGCACTTTCACATTCTGCAGGGGTTCCACCTTTTCGCCGTTGCCCTTCTTGACGGTTTTCACATAGACACCGGTGGACTGCTGCTTCAAACCAGGGTTTTCTTCCAGATATTTGGCGATTTCATCTGTTTCCTTCGCTTTGCGGTCGTCGAGTTGCGCCTCGAATTCGGCTTTTGCTTTCTCGAAATCAGCTTTTTTCATCAAACCATAGAGTTTCACATCCAAATAAAGCGGGTCTTCACCGAAGTTGTATTCCTGACCGGGGCCCATCATTTTCTCGAAGAACTGAGGGCCATCCAGAATAAAGGTGGCACTGTCGCCCACATGCATCATGCGCAGCGCTTCGAACATATCGCCCTCGTAGAGGGAGTCCATCAGCATCTCGTTGGGCATCATCGGGATCAGAAGGGAATCGCCTGCACGCAACGACAACAGCAGACCCACGAGATCACCGGTGCGCGGTTGATCAGCCGTATCATGGATATCGCCATAAAACTGATAATAGATTCCTGACTTGGTCTTCTTGAAACCTTTGTATTTGCTACAAGCACCAAATGCCAACACGGTGGCCACTGCCAAACCGATTAAAGCTAATTTTGTGAGATTTTTCTTCATTTTTGTCTTTTTTTTTCGATTAATAATTATTTTTTCATCACTTTCAACAATTCGATTTCATATACCACCGGCGTGAAAGGCGGGATACCATACACTTCGCTTCCCATGTCGCCAAACGCCAGGGACGAGGGCACCACAACCGTGATCTGGTCGCCTTCGTTCATCTCCTGAACCATGATATCCACCCCACGGGCGATCTGGTCCTTCCCCACAACGAACGTGCAGGGGTCATTGGGGTTCATCATCCTTTCAAACTCCGTGTTGTCCAGCCTTAATGCACGGAACAAAATCTGAACAGTCTTGTTTTTCTTGGCCTTGGGACCGTTGCCCTTTCTATTACAAGTGTAGTAAATTCCCTTGTGTATGCTGTTCAAATGGTGTTCATTGGCATACGCATAAATCAGCGAATCCTCACGCATTCGAAGTTCCTTCCGTTGTTCACGAAATTGATCTTCCGCCATCTCAATACTCTTTTTCGACATGATTTTCAGCAACTTGACATCCGCAATAACCGGCTTTCCACCGTACGGATAATCGCCCATGCCGAGGAACTGTTCGTAAAATTTCTTGCCATCGAAGATAAACGTCGCGCTGTCGCCCAAATGCATCTGACGCAAAGCGGAGTAGATGTCACCGTGGTACAGATCATCAATCAGCATATTGTTGCGGGTCATCGGAGAGAGCACCTCATCATCGACCCTCAAGGACATGTTCACCTCCACGAAGTCGCCGGTTTCCGGCCGTGCATTGCCTTCGTTTTGAATATGGTATTGGTAATAGAAACCAGACGAACGCTTGAACCCGCTGTATTTTTGGCAGGAAAAGGCGGTCAAGCATAACAGCACCACTAAAATCCAGATAATATGGTTTCCTCTCATTTTCTCAACTAATTGCTATAGGGGGTAGGGATAAATGTTTCAGGGATTTTTTCGTCACTTTCCAAGATCCTGATTTCCATCATGAAAGGTTGCAGTCCTTGGATGCGGTCGCCGTCGCCGGCAACGCCGTAGCCGAGGTAGGACGGGATGACCAGACGGGCCTTCGCGCCGGGTCGCAGCAGTTGTGCCGCCTCATGAAGGGCGTCAATCTCCTCGGAACGTTTCACCATGAAGACTTTCACCCCGTTGCTGTCGGAACTGTAAACCTGCTCTCCGGACAGCAAAAAAGTGCGGTATTCCATCGCCACGCGGTCGTTTTCCTTGAACAAATCCCCACTGCCGGGTTCCAACACCTGGATGTATAGTCCGGTGGAGGTGCGCTGCATGTTCCAGCCGTAACGCCGGATGAACATCTGCATCTCTTCGTTCTCACGGCGCATGATGTTTTTGTTGCCCTCTACGTAAGGCGCGTCCTTGTCCTCCTTCGGGCTTTCCGAAGAGGAGACAACCGAACCGGTAGCCTTGCGGTCGCCACAAGCGGCAAAACCGGCGGCAAGCAACAAAATCAACATGGGACACAAAAGCTTACGCATATTCCTATTTTTGCAACTGCGCATTTTCCCTGACGGCATTCTCGAAATGGACGATGGCCTCTTCCATCGTGCCGTGATAGAAGGCTCCCGCGGCATTGGCGTGACCGCCGCCATCGAAATACTTGCGAGCAAACAGATTCACGTCCACAATGCCCTTGGAGCGGAATGACACGCGGATACGGTTGTCGCGCTCTGTGAAGAAAGCTGTGAAATGCACCGCCCCCATCGACAACCCATAATTCACGAAACCTTCCGTATCGCCAATCTGAAATCCGTTGTCTTTCAAGTCCTTTTTAGTCAGATACATATAGGAAGCACCATACTCCGACATCACCACCATACGCTGCGACAGAGCCAGCCCAAGCAGTTTCATGCGACTCTCCGTGTAGTTGTCATAGACCTTGCGATGAATCTCCTCCCCGTTGACACCGGCCTCGATAAGGCAGCGCAACACATCGTACGAATCAGGGAAGTCGCAAGTATAGGACATCGAACCCGTGTCCGTGATGATACCCACGTAAAGGCACTCGGCAATCTCCTTTGAGACAGGCTTATCGGGCGTGAGAAAACGATACAGGAAATTGTAAACCAGCTCGGAAGCCGAGGAGGTGAGGTGCGTGGAGTACATCACATCGCACTTGATGTCGGGCTGCACGTGATGGTCTATCAACACTTTGAAAGCGGAGGATTTGACAATTGAGTTCTGAAGATCCTGGCCGGCGCGGTGCGGCGCATTCATATCGACGATGTATAGCATGTCCGCCTCCTTGATGCGCTTGCGGGCTTCCGTGAGGTTCTCCTGAGCGACAACGATATTGTCGGCTCCGGGCATCCACTGCAGGAAATTGGGGAACGGGTTGGGCGAAATCACCGAAACCGTGTACCCATCATCCTCAAAATAGTGATATAACGCCAACGCACTGCCCAACGCATCGCCGTCGGGATTGAAATGGAAAACGATGGTAATCGTCTTCGTATCTCTCAGTGTATTACGTATTTTCTTTATATCTTGCTCTTCCAACGTATCAGATTTTGAAACGGCAAAGATACGAAAAAAATGGTTTGCCTCTTCATACTTAATTCTTAATTGAATTCGAATAGGGGGCGACGCTTCCAAGCGTCGCAACAAACATCATTCGCTTCCAAGCGTCGCAACAAACATTCATCAGACCAACGTTGGAAACGTTGGCTCCTACTTCACCAGCACCACCCAGTCAAAATAACTCACTTCCCAAGTGCTGTCGGAGGTCATCCGCTCCAATTCCAACTTATTGAAACAAAGCAACAAACTGTCGGTGCGATAAATCAGCAACTCGTCCTCATGATCCTTTATCCAAGACCTCGAAGGCGACATGTCCTGACAACCAAGCCTTTGCAACTGCTCCCGGAAAATCTGATTTGCCGAAATATTCCGGCCGTTTCCAATCGACAGTTGTTCGTCCGCATTGGCAGGGTTTGGTGTCCCGTACATCTGGCGGTAGCCACTCACATCCACAGGCTCGTAAGTCTTGCGCGATAAATAGACACTTAGGAGTATCTCCTCGACTTCAACTTCTTCCTCTAACTGTTCGCGGGCTAATTCTTCCGACCATGCAGAAGCATATTTGGAGGTTTTTTCCGACAACGACTCCAGATAGTCCGACTTCCGGGCGAAGCCGAACTCGCTCTTCAAGAGCAACGTGTCGTTCCTGTTGTCCAAATAGTTGAGCGACTGGTAAAGCCTGCGGTGTTCAACCATTTGCAACGTGTCGGCAGGGTTGGGTTCAGGAAGTCGCAAGGTGCCGTCGTCGTTCAGGCGGTCGAGTTGCTTGGCCATTGTGCGCACGCGCTGGATTTGTGCCCGTTGCGCGATCTTCTCGCCACGGAGACTCGGCACCAGCACCGTCAACAACACGACGACCAACGATCCCACTGCCAACGTGAAATAGCCACGGCGGTTGCGGAACAGGAACACCAGCACGCACGCCGTCATCAACGCCCCGCCCAAGAGTAAATAGTAGCGCAATTCTGTCAGTCCGTAGTCCGCCAAACGACGGGCGACCCCTGTCCAAAAGAGTGCCAGCAACGGCAAGACGAACAGACTGAAATGGTCGTAGAACCACTTGAAGGGTTGCGGTTCCGTCAACATCTGCAACATCTTGGCCAACAAGAAAATCACGAAGAAAACCGTCACCATGATGGCGACCCCGCCCTTCGGCAAGTTCCAGGTGAAGAGGATTTTGGCGGCATAGACGTAGAGTACCACGGTGTAAATCAACAGCGCGGGTGTCAGCACCCAATTCAGCAGAACAGCCCAGAAACGGCGGATCTCGATGGTTTCGGGACGGTCCTCCATCGCGAAGAAGAGCACGGGAGCCAATCCGCAAAACAACAGCAACGCCGCTTGTTCGTACCAGCCATCCCAGACTTTGCGAGGAATGTCGAAGAGCGATTGGATGGTGTATGCGATGGCGGCATACAGCAGATAGAGGATTCCCGCGATGAGCAACGCCCGCACCGCCGACCAGGCCATCTGCACGTTGCGCTGCACAAACGGTTCGTTGTCGGTGAGCCGGTGCCGCACGCACAACCACAGCGGAAGCGCCGCCAGCACGGCAATCCAATAGACGGTTTCCTCCACCCAGTCGAGGAGGAACGGCATGGCAAACCCGGCCACCATCCCCGCGAGCGGCAGCAGGTAGAGCAGCAGCCACCAAATGCCGCGTTTGCGCAGCGGTTGCAGCGAGTAGGCCGCTACCACCATAAACGGCGCCAGTGACATCGGCCGGAACCACCACGGTGCCGGTTCATTTTCCACATCAAATATATCCGGATGGGAACTTCCATAACATCCAGCCACGCAGACATATAATAGGATGACAATCTCCACGGGATGCCCCTTCACGGCATCCCACACAGCCGCCAGTCCTCGTTGGATTTTCTCTTTTAACGTTATCTTTTCCATATTTAATTGATTTTCATTTCTTTCTGCAAAAATAAGAATTATCCGCTACCACGGCTTGTGCCGTTTCAAAAAATCCTCTTTCTCCTCTTGGCTGAACGTCTGCGGCCCGATAGCACCACCGCCATATTGGAAAGTGCAATGGTCGTTATAGGGAATCAGATCCAGATTCTCCATAGCAGTGGATTTCTCCTCGTCCGTCATAGATCGACTGTTGATAATATAATCATACCTTCCCATTCCCACTCGGCGAAACCAGATTTTCACCAAATCGGGGGTGGTTTGAGAATATTCTATGCCGACACAACCCATCTTCTTAAGTCGCTGGCGGATGCCGTCGTATTCCTCCTGGGTCAGCCCCACCACGCACATCAACGAATCCCTTTTTTCACGCGCCTCTTCGTTCCAAAAGTTTGAATAGTGGTGTTCGTCGCCCTCTCCTGCGCACACATGGAACATCTCCAGCCTATTCCCCTTGAATTCCAAGGTGACAGCACAACTGTCGGCAACAGCACTTTGAAGATAGCGGTGCAACTCTTCCATTTCGGTATGGTGCTTCTCATAATGCTTGGCCATGATGTCGGGATTGCATCGCCGCTCGGGTGCC